>CAZYDF010000116.1:0-12850 GCA_964645855.1 uncultured Occallatibacter sp.
GGCTTGAAGCAGGCCGACGAGAAGATCGTCGAGCTCATGGAGCGCTACAACCGCATCAACCTGAGCGACCGCTCGCAGTGGGCCAACACCAGCTTCGCCTTTACGCGGCAACTGGGCAACATGCTGGAGCTGGCGCGTCCCATTGTGCTGGGCGCCATGCTGCGCGATGAGTCGCGTGGCGCGCACTACAAGCCCGACTTCCCGAAACGCAACGACGAGAAGTTCCTCAAGACCACGCGCGCCACCTACACCGGAGCCATCGAGGGTCCGAAGATGGAGCTGGAGGACGTGGATACGCAGTACATCAAGCCGCGGCCGCGCAGCTACGACGCTACCAAGTAACACCCTGCCTGAGGGAGCTGAAGATGGAACGGGTTCAAGAAAAATGGCCGCGGTGGAGGACGATCCTGCTTTGTACCGCGGCAGGTTTCTGGGCGCTTGTTCCATCCCTCGCACAGTCTGGCTGGGATACTCCAGCCAGCGCGGGCAAGCTCGATGGTCTGGTGATTCTTCATGCTTTCTATGAGGGTAATTCGAAGGACAGCTATGGGGCGATCATCAAGACGGCGATTGCCACCTTCGGCTATCCCGGCGTCTTCGCTGCCGCGCCGTTCGATGACGGAACGCAGACCACCTTCGCCTTGCGCGATGGTTCAAGCGTTTTGATGACCAACGCCGAACTGGCCAAGGCCAAGACAGAGGCGAAGTTTCTTACTGATTACCCCTCCGCCGACAAGCGGATTGCGGACCAGGCCGAAACGCTTTATGCGGTCATGGTTGCACGTGCTGTGGACCTGTCCCCCTCGAACAGTTCGTTCAAGGGAATCAGTACCTGGACCCAGGCAGAACTCTTGTTGAGCGGCGCCATGGGGTCCAAGAAGAATAAACGGACGGTCGCAGCCAGCGATCTTGCCGTGTTGTTGGGGCTGAAGAGCGTCCCACTGGAATCGCGGGAGCCCGCGGCGTATGTCCACGTGAGCGGTGCTCATGCGGCATTTGCCACTGGCGATGTGTTCGATCGGCAGGGAGTTGGAGTGCCCGTGTGGAAGTCCAACCTGATGCACGGAAGTGTCCTGCGCCCCACCACTACCTGGAGTAAGTCGGATTTTGCCTTGTCGCAGTAGGGCTTGTGCGATCAAGAGATTGGCTCGGAGAATTTGAATGGCAAACAAAACAGTGAAGTTTGAGGTCAAGCGGCAGGCCAGCCCCGATGCACCGGCGGTGTGGGAGAGCTTTGAGCTGGAGTGGCGTTCGGGCATGAACGTGATCTCGGCGCTGATGGAGTTTGCGGGCAAACCGGAGACCTGCGAAGGCAAGTGCACCACCCCGGTGGCCTACGACTCGAATTGTCTGGAAGAGATCTGCGGTTCCTGCGCCATGCTGATCAACGGCAAGGCGCGCATGGCCTGCTCGGCGCTGGTGGAGAACCTGGAGCAGCCCATCAAGGTGCAGCCGCTCTCCAAGTTCCCCCTGGTGAGGGATCTGCAGGTGGACCGGTCTGTACTTTTTGAAAACCTGAAGGCCGTGAAGGCCTGGGTTCCGGTGGACGGTACCTACGACCTGGGCCCCGGCCCGCGCGTCTTCCCGCAGCAGCAGGAAGCCAACTACCCGCTCTCCAACTGCATCAGCTGCACCTGCTGCATGGAAGTCTGCCCGCAGTTCAACGAGGCCACCGGCTTTGTGGGCGCGGCCACCATTGCCCAGGTCAAGCTCTTCAACAACCACCCCACCGGCAAGGTCTTCAAGGAAGAGCGTCTGCGCGCGCTGGCCGGCGACGGCGGCATTCAGGAATGCGGCTTTGCGCAGAACTGCGTGGAGGCCTGCCCCAAGCAGCTGCCGCTCACCGAGGCCATCAGCGATCTGGGTCGCGAAGTGGTGATTCAGAAGGTGAAGGACCTTGTTCGCCGGTAGGGACCAGGGACTTAGGGACTAGGGACTGAAAAGACTCGGGGGCTGCGGCTCCCGAGTCTTTTTGTTGTTTTGGATTCATGAAGAGCTGGCTTTCGGTGGCTGACGCAATCCGCCAACTCGCCAACACGCACCGCAGGCGCGGCTGACTTTCCAACTCGCCACGTGCTAGCACCGCCAACTTCGCTAACGCCGCCAGCCCGCCGCCCTTACACCGTCTTCTTGTCCGCCGTCGCCAGCACGGTGTCCGCGGCGGCGCGGCTCCAGCCAATACGCAGATCCTTCACGTTGTTCAGGGCAAAAGCGCCCACCGCCGAGCGCGGCGCGGTGATGGCAAAGAAGTCGGCGCGCTCCACATCCTGCAGGTGGAAGGCGGGACGTGCGTCGGGCATGGCGTTGGCAATCTCCACGTGGCTCATCTCTACGTTCTTCATGTGGCGCAAGAAAAATCCTGAGGCCGGCATCGGTCCGAACATCCCAGGGTCGGGATATTTCTGCTCCCACTCACCCGGAACAATCGCCGCCATATCCGCGGTTGCCCCGCCCACGGTGTGGATGTAGATGTTGGAGAGCTTCACGTCCTCAATCGCATAGCCGGGAATGCCGGAGAGCACGGAGCAATTCTTCAAGGGTGCGTTGTAGCAGACCAGGTTGCTGATGGCGATGCGCCGCATGGTACCCACCTTCGTCGTCTCCTTGGGCCCGCGCAAGCGCGCGCCCAGACGCATGAACAGCGGGCCGGAGTAGATATCGCGCATGGTGGTGTTGGAGATGGCGATGTCTTCGAGCAGCGCGCCGTCCACGCTCTCCAGCGCGTATCCGTTGCAGCCTTCAAAGACGCAGTTGGTGATGGCGACGTTAATGAAGCCGCCGTTCGACTCGGTGCCGCACTTGATACGTCCGGTATGAAAGACGCCGCGCTGGCCTTCCACAAACTTCTTGCGCGTGCCGTCCAGCACCGTGCCGAGCTCAAAGCAGCCCGTCACCCAGCAACTATCGATGGTGAGGTTGCGCGTGGGCCGGTTATAGCCCAGCGCATAACTAGACTTGGGGCAGATGCCATCGTCCCAGGGCGAATTCACCGTGCAATTGGATACGCGCACGTTCTGGCAGCAATCGATGTCAAAGCCATCGCGGTCGGTATCCACGGTGAGGTTGTCGCAGATGAGGTTATCAACGCCGGTAAGCAGGAACGCAAAATGTCCGCCCTTGAGCACGGAAAAATCGCGGAACTGCACGTTGCGGCAGTTTTTGAGCGCGATGGCCTTGTTGCCGACGCCAGGCTGCTCAGCTCTGTAGAGAGGATAGTCGCCACGCGGTTCGCGGCCGGCGCCAAAGCTCAGCCCCTTGCCATAGATGAGGCCAGTGCCGGTGATGCCAAAGTCGTGAATCTCCTCGCCCCAGATCAGCGAGTTGTGCCAGTGATTGTGGCCGTAATCCTGATAGGGATCAAAATCCGTCTTGGGCTCGGCCGCATCGTAGACGCCGCCGTTGTAGCCGGTAGTTTCACCCGGCAAGGGCGATGCTGCGGCAAGAATCGTGGAGCCCTCCAGCAGATGCAGATAGACGTGGCTCTTGAGGTGGATGGAGAAGCTCAGGTAAGTGCCGGCCGGAAACAGTACCAGACCGCCGCCCGCGGCTGCCGCGGCCTCAATGGCCTTGTTGATGGCGGGCGAGTCAATCGTCTTGCCGTCGCCTGTAGCGCCAAAGTCGCGCACGTTGAAGATGCCGATGGAATTCGCCGTCGTCTTGCTGGTCTCCGCCGCAAGGGCGACGGTGGGCAGCGTAGTGGCTGCCGCGCCAATACTTGCTACTGCACCAAGGCTACCAACGCGCAGGAAGTCGCGCCGGAAAGAATTAAAGCTGCTCATTGCCGATTCTCCGATCATTCGCAACGTTGGTTACGGTTACAGGCTGTTGCGCCTGTCTACCGCAGAGGCTGAAGCCCGTCCTAATTCAAGGCCGCTTTCGGCCCGACTCAAGTCGTGCCCTAAAAAGAGACTGGAATGCCCGTTTGACCCTTCGCGGCGCCCCTACAGGGCGCGATCTCCTTTTTTGGTGTGCAAACCCAGGGCTGCGCCTACGGCTTGCCCTGGGCTATCTGCACCGTGCCCCGATGGGGCGCAACTCCGAGGGTAGGACATATTGAGTTTCATCCCTCCGAGGGCAGGATGTAGAACGTTTCATCCATCGGGGTCGGCAAAAGCCGGTGGCCGACTGCTACAAAACATGGCTCGCAGAGAGTTCCTTCCTCGCGGAAGCTGCTGCGCGTGGACCGGGAGGTCCACGCTACAGCCGGTCAGGAGACCGGCGCTACAATCCGGTGCTCCGCGCTCCACATACGCTTAGTCCAGGTGGAAGACTTCGGCCAGCGGGATCATGCTTTCATCGGCAGCGGCTCCGCCCAGGGCTTCAAAGAAGGAGGTCATCTGTTTCTGCCAAACCGCGTTGATCGGCTCCAGTTGCATGTCGTCGCAACACTTCTTGAAGTCTTCGCACTCCAGATAGCCAACCAGAAGTCCGTCTTTGCGCATGAAGAGCGAGTAGTTCTTCCATCCCGTGCGGCGCAGGGCATCCAGCATCTCCGGCCACACCGCGGCGTGACGAACCTTGTACTCCTCCAGCATGTTGTCCCGGACTTTCAGCAGAAAGCAAACGCGCATGTTTCCTCTTTTCGTGTTCTTTTGAACTTGGGTTGGGCCTGGTTGGATGCGCAGGCTATGGGTTGGGCATGCCCTCGATCGGCAGACTGGGCAGCGTTGAGACCAACCACGCATCGAGCGGTAAATGAGATTCGAGAAGGGTCTTGGCTACAATACGGGCGTTCAACTCAGCGCCTTCCGCACTGGTGTGGGTGTGGTCAACGGGAAAGAGTTTGGCGGTCTGCTCAGGGCCCAGCTGCTCCAGAGCGTCAGCCTCACGGCTGGCCATATCGAGCAGGTCAACGTGCTCGGCGGCTGCAATCTGCCGCAAGGACTCGCCATAACCCATGTCGCGCTCGATATGCTGCTTGCCATCGGCTCCAGCCGTCCAGATGTTGCGAATGGTGACCGTCAGCAGAATGGGCGTGGCCCCGTGCGCGCGGGCGTCGACAATGTACTTGCGGATGTACCAGCCGTAGGTGTGCACCACTTCCTTGTCACCGTTCGCAAGGGTGACTTCGCGCGTCTCTTCGCCAATGCCCTTGAGCGTGCCCCGCGGCTTGGCGCCATCCAGTTGCCCGCCATCGTTGTGGCCCATCTGGAGCAGCACATAATCGCCCTTCTTCATCTCGGCGAGCACACGATCCCATGCCCCCTCCTTGATGTAGGTACGGGAGCTGCGCCCGGCAATGGCGCGATTGGCAATATTGACTTGGGTGCGATCGAAGAAGTGCGCCAAGTGGTCGCCCCAGCCCAGATCGGCCTGGTTGCGGGCCGTCGAATCGCCCACGATGAAGATGGTGGGAAGCGCGGGATTCAAGGGCGCATCGTGGACTGCAGAAACCTGTTGCGGCGTGATGGGCGGCTCTTGGGACGTCGCGCCGGGAACCTGAGCGGATACGCAGGGCAAGGCAAGCAACAATACCGCGGAACAAGAACATCGCAAGGCGAGCCAACCGGCGGAATCGCGCATCAAAAGCCATCCTCTACACAGCGCCAATCCAGATGCCTGGCAAGCGCTGCATCATTCCAACGATGAAGTATATTTCCTATCGAAATAGATTGGCTACCGAAATTTTCAGTGGGGTCTCACCTAGTGGCAAGCAGCTGCGGAGTTTGGCCTCCACCTGCTCTCTCCAAGCAGAGCAGAACCCCTACCCAGACGGGGCTTGCATCGCTTCCCTTCACCCCGCTCTAAATTCCGTTGACAAAGCTCTTCCCTGTTCCTTAGCTTTACCGTTTGGAAAACATTTCACACTGGGAAGACCCGCTGTCTTCACCCTGCAGCCGTCCGCGCGTCGGAATAGGGGCGATGGGTACGCAGCATCGCCCCGGCAACAAGCTTTCCAAGCCCTGCATGGACACGCACAATCGTGGGGCTCAAACTTGAAGGAGTTCATCTTCCATGATTCGTTGCCGTCTGTGCCCGCTTGCCTTGGGCCTGCTCTCTGCCATCCTCATGATCGCTTCCAGCCCTGCCCAAGCCGCTGGTCCCGTCCAGCTCAAGGTGGACAACCTTCCGGCACCGCTGGGCATTGACAACCTTGCGCCGCTGTTCAGCTGGCAGCTTGGGAGCACCACGCCCGGCGCGCGGCAGTCGGCCTATGAGATTCAGGTGGCCAGCTCCGCCGCGTTGCTTGCCCAGGACAAGGCCGACGTCTGGTCCAGCGGCCGCATCCGCTGCTCGTCCTCCCTCAGCATCCGTTACCAGGGCCCGGCGCTCAAGCCCTCCACCGTCTACTTCTGGCGCGTGAAGGCCTGGGACCAGGAAGGCAAGCCCTTCGTTGCCAGCGAGCCCTCCCAGTGGGAGACCGGGCTGATGGTGCAAGCCAACTGGAAGGCCGAATGGATCGGCTTCCTCACCCCGGAGGAGAACGCCGTCCGCCAGGCCGCCGCTCACTGGATCAACAGCCCGCAGACTGGTGCGCTAGCCTTTGAGAAGCTGAAGCAGGAGCGCTACGCCTTCCGCACCACCGTCCAGCTCCCCAAGGCCGTCCGCCACGCCACGCTTTACTCCGCGGGCCAGGACACCGTGTCCGCTTGGATCGACGGCAAGCAGGTGCTCACCGAGCAGCCTCTGATCGCCGCCAAGCAGATGCCGTGGAAGAAGTTCGTCAAGGCCGATGTGGGCAGCGCGCTCGCCGCGGGCGCCAACTCCATCGCCATTGAGGTGCTGCACTACAACGAGAACCCCAACGGCATGGCCACCGGCGACGCTCCCGCCATGATGACCACTCTCGTGGTGCAGTACGAAGACGGCACCTGGGCCAGCTTTGCCACGGACAACGCCTGGAAGAGCGCCATCCACGCTCCCGCAGACTGGACCGCCAAGAGCTTCGACGATTCCACCTGGGCCGCGTCGGCTCTGTTCACCCAGAGCGCCTCCACGCTGACCGAACCGCTGGGCAAGCCCTGGCTTCCGCCCTCGGTCAAGATCCTCCGCCACGAGTTCGCTCTGGCCTCGCCGGTTAAGTCGGCGCGCATCTACGCAACGGCTTTGGGCGCCTACGAACTCTACCTGAACGGCAAGCGCGTCAGCGCGGACGTGATGGCTCCCGGCTGGACCGACTACCGCGAGCGTGTGCCCTACCAGACCTACGACGTGACCAACCAGCTCACCCAGGGCAAGAACGCCCTCTCCGCGCTCCTGGCGCCGGGCTGGTACTCCACGCCCCTGGAGTGGTTCCAGCAGCCCAACAACTACGGCCTGACGCCGCCTGCCCTGCGCGCTCAGCTGCGCATCGAACACGTTGACGGCAAGGTGGAGTGGATCAATACCGGCACCGACTGGAAGGCGGTTCCCAGCTGGATTCGTTCGGCTGAGATCTACGACGGCGAAACCCAGGACGCGCGCATCCATCCCGCGGCGTGGGCCGATGTGAACTTCGCCTTCGGCACTTCGAACGCCATTACGGTCCATCCCGCCACGGTCCGCATTGAGGCGCAGAACTTTGAGCCGATCCGCGTGGAGCGGGTCCTCGAAGCCAAGACTCTCACCCAGCCCAAACCCGGCGTCTGGGTCTACGACTTCGGCCAGAACCTCTCTGGCGTGGCAACGCTGCGCATGAGCGGCCCCGAAGGCACCGACGTGCAACTGCGCTTTGCCGAGATCCTGAACCCGGACGGCACGATTTATACCGAGAACCTCCGCACCGCCAAAGCCACCGATCACTTCATCCTGAGCGGCCGTGGCGAAGACGAGTTCACCCCGCAGTTCACCTTCCACGGCTTCCGCTACGTGGAGCTGACCAGTGCTCCGACCAAGCCTGCGCTCACCGCCGTCAAGGTGAATGTGCTGCACACGGATGCGCCCTTTGCGGTCAAGCTGACCACCGGCAGCCCCATGATCAACCAGCTCTGGTCGAACATCACCTGGGGCCAGCGGTCGAACTTTGTAGGCCTGCCCACCGACTGTCCGCAGCGCGACGAGCGTCTGGGTTGGACGGCCGATGCCCAGGTCTTCTGGCGCACCGCCAGCTACAACATGGATCTGGCCGCCTTCAGCCGCAAGTTTGCCGGCGATCTGCGCGGCACCCAGGCAGGCACGCCCTACTACGGCATCTTTGCTCCAGGAACCATGACTCCGGCTCCTGGAAAAGGCGCTGGCTGGAGCGATGCCGGCGTGATCGTCCCCTGGACCAGCTGGCTGCAGACCGGCGACACCGCCATCATCGAAGAGAACTGGAAGGCGATGGAGAGCTACCTTGGCGCCATTGAGACGGCCAACCCCACCTTCCTCTGGGAGAAGGAGTCCGGCATTCCCTTCGGCGACTGGCTTTCACCTGAGGGCAAGACCGACCAGGTGATTGTGGCCAGCGCTTACTGGGCCTGGGACGTGACCCTGATGCGGCAGATGGCCCACGCCACCGGCCGAGCCGGCGCGGAGAAGCACTACGCCGCTCTGTTTGAAAACATCCGCACCGCCTTCCAGAAGAAGTTTGTCCACGAGGACGGATTCATTCCCGGCGCTGACAACTCGGCTTCCATCTTTGGCGTCATCAACAACCCCAACGCCAAGGCCAACGGCGGCGACACCCAAACCAGCTACGTGCTGGCGCTGCACATGAACCTGCTTCCTGAAAATCTGCGCGCCGCCGCCGCCAAGCGCCTAGTGGACAAGATCAAGGCCAACCATGAGATGCTGGCCACCGGCTTCCTGGGCACGCCCTACCTGCTGGAGGAGTTGACCAAGGCCGGCTACCAGGACTTGGCCTTCAAGCTGCTGCTTAACACCGGCTACCCGTCGTGGGGTTACATGGTGGACCACGGCGCCACAACCATGTGGGAGCGCTGGAACGGCGACCAGATGATCTCCGACCCCAGCATGAACTCCTTCAACCACTACGCCTATGGAGCGGTGGCCGACTGGGTCTATCGCTATGTGGCGGGCGTGGACACGACGGCTGAGGACGCCGGCTTCCATACCGTGGTTCTCAACCCCCACTTTGACGCACGGCTGGGCCACGTGGACTTCGATTACCAGTCTCCGATGGGCTTGATCCACTCCGACTGGAAGGTTACGGGCAACAAGGCGGTGTGGCATGTAACCCTACCCGCCAACACCACCGGATGGCTGCCGTTGGAAGCGCCAGAAGCCATGAAATACAAATTGGACGGCCTGCCGCTCAACCAGAACCCGAAGGCAAAACTCGTCCAGCACGACGGCCAATCCGGCGTCGAGCTGCAACCCGCAACCTACAACTTCGAGATTGAACTGTAGTTTTGTTGACCTCTGTCAGGGCACGACAACATGGAGTAGCCGGCTTGAGCCGCTGGGGGGATGTGTGTTGGACAAGACGGTTTCCACAGGGGCTAAAGCCCTGGTCCTCTTTCAGATGCATTTAGGGCACGACTCAAGTCGTGCCCTAGGAAGAAACTGGAATGTCCTTTTGACGGTTCGCCGCGCCCCTACAGGGCGCGATGTCCATTTGGGTGCGCAACGCCTACGGCTTGCCCTGGGCTATCTTCACTGCGCCCCGCTGGGGCGCAAATCCGAGGGCAGGACATACAAAGTTTCATCCATCGGGGTCGGCAAAAGCTGGTGGACGACTGATACAAAACCCGACTCGCGGAAACTTTTCCGCATCCCGATCTGAAGCATTTTGTGAAAAGGTGTAGAACTGACTTTCTTGGGTATCCCACCCATTTCCGCAAAGAACGCGGAAATGGATGGGGCACGGAAGTCTATACCAAAAGGAAAGATGTTCTAACCATGAGGGATGACTCTCGCCGGTTCCATCGCTCCACCAGGTTTTCTGGAATTCATGTAACACCAGGGGTGAGTTCGTCAGGAACTCCCTCTACGAAAGGATCAAAAAATGAACGCAGTCAACGCCACGAACCCCATGCTGGGAATCGTCATCTTCATGCTGGGCGGTCTGGCCGGCGCGTCTTTCTATCTGGCCTTTTCCAAGGTCAAGAAGTGGGCCTGGGAGACCTACTGGTTCATTTACGCCGTCTCCGGCCTGGTGGTGGTGCCTTGGGTTCTGGCCTATTTCACCTCGCCCAATACCCTGGCCGTGCTCCATGCCGCGCCGCGCCATGAGATCGTCTATTGCCTGATCTCCGGCGCTCTATGGGGCTTTGGCGGACTCACCTTCGGTCTTATGGTCCGCTACCTGGGTGTGGGCCTGGGTCTGGCCATCGGCATTGGGCTCACCTCCGCCACCGGCACGCTGATTCCACCGCTGCTCAAGGGCAAAGAAGCCATCGCGGCCATGTTCGCCACGCCCAGCGGACAGGTTTCCGTGCTGGCGGCTGGCATCTCGCTGCTCGGCATCATCTGCGTAGGCATGGCCGGCCGTTCCAAGGAAGGCGAACTGCCGGAAGAGGAGAAGAAGAAGGTCGTTGCTGAATTCGACTTCAAGAAGGGCGTCATCGCGGCCCTGTTCACCGGCCTGATGAGCTCGGCGATGAGCTTTGGCTTACAGGGTGGGCCCGGAATCCAGAAGCTCGCCGGCTCCATCGCTCCCTTCACCTCGCCCACCTGGGCCGGTATGCCGGTTCTGGTTGTGGTGCTGCTGGGTGGATTTGTGGTGAACGGCGGCTGGTGCCTGGCGCTGAACTTCAAGAACCGCACCCTCAGCGACTACGTCAACACCTCCACACCCATTGCCACCAACCTCCTGTTTGCCGCGCTAGCCGGAGCCATCTGGTGCATGCAGTTTGTCTGCCTGAAGACCGGCGAACCCTCCATGGGCAAGACCGCCTACATCGGCTGGGCCGTGCTCATGGCCGCCAGCATCTTCTTCAGCCAGGTCATCGGCATCTTCATGGGTGAGTGGAAGGGTACCGGTTCCAAGACCCGCGGCCTGCTCGGCGCTGGCCTCGCGCTGCTCTTTGCGTCGTCGATCGTGGCCGGAGTAGCCGGCTCGCTCTAAGCTCCAATCCACAGCAGTCCAGAAACACAAGGCCCCAGACCATGAATGCGTCTGGGGCCTTGTGTTCTTTGTTCTTCACGCCGTTCATGCGTCCCACAGGGACGATGCAAGAATCAGCCTTCCGCGCCCATCGCCACCAAAATCACCCGCGCCGTCTCCGCCTCATCCTCGCTGGAGCTGATCATCAGGTCGTAGAGGTGGATGTTCAGCCAGTTCTTGCCGTAGTACTCCTGCAGATAGCGGGCGCGCTCGGCATCCACGGTCTTCATCCGCTGTTCGATGCTCGTGCCCGCCTCCAGCCGCGTCTTGAGCCGCTCCATGCGCTCCTTGCAGGGCGCATACACAAAGGCGTGGAAGACATCCGCTTTGTGCTGCAGCACGCACTGCGAACCACGGCCCACAATCACCGCGTTGCCCTCGGTGCATGCCTCTTCAATTACCTTCTGGCTGATTTTGACCATCTCTTCGGCATCGAAGACGGCGTTATCGGCCAGCTCAATGCCCGCGGCCAGGGCTGCGCCGCGCATGGCCTGCTGGTTCAGCCGCCGCAGCCAGCCCTGCACGTGCTCGTCGTAGCGGCGCACCACCTTGGGGTCAACGTGCGCGGCATAAGCTATGGCGTCGATGATGTCCCGGTCCAGCAACTTCCAGCCCAACTGTTCGGCAATGCGTTGCGCAATGCGGCCTCCGCCGCTGCCAAACTCCCGATTCACGGTCAACACTCTGTACTTCATCGCTCGCCTCCGCTTGCACTGACAACGCTCCAGCATACGCGCAAAGGCCTATTGCGTGTAAGCAAACCGCTTATCGTCCCACAGTCCGGTCCAGCTCGGCGTGCGCCACGGCCCTCGCCACCTCGGCTTCAAACAAAGTAGCCTGGACATCGGCCAATTGCGCATCTGCCTCTTGGAGCGCCGAAGCGTTGGCGGTCTTTGCTTCCACCTGGTCGGCCACAATGCGACGCATCTCCGCGCGCGCCTCCACGGCCTCCCGCGCGGACTCCAGGCCGGTCTCGGTGCGCTCCACCCGGCGCGCTTCCTTCTCCACATCCACGCGAATCCGGTTCTCTGTGGCAGCCAGGTTCTCCTCGGCCTGCGCCCACTGCGCCCGCCGCTCATGCACCTGTCCGGTACGCTTGCCAAAATCGGCGAGCGTCCAGTTCAGATGCAATCCCACCACCCCGTTGTTTTCGGCTAGCAACGGCACACCCGATTGGTACACGTACTGCGCAAACGCTCCCACCTCGGGGATAAACTCCGCCTGCGCCGCATGGACCCCCGCGCGCGCCTTGCTCAACTGCGCCGCTGCCGCAGCCACTTGCGGATTGTGCTCGAGCGCCTCGGCCTCCAGTGCAGCGGCCGTCACCGGCGACGCCGCAAACGTGGGCTCCGCCAAATCCAGCTCCGTATCCAGAGGCAATCCGGTCAGGTTGGCAAACTCCACCTGCATGTCGGCTATGGCATCGTCCAGCGTGCCCAGTTGGTGGCGCGCCTCGGCCAGTTGCGCCTTGCCTTCCAGCGCCTTCAGCTCCAGCACCACGCCGGAGTCCACTGCCGCCTGCGCCTCCTTCAGCCGCGCCTCGCCCGCCGCAATGCGCAGTGCCGCGGCCTTCCGTTTGCGCTCTGCCGCCAGAATCTGCAGATACAGCTTCCGCACCGCCAGCCCAATCTCATCCTGCGCCCGTCTTGCATCGGCATGGGCGGCAGCAGCGTCGCCATGCGCCACGCTCACCCCCGCATGGATCTTGAAGATTTGCGTAATGGGCTGCGCCGCCACCGTGGTGGAAAGCAGAAAATTCTGGTTGCCCAACTGCAGGTTGATGTCCTTGCCCGGTATCGCGCCCGCGCCCGGATACACGCCCAGCGACCCCAACGGAATGGTCAGCTTTTCCGTGCGCCCGGAGTGCACCGCATCGCCGGA
>CAZYDF010000117.1:0-12798 GCA_964645855.1 uncultured Occallatibacter sp.
AGCTACGAGTTGCTCTTCCAGTTGATCAGGTCGCCGAGGGTGGTGGTGGAGCTGGAGACCTGGTGCTTGTGGTCGGTCTTGTAGCTCTCCACCTGGGAGCGGCTGGCTTCCTGGCCGTTCACCGCGCGCAGGCTGAGGCCCACCTTCTTCTCTTCAACGTTGATCTTGATGATCTTGAACTCGTGCTCAAGACCCACTTCGAGCTTGCTGGTGCCGTCTTCGCCTTCACCGGCTTCCGAGATGTGGCAGAGGCCTTCAACGCCCTCCGCGATCTCCACGAAGGCGCCGAACTGCGCGGTGCGAAGCACCTTGCCGTGGACGACATCGCCAACGCGGTGAGCCGCAAAGAAGCTCTCCCAGACATCGGGCTGCAGCTGCTTGATGCCGAGCGACAAGCGGCGGTTCTGGGGCTCTACGCCAAGCACGACAGCCTTGACCTTTTCGCCCTTCTTCACCACTTCCGAGGGGTGCTTGACGCGCTTGGTCCAGCTCAGGTTCGAGACGTGTACCAGACCGTCGATGCCATCCTCGATCTCGATGAAAGCGCCGAAGTCGGTCAGGTTGCGGACGCGACCCTCAACGATGGTGCCGGCCGGATAACGATCCGCGAGATTCTCCCACGGGTTCTCGAGCAGCTGCTTCATGCCGAGCGAGATGCGGCGGTCGGCGGGGTTCACGTTCAGAACCACCGTCTCCACTTCGTCGCCGGGCTTGACCATCTTGGAGGGGTGCTTGAGGCGCTTGGACCAGGTCATCTCCGAGAGGTGAACCAGGCCTTCGATGCCCTGCTCAAGCTCCACAAACGCGCCGTAGTCGGTAACCGACAGAACGCGGCCGTGCACATGAGCGCCCACCGGGTAACGCTCCGAGGCGTCGAGCCAGGGATCGGGGGTGAGCTGCTTGAAGCCGAGCGAGACGCGCTGCTTGTCTTTGTCGAACTTGAGAACCTTGACCTGGATCTCATCGCCGACGTTGACCAGGTCGCGCGGATGCGTCAGGCGGCCCCAGCTCATGTCGGTGATGTGGAGCAGACCGTCGATGCCGCCCAGATCCACAAACGCGCCGTAGTCGGTGAGGTTCTTGACCGTACCGGTCAGGACCGCGCCTTCGCCGAGGTGCTCCAGGGTGGTGGAACGACGTGAGTTCTGCTCTTCCTCAAGGATTTCCTTGCGGCTGACAACCACGTTTCCGCGCTTCTTGTTGAGCTTGATGACGCGGATTTCAATCTGCTGGCCGAGATAGCCGTCCAAGTTGCGGACGGGGCGAATCTCCAGCTGCGAACCGGGGAGGAAGGCCTTGAGGCCGATGTCAATGGTCAGGCCACCCTTGACCCTGGCGACAACTGTGCCGATCACCGGAGTCTTGTCAATGGATGCCTTCTCGATCGAATCCCATACACGCAGACGCTGTGCCTTCTCATAGCTGACCAGGTAGCCACCCTCTGGCTCCTCGCGCTCGATCACCACGTCGATCACGTCGCCCGCGACAAACTTCACGGCGCCAAGGTGATCGGTGACCTGCTCAATGGGAACCATGCCTTCACTCTTCAGGCCTACGTCCACAATGAGGTGCTTCTCGGTCTGCTTTAGAACTGTACCCTGGACAACCTTGTCGCCGTAAGCTTCAACAGCGGCGGCCTCGGCAGCCTGCTCGCGTTCAAACGCGGCCAGAGCGGCGGAGAAATCGTCCATCGATTCGGAGTGCTCTTCGGAAGCGGCTTCGTCGGCTTCAAAGGCAGCCTGCGCAGCATCGACTTCGGTCTCGGCCTCAGCGGCTTCAACGTCAGCCTCAGCCACTTCAACAGCAGCCTCGGCCACTTCGACAGCCGCCGCGGCAACTTCAACAGGTGCCTCAGCAACTTCGACTTCAGCCTCGGCAACTTCAACGGCAGCTTCGGCTTCGGGAACAGTGGTGGGAACAGTGGTGGTATCGGCGTCCAGCGCAGGTACTTCAACGGCAACAGCCGTCTCAGGTGCGGACGTGGATTCGGACGACGGGGTGGTGGGCTCCGTCGCAGTCTCGAGCGTAGGGGTTTCCAGTTCGGTGTTCAGGGTTGTGCTCTCGGGTTCGGGATTGAGGACGTTTGACATTCCTAGCGGCTCCGGGATTCCTGGTTCCAAGCGGCGAAGGTCATCGCGTACTGGGATGGCTCCCAACAGCGAAGACGACCGAATGGATAACCTTTTCCTCTAGACCGTATTCCGTCCAAGCACGCGTGACCTGACGAGTTCTACGATTCACGGAGCTGCCCAGCCGGTGCATGACCGGCGTCAAGACGAGGACAAGTCTCCTTGGAAATCACCCGGCAGGTAACGGCCCAGTGGGAGTACGGCCGCAACTCACTGCAGGAATCCGCGCAGGAAGCTACCATTTGAGTGTAGCAATGGCTTGATTCCAGCGTCAATGAAAGAAGTTGCGCGAAGCCCTTGAATCCCGCATTACAACGAAAAGTTCACAGAGATTCACTGAAAACGCACTTCAAGCGGTGCAATTACCTCCGGCACCCGCTCCGACCCTGCTTTGCCAACCCACTTATACTGAAGCCAGCAGGTGGTAGCGATGGATCGAATGTGGAGTCCCTGGCGGTATACCTACGTGACAACGGCTGACACCGCGCACCGGCCCGGTGTGCCCCAGTTGCTCAGCCAATGGCCGGGCCTGGACTCAGGCTGCGTCTTTTGCAATCTGCTGGCCTCGGTCGACTGGGCTATTGCCGAAGGCATGGCCGCCGAGGAGGCTGAGGCTACGGCCGGGTTGGTGCTGCGTGGCCGGCACTGCTTTATCTGCCTCAACGCCTATCCCTATACCAACGGCCACGTGATGGCGATGCCCTATGCCCATCTGGACCGTTTGTCCAAAATGCCCATCAAGGCCGCCCATGAGCTGATGGATCTGGCGCAACTGACCGAGCGCGCCCTGGACCGCGTCTACAAGCCGCATGGCTTCAACTTCGGCCTGAACATTGGCAAGGCCGCCGGGGCCGGCGTGGCCGGGCACATCCATCTGCACGCCATGCCGCGCTGGGAAGGCGATACCAACTTCATGACGACGGTGGCCGAAACCCGCGTTCTGCCGGAAGCTCCGGAGCAAACCTGGCGGCGGCTGCGTGAGGCGCTGAAGGAACTCGAAGGCTAGCCCCCGAGTCCAAAGAGTCTCTTGCAAAATTGCCTTCAATTAGAAGACACGCGTCAGGGCACGACTTCAGTCGTGCCGCAAATGGCCCATTCAGATTCCGGCTTTAGCCGCTGCGGAATAGTAAATGGCTGAAAACACAAAGGAACAGGGGCCAAAGCCCAATACCCTATTGATAATCTTTCGGCACGACTCAAGCCACCCCAGCGACGAAGACCTGTCGCTGGGGTGGCTTGAGTCGTGCCCTGACGCTTCTTGCCATCACTTTGAATTTTGCAAGTGGCTGGAAAGAGAAACGCTCCACCCGCAGCAGTTGCCTGCGGCGGATGGAGCGTGAGTTTCACCTCGCGACTTCAAGCTCCTATTTGCCCGCGAAGGCGTCTGCTTCCTTGTCCAAAGTGGCTGGATAGGCGGCGTGCTGGGCAAACTCCACCTTGTAGTGGAAGGTTGCGGTAGCGCCCTTTTCCAGGGTGAATTTGAAGGTTTCCTGTTTGGGGTCGAAGATGCTGCGGCCCAATGGATTGGCCGCGAACAGGCCGTAGCCGCGCGCATGCCAGTAGGTGGGGTAACCTGGGTTCTTGGGATGGTCGAAGATCACGATCGAGTCCACGTGATCGCCAGTGTGGCCCGTGACCGCGCACCAACGTCCACGCGTGGCCCACACCTTGCCGCCCTTCACACCCTCGCTGGTCAGATACTCGCCCGTGGGAGGCGCAACGCCGGGCAGATCGGCGGTAGCGGCAACCTTCGTCGCCACGCCGTTGGCATCGGTAAAGGTGCCGCCCTTTTCCTCGGGCGACTCCAGCCAGCGCGCTACGCGAATGCCCAGCGCGCCTTCCTTGTCGTCGTTGAAGGTGACCTTGTCCAGAGCCTTCAGCGCAATGGTCATCTCGATGTACCGGGTGCCGTTGGTCTCGCTGAAGACGTAGGTGGTGGTCTGCTTCAAGATGCTCTGGCCCTTGCCGGTGATCCAGGTGGACTCGGTTTCGAGCACGCCCTGTTTAGCACCGCTCTCCGCCTTCACAATCTTGTCCATTGTGAGCGAGCCCATCTTTTCCCGGTTCTCCGGCTTGATGGCGTCGGAGTTGTTCCAGAAGTCGAACCCGTTGGCGTTGCCGTAGTTGAACCACATGCCGTCGTGGTGGGGATGGTCGGTCCGCTCGCCGGCGCGGGGCTCAAGAGGCCACCCGCGCGAGACGGTGACGCCGCCCGCATCCACCAGCGGATAAAGAACCGGCTTCTTCAACGTGTCAGGCCAGATGAAGGAGGTGAAGGGCTTGCCCGCAATGGTGATATCCACCCGGCGCGCCTTTTCATCCAGCTTGAGCACCACGCCAGACTTGGCCGCCGCGGCTTTTCCCGCGGGCGCAGGCTTGTTTGTTCCTGCGCCCTGGGCCGCACCGGCAACCGTGCCCAGCACCAGTGCGAATCCCGCAGCCAGCAGGAGGAGACTTCCCGGCCTACGCATAGACCTTGCCTCCCGCCATGACCTGCTGCGTCTTGTCGTCGAAGGTCACCTTCTGGCCGGTCTGGATGGCGGCCACGTTCATGCACAAGGCAATGGAATGACTGTAACCGGCTTCAATGGATGCGTTGGGTGTCTTGCGCGAGCGCACGCACTCCATCCAGTTGCGCATGTTGGCGCTGGTCATCGGGTCGCGGCCGGTGTTGGCCTCGGTCGCGGAGCCTTCCGACTTTTCCACCAGCGAGAGCTGCTGCAGCTTGTTCTCCTTCATGCCCATGGCAGCGGCTTCACGCGCGCTGAGTCCGCCGGTCGGGGTGACGACCTGCTTGTCCATGTCGATCATGCCGCCGTTGGAGTAGTACATCTCCTTGACGCCGCCGGCCGAGTTCGTGAACCGCGAGGTGTACTGCACCTGGAAACCCTTGGTCAGGTCGTTCAGTGGGCCGTAATCGAAGACTGCCGTCATGGTGTCCCAGTTCTGGCGACCGTCCTTCCACAGGTAGATGCCGCCATTGGCCACGCAGGAGCGGGGATGGGGCAGGCCGGTGAACCAATGCACGGTGTCAATCTGGTGGACCAGCCACTGATCGGGAATTCCCGACGAGTAAGGCCAGAACAGGCGGAACTCAAGATACTTGCGCGCATCGAAGGGTACCTTCGGATTGTCCTGCAGATAGCGGGCCCAATCGGTGTCGGCTTCCTTGAGCAGCGGCACCTGGTCGGGACGACGCCAGCGGCCGGGCTGGTTCACATTCCAGCTCATCTCCACCATCACAATGTCGCCAAAGGCGCCGGACTTGATGAAATCCGCGGCCTTCTGATAAGCCGGCGTGGAACGCCGCTGCGTGCCCACGGCCACAACCTTGCCGGTCTTGTTCACTGCGGCGCGGAACTGGCGCGCGTGCGCCATGGTGTGCGCGGTGGGCTTCTCCACATAGGCATCGCGCCCGGCTTCCACAGCCTCAACGCCGTGCAGCGCGTGCTGGAAGTCGGCCGTGGCCACCAGGACGGCATCGATGTCCTTGCGGGCATAGAGTTCGTCGTTATTGCGGACGGCGTCCACCTTACCGCCACCGAGTTTGTCGATGTAGGCGATGCCCTGCTCGCGGCGCATGTTCCAGAGATCGGAGATGGCGGCGAACTCGAAGTTGAGCTCCTTGTTGTGTTCCAGGAAGGCGGGAATCAGGGACTGCTTCATGCGGTCGCCACAACCCACCACGCCCACGCGGACCCGGTCATTGGCCCCGCGAATGGCGGCATAACTTCTGGCGCTGGATGCCAGTGCTGTGGCGGCCAAGGCGGCTCCGCCGGTCTTCAGAAAATCTCTGCGATTGGTCTCAGATGCCATTTTTCGACCCTCCATGGGTTCGATGTATCGTCTTTTCTCATGCTTTGAACGTCGGCCGCGTATGCAATCTGATGGGCTGCCCCAACAGAGATGCGCCGCAAGCCTCCGGCGAACACCTAATGGTCAGACCACAAAGGCTGAACCGTCAAGTGTTCCTGGCATCTTTCTTTTTACCTTGGAGTGTCTTATTGGAGTGCCTCTAACTCCGCTGGGGACCGCTGCCGCCGCGGTTTGGTCGCCAGCCGACCATGCGCCCGGGGAGGAGGCAGATCCGCAACCGCGGTCCATCTGGAAATTGGGACTCGCTCAAAGAGGGAAAATCGAATACTCTGGGCAAAGACGCCATGACGCGAATTTACCGCTATCTGCGCATCGCCATCGGGCGAGCTATCGAGCACGACGTGGTGAACACCGCCAAGGCCACGGCATACTCCGGGATGCTGATGCTCTTTCCTGCCCTGCTGGTGGTAGCCGCTCTGCTGGCGCGGGTGGACGACGGCCCCACCCTGGTGGGCGAAGTCCGCGGCGTTTTTGCGCAATTTCTTCCCGCTGACACCATGGATATGCTGCAAAGCTACCTGCTCAGCCGCCGCATTCACTCCCTGCAATTGGTCTGCTCCGCGGCCAGTCTGAGTCTGTTTGCCGGCCTGGGGGTGATGCTTTCGCTCATGGAGGGTTTCAGGCGCGCCTACCAGTTGCCGCCGGGCGGCTGGGGCTTTTGGAGGCAGCGTCTGCGCGCGCTCCTGCTGGTTCCCATCGCCCTGGTTCCGCTGGCCATTGCCACCCTGTTCATTGTCTTTGGCCACCAGATTGAGCTGTGGATGGTGAGAAACACCGGACATGGGGTGCATCTGATCGTGGTTTTTTTCTGGCGCATGATCCGCTGGTTGGTTTCGCTGGCTACCAGTGCCGCGGTCCTCAGTGTGCTTTATCACTTTGGCACGCGGCGCAGGGAACACTGGACGCTGGTGGCTCCGGGGGCCATGGCTAGCACCGCCATCTGGTTCCCCACCACCCTGGCGTTTGGCTGGTACGTGACCCGAATCGCCGATTACTCCATGTTTTACGGCTCTTTTGGGGCCGGCATCGCGACCCTGGTGTGGCTTTACATCACGTCGTTCAGCGCGCTGCTGGGCGCTGAGATCAACGGCGTACTCTATAGCCGCCGTCACAATTCCCTGTAGTCCCCACTTCCTTACACCTATAGGATTCCCGTTTTGGCGTGATTCCGGGTTTTCAAAGCAGTGTGACAGCTCTCACCGACCACCGTTGCGCTTAAACTCCATCATGGTATGGGGAGTTTGTCGAATTTGGCCATGTAAACTGAAATTGGCCCTCCAGCGCAGAGTTCCTCGCCCGACAATCCCCCCCGCTTCACCCACTTTTCGATGTTTCTTTGGAGCTTCAATCGATGACGTTTGCAGAATTCAGCCTCTCCGAGAACCCCTCCCAGCGCCGCGCCAAGATCGTGGCCACTCTCGGTCCCGCCTCTAACACCGAACCTGTGTTTCGCAATCTTGTCCGGGCTGGCGTGGACGTTGTCCGCCTCAACTTCTCCCACGGCACCCACGAGGAGAAACTGGCTCTGATTCAGATGATCCGCAAGGTGAGCCGCGAAGAGCGCAAGCCGCTATGCATCCTGGCCGACCTGCAGGGACCCAAGATTCGCACCAACACGCTGAAGGACCACAAACCGGTGCTCCTGACCGCTGGCGGGCGGCTCACCATCACCCCGCGTGAAGTGGAAGGCACGGCCCAGATTGTGGGCACCACCTTCAAGACCCTGGCGGAGAACGTGGAGCAGGGCTCCCGTATTCTGCTCTCTGACGGGTTGATCGAGCTGCGCGTCCATGAAGTGTTGGGCAACGATGTGGTGTGCGAGATCATCAACGGCGGCATGCTGGGTGAAAAGAAGGGCATTAACCTGCCCGGCATTCCGGTGCGTGTTCCCTCGCTCACCGACAAGGACACGGAAGATCTGGAGTTCGCGCTGAAGGCCGGCGTGGACGCCATTGCCGTCTCCTTTGTGCGTACCGCGGAAGACGTTCGCCTGGTCCGCAACCGTGTGGCTGCCTACGGCGGCGAAACCTGGATCATTGCCAAGCTCGAAAAGCCCCAGGCCATTGAGCATCTGGAGTCCATCCTGGAAGCTGCCGACGGCATCATGGTGGCCCGTGGCGATCTGGGCGTGGAAGTTCCCCCGGAGAAGGTTCCGGCCATCCAAAAGGAAATCATCCGCCGCGCGGCCGAGTATTCCAAGCCGGTGATCACCGCCACGCAGATGCTGGAGTCGATGATCGAAAACCCGCGCCCCACCCGCGCCGAGGTTTCCGACGTTGCCAACGCCATCTATGACGGCACCGACGCGGTCATGCTCTCCGGCGAGTCCGCCGTGGGCAAGTATCCGGTGGAGACGGTCGCCATGATGGCCCGCATCATCAGCGAATCCGAGCGCCACATCAAGCAGACACCGCAGCAGCCGCGGGTCGAGGCCGCCCGCCTGTCCATCGCCCAGACCATCTGCGAAGCTACGGCGCACGCCTCCGACGATCTGGATCTGCGCGGTATTGCGCTGTTCACGGAGTCCGGCGCAACCGCCCGTCAGCTCTCCAAGTACCACCCCTCGGCACCCATCTTTGCGCTCAGCCCGGTTGAAGTGACCATCAACCGCCTGAACCTGCTGTGGGGAACCACGCCCATTCGCTGCCCCAAGGTCAACTCGACCGAGGCGCTGGTGGATTGCGCGGAGAGCCTGCTGGAACAGCACGGTTACGTTCGCCCCAAGGAAGTGATTGCGATTGTGGCCGGTACCCGCACCAAGTCCGGTTCCACCAACTTCCTCCGCCTGCATGTGATGGGCGAGCACAACCTGGAAGGCGTCCGCTTCTTTGCCCCCCAGGAAGCCGAGACTCTGCCTCAGCCGTCCGCGGTTCCGGCCGCGCCCGCCGCTCCGGAAGTTGCTCCCACCGCCAAGGCCGCCAAGCCTGCCCGCAAAGCAACTCGCCCCGTAACCAAGCGCAAGTAACCCACGCACGACAAAAACCGCGGATTTCCTTGCTGAACAAAGGAAATTCGCGGTTTTTTTGCGCCCGCTGTGCCAGCATCAGGTGTCGCATTCCAGGAGCTGGTCCGAGAGCCGTTCCGCGGCTGTGAAGCAGGGCCGTATCCACACTGTCCAGACCCGCTATGGATCCGGCCCATAAAAACTGACCACTGGGTGCCCAATCCATCCCGCGTTTGGTGCGGGATGGGTGGGATCGAGTGACCCTATTTATGGGCCGGATCAATAGTTCAGGGCAAACTGCACCGACTGAATGTTGACCGTACCGCCTGCGCCGCCGCTGACCGCAAATCCCAGGTAGGCAGTGCCCTGCGTGATCTGGACATTCGGGATCTGCACCGTGGTCCAGGCGCCGGCTGCGGGCAGATTCACGATGGTCTGGCTTCCGCCGGTTGGCCAGACAAACATGGTGGCCGAACCTGCTCCTCCATTGCTCTCCACCATGCCAGTCATCGTGTAGCTTCCGCTGGGCAGAGCTGTGACGTCCTGCCACAGGGTTGCGCTCATGGCAGATGAAGATGCGAACGAGAGCTGATACCCCGTCCCCACCGCCTGCGTGGAGACGGCTGCCGGTGTAGCGGAAGTGATCTGCCAGCCATTCAGTCCCAGGGAAAAGTCTCCGTCCAGAATCTGGTTGCCACTGGTGGTGCCGGTGAACAGAAACTGGTCGATTGCCGGGGTGAACTGCAGCACCTTGCCGGGCAGCTCGCTGACCGCTCCCAGCGCATAGTCGGAGGTGGTAGCGTCGTTTGGCGCCTAGGGCTCCCAGTAAAAGATGCCCCGACCAAGATTGCCGGGAACTCCGGCCAGCGCCTCCATTGCCGATTTCACATCGTCGGCGGCGCCCATGAAGTCGCTTTCCGTGTGCCCGATCTCGCAGATCAGCACCGGCTTGCTGTAGCGTGCGGCCAGGGCACTCAGATTGGCCGCGCTGGTGGTGAGGGTGTCCGGCCCGTCGTAGTAGGAGACCCCAATGGCGTCAAACGATCCGCCATCGGCCTGGAGCGTATCAAAGAACCACTCCAGGTTGGCCAGGTTACTGAGCGTGGAGTGGTGAATGACCACCAGAGTGGAGGGGCTGACGGCCTTCACCGCCTTGTAGTCGCTGTTGATGAGCCCGGCCAACTGGGCAAAGTTGGACGTGGAGCCGATCGGCCAGAGCATGCCGCCGTCGATCTCGTTCCCTACCTGGACCCACTGCGGATAAATACCGTCCGCGGCCAGCGCCTGCATGAAACCCTGAATGTAGCTGGAGACCGCGGTCTGCATCTGGGTATAGTTATAGCTTGCCCAGGCCGCCGGAATCGCCTGATGGCCGGGATCGGCCCAGGTGTCGCTCAGGTGGAAGTCGATCATGATCGCAAAGCCCATAGCCGCAGCGGTCTGCGCCAGCGCAATGCTGCCCGCCTGATCGGTGTTGCCCACCCCCAGAGTTCCCGCCGTGATGCTGGGATTCACAAAGGTACGAATACGCACCGCCGTAACCCCATGATCTTTGAGAATCTGCAATGCGCTGGCCGGTGTTTGCGCGGGACCAACAAAGCTGTAGCCGAGCGCTGGGAGCTGCGTCATCCAGCTGATATCAACGCCGCGGGCCAGACTGGCCGTGTTGCTGGCGGTGCCGGTTGAGCCGCCACCCGATGAACTGCTGCCGCCGCCGGCAGAGCCGCAACCGGCCGCAGCCATGGCCACCGCACAAAACACAAACCACCACATCCTGGAGATCCACCTGGCGCTCCGCATGCTGTTTGGCCCTCTGAAGAAAGATTGGGGATCGCAATGTCGGCCCCTGATCGTATCGCCTCAAGTCTAGGCATCCGAGCGCAGCCCGCATCCGTCCAAAGTCGGAGTTGGAGCAAAACAGGCCGGTGCCCCGCTGCAGCAGCCGATGCAGGCACGATTGTCACGGCGACGCCGCGGCTGGCCATTCGTCCTCACTTTATGTAGTCCTCACCTCCGGTGTGTTTTCATGAAAGGGAAGATCAATATATGCTTTCAACTGCACTATTGATCCGGCCCATAAACACTGACGACTGGGTGCCCCATCCATCCCGCGTTTTGTGCGCGACGGGTAGAGCGACACCATTTGAGGGCCGGATCAATAGCACGAGGCTCTGGAGCTGGTTGGCCAGGGCTTCTGGCTGCACGGGTGGGCTCTCCGTGGGGTTAGGAAAGGATCGACCATGAAGTTCGCTGGATTGCTGGTTATGCCTGCAGGATTTTTTCTCACTCTGGCCGCGCTGATTCTGTTCAACGATCCGGTCCAGCGCACGGCCTTCGTTCTTTGCGGCGTTGCGGTGCAGGGTCTTGGCCTGGGCGTCGCGGTACGCGGACACATGTCCAACCGGGGAGAAAGCTACTGATGAATCCTGCCGCCCCTATCTCTGAATCCTTGCTGTCCCTGGCGTTTGCCCTGTTGCTGCTGGCCCCGCTGGCCGTGGCGGGCGTGGCGCTGATCAACGTGGGCCTGGGTCGTTCCCGGTCGGCTGCTCAGACGTTGCTGGGCAACCTGGCCATGGCGGCCGTAGCCGTGCTTTTGTTTGCCCTGGTGGGCTCGGCTTTTGCTGGAGCGCTGCCGGGCGGCACGGGACACATTCTTACCCTGGCCGGCAAGCCCTGGAGCTTGGCTGGCACCGGCCCATGGTTTGCCAACGGTCTGGCTACAGCCCCGTTGCAGGCCCAGCTCACGCTACTGTTTGAGATAGCGGCCGTCGCCCTGTGCGTGCTGCTCCCTTGGGGATCGGGTGAGGACCGTGTGGGCCTGCTGCCCGGCATCGCCATCGCCGCCCTTATCGCGGTGTTCTTCTTCCCGCTCGCCGCCCACTGGAACTGGGGCACCGGCTGGCTGGCTTCCTTGGGCGTGAACTTCGGCCTTGGTCACGGTTTCCTCGATGCCGGTGGAGCGGCCACCATCCACGTGTTGGGCGGTCTGGCTGCCCTCTCCGTCGTCTGGATCGCCGGACCCCGCCGCGGCAAGTTTCCCAAGGAAGGCTTTTCGACAGCCATGCCCGGCCACAACGCCGTCTACGTGCTCTTCGGCTGCCTGCTAACCTTGATTGGCTGGCAGGCCTTCAACGCCGCCGGCGCGCTGCTGTGGATGCATGCGCCGCTCACCGCGCTGCCCCAGGCGGTACTCAACACCGTGCTCTCTGCTGCTGCCGGGCTGGGCGCCACCTTTGCCGTCACCCGCACCCGCTTTGGCAAGCCCGACGCCAGCCTTTGCGCCAACGGCTGGATGGCTGGCCTGGTCGCTTCCTCCGCCACTGCAGCGGTGGTCTCGCCGCTGGCCGCCGTGTTTGTGGGGTTGGTCGCTGGCATCGCCACCCCGCTGCTGGTGGAGCTGTTTGAGCTTGCTCTCTCCATCGACGACCCCTCGGGAGCCATCGGTGTCCACGCCATCTCCGGCCTCTGGGGCCTGCTGGCCGCGGGCATCTTCAGCAGCTCAACCGGCCAGTTCCTGGCCCAACTGGTGGGCATCACCGCACTGCTCGGCTTCTTCCTGCCCCTGATCTACTTCGTCTTCCTGCTCGTCAATCGCTATCTGCCCTTCCGCGTGGATGCCGACGGCGAACGCATGGGCCTGGATCTGCACGAGCTGGGCGGCGGCGCCTATCCCGAGTTCGTCATCCACCGCGACGAGAGCTACCGGTGACCACCTCCGCAGCACCAAGACAACGGCCACTCCCCACGGAGTGGCCTTTGTGTTTGCAACTGCGTTTTCTGCGGCAGAACGATCTTCGGGTGGGCGGATTCAAGCTCCAAGTGCAACAGGTGTGATTTTAGCCGACCAGT
>CAZYDF010000118.1:0-12798 GCA_964645855.1 uncultured Occallatibacter sp.
CGCGGCTGGATGGCTGCGCGCTCTTTTCTTTTGGTCTGAAAAAGGAAAAGTCTAGAGAATGGCAAAGTGGACGAAGAGGCCGGCCAGCGCGCCGCCGATCAAGCCTCCGAAAACTGGAATGGGAGCGTAGCGCCAGTCAGAGGGACCTTTGCCGGGGATGGGGAGGAGCGCGTGCATGATGCGCGGACCCAGATCGCGGGTAGGGTTGATGGCGTATCCGGTGGTGGAACCGAGCGAGAGGCCGATGCTCCACACCAGGCAGCCTACCAGCCACGGAGCCAGGGCCGGCGCAGGGCCGGTGGGCGAGACGCCTTTGGAGCCGATGGCGTTGGCCACGATCACCAGCACCGCGGTGCCCAGAACTTCACTGAGCAGGTTCCAGAACGGCGCGCGGATGGCGGGTCCAGTGGCAAAGATGCCGAGCTTGGCCGCGGGGTTGGATGTTTCCTTCCAGTGCGGCCAGAAGTGCAGAGCCATGAGGGTGGCGCCGCACATGGCGCCCAGCATCTGCGCCGACCAGTAGAGCGGGAGCTGCGAGTAGTCGTTGTTGATGACCGCGGCCGCCATGCTGATGGCGGGATTGAGATGCGCCCCCGCCGAGCCGCAGGCCTGTGCCGTGAGCACGCCGCAGAGCACGGCCAGAGCCCAGCCGGTGCAGATGACCAGCCAGCCGGAGGCCTCGCCATAGGTCTTGCGCAGAGATACGCTGGCATTGACGCCGCCACCAAGCAGCAAAAGGATGAAAGTGCCCATGAATTCGCCGAACCAGATCGAGTGCATCCGAAGTTCCTTTAGAAGCTCGCCAGCCAGGTGGGTGGGCGGAGCCGTTTCAATATCTGTGGACCTCAGCATTGTCCACTGTCGACCCCTAGTTTGAAAAGGCACCTGCGGTGCGGCAGACGCGGCCTTGCCGCGGGCTTCTCTTTCCCCTGTCCCCAAGTGCGCGGGACAGGGGATGCTGGCATCGCATGTAGGTACTCACGGAGCGGCGGACGCGCTTCGCGGCCACCTGCGGTGGGGCCAACTTGTTTCGCGGCACCTGCCTTCCTTTCGCTGTCTCCAAGTGCGCAGGGCATGGAGCATCCGAAGATCGATTCCATGGGAGCCTTGTTCTCTTCCACCCTTGCCCGCAAAAGACGCGGTCAAGGATGGGGCACCCAGACAGTATTCACTTGCCGGATCTATAAAATGATTGCCAGTGGACGCATACAGTGAGGCAGAGAATGAGCGAGGGCGCAATGCGGGGATTGTTTGTGGGGTTGGCGACGATCGATCTGGTGTATGACGTGGAGGACTTTCCCGCGGCCAACGAAAAGATCAACGCGCTCAGCCAGCAGGTGTATGTGGGCGGACCGGCCAGCAATGCGGCCATCGCGTTTGCGCATCTGGGGGGTGAGGCGGCGCTGGTTGCGGCTGTGGGTTGCCACGCGTTGGCCACGGTGGTACGCGCGGAGCTGGACCTCTTCCGCGTGCGGCTTGTGGACCTTCACCCTGGCTTTGATGGGGTGCCGGCGATCTCTTCGGTTGCCGTGGACAGGGAGGGAAGGCGCACGGTGGTGTCAGCCAATGCGGCGCGGATCGGCGCGGCGACGCTGGAGCCGGATGCAGAGCTGTGCCGGTGGGCGCGCGTGGTTTTGGTGGATGGCCACCAGATGCAGGCCTGCCAGCAGTGGGCCGCAGAGGCCCGCAGGTGCGGCGCGCACGTGGGGATGGATGGCGGAAGCTGGAAGGCAGGGACGGACGAGCTGCTGGGCCATGTGGATACCGCCATCTGCTCCGCGGATTTTTGCCCACCGGGGTGCGCCAGCGAGGACGAGACCCTTGCGTATCTGGTGGCGCGCGGCGTGCGCCAGATTGCGATCACCCACGGGCAGGAGCCGGTGCGCTGGGTGCGCATGGCTGCGGATGGGACGACGGAGACGGGTCTGCTTGCGGTTCCGCAGGTGGAGGCCGTTGACACCATGGGCGCGGGCGACATCTTTCATGGCGCATTCTGCGCGGCCTTTGCGCAGGGTGTGGGGTTTGTGGAGGCACTGACGGAGGCGGCGCGCATTGCCTCCCGCTCCTGCGGCTTCCATGGCACCAGGGAGTGGATGCGAGCGTGATCGAAGATCGGCGGGGAGCGCATTCTGGCAGGGAAAGAAATTGTTGAGGGTGGGCGGGTCTTCTGGCTGGCGTGGCGCGTCCATCGGGTCAGGAGTCGAGCATCGATCCGGCTCCTCAATAGATGGGAGAGCAGCGATATGTTCAGAAAAATTGTACTGGCGATAGCCTTTGTTGCCCTGGGTGCGGTGAGCGCGCTGGCGGCTGACTTCAACGGCAAGTGGACCGCGACCATGGAGACACCGCGCGGCACGCAGACTGTAACTTTTGACTTCCATGTGGATGGAGCCAAGCTGACCGGCACGGTGACCTCGCCGCGCGGGACCATGGATATTACCGAAGGCAAGATCGACGGCGACGCGATCAGCTTTGCCCAGGTGATGAACTTCAACGGCAACGAGTTCAAGATGACCTACGCAGGCAAGGCCGACGGAGCGGACGCGATCAAGTTTACGCGCCAGGCCGGCGACCGTCCCGCGCAAGAGTTTACCGCGACCCGCGTGAAACCCTAACACCTGGTACCTGCGGTGCGGCCAACCGCGCTTCGCGCCATTGCATGTAGCAGAGAGCACCTGCGGTGCGGCAGACTCGTTGAGTGCATCCCGACCCCTGGTCCCCAAATGCGAGGGACCAGGGGCACCCCACATCAAGCACTCCAACGAAGCTGTCATCCTGAGCGAACGGGGCCCCAGGCGTTTTCTTAAGCCTGGGGGTGGTGAGTCGAAGGATCTGCTGTGGTTCTTGGGCTATTCTGACCCACTACAGCCCCTGCGCGAAGCGCGCCTGCCGCACCGCAGGTGCCGCGAAGCGCGTCTGCCGCACGCAATGCCTGCTCTACAAGAAAATGAGGATGGAAAGACGATGAAAGTTTGCAGTTGCCTTGTTCTCTCGCTGTTGCTTGCGGTGCCTGCGATGGCGCAAACCGCTGCCCCTGCTGAAGGCCCTGATGCGCGCGAAATTCCCGTGCCCGCCATCCATGCGCCCATGGGCACGCTGCCCGGCGTGGCGCAGTTGAAGCCGAACCCCGACCTGCCGGACCTGTTCACCTTTGCCAATGGAAAGAAGGTACGCACGCTGGCGGAGTGGAAGCGGCGGCGCGCGGAGATCCGGCGCACGCTGGAGTACTACGCCGTGGGCCAGATGCCGCCCGCGCCCGGCAACGTGAAGGGCGAGGTGATGCGCACGGAAGATGTGCTGGGGGGCAAGGCCAAATATCAATTAGTGAAGCTGAGCTTTGGTCCCCAGCAAAAGCTGGAACTCTACATTGGCGTCTTTACGCCGGCCGGGGGCAAGGGGCCGTTTCCGGTGATCATCGCGCAGGCCTCCGAGCCTCCTGGAGGTCCGAAGCTGTCGCTCAGTCCCATGGGTCCCAACCAGGGCAAGGGTGAGGACGTGCTGCTGATGGTGGGTCGTGGACCCGATGCGCCGCCGCCTGCCTTCCGCGAGCGCCCCGCGCAGACCGCCGAGCAGATTGCCGCGACGCATGCCGATCTTCTCAGCCGTGGCTACGCGCTGGTGCTTTACAACGACAACGACTGCGCGGAAGACACCACGCTGCGCGAGCAGGATGGCAGCTTTACCTTCCGTCACACGCGCTTTCCGGCGGCCTATCCGCAATACGACTGGGGCATTCTGGGCGCATGGGCCTGGGGCGCATCGCGGGTTGCCGACTATCTGGAGACCGATCCCGCCTTTGACAAGAACATTATGTTGATCACCGGTGCCTCGCGCGCGGGCAAGTCGGCCATGGTGGCCGCGGCCTTTGACGAGCGGCTGATCGGCGCGCCGGTGGTCACCGGAGGCGGCGGCATTGGCGCGTATCGCCTGGCTGGAGCCGATCGCAGCGAGTCGCTGGACATGATGGAGAAGAAGTATCCCAACTGGTTCTCGCCCAACCTGCATGAGTTCTGGGGCCAGCGGGAGAAGCTGCCCTTCGATGAGCATTTTTTCCTGGCTCTCACAGCGCCGAGGCCCCTCATTGCTCTTGAGGGCGATGCGGACACCATCTCCTTGCCTGCGGCGGTCAGAGCCTCCATTGAGGCCGCGCGGCCGGTGTGGAAGCTCTACGGCGTGCCCGAGGAACGGCTGGGCGTGCACTACTCCCACCATCCGCATGCGTTCACGGCAGAGGACTGGACGGCGATGATGGACTTTGTGGACCAGGAACTCAAAGGCAAGCCAAGCACGCAGAATTTTGACCGCAAGTTCACCATGGAAGAGCGCGCGGCGGCCGTGGCGGCATTGGGGGCGAAGAAGTAGGCGGGCATTCAATCCAGGCACCTGCGGTGCGGCAGACGCGCTTCGCGCTGCAACGCGTTCAATTATCCGTAACTTTGCGGCAGGGCGATTTTAGCGGTAATTTTGGCCTTTCTCTGCGTTGGACGGCAGAGAAGTTCCTGCCTTGAAGAATCAGGCAAGGAGCGTTTCTATCAACAAAACCAGCGGGTTAGCATCCGCTTCGCGGAAATCGCGGGTTGGCAGGTTGGCGGCGGTTCATTTCAGCCGTAACTTGTTGAGTCGAGCCGGACTGCGCAGAATGACGGCGCATGGCATGTTGGGGGTATTTCTTGCGACCAGGGAATGCCCCTTTTCAATGCCATGCGCAGTGCCGACGCGATTTTGCGCTATAGGGAATGAAGTCCACATTCAGTTGCATCGCACCCCGCGGGAGCCAGAGATCCAGACCACCGCGGTAACCGTCGCGGTACCGTAGCCGCCACGGGAATGGCAGGCCGAGGCCCAGGAAATGGGCTTTGGTGATGCGGAGACACAACGCGGCAGGAGGAGAGCAACCGACAGGGAGCTACCTGGCGTGTGTATTATTTGTCAAACCCACATTCATAGACGGCGAATGGCCGAAGGATATCCTCATGAGTTACGAGTTCAATCCCAAGAGTACAAGTCTCGAGTTCCCGAATCCGTTCACGGTTGAAAACTACTTCTTCTTTGCCTCCGCGGCGCTGGAGACGGTGGCGGCAGTGACCTTGCTCTTCCTGGGCAGGAATTACTTTGAGCAGCACAACGGAGCCTCCAGCGCGATTTCCATTGCGGCGGGGATTGCGATTCTCACCTTTGCGGTGCTTCATGCCCAGCGCGCCATGGGCCAGTTGCGCTTCTTTTTTGGGCGCAGTCTGCCGGTAGGTCTTGCTCCGGAGATGAGCCAGGGCTGCGATGGATACTCCAGGGATTCCGAATGGCTGAAGAAGACGGTGCGCCAGAATGCGATCGACTACCCGGTGCCGGAGGGGGCGCTGAACGGCCTGCTCTATTCAAGGATTCGGGATCTGATCTTTGCGCCGGTTCCCATTCAACGCTTGGCGCAGCGGCAGTTTCATAACGCGCTCGCGATTCTGGCCACACTGATCAGCTTTCTGGTGTCGTGGGCCTGCTCTTCCACGGCGTCAGCGTCCTGGATGGGGCTGTTTTACTTTGTCTTCAGCCTCTTTCTTTTGCTGCGCCCGCTGGAGGTCTCGCCGGGCGGAAAAGCCGACATGGGCTCGCGTACGCTGATTCTTCTGGTTGTTTTCACGATTCTGGGGCCGGTGGCGATCACCACCCTGGGGGCCGGGCTTCCTGACATCAGTTGGCTTTGGCTGAGTGAACAAACGCTGTTTGTTCTGGTGGCGGCGCTGGCCGGGGTCAGCATGTTCTTTGGCGCCTTGTTGCAGCAGATGAACAAGCCGCCGCAAACCAATCCGGCTCTTGAGCAGAGGAGCCTCTCCATGAACTGCCACCCGAACCAATTGATGGGCGAGCTGGACCGCAAGCTGCAGATGGAATGGACCGAGCAGATTCCTAACCGGCGTTACTCCAGAATCTCACCGCAGGTCTCGGGTGGAGTTGGTACGTTTCAGGCGGAGATTCTGGAAGAGACGCAGCCCATGCCGGAAGGCGGGATGGAGGGGATGGACCTGGCCACGGCCTTCTCGTCGCCGCGCTATTTGTGGATTGCGCTGATTGACACGCTGGGTCTGGCCTTGATTGCCATCGCCTTGCTGTTTCTGGTGGTCTTTGCCCTTACCGCCGACCAGACAGCCGGCATCAAGAGCATGGTTGTCTTTCTGACGGTGGGATTCGCGGCGCTGCTTTCCGGCAACTTCTGCCTGCGCGTGGGGCATCTGCTCTGGGGACGCTTCGACTTCAAATCGCAATTGGTCTGGACCACCATGGAGGGCAATTATCAGTCCGCCAAGCTGGCTTTTGGCAATCAGTTCAGGGACCATATCCAGAGCCAGAAGGAGATCATCAATATTGAAACCATGACCCTGCGCGTATGGGTTTCAGAGCTGCACACGGTCATCTTCGACAGGAACTCTCCCCGACACGTGGTTGGCCTTTACGGGTTGCCGCAGCATGCGCGCGATTTGGCCACGCATCTATGCCGCTTTGCCGGAGAGCAAAGCACGCTTGTGAGTCCAACGTCGCAGGGCGATCTGCAGAAGGCAGCCTTGCTGGGAACGCTGAACAACTCCCGCGGCGGCGATCCTGGCGCGCAGCAGGCGTTGATGGATGCGGTGGCAGGGGCCCAGGTCCGATCCAAGGCCGATCCCGTACCGACGCCAGGGTTGCAGTCCTGCTGCGGGCGATGCAACACCCCGGCGCGGGCTGGAGACCGGTTTTGCGCGTTGTGCGGCACCACGCTGGCTTAATCTTGGTCGCACGCCGAACGGGAGCTCCTGGTTGTAAAGTTTGTACAGATTCTCTATGCGAATGAACTCAAGACCGCGCTCGGCAGCCGTTGGAGTCTTCAGCGTGTTGACGCTCCTGGGAGCCATGCTGGGGCAGGCCGCTCACGGGGGCAGCTCGGGGACCGTGCTATCCGGTTTTGCGGAGCGGATCTGGCGCATCCAGGATGGGATGCCGAGCCAGATTGTGCGCGCTCTGGCCCAGACCCCGGACCATTACCTCTGGATTGGCACCGCGCGGGAGCTGCTGCGCTTCGATGGCGCGAACTTTGTCTCCTATTCAGGAACCGGCCAGGATGCGTTGCGGCACGGTGTGACCAGCCTGATGGTGACCCGCAACGGAAGCCTCTACATTGGCACCGACGGCAGCGGCTTGTTGCGCTACGATCATGGCCGGATGGAGGTGTTTGGCGAGGACAAGGGCCTGTCGAATCTCTTTATCCGCGCCGTCTTTCAGGATGTACAGGGCCGGATCTGGGTGGGCACCGATAGCGGCATCTTTCAGGAGTCGGGCAACAGCTTTGTGCGCGTGGAACAGAAGGAGGGCTGCCATGCGGCGGTGGCGGCTTCGTTTGTTCAGGAGGCAGGCGGAGATGTGCTGAGCGGCGGCAGCGAGCTGCTCCGCTTTCACAACCAGACCTGCAGCGCGATCCCCTTGCCGACCCAGAGCACCGCGCTGCGTATTTCCGTGCTCCATCTTGACCGGCGCGGCGCGCTGTGGGTGGGCACTTTGGGGGGGCTTTTTGAGCAGGGGAAGGACGGCCGGTTCCGGTTCAACCGCCAGGTGCAGGGAGCGGTCCGCTGCTTTGGCACGCTGCTGGATGGAGGAATGTGGGTGGGCACGGTGGGGCACGGGATCTTTCTGCGCACGGGCGACGGGTTCGAGCAGATTGGGCCTCCTGACAAGCTACCCAGCAATACGGTCTTCACTGGTTTTGAAGATAGCGAAGGGAATCTCTGGATCGGTACCCAGTCCGGCCTGGTGCGTCTGAGCCGGGGCGGCATTCAGCTCACGGAGCTGCCCAAGGCCGTGGATGCCGACTTTGCTTCCCTGTTGCACGATGAGGATGGAAGCTTCTGGATTTGTTCAAGCCAGCTCTTCCATATGCAGCACGGCGAGCTGCAACCCTACCGCATCGCGGGCTTGCCCGATGTGCAGATCCGGGCGTTGTTGCGCGACCGCGAACATAATTTGTGGATTGGCACGGCCGGCATGGGGGTCTTCCGGCTTGGCCCGCAGGGCAGAATCAACCATTATGTGGAGGTGGGCAACAGCTTTATCCGGGGCTTTCTGGAGGGCCGCGACGGCAGCGTCTGGATTGCCACGGAAGGCGGCATTGCGCGCTACGCCAAGGGGAAGATGGAACATTTTCGGATCGGGGACAAGGCTCCTCACTCCATTGTGCTTTCGCTTGCCGAAGACCGCACCGGGGCGCTCTGGGTGGGCTCTACACGAGGGCTGTTTCTCTTCCGCGACGGCAGCTATCAGCCCTTCCCGTTCTCTCAAGTGCTGCAGGGGCACTCCGTTTACGCCTTGCATTCGGATGACTCGGGGGCTTTGTGGGTGGGAGCCGATAATGGACTGTTCCGCATCCGTGGCAACACGGTCTTCCATTTTCCGTCGGATGGGCAGAACGGTTTGCGCACGGTCTACCAGTTTTTATGGGGCGAGGACGCGATCTGGATTGCCTGCCCGACGCAGGTGTATCGCTGGAAGCGGGATGAGCTGAATGCGGTGGCGGACGGGTCGGCAGGCAGGTCGAGATTCCAGCAGGTGTTTCCGATCTCGAACGAACTGCACTCGGCGGAGATTCAGAGCGGCTATCTGGTTGAGGGAATTCTTGATCGGGATGGGAGTGCGTGGTTTGCCGCGTCCCAGGGGCTGGTGCATCTGCTGCCCGGGCAACGTCCGACGATTCACGATGTGCCGCTGGCCATGCAGCGGATTCTGGTGGACGGCGTTGACCGCGAGGTGCGCGATCCGATCGTGCTTCCGCCGGGCACCCGATCGGTGGAGTTCGATTTTGCGCCGATTCTGCTCAGTGAGCAGGACGATCTTGAACTTCGTCAGCGGCTGGATGGATTCGACGATTGGCACAATACGCCCGGCTCTCATGCGGCGATTTATACCAATCTACCGCCGGGCAGGTATGTGTTCAGGTTGAAGAACATCAACGCGGTCGGTGCCGCCGAAGAGCATGAGCTGAGCGTGACGGTGCTTCAAGAGGCCAGGTTCTACCGGCGTCCGTGGTTCTGGTGCTTGTGCGCGGTCTTGCTGGTTCTTGGGGGCTGGTTTGTTCATCAGGTTCGGGTGCAGAGAATGCGCATCCGCTTCCAGGCCGTCACCCACGAACGCACCCGGATTGCGCGGGAGATGCACGACACCTTGTTGCAGGAGTGCATTGGCATCAGCTCGCTCTTGGAGGCTCACGCCATCAACCACCGCACCGCGGGCGGCGATACGTTGATCGATTACGCGCGCAACCAGGTTTCAGGCTTGATTGACGACGTGCGGCGGGTGATGCAGAATCTGCGCGCGACCGAGAGCCGGCAATTCAACCTGGAAGAGTCGCTGCGCAAGCTGGCCGATCAGCAGAGCGATTCGGGGGGCCAGGCCATCGCGTTTTCAACACGCGGCAAGGCGGTCGAAATCGACTACCGGCTGGGCTACGAGATTCTGATGAGCACGCGCGAAGCGTTGCTGAACGCGGTTGCCCACAGCCATGCCCCTTCCATTGAACTGCGGATGGAGCAAGAGCCCGCGCACATCTCCATCTCCATCAAGGACAACGGCGTGGGCTTCCGGATGAGCGCCATGGAGGCGGCGGATGGGCACTTTGGCTTGAGGGGGATACGCGAACGGATGCAGGGCGTGGGTGGAACCGTTAGCATAGAATCAAAACCTGGAGAAGGGACGTTGGTGGTTTTGACGATTCCCGACGGCGCGCTGCGCGAGGCGGCCCATCGCTCCCGGGAGTTCTAGCATGGCGGCACCATCGATTCGGGTTCTGATTCTCGACGACCATCCGGTGGTTCGCTTTGGCATTGCGGCCATCATTGCCTCTCAGCCCGACATGGAAGTGATCGGGCAGGCTTCCCGCGGCCACGAGGCGATCGAGATCTATCAGGAGCACCACCCGGATGTTACGCTGATCGATCTGCGCCTGCCCGACATACCGGGCGTGCAGGTGATTCGCGCCATTCGTTCGCTGAACCAAGAAGCCCGGCTGATGGTGCTGACCACCTACGATGGCGACGAGGACATTTTCCAGGCCATTCGCGCCGGCGCCGCCGGTTACATTATCAAGGGCATGTCGCACGAGATTCTGCTGGCGGGCATTCGCCGGGTGATGAACGGAGAGCGCTACTTTCCCAAGGAAGTGGCCAGCAAGCTGGATACGCGCGATCCGAAGGGAACGTTGAGCGAACGTGAAACCCAGGTTCTGCGCTTGCTTGCGGAGGGCAAAAGCAACCGGGAGATCGGCGCCGACCTGGGCCTGACGGAGGCGACTGTGAAAGCCTATGTCAGCTCGATTTTTTCGCGTCTGGATGTTGCGGATCGCACCCAAGCCGTAGTGATCGCGCTGCGGCGCGGACTGGTTCATCTTTGAACCAGTGCACGACACGATCCGCCTAGATCGGGGTTCTGGAGTTTCTGACAGTTAGAGCATCTTCTGAAGATGGTGTAGCGCCAAGCTTTACAGGTATCCCACCCATTTCCGTCAAGAACGCCGAAATGGAGGGGGCACGGAAGTCCACAACAAAGAAAAATGCAAAAAGTTTCGATACAGAAAATCGCCCTACGAAAGTAGGTAGATAGACGTTTTGTGCGCTCTCTACAATCCTCAGCAGAATAAAGAGCCTCTTTCCGCTTGTTCCACGGGGCGCGAAGGAAGGGACTGCCCTCCATGACGGAAGAAGAATTCCAACCGGCTGGAACGCCGAGCAACAGCGTGGATGCGCAGGCTCTGTATGTTGTCAATTTGTTGGACCAGGCAGGCTGCCATGAGCTGCCGATCCATGCTTGCCTAGGTTTTAAAGAAGGGTAGCAGGAACGTGGCGATGGGTGATCGGGTGCTTCAGCAAGAGCATGGGCGTACCGCGCATGTTTTGCGAGGGCACGACGAGAGCTGCTTTCCGCGGTATCCACTGTCCGCTCACAAACTGATTTTGGAGGTAACACGTGAAATTGCAATACCCCAGCTCCAGCGGGCAAAGAAGCGGCCACCGGTTATTGGTCCAGTGGTTCTCTGTTCTTTGCATAAGCGCTTGTTTCCTGCTGCTCATCCAACCAGCTCTTGGCCAGACGGCCGGAGAGGCCGCGATTTCGGGCATGGTGACGGATGGAACGCACGCGTCGATCTCCGGCGCGACTGTTACGGCGCACAACGTACAGACCGGCGTGGACACCTCGCGCGTCACATCGTCTTCCGGCCTGTACCAGATCAGCCCTCTGATCGTCGGCACCTACACCGTCACGGTTTCCGCAACTGGATTTGAGACCCTCAAGCAGGAAAGCGTGGTTCTGGCCCAGAATCAGATTCTTGGTTTTAATCCGGTCCTCAAGGTCGGCAACCAGAAAGAGACAGTTACGGTCACGGACGCGCCGCCTTCGCTCGATACGGTCAGCGCCGAGCTGGGTTCCAACATCGAAGCCCAGGAGTTCATGGATCTGCCGGTGCTGATGAACAGCCAGCAGCGCGACATTACCAGCTTCTCCAACCTGCTTCCGGGCGCTCAGGCCGGCAGCCGCTCGTCCTTGTTCTCCGGCACCGCCAACCGCGTTCAGGAAGTGTATCTGGACGGCATTCCGCTGACCACCATCAGCCAGATTGGCGACAACCGGCCCATCTTCAACGTGATTCCGTCGGACGCCATCGGCGAAATCGGCGCGCTCACCAGCGGCCAGTCGGTTGAGTATCAAGGCGCCGGTTCGGTGAACTACAACATGAAGTCGGGTGGGAACAACCTTCACGGCGCCGTCGCCGATTATGTTCGCAACACGGCCTTCGACACCTGGGGCTTTACCGCGCCGGGCGCCACCAAGTCGGTGTTGGTCAACGGCGTGGTCACCTCCGTGCCGGCCGACAAGCCGATGGAGCACCAGAACGAGCTTTCCATCTCCGCGGGTGGCCCCATCGTGATTCCGCACGTCTTTGACGGGCACAACAAGTTGTTCTGGTTTGGAGCCTACGACAAGGCGCACTCGCGCAACGGCGTCAATCCTGCCTCGGGCACTGTGCCTACGACGAAGATGCGCGGCGGCGACTTCTCCGAGCTGCTGACGGGCAATAACACGGCCGGCATCAACTACGTCCTGTACGATCCGACCTCGCAGGCAGCTTGCACGCAAAACAGTACCACCGGCCCTTGCCGCTATGCCTTTGGCCAGGTGGCCGGCACCGGACAGGGTCCGAACGGCAACCCTTCCGGCACGATCACCAATGTCATTCCGTCGGGCCTGGTTTCCATGCTCTCGCCGATCTCCAAGCAGATGGAATCCTTCTTGCCTCAGCCGATCAACAGCAGCATCACCAGCAACTATCTGGGCGGGGTACCGAACGGGTACGACAACTGGTTGCTTTCAGCGCGTATCGACTATACGGTCTCGCCCAAGCAGACCATCGCCGGAACCTTTGCCGACGGGCATCGCGTGGCCTGGCCGTATACGTCCAGTTCCAACGAGATTCTGCCCCTGCCCTATCTTCCGACAACTTTTTCTACGGTGGTGGGCCACTGGTACGATCTCTCTGACTCCTATACGTTCACATCCAACCTGGTCAATCAGCTCAAGTACGGTTACAGCTACTTTGGCGGGCCGCCGATCCGCAACATCACGCAGGGCGTGAGCCAATATGAAGCGACCGCCATGGGAATCGGCTTCAGCGGGCTTCCGGCCAATCGCCGATTGCGCTCCCGCCGAGCCGGCCCGTCGGTCGGTGACGATTTCCCGGGGATCGCGATTCCGCGCCAAGGCGACGAGTTTCTCTCCCGCGGCTGGACCGAGCAA
>CAZYDF010000119.1:0-12576 GCA_964645855.1 uncultured Occallatibacter sp.
AGATGTCTACTATGCCGCTGCGTAGCAATACTTCAGGGCCGGATCAATAATAGTCTAAAAAACAATAACATACGAACGTTTTCAATTAGTTAAGGCTTCCGCGTACAACGTCCCATAGGGACGGCACAAAGTGCGAAAGAATTCCTTGGGAGAAGCGCGAAGCGGGCTGCTCCATGCAATGCGTCCCGTAGGGACGGCACGAACTATCGGCATTCCGTCTGCACCCAACCCCGCAATCCACCAAGATCAAGCCCACGAATGACTCCCGCAAATGTCAAACTTCTACTGCTACCCAGGCTGTGCCGGGGAACTCCTCAACATTCAGCCCTTCGCATGAGTCTACGCTCGATTCCGGACCCTATCTCCCCAATAAGGCGCGATTCCAACTTTGTCAAAAATCTCTTTTCGCCGGGCGCGTCTAGGGGTATGCTGGCTGCATGATCCAGAAAATACAGGTGCATAGCTTAGAAATGAGGAACGGGAGATGGACAGTGCCAACGCATTTGTGGGGCAACGAACGCCGCCAACCGTAGAGGAAGTGCTTGAAGCTCTGGGACCCACCGCCTCCGCGTGGAGCGAACTGGTGGGGTGGTTGGCTCAGGAGCATGGCGTCGAGGACGCGGAGTGGAAGTCCTATTCGCCCAAGTTCGGATGGAGCTGTAAGTTGAAGCTCAAAAATCGCACCATTCTGCACCTCGGTCCGCAGCGGGGTAATTTTCTGGTCATGGTCATCTTTGGCGATCGCGCCCTCAAGGCCGCTCGCGAAAGCGACCTTTCGAAAGGGCTCCGCAAAGCCCTCGATGAAGCCCCGCGGTATACGGAAGGCACAGGCCTGCGCATCCTCGTCAAGAGTCCGCGCGACCTGGCCGGCATCAAGAAGCTGGCGGTCATCAAGCTGGCGTATTGAGGCTGCCTTTTACGGGAACCGGTAGCCATGGGTTGCGCCTCATAGCTGTTGACGGAGTTAGCAGCCCGTGGTGTAACTCAGGTTTTGAAAGGGCACGGCTTTAGCCGTGCCGCAAATGTTTGATTACAAACGATGGGCTTTACAGGCTGCGGAAAAACTCGGGGTTCAGGGCTTTTTTAAAGGGTACGAGCTTTAGCTCGTACGTTAAGTTCCATTCTTTCAACACGGGGCTTTAGCCCCCGAGGGATGTTTTTAGTCCCCCACCGGCTTTTGCCGACCCCGATGGATGAAACGTTCTACATCCTGCCCTAGGATTTGCGTCCCAGCAGGGCGCAGTGAAAATGGCCCAGGGCCAGCCGCAGGCGCAGCCCTGGGTTGGTGCGCCCAATTGGGCAACGCGCCCTGTAGGGGCGCAGCGAACCGACCAAAGGACATTCCAGTTTCTTTTCATGCGATTTCTACTTTCACCACGGGCTGTTAGAGGAAGAAAATTCAGCTTCTCAGAAGCGCGGCTTGAACAGACGCCGCAGTGCGCGCATTGAGAATCGGCTCGTAGCCGCGGTAGACGCCTTCAAACACCGCGTCCCAGCTGGCTGTCTCCGCATAGGCACGCGCATCGATGCGCATCTGCCGCAGTTTGTTGGGATGGTCCAGCAAATCTTCAATCGCTGCCGCAAAGTTATCGTCGTCCACAATGCGGCCGGTAAGTTGGTCGCGGACGATGGTCGGCGGGCCGCCGTCGGGCGTCACAATGGTCGGAACCCCGGATGCCATGGCCTCCAGCACCACGTTGCCAAACGTGTCGGTATGCGAAGGAAAGACGAAGATGTCCATGTTCGCATAGGCCTTGGCCAGCGCCTCGCCGCGCAGCACGCCGGTGAACTCCGCGCCATGCAGATGCTCGCGCAACCAGGGCTCTTCATTGCCGTGGCCCACAATGCAGAAGCGGATTTTTCTTTGCCTTTCGTCGAGATTCTTTTGAATATCTGCCAGCAGCGCAACGTTCTTTTCCACGGAAAGACGGCCTACAAAGCCCAGCACGATTTCATCGTCGTCCGCGGCGCGCTGACGTTTGGTGGGGTTGAACAAGATGGCATCCACGCCGCGCGGCATCAGGTGGCAAGGCCGTTCCGTGGCCTCTGTCAGCCGTTGGCAGAGCGCGGGGTTGGGCGCATAGAGCACGCGCGCGGAGCCGTAGAACAAGGCTGCCGCGGCCATGGTCAGGTCTTCAATCTTCTTGGCTGTGGCCGTGGATTGGCGCTCCGGCAGCAGGCGCAGAAACCAGTCGGAACGGCGCGCCAGATACTCATGGACGTTGGTGTGCCAACTGGCTGCCAGCGGCAACTTTAAGCTATGCGCCAGGCCGGCGCCCAACATGCCCAGTTCCGAAGGCCCGGTGATGTGAATAACCTCGGGCTGAAAGCGCTCGATCACTTCCTGGATCAGCGGAAAGTGGCGCATGAATGCCGGGTCGAAGCGCAGGTCTTTTTCAAGCGCGAAGGAAAGAAAGCCACGCGGTAACTCGAGCGTCCACACCGAGCCCTCTTCAACCAGCGAAGGGGTTCGCTCGCCTGCGCGAATGCACAGAAAAGGCCAGTCACGACGGCGCGCAAAGGCCTCAAAGTGGCGGCTGGTGTGGGCCACGCCGTTGATCTCATGAAAGGAGTCAGGAAAGTAGGCAACGCGCGGAACCGCGGCGTTGGCTGTGGGCGCGGAGATGGGCAGTTCAGCAAGAGCGTTCATCATGATTGAGCGGTGTTAGCGGTGTTAGCGGTGTTGGCGAAGTTAGTCGTGTTAGCGGTGTTAGTGGCGTCCATCACCCAGATTAACGTTTATGCCCTGTAACAGGGCACGACTTGAGTCCTGCCGCAGGCTGTATCAAAAGAGCAGGGCTTTACAGATTGCGGAAAAACTCTCAAGGAAAGGCAAGAAGCGTCAGGGCACGACTTCAGTCGTGCCGCAAAGAGCAAAAAATAAGAGACGGGCTTTAGCCCCTGCGGCATGCTTTCTGGGGTCTCAGCCTGAAATGCCGAGTTCTTCCGCAGCCTGTTTAGCCCTTGAGAGAAGGGATCAGCAGGACAGTGTTCGAATCCGGAAACTCACCCCAACTGGAGGAATGCCCAACTGGGGTGAGTCTGTTATCGAATGCTAGCATCGCAACCACATTGGCGGTGCGGGTCGATCAGCTCTCGGTTTCGTTCAGGGCCAGACGCAACTGGTGCGCCTCGCTCCAGGCCAGGCGCAGGCCGCTTGTCAGCGGAGCGCGTCCCAGCAACTGCACCAGCGCAATGGTCAACCGCAGCGCCAACGGCGATACCCCATTGGGCCAAAGCTCGCAGAGCGGACGAATTACGCCGTTGGCATCCGGGTGATACACGCGCTCATCCCAGTTGCGCGAGCCCAGCGGGAACTCAGGATAGTTGCGCACCGCGTCGATGGTGGATTGCAGCAAACGATGCTTCCACGGCTGCGTGTACTGCGGCATGAAGAGTACTTCGCTCACCCGCTCGCGGCGGATCTCATGCACAAACTCGGTGAAGCTCGTGGCACGGGTCAGGTTGATGTTGGCGTTGGCTTCTACTCCGTGGCGATCGCCGCCGGCCACCAGCAGCATGTTCCACTGTTCCGCCAGTCGCCGCACTTCGCGATTCTCCTGCCAGTGGCGCAGCCCGTTCAACTCCAGCGCGTGCATGTGAGCGCCGTTGATCTGCAGGAACTCGTTTACCAGGAAGCGATGCTTTTCATCGCCAATCATATAGAGGTCCCACATGGGGTGGTTGAAGATGACCAAAACATTGGGCTCGTCGTTCAGGGCTACCAGCAGTTCGGTCAGGCGCGCGTTGGAGGGGTTCGCAGTGAACTCGGCCAGAGTCGTCATCCACTCCTGGGCGCGAGCACTGGGCAGGTTGTGCACGCCCAGATGGAACGTTTGCTCACCGCCATAGGGAACGGTCCACTCCAGCGAGACCGGAATCTGCCGCGCACTGGGGACCGTGCGCAGCAACATGGGGGCCGAGATGCTGTCGTGGTCGGAGAGGGAAACCATGGAGTCCAGGCCCAGCTTGTTGATTTGGCCGCTCTCCAGATCGTAGGCCAGCTTGGGCGTCATGGGTGGAGTCCAGTAGCTGGCGGCGTAGTTGATGCGCAGGCCGTGCAACTCCTCGCTGCGCCGTTCAAGCCGGGCGAGCAAAGGCCGCGTCACGGGAAACTGGTTGCCGAAGCTGGCGATGAAGTCCAGTGTTTCCTTGGATTGGTTGGTGTGGCTGTGCAGGGAAACACCGGTTTGGAAGCCCTTTGGCGCCGATGCGTCGCGCCAGAGATACGAGATCGAGGACGTGGGCATATCGCTCCTTGAACCGAGGCTCGTGACGACGGGGGAAGGGGTCCGAGGTTCGGTTGCCGCTCCGCGTCGTCCAGAACGGCAAGCTCAGTATCCGTGCAGGGCAGTGAATAGACGGTGAATAGGAGGCGAATAACGGTTCAATTCACACGCCGATGTTTTGCTGATCAATTGTGACCATCTCCGCGAAGCGGCGCTACCGCGAAACCAGAGTTGCCGTTGCCCCAAGACCAATGCGTTCAAGTGGACGCGACCATCAGGGCGCGGCGACCTTGCAGAGAATTTCGAGGGCCCGCTGACTCTGGTTTCGCTCTACGATGGATGTACCAGTTTACGAGGTCTATTGCTGATGAATCGCCGCGAGTTCTGTCTTGCTGCATCAGTTGCAGCCGCCCTGCCTTCCAGATTGTTTGCCAGTCCCTTGATGACCGCCCGCGAGATTGCGCGCATCGACCATGATCGCATTCTGGGCGCAGCCAGCCGTTATATGGGGGAGTTGCCGTTGACCATTACGGCGGCACAATCCCCGCGCAGTCAGGGCGGCCGGCACGACTACTTCTCTGAAGGCGATTACTGGTGGCCCGACGCGAAGAATCCCGGCGGGCCCTACATTCGTCGCGATGGGTTTTCCAATCCTGACAACTTCAATGCCCACCGCGATGCCCTCATCCGTCTCAGCCTCCACGTTCCCGCGCTGGTGGCGGCATGGTTGGTCACCAGCAAGAAGGAGTATGCGGCGCATGCCGCTGCTCACCTGCGCGCATGGTTCATCACACCAGATACGCGCATGAATCCCTCGCTGGAATTTGCGCAGGCCATCAACGGAGTTACGCCGGGCCGTGGCATCGGGATCATCGACACTCTGCACCTGATGGAGGTGGCGCGCGCGGCCCTGCATCTGGAGCGTTCCGCGGCGATGACGCAGGCCGAGATGGGCGAACTGCGTTCCTGGTTTGCTCAGTATCTTGCCTGGATGCAGAGCTCCAAGAACGGCAAGGAAGAAGAGGCCGCGCAGAACAACCACGGCAGCTGTTGGGTGGCGCAGGCAGCGGCCTTTGCGGCTTTCACCGGCGACCGCTCGGCCATGGAGCTTTGCCGCCAACGTTTCAAGCGCAATCTGTTGCCGGCTCAATTGGCGGCCGATGGCAGCTTCCCGCTGGAGTTGGCACGTACCAAGCCGTACAGCTATTCGCTCTTCAATCTGGATGTGCTGGCGATCATCTGCCAGATTGGGTCGGTCGCAAGTGATAATCTCTGGCAATTTCAGCTTGCCAACGGCAACAGCTTGAAGAAGGCGGTTGAGTTCATGGCTCCCTTCATTGCCGACAAGAGCAAGTGGCCGCACCCACCGGACGTGGAGTACTTTGACGATCTGCCCAATCGCCAGCCCAGTCTGCTGTTCGCGGGCCTGGCCTACGGCGATTCGCGCTTCGTTGGGTTGTGGCGCAAGCTGCCGGCGGACCCCAAGACGGCGGAGATTGTGCGCAACTTTCCGCTTCGCCAGCCGCTGCTGTGGATTGCGCCCGTGGAGCACGCGCTCTGAGGCTTTGTGGATCTGGCAATTAGAGATCCTTGCAAACTGGCATTGTGGCGCGAAGAAGCGTTAAGGCGCGACTTCAGTCGTGCTGCAAACGCTGCCAAATGAGGGGGCTTTACAGGCTGCGGAAAAACTCGGGGTTCAGGGCTTTTTTGAAGGGTACGAGCTTTAGCTCGTACGTTAAGTTCCATTCTTTCAACACGGGGCTTTAGCCCCCGAGGGAATAGGAACTCACAATCCGAGAGAAATGGAGTTTTTCCGCAGCCTGTTTAGACCCTGAGGGAATGCAGGGTTACGCGGTAATCGGGAATGCAGCAACGAAAACAGAGCGTCGTTTGACTGGTCAGAAGTTTGCCGAAGAATAACCACAGATCCTTCGACTCACCACCCCCAAACTGAAGGCATTGCAGGCCGCAGGCGTTTGTGGGCCCCGTTCCCTCGGGATGACAGCTTCATTGGACTGCTTGCTGCTTGTTGTGGACGTTAGATTCAAGACGCTAGGAATCTCGCTCGTGGTGGGGCAGCAGGGAGTCGAGCACCAGCAGGCATGCGCCGGTCACGATGGCGGAGTCGGCAATATTGAAGTCGGGCCAGTGATAGATGAAGATGTGGACCTCAATGAAGTCCACCACCGCGCCGTAGACGATGCGGTCGTGCAGGTTGCCCAGCGCCCCGCCCAGAATCAGCGCCAACGCCACCGTGGCCAGCCGGAAGCGCGAGCCCCAGCGGATCAACAGGGCGAGTACGGCCAGAGCCGCTATCGCGGTGAAGGCCACCAGACCCCAGCGCACCTTGGCGGGCGAGGTGGAGTCGGCAAACATGGAGAAGGCCGCGCCGTCGTTGGTCCAGTGGGTGAAGCGCAGCACCCGCGGGATGACCGGGATGGCGCCGCCCAGTTCGATGTGGTGGCTGACCCAGATCTTGGAGAGCCGGTCGGCTGCATAAACAGCAGCCGAGACGACCGTCAACCATGGCAGGCGGCGTGGATTCTGAAAGCTCATAGGGCAGCCTCCGGGCGGGCAATGCCCCTCTCTTCCAGAGCCGAGGTGCAACGCGGGCAGACGTTCTCCCATGCGCCGTAGCTGGCAACTGAGGGCATGAAGTTCCAGCAGCGAGCGCATTTTTGGCCGCTGGCAGGAAGCACAGTGACCATTACATAATGCGGTTTCCCTGCAATAGAGATCAACGTTGCGTTCTGATCGGGTCCATATGTTGGATCAAAATCGGCGGTCCTAACCATTGAGACATTGAAGAATTCCTTCAAATCATCTGGACTTAGGTCCTGAAACGGCGATATGTTCTCGCCCCAAGTCACGATCTCCAATTTGGCATCAAGACCCTTTCCGATTCGGTTCGCCTTTCGTTCGACTTCAAGTTCGCCAAGTGCGATATCTCGGATAGAGAAAGCCAGATCCCATTGACTAATTGTTGCAGCCGGATCTTCCGAGAAAATCTCTTCTGGTTTCGGGAACAGCGCCAGATGCACGCTCGGCTCCCGGCCTTCAACCACAGGCAGGTAGCCCCAGACCTCATCCGAAGTAAAGCTCATGATGGGCGCCAGCAACCGCACCAGCGCCTCAGCAATCTGCCACAGCACGGTCTGCGCGGAGCGGCGGGCAACGCTCGTGGGCGCAAAGGTGTACATGCGGTCCTTGAGCGCGTCCAGATAAAACGCGCTCAGGTCGGCAATGGCAAATTCGTTCACCGCGTGATAGATGCGGTGGAACTCAAAGGCGTCGTACCAGGCCAGGATCTTCTCCGTCAGCTCGCGGGTGCGGGCCAGCATGTACCGATCCAAAGGCAAGAGCTCGGCCTCCGCTACACGGTCCTTTGCGGGATCGAAGCCAGACAGATTACCGAGCAGAAAACGGAAGGTGTTGCGCAGCTTTTTGTAGATCTCCGCGCAACGGGCCATCAGGTTTTCGCTGGCGGCCATGTCTTCACGGAAGTCAACCGAAGCTACCCACATGCGCACAATCTCGCCGCCCATGCGGTTGGCAATGTCCACCGGATCCACGCCGTTGCCCATGCTCTTCGACATGGCGCGACCCTGTTCATCGAGGGTCCAGCCGGCAGTGGCTACGTTGGTGTAGGGCGCCTTGCCGCGCAGAGCCACAGAGGTGAGCAAGGAGGAGTGGAACCAGCCACGATGCTGATCGCCGCCTTCAAGGTAGAGGACCTTGGTGCCGTCCCCGTTCTGGAATCCCTTGTAAAGATAAGAGAGTTCGGGATCGGACTCGCAGACGGCCATCCAACTGACGCCGGAGTCGAACCAGACGTCGAGGATGTCCTTCTCTTTGTGGAAGGCTGTGCCGCCGCAGTGGGTACACTTGGCCTCGGCGGGCTGCAGGGCGTCGGCCGCGGGCGAGTGCCAGGCCTCAATGCCTTCGCGTTCAAACAGGTCAACGATCTTCTTGTTCAGCGCGGCATCCAGGATGGGCTGGTTGCAACCATCGCAAAGGAAGACGGCGATGGGCACGCCCCAGATGCGCTGGCGGCTGATGCACCAATCGGGGCGGGTGGCGATCATGTTGGTGATACGCTCTTTGCCCCAGCTAGGGTCCCAGATCACCTTGTCGATTTCTTCGATGGCTACTTGGCGATAAGTCTTATCAGCTCCGCCGCACGCAGTGCTATCCAATTTAATGAACCACTGCTCGGTAGCGCGGTAGATCACTGGATGATGGCAGCGCCAGCAGTGCGGGTAGCTGTGCTCCAGCGGTGCGCCACCCAGCAGCGCCCCACGCTCTTCCAGCAGGGCTACGACGATGGGGTTGGCCTCCCACACCCGCTTGCTGTCAAAGGCCGGGGGCGTGGCCATGTTCCAGGCCGCCTCGTCCACGTGGATGTGGCCGCCGGCATCCACGCGGCAGGTGGGATCGAGGCCGTAGCGAACGCCGGTAAAGAAGTCGTCCGCGCCATGCGCGGGAGCGGTGTGGACGGCGCCGGTACCGGTGTCGGCGGTAACGTAATCGGCCGTGACACCCAGGATGGAGCGGTCCAGAAAGGGATGCTGGAAGGTGGCGTGCTCCAACTGCGAGCCCTTGAAGCGGGCAACCTCTTCTGTCTTGGACCAGTTGCAGGCGGCAGCCACTTGCGCAACCAGCGACTCGGCCACGATGTAGAGCTCGCTCGATGGGGAGCAAGAGTCGCACCCGGTGGTGGCCAGGGCCACGTACTCAAAATCGGGATGGAAGGCCACGGCCAGCGACGCTGGAAGCGTCCAGGGCGTGGTGGTCCAGATGATCGTGGAGACGGGACGGCCGGCCAGGTCGGCGTGGATCTTGGCCGGGTCGCTGGTCAAGCGGTAGCGGACGTAGACCGAGGGGCTGGTGTGCTGGGCGTACTCCACCTCGGCTTCAGCCAGCGCGGTGCGGTCGTGGATACACCAATAGACCGGCTTCAGGCCGCGATAGACGTAGCCCTTTTCGAGGAAGCCGTAGAAGGCTTCCAGGGTCTTGGCTTCGTAGTCGCGGGAGAGGGTGCGGTAGGGCTGGTCCCAGCGGCCCAGGCAGCCGATGCGCTCAAACTGCGTGGTTTGCAGGTCAATATACTTCTGCGCGTAGTCACGGCAGGCAGAAAGAACGGCGGGAACAGGCAGCTCCAGCTTTTTACGGCCCAGCTTTTCGTCCACCTTGATCTCAATGGGCAGACCGTGGCAATCAAAGCCCGGCACATAGGGGGCGTCGTAGCCGGCCATGGTTTTGGACTTCACAACGAAGTCTTTCAGGCCCTTGTTGAGGGCGTGACCCAGGTGAATGGGACCATTGGCGTAGGGAGGTCCGTCGTGCAGCAGATAGCCGGGCTGGCCCTTACGGGCCTTGCGAATCTCCTCATAGAGCCGCATCTCGGTCCATCGAGCCAGCCGAAGCGGTTCATTCTGCGGGAGATTGGCCTTCATCGGGAAGGCAGTTTGCGGCAGCGTAAGGGTCGCCTTTAGTTCCGGCGCTGAAGACATTTGGACTCCCTGGAGTTCTACGATCTGGTGCAACTAACAGTGTAAATGGAAGAAGATTGTTTTTTGGGTAACAAAGGCAGGGGGGGCTCCGTCTATTCTTTATGGAAGCACTCGACAAGACGATCTATGAAATTGTGGATGCTGATCCTGCGGCACATCAGAGTTCAGGACCCGAGACAAGTTCATGCGTGTTCGAGGATAATGTTCTAATCAAGAGAGAAGAACATTGGCTCCCCAGAGCATTTGAGGCCGGGCGGCCCACGGTGTTGAAGCCCGTACCAACTATGGCAGAAGATCAGATCCAAATAGACCCGGAAACAGAAGCCGTTGCTGCGTCCTCAGCCGACGACGCGCTCGTGAACGCATTGATGGGGAACACCTTTGAGGAGAAGTCGCTTTGGGCTGAACTCTGGGGCAACCTGATGGACGTCTTCTTTCCGCCCAAGCTTCCACCGTTGGAGCTGACCTCAACGCCGATTCCGGTTCCTGACCGGATGGCGACCAAGACCAGCCCGGTAGCGGTCGGCATCTCCACCACCATCAACGTCTCTCTTCTGCTGGTTGTCCTGTTCTTCGGTGTCCGCAAGGTCCTCCAGGAAGTGCAGAAGGACAAGCTGAACGCGACCGATGTGACCGTGAGCGAGTTCCAGGGCCTGAAGCAGCAGAACCGGGCCGGCGGCGGTGGCGGCGGCGGCGATCACAGCCCCGTTGACGCCAGCAAGGGCAAGCTGCCCAAGCTCGAAAAGAACCCCATCACGCCTCCCATGGTGCCGGTGGTGGAGCATCCCAAGATCGAGATGGAGCCGGCGATCAACGTCCAGGCCGAGCTGAAGTTGCCGGACAATCCGCTGATGTCCAATATCGGCATCAAGAACAGCGCCAACGTGCGGCTGGCCTCGAACGGTCAGGGTTCCGGCGCGGGCATGGGCAACGGTCAGGGCGGCGGTCTGGGCTCAGGCAACGGCAATGGTTACGGGCCCGGCACAGGCAGCAATGCCGGCGGTGGCGCGTTCCGGCTGGGCAGCGGCGATACGCCTCCCTCGCTGATCTACAGCCCCGATCCGGAGTTCAGCGACGAAGCGCGCCGTAGCAAGTATCAGGGCATCTGCCTGATCTCGGTGATTGTGGACGTGCAGGGCAATCCGCAGAATCCGCGTGTGGTGCGGGCGCTGGGCATGGGACTGGATGAAAAGGCGCTGGAAGCGGTGCGCAAGTACAAGTTCAAGCCCGCCATGCGGGGCCGTACGGCCATCCCGGTACAGCTCACCATTGAGGTCAACTTCAGGCTGTATTGACGGCAGTTTTGGTTGCAATCAAGGGCGGAGCGCAGGACGCTCCGCCCTTTTTTCCCCTGGTTACCGTTTCTCAGGCCGTTTGAATTTGTCCAACGTTGGGTGCCCCAGGTCTCGATTTTGAGACCTGGGAAGCCGAGATTCCAAGGTGCAAACTCCGCCGGTCAGAGCCCTGGCAATCCCTGTTCCAGGGAAATCCTTTGAAAGGGCAGGCCTTCACCCGTGCCGCAAGCCGCGTATAACCAACGCTGGACTTCACAGGCTGCGAAAGAACCCCATAAGGCGGGGCTTTGTAAGGGCACGACTGTAAATATCCCCTGCAGATTCATGGCTTTTCGGGTCAGATACCCCTCAAAGGGGCCTAACCGGAAATCTCACCCCGCAAGCTCAACTGCTCACGCCATCCTGAACCCCGCGCCGTAGACGCAGTACCAGCCCCACCTTCAACGTGGGGAAAGCGTCCAAAACATGCCCCGGAGTCCCGTGGGACGCTGCGAATAGCCTCAGAATGCCGTTGGAAAAACGCGAAGCGGACTGCTGCATGCAATGCCTGCCCCACTGCAGGTGGCCGCACGCAGGTGCCCTATTTTCAAAACCATAGAGGAATAGTTCACAGGTCGAAATATCGCTCCCATCGCGGTGGATTTCATTTCCCCCAATCCCCAAAAAGTCCAAAAAATGCGCTTCTACATGTGGGACGGCGGCGCGTACCGTGGGAGAAGCGGGAACCCAGCAAAGATGCGGGTTCGAGCGCGCCAGGCACCAACAGCCTGCCCTGATTGAGGTTGCGCATGAATCTACTTTCAGTGGTTGAAGCGCGCCGGCTGGTTGTGATTGCAATCACGCCACACCCCATTGCGCGGGTGTTAGAGTTCCGGTGACAATTTCCCTTGATCAAATTCGAGGTCGCGTTCAATAGCCGTGCGTCCTACGGCTTCAAACCATAGTTGGGAGGATCTGTGACTGTACTGAATTGGGTGGGAACCTTTCTTAAGCGCCGTTCCACAATCATTGCTGCCCTCGTGGCCCTACTGCTTCCGGCATTTGCCCACGCGGAAGAAGCGGGCGGCGAAGCCAGCCTCAAGTTGCCTGACCTGTCGGTCGTGAATCATTTCGGCTTCTCAGGACCTGCTCTGCTGATGATCGGATTGCTCTTCTGCGTCGGCGGCCTGCTGTTTGGCATGACCATCTTCGTGCAGTTGAAGAACCTTCCGGTTCATAAATCCATGCGCGAAATGTCCGAGCTGATCTATGAGACCTGTAAGACCTATCTGGTCACGCAGGGCAAGTTCATCATGGTGCTCTGGGTCTTCATCGCGGTCATCATCTCGCTCTACTTTGGCGTTCTGGCGCCGGTGGGCAATGTAGCGGTTACGCTCCCCATCATTCTGTTGTTCAGCCTGGTCGGCATTGCCGGCAGCTACGGCGTGGCGTGGTTCGGCATTCGCGTGAACACCTTCGCCAACTCCCGCGTGGCCTTTGCGGGCTTGAAGGGCAAGCCGTATCCGCTCTTTGCGATTCCGCTGAAGGCCGGCATGAGCG
>CAZYDF010000120.1:0-12571 GCA_964645855.1 uncultured Occallatibacter sp.
GAAACGTGAATCCATCCTCACGCCTCTGAACGAAACATACAAGGGACGGTGCGAAACGCCACACGAAGCGTCGGGAGAGACGCGAAACGGTCTGTCGCACCGCTGGTGTCCCGCCAAGGGCACCGTGCCAATAGCCCAGCACGGAGCCGCGCGACGTGCTGGGATGATGCAGATTACGATGACCGCGCCCTGTAAGGGCGCGGTGCAACCAAACCAATAATGCTGCTTCGGGCAGGGACCCCTATTGAGTAGACTGGAAAGCAGAATGAACGGCATCCGATTCGCGCTCGCTGTCCTCCTGCTCACCCCTCTGTCTCACGCACAGGGCACGCGGCTCTGGTCCCAATCCGACCTCACGCAACTTGAAAAAGGCACCCCCGACGGTGTTGAACTGCTGAGCGACGGCCATCTGCGCCAAGGCGCGGGCATTACCGCGCTGGCCACCACGCCCTCCACCTTTGTCTGGTCGGTGGCCGTGGACAAGGCTGGCGTGATTTACGTCGCCACTGGTTCGCCTGCCACGGTCTTGCGGATTGATCCAAAGCAGCCCGCCAAGCCCTTCACGCTGCTGGAGACCAAGGACCTCAGCGTGCAAGCTCTGCGCCTTGGGTCTGACGGAAATCTCTACGCCGCCGTGCTTCCCTCCGGCCGCGTGCTGCGCCTGAACCCCGCCGCCACCGCCAAGGTGGACGATGCCAGCGCCACGGTCGTCTTTGATCCTGCGAAGCTCTCTGGCTCCGAGAAAAAATCCCACTACGTCTGGGATCTCACCTTCGATACCAAGGGAAGGCTCTACATCGCCACCGGCGACCCGGCTGCGGTCTACCGGATCGATCTCTCCAGCGCCGATCACAAACCAGAAGAGTTTTTCAAGACGGATGAAGCCCACGTGCGCTCGCTGGCATGGGATGCGAAGGGCAATCTGATCGCCGGTACCGATGGTTCGGGGCTGGTCTATCGAATCGATCCGGCCGGCAAGGGCTACGTCCTCTTTGAGGCTCCCCGGCGCGAGGTCACCTCCGTCGCCGTCGCCTCGGACGGCATCATCTATTTAGCCTGCGTGGGCGACAAGGCCCGCAATCCCCTGCCCCCTCTGACGGTTGCAAATGCCGGTTCTGTCGTTATCATGCAGCCCGGCTCGTTGGCCGCGGTCAACGCCAGCGCCTCGCTCCCGGACGGCTCTGAGATCTACGCCTTGGTGGAGGGGCAGGCTCCCCGCAAGCTCTGGGCGCAGAAGGACGATATTGTCTACGCGCTGCTGGCCCGCGCCGATGGCCTCTTAGCTCTTACCGGCAATCGCGGCCACATTCTGCGCATTGCCGCCGATGGCAGCTTTGCCGACCTCGCCCATCTCGACGCGCAACAGGTTCTTTCCTTTGCTTCGGCTGGCGACCAGCTGATTCTTGGCACCGGCAACACCGGCCGCCTCTTCACCTTTGGTCCTGTTCAGAAGCACGAGTACGCCAGCCAGGTCTTTGATGCCGGCGCTCTGGCCCGTTTCGGTCATATTGAAGTGGAACCTGGCGCGAAGAACTTCCAGATCCTCACCCGCACCGGAAACGTCGCCCAGCCCGTGCGTGGATGGGCCGACTGGCAACCCCTCAAAGAGGGCTCCGTAGCCTCGCCCGCTGGCCGCTACCTGCAGTGGAAGGCCGTGCTCACTGACGGTGGCTCGGTTGCGAATGTGGGCGTCAACTATCTGCCGGTCAACGCCGCGCCGGTGATTGATGACGTGATCGCCGTGACGGGTGCGCGCTGGAGCGGCTCCGGCTCCACGAATTCCGGACCGCAGAGTATCTCGATCAGCTTTGCGCAGCCCGCGGCCAACGCCGCGCCTAACGCGGATCCCACGGCCAACTCGCCGCTCTCCGCCACCAAGGATCGCGCCGCCGTCACCGCGCGCTGGGCGGCGCACGACGACAACGGCGACGAACTTCTCTTCTCCCTTTATCTGCGCGGCGACGGCGAGACCGCCTGGCGTCTGCTCAAGGACCGCATCACCGATCGCGCCTATTGCTTTGATGCTACGCAGCTTCCCGATGGCGGCTATCAGGTGAAGGTGATCGCCTCCGACGCGCCTTCGCACACCCCCGGCGACGCGCTCACGGCGGAAAAGATCAGCCCTCGGTTCGAGATCGACACCACCCCGCCGGTTATCAGCAAGCTCACCGTCCAAGCCGTCCATGGCAAGCCCGCGCTCAATGTGGCCTTTGACGCCGAGGACACCGCCTCGCCCATCGCCCGCGCGGAGTACTCGCTTGACGCCGGTCCCTGGCAGTACATCGAGCCCGTCGGCAAACTCAGTGATGCGCGCAGCGAGAGCTACGCCTTCTCCGTCGATCTGCCCGACGCGAAACCGGCCGAGCACTTGCTCACCGTGCGCGTCTACGACCGCCACGACAATATGGGTCTGGCCAAAGCCGTGATTTCGGCGGGAATCAAGTAAAAAAATGCGATTCGAGCTCTTTCTTGCCGCCCGCTATCTTCGCGCCAAACGCCGTCAGGCTGTAGTCGGCGTGGTCACCGCCATCTCTGTCACCGGCGTGGCCGCGGGCGTGGCCGCACTCATCATCGCGCTGGCCATCACCAACGGCATGAAGCGCGACCTGCAGGATCGCCTCGTTGACACCACCGCTCACGTGCAGCTCATGCAAACCCACGGCGAAGGCATCCGCGAGTGGCGTCCGCTGCTCGAAAAGCTGCGTAGAGTTCCCCACGTTACGGCGGCCTCACCGGGCCTCTACGAACAGGTGCTGGTGGCCAGGGGCGCACGCGACGGGGGCGCGCTGATCGAAGGCATCCTACCCGGCGACGAGCGCAAGGTCAGCGGCCTGCTGGCCAACTCCACCCCCGGCACACTGGAGGCGCTGACGCCCTCGAATGCCGCGCCCGAGGGCTGCGCAACGCAGTTGCCGCCCCTTGTGCTCGGCAAGGATCTGGCGGAGACGGTGGGCGCGACCGTGGGCGATACCGTGATGGTGATCAGCCCCCAGGGCGAGATGACCCCGCTCGGCATTGTGCCCAAGTACGTGCGCTTTCGTCTGGCGGGCATCTTCCACTCCGGCTTCTACCAGTACGACGCGCAGATGGGCTTTCTCCGTCTCAGTGACGCGCAATGCCTCTTCAGCGAGCCCGATCTGCTGTCTGTGATCAGCTTCAAGATCGACGACCTGGATCGCGCCCAGGAGGTGGGCCGGGCGATTGAACAGGTGGCCGGTCCCGGTTACATGACGACCAACTGGATGGAGCAAAACCGCGAGCTCTTCCGCGCGCTCAAGCTGGAGCAGGTGGTCTCGTTCGTCGTGATTGCGCTCATCGTGATTGTGGCGGCGCTCAACATCCTCATCGCCCTCACCATGATGGTGATGGAGAAGACGCGCGACATCGCGGTGATGATGAGCTTTGGCGTCGATCCCGGCCAGATCCGCCGCATCTTCTTGATGCAAGGCCTGCTCATTAGCGTGATTGGAACCGTGCTCGGCCTGATCCTTGGCTACACGGCCAGTTGGGCCGGTGGACACTACCACTTCATCCACCTCGCGGCGGAGGTCTACTCGATCGATACCCTGCCCTTTGCACCGCGGCTGATCGACGGCCTGCTGGTGGCCTCGCTCTCGATTGGCATCAGCGTGCTGGCCACGCTCTACCCGTCGATCTCCGCCTCGCGGATTCTGCCGGCGGAGGCACTGAGGTATGAGTAGCATACTGACCGAATGTACCATTGCAAATGTGTCACGTTTTGTGTCACATTTACCTCATGATGCAGTCCATTACCCTCCGCCAGCTCCGCGATACCCGCCAGATCAGGGAATGGCTTGATGCGGGCGTCCACATCGAAGTGCGCGACCGCAACCGTGTAATCGGCGACTTTGTGCCTCGTACGCCGCCGACGACGGCAGTCGAGTGGCCCGACTTTGAGGCGCGGCTGGAGAGCATCTATGGCGATCAGGTCCTTCCGGGGGCTGACCTGGTCATCGAGGAGCGGGAACGGAGCCGGTATTGAACGTCTATGCCGACAGTAGCTTTCTGGTCTCTCCCTATGTGCAGGATGCCCATAAGGATGATTTTCTGGCCCGGATTGCCACGCGCCCCACGGTGCTTCTTACTCCCTTCCATCGTGTCGAGATTGCCCATGCAATCTATCTGCATCACTTCTACAAGAAGGTGTCTTCTGCCGTAGCGGATCGCGCTTGGACGGCCTTTGCGCAGGATGCAGCCAAAGGTGTCTGGAATGAAGTGGAAATGCCTGCACGGGCCTGGGAGATTGCGGTTTCTTTGGCTCGGCAATATGGATCGAAGTTTGGCGTCCGCACCCTCGATTCCCTGCACGTGTCTTGTGCACTCGAACTCAAAGCCGAGCGCTTCTGGACCTTCGATGAACGGCAGGCACGGCTTGCAGAGGCTGTGGGCCTGAATCGAGCGTCCTGAAGACCGCCTTACTGGGGCGTGATGATCCCGCCCAGCGCGTGACGCCTGGGCAGCACGCGGCCGCGGTGGTCCACCTCGGCCGCGGGCGCGGACCCCGGCTTTTCGCTGGCTAGCTTGGCTCGTTCCAGCAGCGCGCCGCCGCAGGCCGGGCACCAGTCGCCCTCTGTCTCCGCTCCCATCACCGCATGACACTGCACGCAAACCCGTTCCATCTCCCCACTCTACCCCATTTTTCAGCTGCTTCTTATCGATCCGGCGCAGAGAATTTGCATGGTGCGATCGCACCCTATTGATCCTGCCCTCAAATAGTGTCACTCTATCCCATCCATCCCGCACAAAACGCGGGATGGGTGGGGCACCCAGACCGTGTTGCAATTCATAATGGCTGGATCAGTAAGAATGCCCCCACCCGGTAAACTAAGACCATGCACCCGCCAGTCCAACTGGTCGCCATTGACGTGGATGGAACGCTGCTGCCGAACGTCGGCCACGCCATTACTCCCCGCAATGGACACGCCCTGGCCGCCGCGCAGCAGGCCGGCATCGCCGTGGCCATTGCCACCGGCCGCCGCACCGCCTTCACCACGCCCTTGCTGGCCGGGCTCGGCCTGCGAGCGGATACCTACCTGCTTACGTCCAATGGTGCAGTGCTGCGCACGCTCGCGGGCAAGCTGATCGACCGCAGCGCCATGGAACCCGCCGTTGCCAGCGCGCTCTGTACCCTGCTGCGCCCCTTGGGCTGCGTTGTGTTTACCTTTGACCGTCCGGGCCGCCCGGAACTGGTGCTTGAGAACATGGAAGAAGCTCACGGCCGCATCGCCCTCTGGATTGACTCCAACCGCGACTCCATCCAGGTGGTGCGTCCGCTGGAGGAGGCCTTTGCCCATGCCTCCAGCTCCGATGACTTCCCCATTCAAGGCATGTCCGCCGGCACCATCCAGCAGATGCGCAAGGCGGAGGCGGCGATCAAAGAGAGCCCCCTGGCGGAGCCCTGCACCTCGGTCCGCACCGAATATCCGGCCCGCGACCTCTCCATCCTCGACCTCTTGCCCATGGGCGTTTCCAAGGGCAGCGCGCTGGAGCGGCTGGCCAAACGGCTGGGCATCGATCGCAAAGCCGTGATGGCCATCGGCGACAACTGGAACGATGTGGATATGCTGGAGTGGGCAGGCCAGGCCGTGCTCATGGGCAACGCCGCACGGGAGCTGCGTGCCTTGGCCAAAACCCGCGGCTGGCGTCAGGCCCCGCCCAACCACCAGGACGGCGTGGCGGTCACGCTCGATTACGTTCTCTCCCGGTTGGTCCCCGCTACGTTGTAGGAGTTTGCGCACCATGCTTCTTCGCACCCCACAAATCGCCCTCACGCTCAGCCTGACCATGGCTGCGGCGGCCCTGCCGGCCCATGCGGCGGAGCTGGCGATTCTGCGCAACGGCTTTGAGCAACCCTGCCACCACCACACCGGCGTGGACGGCAAGCTGCGCCTCTTTCTCAGCTCCGGCGAAGGCAGCTACATCGACCTGAAGCCCGAAGAGATTGCCAGCTTTGAGATCCTGCCCGATCCCCCAGTTCCCCCTGCCGTGCCGGTGCCCGCTCCGGCGCAGGATGCGGCTCTCACCAAGGTCGATCTGGGCGAAATCATGGCCAGCGCCAGCCGGGAGCACAATGTGGACGTGGACCTGCTGGCCTCCATCGTCAAGGCGGAGAGCGGCGGCAACACCCGCGCCGTCAGCCGTGCCGGAGCCCGCGGCCTGATGCAGCTCATGCCGGGAACCGCAGCCAATTTGGGCGTGACCGACAGCTTCAGGCCCGACCAGAACGTGCGCGGCGGCAGCACCTATATGGACGCCCTGCTGGCCCGCTACAACGACAATCTGGCCCTGGCGCTGGCTGCCTATAACGCTGGCCCGGCCGCAGTGGACCGCTACCACGGCATTCCGCCCTATGCCGAAACCCGCGCCTACGTGGCCCGCGTCATCCACGAGTTCAACCGCCGCGTTCTGGCTCGGCAACGGGCCCTGGCCTCTGCTGTTCACCCCTGAACCTCCCCTCACCTTTCGCATACCGTTCACACAACCGCACCACCCCGACGAAGTACCATGGAATCTGCGCCTGTTGAGGGCTTAAGGACGGAGTTCGCTTGAAGAAGAAGCAGTGGATCGTGGTTCTGGTTGTTCTAGCTCTTGTGGCTGCCTTGCTTGTCTGGGGCCGCGACAGCATTCACTTCGACTTTCGCCTCTTCCGCGACCAGGTTGCGCAGACCCGCTGGTGGATGATCGCCCTCGGCGTTGGCGCCATCTGCACCGCTTACCTGTTCCGCTCCGCGCGCTGGGCCTGGCTCATGCGCCACAATCAGCAGGTCGGTCTCTTTTCGCTCCTCGGAACCCAGATCATGGGCTTCACCGCCGTCGCCCTCATCGGCCGCGTAGCTGACCCGGTCCGCCCCTATCTGGTCTCCAAGCGCACCGGCTCGCCCCTGGGCATTCAAATCGCCATCTACATCGTGGAGCGGCTCTTTGACTTCGGCTCCATGGCGCTGATCATCTCCTCGGTTATCCTCACCTCGCCCGCCGACTCTCTTCCGCACCCCAAGGCGCTCCACATGGCTGGATTCGGCATGTTGGCTGGCACCATTGGCGCTGGCGTCTTCCTGTTCTTTGTGCGGCTCTTCGGCAAGGCCATTGCCACCGTGTTTGAGAAGTGCTTTGGCCTGATCTCGCCCAAACTCGGTCACACCGCGGGCAGCAAGATCCGCTCCTTCCACGCCGGGCTTGACACCATGCGCTCCTTCAGCGACTTCCTGATCACGCTGAGCCTTTCGCTGGTCATGTGGCTGCTCATCACCGTCGCTTATATCGTTACCCTGCGAGCCTTCGTCGCCAGCCCGGAACTTGCCACGATGAACCTGCCTAAGTGTGTGGTTCTCATGGCCATCAGCGGCGGCGCAAGCGCCATCCAGTTGCCTATCATCGGCTGGTTCTCGCAGATAGCGTTGGTCGCCGCCTCGCTCAACAAGATCTTCCTGGTTGCCCCGGAAGCAGCCACCGCCTCAGCCGCCATGCTGCTCTTCGTCACCTTCCTCTGCATTGTTCCCATCGGCCTCATCTGGGCGCAGGTGGAGAACATCAATCTGCGCTCGGTCACCTCAGAGAGCGGCAAGGCCGGCGAAGAGCTGGAAGTCGATATCGAGTAACTCAACGCTCTCCATAACTCACACTCTCTAACTACAGAAAAAAGCGCGGAAGCCACCAGGCCTCCGCGCTTTTCTTGCTCTTGGGATGCGCTACCCTCCCGAGCGAACGGAGCCCCTGCGCGCAGCGCGTCTGCCGCACGCAGTGCTGGTGAGAGAGGGATCTGCGGTTGCCTTTCGGCGGGCTCCTGACTCAACCCACCAGGTTTCTAACTACATGGATTTGAACCTTGGCATCTGAGCTTCCCAGGTCTCAAAAGCGAGACCTGGGGCACCCAACTTTATGGTCAGATGTGGGCCACCCGCGGCATTCACTCTGCAGATACCACCGGTCCAGATGCCGCCGCTCCCAGGCGGATTACATCCGGCCCTACCGCGCCGCCGGTCATCAGCATGCTCATCGCCTGCTCCATGGTCAGGTCGGTCTCTGTGACCCGCTCCATGGGGAGAATCTGCAGGAACGCGGAGGTTGGGTTGATGGCGTTGGGCAGCAGCACCGCGGCCAGTTCGGCCCCGGTCTGCTCATCGCGCATGGTCCGGGTCAAAAATCCAATGGCCTTTTGCCCCGTAATCGGGAAGTCCACCAGCACCACCCGCTGGTTGGTCTCCTTCTTGGCCATCATGGTATCCAGCAGTTGCCGCACGGAGCCGTAGATTTTGGCCACGAACGGGAGCCGATCCAGCGCCAATTCAAACAAGTGGAAGGCCTGACGGCCGATCACGAGGGAGGTCAGACGGCCCACCACATAGAGCGCGGCCAGGGTCAGCAGAATCGCCAAAACCCACTGGACAATGGGCAGATGCAGCGACCGCTCCGGAAAGATGGCTGCCAGCAACTGCACCACGGGCATGCCCGCCTTGGCGAGTTCGCCCAGGAGAAAGGAAAAAATAAAAAAAGTGACGGCCAAGGGTCCGATGGTCAAAATGCCGGCCAGGATGCTGCTCTGGACGCTGCGCAGTACGCGCGTCAATACGGGCTTCATGCGCCTCTCCGTGGTTGGTTTGGTCCTGGAATCTGCTTTGAGCATACCCCACCGCGCTCCCCCTCAGCCCTTCTGCGCCAGCAATTCGAGAAATTCCTTCCTGCGCCGATAAGAGGATTGCTTATAGTAATAAAAGGAAAGCGATGCAGACCAGCGAATCTTTGGGCGAACTGTACGACGATCGGGAACCGGGAACCGCGGGCCAACCGTCGGCTTCCCCCCGTCCCATGGGCACGCCTTTGTCCAAGGGCGGCAAACCCCGTGGTCAACAGGCCGATCCGCGCCGTCTAGCACAGGTTGCACCCGTCGGCCGCCCGGTTTCTCCGCCTGCGCCGTCTGAACCCGCCTCCACACCCGTCCAGGAAGACTCCGGCCTCAACAATCTGCAACGTGCCCTGCAGGGCTTCAAGCTGGCCCTGCCCTTTGTCCAGAAGCTGCTGCCGCTGCTGGATGGCCCCGTGGCCTCGGTGGTCTCCAACCTGCTGGCTCCGCAGCCTCAGCCCTCTGTGGCGACCCAGGTTGCCCCGTCGCTGCAGGCTTCCGCGCCCCAGCAGCCTGCCGTGCAGGTTCCCGAGCCCCAGCAGATCACGGTGGATCTGAGGCCTATCGAGGATGGCCTGAAGCGCCTGCAGAACGGGCATCGCGAACTCCACATCCAGGCGGCCGAGCAGAACACGTCCATCAAGCGCGTGGAAGATCAGCTGGAGATGGTCCGCGAGGCCACCGACAGAAACACCCTGGAACAACAGGAGCTGATGGAAGACCTGAAGGGCATTAGCAAGAAGGTCAACATCGTCACCCTGGTGGTTATTTCCATGCTGCTGGGTTCGGTGCTGCTCAATCTGATCCTCTATCTGCATATCCAGCGGGTACTACCCTGAGGCGCAAACCAAGCTTTGCGCAGAGATTTACTGCGTGTACCGAAGTTTCTTCGCGTCATAAGCAGACTAGGTAACACTAAAAACGAATATTATCGTGTAAATAGTTCCAATCCGGGCAAGGATTCCCACTCCGCAGGCATATGAACATATAGTTTGATCTTACAAAAGTCACTTTCACGTCTTTCGCTCACTTTGCTAAAGTTTTCCATCTTCTCTGTTGCCAGTCGTATTTTCAGAACGCTATAGTCCGTGTAGTTCCATTGGTCTGAGCGCCCCCAAGAAGGGTCGGCTCAAACCCACTATGCATACAGCTTTTCCAGGATCAAAGAGCTTCAGCAACCCGCAGCGTCAGTCGCTTCGGACGCACGCAAATGGAGAGTCTCCTTATGGCGTGGTATGCCTACTGTATCGGTGAAAAGCAAGCATTTCCAGAGTTAGCCCGTCATCGCAAGCCCGTACCCTTGCAATCGGTTATCGGAGTCAGCGGGAATCAAGTCTTCATCTATCCCGCCAGCGACTTGGCCGTGGTCGTCAGCGAACACAACCCGGCTGAGGCTCTGGGCCAAAAGTCCGGTGTGGATCACGCCCGTGTTATTGCGGATTGTTTTCAGCACTCGACGATCCTGCCCTTCCGCTTTGGAACCATATTCAATGACGACGAAGCGCTGCGCAGGTCCATCCGCTCCAACCAGCGCCAGTTCCTGAACAACATCGACAAGCTGCGCGGCAAAACCGAGATGCACCTGAAGATCTTTGTGGACGATTGCTGCGTCAAGGACACGGAGCGCCATGCGCCGGCAGAAGGGGTTGGCCGCGAGTACCTGACCAGCCTGCGCGAGAACGCTGCCCGCGCCCGCGAGCGTCAAACCCGCGCCCGCGCCGTCAGCTTCCAGATGCACCGGCTCTTCTCGCCCCTGGATGAGGAGGTGAGCTGCCGGCTCACCGAACAGGGCAAGATCGTGCTCGATGTGGCTCACCTGATCGACCGCAAGTGCGTGGAGCGCTACCAGAACAAGTTCTCCACCACCAGCGCCATGATGCGGGAGTGCCAAATGCAGCTCTCCGGCCCCTGGCCTCCGTATCACTTTGTCCACAAGCTCACCCGTCCAGCCCACGCCCACACCCCGGCCGCTCCGGGCGCGCTGCCACCCGCCGCCCCCGTCGCTGGCCTGGGACTGGCCACAGAGCCTGCCGTAGCCTGATTGCCCTGGTTCGACTCGCAGCCAACATCAAAGCCCCGGCGTCAGCCAGGGCTTTGATGTCGCCCTCAGGTGAGGTGCGGCTGTCTAGATCTCTGGCTATCGCGGTCCGGCAGCGATTGCCGAGTTCGCAACATCTTTGATTTCTCTTTTCTGCTCACTTTCACTCAAATCCGGTGGAAACTTCAGTTGGATTTGGTAGACCGTTCCATTGATCTCCCACCAAAGATTGGCAGGCGCACAGGAACCGCCACAGCTAACGGATCGAAAATAGCCAACAACATCTCTATCCAACAGCACAGGCTCTACGTTTGGAATCTCCTTTGGCTTGTATGCCGCGTGGGCATCTGCCAGAAATGATCCCGCGAAGGACGCAAAGCCACCAGAGGGTTTGTAATTCATCTGAATCGAATAACCATCTTCTGAAGCCAATTCGACCCCTGCTGAAGTGGTCTTTGCGAATGCCACTGGTAATCGGGATGGAAGCAGCAACGGGATGTGCGATTTTGCTTTGACCTGAGACACGGTGTGCGTTAGCGGCTCCGCAACAGGAGAATATTTCTCCGCTGGTGGTGCTGCAGGGGTATTCGAGGCGATTGGTAGAGGGTGCTGCGTAGCGAACTCCCCATTGCTCATCAACTGCGTAACTGACCAGCACTCCGGGGCCTTAGTTATCTCTGCGCCGTGGGAAATCAAGAAGCGTGCCGCATCAATATCGTTCCTCTCGCAACTGGTGTTTAGAGGGGAACGCTGATTGGATTCTCCGTCCACTGGGACACGTTGTTGCAGGAGAGACTTCGCAAGCTGCCAATGATGGTCGGCGACAGCGAATTGCAGAAGAGCCTCCCCATGTGGCCCCGCACCTGCAGATGTGACCGAGAAGATGATCCAGCCCTGGTAAGGAATGTAGATCATTGCCAAAAGAAGAGAGGCCGCAAGCGCTATCCATCTTCCAGCGTATCTTGGTGTTTGCCGCCGGATTAGGCTCTTTGCTAGTGCACCGAGCCAAAGCAACAGGAAAATGTGGAGACCGACGCCACCTAGGAAACCTGCCAGGAGTAGAACTGGAAATACATGGGCCACAGTGAAGCCGAGCATCTGCGGGCCAGACTGCCAGGTAAGGATGGTCTCCTCGTAGACGATCTCCAGAATCATGGGAGCCGCCAGGAGGATGGTGCCCAGTCCGAAGGCTCGGAGTGGGTTGAGGGCGGTGAGTACCTTGCGCTGAATCATTGTCTTTCCAGGTCCGAATCAGAGTACCACGAGCAAGCGCTATAGAGACTATCTTCGCGGCTTGATTGCCTCGCACGGCTTGTATGTACTGCGATCATTCAAGAGCAACTACAGATCCCTCGGCTCACCACCCCCAGGCTGAGGAGAACGCCTGGGGCCCCGTTCGCTCGGGATGACAGCTTGCGGAGGAGGGACAGGTCTTCGGAATGAAGCGGGGGGCAGCAAGAAAAATCCGGGCCCGAAGGCCCGGATTCTCTTGTTGGTTTTGCGTCAGAGTTAGTCGTAATATTCCAGACCCAGGTGCGTGATCAGGTCCTGGCCCATGATGTGGCGCAGGGTGTTTTTCAGCTTCATGAGCTGGATAAAGATGTCGTGCTCCGGATACAGGCCTTCAGCGGCCTGTGGGCTCTTCAGGTAGAAGCTGAGCCACTCCTGAATGCCGCGTCCCTTCAGCTCGGACGAGCGCTTGGCCAGATCGAGGAACAGCACCAGATCCAGCGCCACCGGGGCCGCAAGAATCGAATCGCGGCACAGGAAGTTCACCTTGATCTGCATCGGGTAACCAAGCCAGCCAAAGATGTCGATGTTATCCCAGGCTTCCTTGTCGTCGCCCCGCGGCGGATAGTAGTTGATCCGGATCTTGTGGTAGATGTCCTTGT
>CAZYDF010000121.1:0-12405 GCA_964645855.1 uncultured Occallatibacter sp.
CTGGTCGGCTAAAATCACACCTGTTGCACTTGGAGCTTGAATCCGCCGTGCCCCAAGTCTCGATTTTGAGACCTGGGAAAGGTAACCTCCGGCATTAATCACTCTACGACGGTTCGGACTGCGACGGCAACGGCTTGTGCAGCACCCCCATCAGATTCCGCTTGAGCGCCAGCCCGGCAGCGATAGCACCCCCGTAAAGCGCGCCGGTTACGCCTGCGCCGGCCACATCGGCACCGGTCAGCAGCAGTCCTGCGATGGGCGTCCGCGCCCCCAGTTCCCGCAGCAGGTAACGCTCCGGCGTGGCGGGAATGCCGTAGACCTCGCCATGCTGGAAGTTCATAAAGTGCTGTGTGGAGAGCGGCGTGGAGAGTTCGACGTGCGCAATCCGCCCCTTGAGCTGCGGGAAGTGGTGGAGCAGTTCCGCGGTGAGACGCTCGGTCCATTGCTGCTTGAAGGCCTCGTACTCGGCTCCCCGCTTCATCCAGTGCGTTCCGGCCCAGCGCTCAAAGAAGCTGTAGGGAACCGGCGCAACCATCTCCGCCGTGGCGTGTCCGGGATGCCTCTGCTCGAACGCCGGGTCCTTGGCCGAGGGGAAGCTGATGAAGATGGCAGGAAACGCCAAGCTGGGATCGTCCACAAAGCGCTGCTTTTCTGCGTCGTGATCGTGGCTGGGATAAACCCACAGCTGGGTGCCGCTCAGCCCCAGCTCCTGGCTGGAACCGTCGAATCCCACGAACAGATTCAGGTGCGCCATGGAGGGTGCGAAACCGCGCAACTTCTCGCGCAGGCTGGCCAACTCCGGCCGATCGTCAGGTAACTGGGCGGGCAGCAGGCGGAAGAAGGTGTTGATGGCTCCTGCATCGCTGATGACCAGAGGCGCATCGATCCGCTGACCGCCTGCCAGCTCGACTCCGGTTGCCATGCCATTTTGCACCATAATTTGTGCAACTTCTGCGCTCGTCACCACCATGCCTCCTGCGCGCTCGATCTGCGGAAGGATGGTGGCCGCAATCTGCTCGGCTCCGCCCACCGGATAGCTGGCGCCTTCCAGATAGTGCTCCACAATGGTGGCGTGGATAGCAAAGCTGCTCTCCGCAGGCGTCAATCCGTAGTCGCCCCACTGCGCGGTCAGCAACCCGGCCAGCTCCGGAGTTGCGCCCAGCTTGCGGAGCACCTGGCTGGTGGTTTGCCGCGCCCAGTGCAAACAGCGCGCGCGCAGCAGCCGGCCCATCACCCGCGCCACTGGCGCAGGAATCGACTTCTCCACGTAGTAGAGCGCTGCGGCCCGGTTGGCTGCCTGCACGGCCTTGAAGTAGCGATCAATAACCCGCGCTTCTTGCGGAAAGCGAGTTTTGAGGGCGGCCTTCAGCCGCTCCTTGCCGCGCACAAAATCAAAGCTCATCCCGCCCATCGCCACGCGGTCGTAGACCTCGGGCATCGGTTCCCACTGGAGCCGGCCCGCGGTCAGGTGGTCAAAGGCGCGCCGGACTGGATCGGTGGGGTTGGCAACCTGGCCGATGTAATGCACGCCCACGTCCCAGCTGAAGCCGGGGCGCGAGAAGCTGTGCGTGTAGCCGCCGGCCACGTAGTGCCGCTCCAGCACCAGCACGCGCTTCTGGCCATGCACGCTGAGCAGGGCAGCGGCCGTGAGCCCGCCCATGCCGGAACCGATCACGATTGCGTCCCATGGGCCCTGGAGTTGAGCCTGTTTGAGGGGGGTGGAAGAGATGTGCGCCATAGGAGCCTCCTGCTAGCTAACGTCCATGTACTCAGTATGTGGACACTGGCAACATCTAATTTAGCCAATCATGTTGCCCGTGTCAACATCTGTCGATTAAAATCTTGCTATGACGGAAGAAAAACCCTACCATCACGGCAATCTGCGCGCGGTTCTGCTGGAGGCGGCAGTGGCTTTGGTGGGTGAGCGCGGCCCCAAGGGCTTCACTCTGCGCGAGGTGGCGCGGCGGGCCGGAGTCAGCCACAACGCTCCCTACCGCCACTTTGCCTCCGGCGGTGAGCTGCTGCTGGCCGTGGCGGAGGAGGGTTTCGAGCGCCTGAAGGAGACCATGGAGCTGGCCGTACGGCGTGGGGCCAAGGCGCAGGATCGATTGCAGTTGAGCGGCTGCGGCTATGTTGAGTTCGCGCTGCGCTGGCCGCATCACTTTGCGGTCATGTTCGATCTGCCCCGCGAGCTGCCCGAGAACTGTGAAAAGGGCCCGACCGGTTTGGGCGCATTCGGCGTGCTGATGGGCTGTGTGGAGGATGCGCAGGCGGAGGGCACCTTGCCGGCGGGCGATCCGCTGCCCCTGGCACTGACGGCCTGGTCCCTGGTGCATGGCGTGGCCAAGCTGGCTGTGAGTGGCGCCCTGCCCATGGGCCCGGAGCGCACTCTGGAGTTCACCTGGCAGGCCACCGCATGGCTCAGCACCGGGCTGCGCAATGCAGCCAGCGCCTGATCGGGCCATGCACTCCTGTATCCTAGGAAAAGGCTGGGTTTACGCCGAAGGCTGACTGCAATGCGCTACACACCACAATTTCTTCTTTCGGCAATGGCCGAAAGCCAGTTCCCCACCGGCCATCTGCCGGAGATCGCCTTTCTGGGCCGGTCGAATGTCGGTAAATCGAGCCTGCTGAATGCGATCGTAGGGGAGAAGGCGGCCAAGGTCTCTTCCACGCCGGGGCGCACACGGGCAATTAATTTTTTTGAACTCAAGGACGAGCGCCGCGTGGGCCGCATTGTGCTGGCGGACCTGCCCGGCTACGGATTTGCCAAGATCTCCAAGTCCATCTCCGCGGAGTGGCCCAAGTTTATTGAGCCCTACATGAGCGCGCGCGAGGAACTGAAGTTCTGCATCTGCCTGGTGGACTCGAACATTGGCGTGCAGGAGAGCGACTTGGTTCTGCTGGAGTGGTTGCGCTCGGCAGGGCGCGATTTTGTGGTGGTGGCCACCAAGGTGGACCGGCTCAGCGGCAATGTGCGCACCCGCAACCTGTTGGCTCTGAAGAAGGGCCTGGAGGTGGACGACATCCTTGCCGTTTCTGCCAAAACCAGCTACGGGCTGAAGGAACTTTGGGCTCGGGTAGAAGCGGCGGCCGAGTAAGGCGCGGGGATATTATCGATCCTGTCCTCAAATCGTGTCACTCTATCCCACCCATCCCGCACAAAACGCGGGATGGATGGGCCTCCAGTTGTCCGTATTTATGGGCGGGTCAATAGGAACCTGATGGGGTGTGTTTGATTGCGCCATAAATATGTTTTTATGCTAATATGCGGTCATGCGGACCACCATCGACATTCCGGATAAGACCTACCGCGCGCTGAAGGTGCGGGCTGCGACCGCAGGCGAGACGGTGCGGACCATTGCGCTGCGAGCTCTGGAGCGCGAATTGGCGGCAGATGGGCGCAGGCTGGTGCGCAGGCTATCCGCGCCGATCTTGAAGTCCTATGCTCCTGGGTCCATCAACCTGACCAACGAGCAAATCCATGACCTTATCGATCTTCCCTGACATCAATGTCTGGCTGGCGCTTAGCTCACCGGACCACCAGCATTGCAAGGTGGCCTGGAGTTGGTACCGCCAATTGTCTCCAGATGCGGCGCTGGTGTTTTGTCGGCTGACGCAGATGGGACTTTTGCGGCTGTTGACGACGCAGGCGGTAATGGGCGCTGGAACCCTGACGCAGGCTGAGGCGTGGGAGGCCTATGATCGCTGGTCTCTGGAGGCGGAAGCCGAGTTCGCCGAGGAGCCAACAGGACTGGATGCATACTTTCGCGCTCGTAGTGGAACATCCAAAGCCTCGCCCAAGGAATGGGCCGATGCCTATCTGGCGGCATTTGCTGAGGCTGCCGGACTGCAGCTGGCCACCTTTGACCGCGCACTGGCAGCCAAGGCTGGCGGGGCGATTCTGCTGGCGTAGATGAAAGAACTCTTCCGGTGCTAGTGGGTAGGTCTCTGCGGAACGGACCTCAGCCCCCTTCCACCTGCGGCTCCAATTGGGTCAGTCTGGGTTGCCGCAAGCGCGACCTGAGACGCAAGAATGGGCGTTCGATGCCCAGGTGCAGCGCCAGGGCGCAGAGAAGGCAACTGGCAACATATACCGCAACCCAGGCCAGGCGGTTCCACCGGAAGAGTGCCGGAAAGACACGATCCACCAGGTGAAGAAGCTCCTTGTGGACCAAGTACAGGGTATACGCCAGGGTGGAAATTGTGCCGCAGCCTGGGATCTTGAAGAGTCGCGCGATGCGGCCGCTCGCGACCGAAGCAATGAGAAGAAGTCCCATGGCAACCGACTGTACCAGCGGTCCGGCAATGGTGCCGAAGATGCCGGAAGGGGTTGTGGGATGCCACTTGGAGGCGAAGATCCAGAAGGAAACTCCCAACAAGATGGTTCCAGCAAGCAGGCATTCGAGGCCGCGTTGGGTGAGCGCGCTCCAAAGCGCGGGCCGGAAGAGCATGAGCACTGCCAGCAGGACGCCCATCAGGAGTCCGTCGCAATGGCTGTAGGTCGGGTAGTAGAGGAACGCCATGAAGTCGTAGCCGTAAGGGCGGCCAGTCTGCATAAGCGGCTGTACGCAGGCGAAGAAGGCGCAAGCCCGGATCGCAAGTCCCAGCAAGGCCAAACCTGAAGCCAGAAAGGCAGTCTTCTGCCACGAAGGCCTGCGCATCATGAGTAGAACAACCACGGGAAAGATGAGATAGAAGTGCATCTCCACGCACAGCGACCAGGCGTGGGAGAAGGCCCGGTTCATCACCTCGTCCGGAAAAATGTTCTCCGTCATGGTCAAGAACTTCCAGGCTGGCGACATCTGCCCGGTCTCGCGCCACAGAGGCACGAAGAGGTAGAGCGCAAGAATCGAGAAGTAGGCTGGCAGGATGCGGAAGATCCGGTCGCGATAGAACGGCCAGAGCGCCGGAGTGCGCGCCAGAGTATAAGGGCGGAGGAATTGCGCTCCGATCAGAAAGCCGCTCAGCACGAAGAACAGATCCACGCCCATCCATCCCTGCTGCAACGTGTTTTCGAGCCATTTGGGCAGAGCGCCCAAATCGTGAAAGACATGGAGATGGTAGGCGATGACGGAGACGATGGCGAGCGAGCGCAATGCGTCAAGGCCGGCGACGCGTCTCTCTGGATGGCTGGCGCTGGAACGGGCAGACAGCGAAGGGGTCATGATATCCGCAAGAGGAGAGGATTCCGCGGTTACGTGCCACGTGAAGAGCACTTACCGCATTGCAAAAATGTTACCCCGCGCGTCGTCTCATCCATGGAGGAATCGAGAAACCACAGCGGAAGGTATCCAATTAGATAAGAATTCGCGCGAACGCTGCTGCCAGTTGGTCGCTGCAGGTCACCGAGCGCAGCTTGCGGGCCGGTGCACCCAGGTAGCGCCGGGAGAGGCGTAGCCAGCGGCGTGCGGCGTAGGCATCGGGCGGTAAAAGCTCCTGGAGCTGCGCGTCCAGCTCGGCCATCCGCGCATGCCATGCTACCGGAACCGCCCAGATACGCAGTTTTTCTAGGTTCTGCGCAGAGCAGGGCTCGACCAGCGCAGAACCACGTTCCAGGAAGGCAGCGCGGGCCGGCTCAAGCTCCTGAGGGGTTGTAGCCAGCAGGTCAGGCTGCAGGCCGCGCACGATCATCTCCTGGACCAGCTCCAGCGGTACACCCTGCACGGCCACGGCCACCGGTTGGCGTTTGCGAATCTCGTTTTTGAGAATGCGCACCGCCTCGTCGAGCGAGGTTACCCGGAAGTCGACCACTCCGTTGTGGAGAGCTTTGCGAAGCTCGTCCGGAGAGCTGGAAACGGCCAGCGAAGCCGCTCCGGCGATGTTGGCGGCACGGATCATGCGGCAGCTTTGGTCGTTGAGCAGCCCTGCAAAGAGGAGCTTGCCCCCGAGGGCATGGTCGGGATCGAGCTGAGGGGCCAGCGCCGCATAGAACGCGTACACGGCACGGATCTCCTCGGCCAGGGCAGGGGCAATGCTGGAGGGAAGGTCAGGCATTGCGCCCGCTACCAGGTAGAATACGGCTGCTGGTCAGAGGCCAGGGCGTCCGAGCCGGAGTGAACGTCGTCGATCCCCGGCTCGGTCTGGTCCACGGAACTCAAGGAGTCGGAGTTGTTCACCACCCAGGAGTCTTTGCTGTTGGTCATCGGGTCCAGCGGGATGGACTTCAGATAGCCATCCGTCACCAGATCGTCCAGCGACTGCGGGGCCTTCTGCTTGTCCATGGTGTAGGACTCGATGGCCGAGCGCATCACGTGCAGGTCTTCCCGGAGCACGGCCTCGCGGGCGGCGCGGACTGAAGCGGTAAAGCGGGGCAGCGCCAGCGTAGCCAGGATCGCGATGATGGTCATCACAACCAACAGCTCAATGAGCGTAAAGCCACGTTCGGATTGGACAGGTCTGCGCACGTTGATGTGGCCCTTACCAGGTGGAGTAGTGGGTTCCGTCCAGAGCCGTGCCCTGGGACTTGGAGTAAACGTCGAAGACGCTCTGGCCGCCGAACGAGTCGGAGGTAGGATCGTCCTGCATGGAGCGCATGCCCCACTCTGCCTTGCCGGTCATGGGATCGACGGGGATGCGGCGCAGGAAGCGAACCTTCTTGCTCTGCACCTCCACGCCATCCACCAACGTCTGCAGGTCGGGCGGGTAGTTCTGGCTTTCAACCTTGGTCTGGAACGCGCCCCGGTCCGCAGCGTCCTTGTAGCGGTCAATGGCATCGCGTATGGACCAGAGCTGGCGGTGAAGCTCGCGTTCCTTTTCCCGCTTCACCTGGAAGCGGGCCAGGGGCATGGCGGCGCTGGCCAGAATGGAGAGGATGGTGAAGGTGATGATCAGTTCCACCAGCGTAAGGCCGCGCTCGCCGCGTGGGACGCGGGGGCGGGACCTGGGGCCGGATTGGAGTCTGATCGTCATTTCTTCACCCTCGATCTGGTTCCTTGATGCCGTTACTTGATGTTCACGTTCAATTGCGCATTGGCAGCGGGAATGGCCTGCTGGTTGCTGTTGATGGCGCCGGCGCGGGTAAGCGCGATGGTGGTAGCTCCCGGTGCTTTGGCCTGGAAGGTGAGCACGCAGATGGTGCCTGCGCCACCCACGCCGGCCGCGCCTGGAGGCCGCGAAGCCACGACGGTCAGGTTGCCCGGCCCGTCGTCGCGATGAATCAGGGCAACAGCCTGGCCGTCGCGGCTGAGCAGATCGCCACCGGCCACATTGGCCAGCGTAAGCCTGGTTGCATCGTAGTGCAGTTGCAGGGGAACCGAGGCAATGTCAGCCCCGTTGCGGATGAGAATGGGCACCTGGAAGGTTGCGCCGTTCACCAGTTGCGCCGCCGGGGGATTGGCGAGTGTAAACGCCAGCCCGTTGGCCGAAGCTGCAGGCGGTTGCGCCGGAGCGGCTGGCGGCTGCGGAGCAGAGGCTGGCGTGGGAACGATGGTGGCGGTTGCGCCGTCCAGACGGGCCGGGTTCCGCATCTGCTGCAGCGCGGTGGGAACAGCGTTTTGCGCGCTCTGCGCCGGGATGGGAGCAACCACCGCTGCTGCCTGGCGCTGGATGGGCTGAGCCACAAAGGCCTGGTCGATGTGGCGCAGCTCGATGGTCTGGCCGCTGCCGGTGTCAATGGAGCGCAGGTTGGACGGACCCAGATCCTGGGCGCGCACAATGTGCGGCACCACCACAAACACCACTTCATCGTCGGTGGTCTTGGTATCTCTTGAGCCGAACAGGTACTTCAGCAGCGGGATGGACGAAAGGCCGGGCAGACCGCTCCAGGAAGCGGTGTTTTCGTTGTCCGAGATGCCGCCCAGGATGGATGCTTCGCCTTCGCGCAGACGGATCACCTGGTCAATGACGCGCTGGCTGATGATGGGCTCGGTCACGCCGCTGATGGTCTGGTCGCCGGAGTGCGAGCTGACTTCGATTTTGATCTTCAGCGTCACGTCGTGGTCGTAGTGGATGGTGGGGGTCATCTCAATGTTCACGCCCACGTCCTGATACTGGAACTGGGTCTGGGCGTAGCCGATAGAGGCCGACGAAGAGACGCCCGGCGTCGAGTAAGAGCCCGTGGCCACCGGGATACGCGAGCCAATCTTCATGCTTGCCTTCTGCGCATCGGTGGCGCGGATGCGCGGACTCTGCAGAATCTTGGTGTTGGAGTCGGTGAGCAGCATGTTCAACGTTGCGGAGCCAATGGTGACCGCAAAGTTGGACGCCGTCAGATTGGCTAGATTGTAGAGCGTGGGCGTGGTGGAAGAGGTTGTTGAGGTGGTGGTGGTGGAGGCCGTACTGGAGGTGGTGCCGGTCTGCAACGCTACCGAGGCGCTGGTGGGCCACGCAATGCCCAGCGTGCGCTCAAAGTTCTTGCTCACTTCCATGATGGCGATGTCCACCACCACTTCCGCGCGGGCCTTGTCCAGATCGTCGATGAGCTTTTGCGCCAGCATCAGCTCGTCCGGGGTGCCACGCATCACAATGGCGTTCTGGCTGGCTACGCCGTAGACCTTGGCGTTGGGCATCACGTTGCGCAGAGCTGTCTGCACGTCGTTCATGTCGTTCTGCTGCCAGGCGTTGGTCAAATAAAAAGTCTGCACCGCCTGCTCGTCCATCTCGGTGCGCTTTACGCGGCTGTTCTGCGCCACAAAGAGGGTGTTGGAGGTGATGGGCCGCCAAAAGGTGTTGGAGAGCGTGCCCACAATGCGCAGCGCGTCCACCAGCGAAACGTTGTTCAAATCCACCTGCACACGCTTGGAGGTGTAATCCGGATCGAACAGGACGTTGACGCCGGCGGCCTTGCCCACGGCCTGGTAGATGACCTTGGCGTCCTCGGTCATGTGCAGCGAGAGCGGCTCGTTGGAGACTGGTCGGAGCAGCACCGGGGAGCTGATGGAGTCAAGGTCACTCTGTTCGCCGTCGGGCTGGGGAGTGGCAGCGGCCGCGGTGGCCTGGCCAGACTTGGCGCGCAGCTTGGCAATCTCCTGCTGTACGGCCTCGTTGGAGGGATCAATCTCCGTGGCGCGCAGCAGTTCAGCCAGAGCGGCCTGGGAGTCGCCGGTCTGCTCCAGCTTGCGGGCCTTGCCCAGATGCAGAGCGGAGGCGGGCACGCGTACGCGATAGAGCGCCGTGCGGTAGCGCAGATCCTTGGGGGCGCGGTTGTAGGCCTTCTGATAGTTCTCAAAAGCCGCGTCGTAGTCTTGGCCGGCCTCGGCCGCCTCACCGTGCTTGAAGTAGGATGCGGCTGACTCAGCGTGCGCGGGCACAGTGCAGACAGCCAGCATCAAACCCATTGCCGGGAGCAGAAGGGCAGCCAAAAACCTGGAGGGTACAAAGCCGGCAATAACCGGCGAATCGGTGCGGCGGATCATCGAACTCCCGGGCGTCTGAAGTTCCGCACGCGTGCTGGCGTGAGGAAGTGGGCGACCTTGGTGCGCCCCAACGCATTCGTTTGCGCCCTTTTCGCGCCGTGCGCGACTGGCGGCGCCTGTGGGCCAGCGATGCCTCATTTTAGCAAAGTGCAGGCAGGACAATAAGAAACGGAGCAACGTGGGGGTGGGGCGGATTCCGGATTCGGGGACAATCAAGGCGTCTGACCTGCTGGAGCCCGGAAGGGCTTCTGTGCAAATGCTAGGATGAAGAAACAAGGATGGTTCTCCGTGGCTCGCCAAACCAGTTACCAGATCGCGCCCCAAAAGGCTGCCGCCGATGCCAAGCCGCAGCGGCCCCGCGACCCGGTGGCCAGCGGCGAACGCAATGCCGCCGAGAACCGCGTTGCCTTCCATAACTACTTCCTGATGGAAAAGTTCGAGGCCGGTATCGCCCTGCGCGGAACCGAGGTCAAGAGCATTCGCGAGGGCAAGGCCAACCTGCGGGACTGCTACGGGCTGGTGAAGGACGGCGAAGCGTTTTTGCTGAACATGCATATCGGGCCTTACTCCCACGCGAACTACAACAATCACGAAGAAACCCGTACGCGGAAGCTTCTCCTGCACCGGGAAGAGGTTCGCAAGCTACAGTCGAAGACGCAGATCAAAGGCCATACGCTCATCCCCGTGCGTCTTTACTTCAAGAATGGCCGGGTAAAATGCGAGCTGGCCGTGGCCAAGGGCAAGCAGGACTGGGATAAACGCGAGACCGAACGCCGCCGCGAAGCCGACCGCGAAGCCCAAACCGCCATCAATGCCAGTAAGCACAAGATGGGGCGGTAGGTTTTTTAGGGACTAGGGACTAGGGACTAGGGACTAGGGAATAGGGTTCCTTGCTTCTCAAACTGGCCTCCCGTGCGACCCAATGCGCAGCGGCTGGAAGCCGGTTCGGGAATTGAGTTCAACTCCTTGCAATCCTTGCTGCTCAATCCTTCACTTTCTGCCGATCATCCGGCTAGAGCATTTTTCTCTTGCCATAGACTTCCGTGCCCCATCCATTTCCGCGTTTTTTGCGGAAATGGGTGGGATACCCATGAAATCCAGGTCTACGCCATTCCAGAAAATGCGCTAGCCAGGGGCCTTGCGGCCCAATGTCTCTGGCATAACGTCGCCGGTGGGGTGAAGCCATGTTTGAGGATTCTCGGTTGGAATCGGAAGAGTCGCAGCCTGATCTGCTGCTTTGGTTCATGCGCGGTGGGTTGGCCGGGGTGGGCGTGGCCATTCTGATGTTTATGCTGAGTCTGCTCCCCATGCTGGACGCGGCAGATTGGTTTATGGACGCCATGGACCTGCTCTGGCCGGCCGCGCTGGTCATGATGGCCGAGCCCAAAGGCATTCTGGCGATCCTCTTCCTGGCCGTCGCGCTGGGCCTCAACTTCATCACCTATGGCTTGGGCGCGCTGATTCTGGCGTTGGCCATGCGCCTGGTTCGGAATCTGGCCTCTTTGCACCACGCCTGATGCGGTGGCCTATAAATCCGGCAATTGAAGAGTGGCGCATCATTCCCACCCTTTCCCGCAAAAGCCGCGGGAAAGGATGGGGCACTCAGACAGCGTTAACCCGCCGGTTCAATGGCGCTCCAGCCGGAAGCTCACCTAATCCAGAACCATAGCCTGCTGCACGCATGGCGCGGAGCGCGTCTGCCGCACCGCAGGTGCTAGGAGCTAGGATGCCCGTGGTGAAAGAATGTCTGCATGAAGACGAACCTTTCTTTTGCTGATGCCCAAGGGATGGAGACGGAACTGTTGGTGGCCCTGGCCGCCGACGCGCAGACCGAAAAGGGGCCTGACGCCAAGCCGGAACCCGTGTTGCTGGTGGCCGATGAGGCCCTGAAAGCGGCGGCCGCAGCCGTGCTGACCGGTGGTGAGTTCAAGGCCGGAGCCAATGAAACCCTCTTGATGCACGCCCCGGCTGGCTTGAAGGCCAAGCGTCTGCTGGTGGTGGGCCTGGGCAAGCTGGCCAAGATCGACGGGAATGCCGTCCGCTCCGCTGCCGGAACCGCGGTCCGCTTTGCCAAGCCCCGCGGCATCCGCGAGGTGGTCTTCCTGCTGCCTTTTTCTGAATTGCCAGTTGGTTCGGTGGCCCGTGCGGCTATTGAGGGCGCTCTGGTGGGCGACTTCGATCCCGACACCTACCGCAGCGACCGCAAGGACAAGAGCATCGAGCAGTTTTCCCTGGTTGCAACTGAGGCCGGCAGGGAAGCCGCGGAGGCCGGCTTTGCCGAGGGCGTCATCCTGGGCGAGAGCCAGAATTTTACCCGCATGCTGGTGAACGAGCCCGGCAACAAGCTGACCCCGACCATCCTGGCCCAGCGCGCCGTGGAGATGGCCTCAGAGAACGGCCTCGGCTGGGAGGTTCACTCCACCGAGAAGATCAAGGAACTGAAGATGGGCGCTTTCTGGAGCGTGGCCCAGGGTTCTGAGGAGCCACCCGCGCTGATCGTTCTGCGCTATGAGCCGGAGGGCGTGAGCGAGGGCCCGGTTCTCGGTCTTGTGGGCAAGGGCATCACCTTTGATTCGGGCGGCATCTCGCTCAAACCGGGCGAGAACATGGAGAAGATGAAGTACGACATGGCGGGGGGCGCCGCCATGATCGGAGCCATGCGCGCCATTGCCCTGCTCAAGCCGCAAGTCCGCGTGGTGTGCGTGGTCTGCGCTGCCGAAAACATGCCCGACGGCAAGGCCCAGAAGCCCGGCGACGTGCAGACGGCCATGAACGGCAAGACCATCGAGATCATCAATACCGATGCCGAGGGACGGCTGGTGCTGGCCGATGGCCTGCTCTACGCCAAGCAGTTGGGCGCTACCCACTTGATTGACGCGGCCACGCTGACCGGCGCCTGCGTGGTGGCGCTGGGCATGATCAACGCTGGAGCCTTTGCGAACAACGACGAGAGTTATGCCAAGTTTGATCAGGCGCTCGCGGTCTCGGGCGAAAAGTTCTGGCGGCTGCCGCTGGGCGACGAGTACGCCGAGATGATCAAGAGCGACAT
>CAZYDF010000122.1:0-12390 GCA_964645855.1 uncultured Occallatibacter sp.
TCTACAATCGCAACTACATTGAAGGCGCGATGACCGCCACCGAGATCTGGAGCCCGGTGACGAGTTACTACGACAATCTGGCCGCGCCTAACTCTGGGCTGATGTACGCGAATACTCCGTGGTCAGGCTATTACAAGGTGCAGGGCACAATCTGGGCCACGGCGCACACCACGCAGTTTGCGGAGCCTGGCTGGCAGTATCTTGATCGCTCCTGCGGAGAACTTCCCAGGGGCGGAAGCTATGTGACACTGCGCGCGCCCGACAAGGAGAACTGGAGCCTGGTGCTGGAGACGATGGAGGCCAAAAACAGCGTGCGGATTGCATTCCGCATGGCTGGTGGGCTGAGCGCCGATGCCGTTCACGTTTGGGAGACCAACGACACACACACCTTGGAGCATGTGGCCGATCTGCATGCGGAGGAGGGTAACTTTGCCTTCACGTTTGAGCCGAACACGATCTACACATTGACCACAACCACGGGCCAGGGTCGCGGCACGGCCGAGCCGCCCGCGGAGCGCTCGTTTCCCTTCCCTTACCGCGACGACTTTGAGCTGAAGCGCGCGAACCACATGCCGTACTACCTGGCCGATCAAGATGGCGCCTTCGAGCTGACCGCGTGCGAGGGACGTAGCGGACAATGCCTGGAGCAACGCATTACCGAGAAGCCCATTGCGTGGATGCCGCTGCCGGATCCTTACACGCTGGCTGGCAACGCGAACCGTGCGGACTATGCGGTGGCCGCGGATGTGCGCTATTTGAGCGACGCCGCGGCGATGCTGATGGGGCGCATCGATTCGGCCGATGCGTTTGCGGACCAGACCGCGCGGGCTCCGAGCGGTTACGTGCTGCGCGTGAAGCCGGATGGCGCGTGGGAGCTGGTAACGACGGCGATGAACAAGCCGGAGTTGACGCTGGCCTCGGGCAGCGTGGTGCTGGATCGCGCGCAGTGGCACCACGTGGAGCTGGCGTTTGCAGGATCGCGCATCACGGCAAGCATCGATGGCAAGGAGATTGCGGAGGTGCGGGATGGTTCGCACACCAACGGGATGTTTGCGTTGGGCAGCAATTGGGACCGGGTACAGTTTGACAATCTGGCAGTAACCCCACCTGCGGTGGGGCCAGACGCGCTGCGCGCATTTCCATCGCGATAAAGGGGAGCTATTGCTTCCCGGTACTGAGGATAAGTTCGTACTGCGGGGTGAGCTTGATGCTCTGGAGTTCCGCGGCTTGGCCGTTGGATGGAAATGCTACCGGAGCTGGTAACTCGAAGTAGATGGGCGCGTGGTTGCGCAAGGGCAAAACGTCGAGAGTCAGGGAGTGCGCCTGGCCATCGGCGAGGAAGCGGTTGAGGCCTACGGACCAATCGTTGCCGGTCCAAAAATCGTCGGTGAGCAGGTGGCCGTTGTCGTAAAGGCGCGCCAGATCGCCTGTGTAGCGAATGTCGAGGAAGAGCTCGCTGAGACCAGCACCAGCGCCCTTGGGAATTTCAATGGACCAGCGCGCGGCTTGCGGCAACTCGCCCTCAGCCGGAGCGAGCGCAACGGGGTCGCGATGCGCGGCGGACATCTTTGCAGGGGGAACCAACTGCGCGGGATGAACCAGGTTGACGATGGCTTGCGGCGCTTGCGCAGGCACCGTGGCGGTGCAGTGCGCGGCGTTTCTGTTGGGGCTCACACAAGTGATGGCAGCGCTCCCGGTGAGTTGGCCGCTGGGAGCAGGCAACAGATCGAAGCTGAAGTGCGCGTCGGCGCGGGTGAGCAGATGCACGACATCGGGCGCGGCGTAGACATCGCTTGCGGTGATGAGCAAATGGTCGTGCCCGGCGATGTGTATCTTCCACGCATTCTCCGCTTGCGCTGCGCTAAGCACGATCCAGCGCGTGCGCGTGCCGTCCTTGGCGGTGACGCTGACCACGGCATCCAGACCGGGTTGAATAATCGTTGCGGCGATGAGGCCGTTGGCACGCTGGACGGCGCCTGCGCTGGTGTTGACGCTGCGCACGGTGGTGGCATCAAAGGCCAGCTCGGTGCGCACCCCGGGTAAAGAGGCCAGATAGTAGGTGGTCACGGAATGGCTCTCGGTGCGAGTGATGAGTTGCGCGGTGGCGTAGTGCAAGGTAGCGCTGCCGGCGCGGAGATTGAAGGGCCAGATGAAGTAGCTGGCGGCAGGAATATCAATGGGTTGGGCAGGCAGATGCAGCGTGCCGGATGGCAGAGCGACTTCAAACTGCAGCGCCGGACGCGCGGGCATTGTGTAGTTGCGGACGTAGTTATTGAAGAACACGAAGCCTGCATTGCCGCGCGAGCGCACCGTGACGCGCGGAGTTACAAGGTCAGAGGTGTTGGCGGGCAGCTGTTCCGCAGCATGCACCTGCATGGGCGCGAGCTGCGCACCAAAGCTTTGCAGAAAACACTGGTAGAGCTTCATCTTGCGCAAGGAGGCGCGCTCCTCGCCAAACTGGCTCAGGGGCGCTTCAAAATCGTAGGATTTGATGGGCAGATCGTTGGGATAACCGGTGCCCTGCGACTCTTGAAGCGTGGTGAGTTTTCCCTCGGGATTCTGACCGCCCTGGAACATGTACGTGCCGTAGAGATTGACGCCGGAGCCGAGCATGACGGGGAACATGGCGCCAATGTCATCGCCGCTGATGACGGGGCGGCGATGATAGGTGACCTGATTGCCGCCGCCAATTTCAATGGTGACGAAGGGCAGCTCGGCAGGCTGCTGGTCATTGGCATTTGCAGCCTGGCCGGGCGCGCCCATGGCTCCCATGTTGGCAGTGACGCGATTCTGCAGATGGAAGGCATAGCCCTCACCCGGCGCGAGTTTGAGGATGGAGCGATCCCAGGGCGCGTCGGGATAGCCGCCGCCATAGATAGGCAACACGGCGCGGGGCGGCAGAACAGCGTTATCCCACGCGGTGACAAAGTAGAAAGGCACATCGAGGCCCGCTTCCTGGACCATGCGGCGCAGGGTGAGAATGTGCTCCTCGCCCGCGCCAGGACCGCGCTTGGAGTACTCGTTTTCAAGCTGCACGCCGATGATGGGGCCACCGTCTTTCCAGAGCAGGCCTTTCACCTGCTGGTCAATCTGCGCAAACCATAACTGCACATGCTGTAGATAGCCTGGAGAGTTTTGGCGGACGGGGCCTTGCTGGAGCAGCCAGTCGGGCAAGCCGCCGTTGCGCGCCTCGCCATGCGCCCAGGGGCCGACGCGCAGCACCATCCACATGCCGTGTTTCTTGCAGAGAGCGGCAAAAGCGCGCAGATCGCGCTGATCGGCCCAGTCCCATTGGCCTTCGATCTCTTCGTGGTGGATCCAGAAGGCGTAGGTGGAGACGCCGGTGATGCCGACGGACTTCATCTTGAGCAGCTCCGGCTCCCACTGCGCGCGGGGAAAACGGGAGTAATGAAACTCGCCCATGGCGGGGAGCAGGGGCTGGCCGTTGAGCAGCAGTTCACGGCTATCAATGGAGAGCCGGTCGCCGTTGGGAGCCAGCGATGCGCCGGCGTCATAGGCCGCGGGCTGGGGCGCTTGCCAAGCTTGGCTGGCATCCACGCGGACCAGCGTGGTTTGCTGCGCAGGGCAGTAGGCGGCGAGCAGAACCGAGGCAGAAAAGATGGAGCAGAGGTGCAGATGACGATTCTTCAACACGGTAAATCTCCCCTGGCGATGAGATGAAGGATGCGGATGAATAGCATTCAGAACGCAAAGTCGTGGACAAAGCCGCATGCAGATTACTCTACCGAATCCAGCGAACGGGTGGATAGCAGAAGTGCGGAAAGGCCGATGAATGGGAGACCCTGGCGCGGCCCGGAGCCAGCTGTGCATGCAATGGCGCATACTGGAGGCCTGGAGTTGAGCGGTCGCAAGCGCGTTCCTGCAAAGAGCTATCAAAGAATGCTACTTTAGTCCGATGCCAACTGTGCATCTGTTCGCTATATTCGGCCATGATGATGGACTCATGGAATATATTGGGTGAAAAACGAACCAGAACGGGAGAGCGCAGTGCGCAAGAGCCGGTTTACCGAGGAACAGATTATAGCGATCCTGAAGCAGCGTGACGTGGGCAAGAGCATACCGGAGCTGTGCAGCGAGCATGGCATCAGCGAGTCGACTCTTTACAGCTGGCGCACCCGGTTCCGGCTGCACAGTTCGGTTCACTCTGAACATTTGGAGAAGCTGCAGAACGAGATTCAGCGCTTGCGGCAACAGGTGTTTGATCTGACGCTGGAGCTGGAGACCGCAAAGGGCAAGCTGCGCCGGAACAGTTGGAGCATCCCGGAGAGCGATTGGGATGCGCGGCGCGCCAGCTAGGGCAGAGTTACTGGATTGTTCTGCTTTCTCTCCGCTGCTACAGCCCCACTCCTTGGGCTGCGATTACGGCGCCATTCAAGTCTTCCCGCCCCAAACATGAACGCTCCTCGACATAAGACAATAACTCGCGCATTTTTCCTTTTGCTATAGACTTCCATGGCCCATCCATTTTCGCGGTTATTGCGGAAACGGGTGGGATACCTATGAACTTCAGGTCTCCACTTCAGAGCATGATCTAGCCAAGTTGCGGTTCGCGGTTGCGCAGGCGGCGCATTTCGCCCTTGAGGGATTCAAAGTCGAGGCTGATTTCGTCAAGGCGCTGCTTGAGGCGGCGATTTTCGATTTCCAGATTGAGCACCTGCATTTCGCCGGGCTCGCTGCGGCTCTCGTATCTGGTTCTCCAGGAATAGATGGTGGAAGAGCTGATGCCGTGCTCCTGGCAGACCTCGGCAACGCTCTTTCCTGCCTCACACTCTTTTAGGATTCTGGCAATCTGTTGATGGCTGAACCGGCTATGCTTCATGCTTTCTCCTGCGCCGGGGCGCGAGAACCTGTGGCGCTAAGTAGGATAAGGAGCGGCAAAGTGCCCCGGAACGAGGAAGGGCGTACATCAACAGGGGGTTGAAAAGAGCGGCGGAACTCCAGGTGTTTTTGGAATTCCGCCGCGTTGGACATGCTGCCTGAGTTAGAACGCGTACTTGAGCGAGAACTGCGCCTCGCGCACGTCGTGGCCAAGGCCCTTGATGGTACCGAACGCGGTGCTGCTGGAGATGGGGTTCGAGACCGTCGGGTTTCCCAGGATGGTGTGGTTGAGGATGTTGAAGTACTCGGCGCGGAAGTCGAGTTTGGTTTCATGGAAGATCGAGAAGGTGCGCGCCAGAGCGGCATCCCAATCGGTGTAGCCAGGTCCGCGCAGGGTGCCCTTGACGACGTTGCCGAAGCCGGTGCCGGCGCCGGTGTTGGACGGAACCGAGAAGGCGGCGGGGTTCAACCAGCTGTAGCAGGAGGTACCCAAGCCAGTAGTAGCCGGGCAACGGCCGGCATCGAACTTCTTCAGGTACGGATCCTGCGTAAAGTCACGCTGGGCGCGGTCCTGCGACAGGCCGGTGTAGGAGTTGTCGGTGCCCATGTAGGCGGTGAGCGCATCACCGGAGTGGTGCTGGAACAAACCGCTGGTGCGCCAATCGTTGACGATGGCACGCACCACGCTGAAGCTGTTGTGCAGCTTGGGCATGGCGTAGACGTAGGAAACCGAGATGACGTGGGGGTGATCGATGTCGGAGATGCCGCGATCAAGCGCCTTCACATCGCTGACAAGTGCCGCCGTCGGAATGTTGGTGGCACCGGCGGGATAGATCGGGTACACGTAGGACTCACCGGGGTTGATGTCTTCGGTGTTGCCCACGCGGGTGGCCTGGGGCATGTCGTCCAGCGACTTGGACCAGGTGTAGTTGGCCAGAATCGAGAGGCCGTGCGACATCTTTTTCTCGAGAGTGACCTGCATGGAATTGAAACCGGCCGAGCCGATCATGGCGGCCTCGTTGATATTGGAGTAGCTGGTGGTGCAACCGGTAGCTACCGTGCAGGGGCCAACCGTGGGCGAAGTGTTGTAGACGCGCCGCTGGTTGAGGCTAAGGTTGGAGCCGGTATTGACGGCGGGGTTCAGTTCCAGGTTGACCATCTGGTGGCGCGAACCGGTACCGACGTAGGCCAGACGCAGTGCGAAGCCTGCCTTCAGTTCCTGCTCGATGGTCAGGTTGTAATCGTAGGTAACCGGCACCTTGAAGTTGCCAGAGGGATCGTACTCACCCACCTGGAAGGCATTGGGGAAAGCCTGCGAAGACTTGAAGGGCAAGGTGAAGGGAAACGGGTTGGTGTATTTGCCCGCCGAGCACGAAGAGGTTGTGGTGCAATAGGGGTCGCTCAGCGGTCCACCGGGGTTGGTTCCAGCGGCGGGGTTGTACATGCCACCGTTGCTCAGAGCCACGGAGATGGTGTTAGGCACATAGCTGGCCTGGGTGAGATTGAAGAAGCCAGGCAGGCGGTCCTGGTAGAACATGCCGAACCCACCGCGGATGGAGGTCTTGCCGTTGCCGAAGGCATCATAGGCAAAGCCTGCGCGGGGCATGAACTGCTTGTAGAGGTTATTGACGCCGTCCGTTGGGAAGCCGGGGTCGCCGGTCAGAACCATGCCGGCAGGCAGGGTGGAGAACTGAGCGGTCGACTTACCCGCGACGTAGTTGGCGGGGCTGAAGGCGGTCTGCCCGCCAACCTTGTTGTGCCAGGGAGCAAACATCTCCCAGCGCACGCCGTAGTTGACGGTGAGCTTGTGGTTGACCTTCCAGCTGTCCTGGGCGTAGAGGCCGGGGAAGTGGTTGCGATCATTGACCTGCTCGAAGTTGCCCTGACCGAAGGCGGTCAGGAAGCCCATCATGAAGTTGGCTGCCGCGTTCGGATAGTAATAGGTGCTCTTCACGCCGCCGATGGTGAGGGTCTGGTTGGTGGTGCCGGAGGTGAAGCCGCCGTAGGAAGTATAGACGTTGGTGACGTCGAACTTGCTCAGCTCAAAGTGGCCGCCAAAAGCCAGGTTGTGGCTGCCCTTGACCCAGTGCAGGTCGTCGTTGAAGGTGTAATTGTTGCGGCCCCAGGCAGCAAAGGCCGAGGAGCCGACGCTGAAGTAGCTGGAGACGCCAACGGCCATGTAAGGGCCGGTGTTGGGCTGCCAGATGTTGTTAACCCCGAAAGCCGTAACGTCGGAGCTACCGGCGGGTCCACCACGGAGGGCGACTTCGCGCTGATAGTTGATGATCAGATTGTTGAGCAGGTTGGGCGTGAAGGTGTGGGTTTCGCCGATCAGAGCGTTCTGATAGCGGGTGTTGAAGTAGGAGGTATAGCTGGCCAGGTTGGTGGCATTGTAGACGGCCGGCTGAGTGAAGTAGTTGTAGTAGTAACGGCCGAAGAGGTGATCGTTGGGACCAAACTGGTGGTCTACGCGCGAGACATACTCGTCAAACGTGTTCTGGGTTGCCTTGTAGTAAGGTACCGCGCCGCCGATGGTGCCAGCCGCTTCGGTGCTCGCATAGTTCGGGAACACCTTGACCAGATTCGTCGCCGCGGTGTCAAAATCGGTAGTCGGAATGTGGTTGTAGGGATAGAGCTGGTTGCTGAACGGATTGAGGACCTGATTGGTCAGGGCGGCCGTGCCCACCAGGTTGGTGGCAGGGGTGCCGGAGACCAGGCTCTGGTACATGCAGTTTCCGCTGCCGTCAAAGCCAACGCCATAGGTGGACTTGACCTTATTCGTGTCTGTGACCGCAACGTTACCGCCGCAGTAGTTGCTGTAGTCAGCGTAACCGGTGCCGGTGCGCCCCTCTTCCGCCAGGGTGGGAACGGTGGTGGAGTTGGAGGTGGATCCGTTGTGGATCATGGTGTGCTGGTAGCCAAAGAAGAACTGCGTGCTCTGGCCCTTGGAGAAGTGAGGGATAATCACCGGTCCGCCGATGGTGCCACCGAACTGGTTGCGGTGTAGGGTATCAACGCGGGTAGCAAAGTACGGACGGGCGTTGAACATCGGGTTGCGGGCAAACTCGAACAGATCGCCATGGAACTTGTTGCCGCCCTGCTTGGTGACGATGTTGACCACCGCGCCGGCGCTCTGGCCAAAGCTGGCATCGTAGTTCGAGGTCTGGACGCTGAACTCCTGCAGCGCGTCCGGGAAGGGGAACGGGCCGTTGACGTTGGTCATTTCGTCCACGTTGTTGCCGCCGTCCAGCAGGTAGTTGGACTGGTTGGGCAGGGTGCCGTTGGTGCTGGTCACAACCGCCGCGGGGAAGGTCTTGCCGTTGCCCTGGTTGGCGCCGTTGCCTTCGTTGGTGGCGTCCGAGACGCCCGCAACCAGGGTGATCAGCGCGGCCGCGTTACGTCCGTTCAGAGGCAGATCCTCAACACGGGCCTGATCGATGACCTGCGAGAGCGTGCCGGTGGTGGTATCCACCTGCGGCGCATCGGCCGAGACGCTGATCGTCTCCGTGCCGGAGCCAACAGTAAGCGAGATGTTAACCGAAAGCGACTGGTCGGCCTGCAGAACAATGCCGGTCTGGGCATAGCTCTCAAAGCCCTTGGCCGAAACCTTCATGACATAAGCCGAAGGGGGCAGAGTCGGAAACACGTAGTTGCCATTGGAGCCGGAAACCGCGGTGGTTTGGCGGCCAGTGGAAATCTGCGTGGCGGTGATGGTGGCCGATGCGATCACAGCGCCCGAAGGATCGGCGACCGTACCGCTGATGCTGCCAAAGCCCTGTGCCACTGCCGAGGTGGCAAACAGAGCCACCAGCATAAGGCAAAGCGCGATCGACAGCTTAGTGCAAGTTTTCATGGACATACTTGTCTCCGTATGTTGACTGTTAACAAAGCCAGCGGTGCCGAACTCAACCGTCAGGGCTGAATTCGGGACCATCCGGTCCCCGGTTTCTGGCTGTGTCTTTGGCGGGTCGGGATTCTGGACCGACCGCACCGGCACACTCGATTTCCGAGGTTCGCGTCACTGCTACACAAGATTTCTGTATTGAGTAGCCTGACCTTCTTACCAAGGCGTGGGGAGAATTGGGATGTTTTAAACAGTTAAATCTTGTAATTCCATATGTCTCAACGAACTACGGTTCTCTTAATCCGAGGTTAACCTGGCGGATGGAGACCTTTGCGATCCTGGAGAAGGGAAAGTGGAAAATAATTTCCCACCGAAATCCACGCCCGCATGCGCACGCGTGCATGCCTCCCTATGCGGTTGCGGAGATGTTCTCAAAAGTTCCGGAAACGTGGGATCTCCTCACCCTTTAGCAAGATTCCTCCTAGCCAGCTCCCGAATCGTCTCCTGGTGAGACGTGATGTGTATCACTGATTGCAACTATCGCCAGTTCGATACTTGGTTACCGTATTCAGGAGGTTTGTCCGTGAATAGTTTTCGTGCGCGCATGTTCGGTCTCACCCTGTTCGCTTTTCTCGTTATGGCTTTTGCCGTCCAACCTGCCATGGGGCAGCAGAATCAAGCCACGCATATTTTCCATCGGCTGATTCCCGCCGGGGATACCTGTGCCACCTGCCACAAGGTGTTGTATGAACAATGGAAAGCCAGCCCGCATGCCGCCAACGGTGTCGAATGCACCACCTGCCATGGCGAGACAACAGCACCGGACTTCGCGGGCAGGCCGGCGCTCAGCACATGCGAAAGCTGCCACACCGAGCAGGTGGCACAACTGAAGTCTGATCCATTCATGGAAGGCAAGACGTGCGTGAGCTGTCATCAAGCACACGCCTTCGTGGGACACAAGAAGGCAGTCACGGCAGCCAAGTAACAGCAATTTCCAGGCCGCGCAGTCTCGAACTGCTGGCTGGTGCATCCGCGCTCGCCGCCTCGGAAACGTGTCTTCGAGCGGTTCTCCAATAGATGTAGCCCTAGAGATCGTGCCAGGTGGCTTTTGTTAACGTAAAAGCCACTCCGCGGTTGTGGTTTCGGTGTAGAGCAATTGGAGAACCGCTGGTGCCGGAAATCTCGCCCAGCAAGCTCAACGACTCACGCCATCATGAACCCCGCGCCGTAGGCGCAGCACATGTTAGCCCCACCTTTCAAGGTGGGGAAAGCTTCCACAAAAATGCCCACCGAGTCCCGTAGGGACGACACGAACCTCCCAACAAATGCGTCGTGACAAACGCGAAGCGCATTGGCCCCACCGCAGGTGGTGGCCCGTCTGCACCCTGCCCTGCCATCCACCAAGATCAAGCTCATGAAGGACTCCGTCGAAAGTCACCCCTCCTGGCGCGATTTTCATGCATTTGGGTGTGCCGAAGGCCCATGGCAACTACCGCAAAGGTCAAACTGCTACTGCCACCCCTCCAGAGGCAGGGATCTCCTCACCCTTTAGCCACTTTTCAGGAAAATCCATGAGGGAATGCGAGTCAATCTGTACGGTCACTACATGGATTTGTACTTTCCCAGGTCTCGGAATCGAGCCCTGGAGCATCCACGAAAAGGATGGGACACCCGCTTGCCGGAGCCCTAGGAGCTGAAGCCTGCCCGCTTGAGGAGCTCGGCAAAGCGGGGGTCGGAGCGGAGCGGGTCAAGGAATGGATCAATGCGGAGGTAGGTGACGCCCTTGTCGTGAATGGCGAATCCGCGCTCTAACCACTTGAACGCATTGTCTTTATCGCCCATGGCCGTATAGATGAGAGCGGTCTCGTAGGCTCCCACGCCGTGCTTGTCGACGCTGGCCTTGAGGATGCGCAGCTCGGCATTGGCAGCTGCGGTTTGGCCGGAGCGCGCATAGGCCACCCCCAAACGCCCGATTCCGGTGGGGAAGACGGAGGGCTTTAGCTCCGCGATAGCCTTGGCGTTGTCGCCGCGGACTAGGTAGATCTGGCCAAACAGGTGGTTGTTCTGGTCGGTGACGATGTTCTTGGCCAGTCCGTCGCGGTCCAGCGCCACGGCCTCATCGTATTTGCGGCTAAAGAAGTAGATGTACTCGGCCTCCAACACCAGGCGCGCGGAGAGGGGGTCAAGCTTGCGGCAGAGCTCCACCTCAGCCACGGCGTCAACCGGGTTGCCGGTCTTGATCAGATAAAGGGCGTAGCGGAGTCGAATGGGCACCGAGCCCGGGTTGAGGTCGAGCGCCTTGCGGAACTCGGTTTGGGCGGTGGCCCAGCCGTAGTCCAGGTCAATGGTGGCGCTGGCCAGCTCCGCGTGTCCCTCGGCCAGCAACGGGTTCAGTTCAATGGCGCGCAGGGCCTCAGCCTTTTGCAGCGGGTAGGCCTTGGCGTACGACATGGCGCCGCACTCCACCAGGCGGCTGTAAGACTCAGCCAAAGCGGCATGCGGCTGGGCAAAGCTGGGGTCGAGCTGGACAGAGCGCTGAAAGAGCTGGATGGCGGCCTGGATATTCTGGGCCTGCTCGGAGTTGATGCTGGCGGTGGAGGACTGCAGCAGGACCATGCCCTGAAGGTAGGTTTGCTGGACCTCCTCGTTGACGGAACGGGCCTGATCGAAGCGTTCGCGGGTTTTGGGAGTGACCTGGACCTGAATCTTCTCGGCGATGGCCAGAGCCAGCTCGCCCTGCAGCTTGAGGGTGTCGCTGATGTCGCGGGTGAAGCTGGTGCTCCAGACCGGGTGGTCGGTAGCCGCATCGATGAGCTGCGCGGTGACCCGCACATGCTTGCCGTCGCGCTGGACAGAGCCCTCCACCACCCACTGCACCTGCAGCTCGTGCGCGATCTCCGGCAGGGTTTTGGGTGTCTTTTTGAAGCTCATGGCGGAGGTGCGGGAGATGGTGCGGAGGCCGGAGACCTGGCCCAGATCGGCGATGAGCTCGTCGGTGATGCCGTCGGCAAAGAACTCCTGGGAGCTGTCGCCGGAGAGGTTCTGCATGGGCAGGACGAGAATGGAGGGCGGCGCTGGCTCCCGCGCGGCACTGGCCGGATGACTGGGACGCAAGCCCAGCCAGAGCAGCGACGCAGCTCCGACCACCAGCAGCAAAACCACGGCCAAAGCCGCAATCCACTTCCTTTGCGGGACGGCAGAGGGAACGCCGAGCTGAGCAGGAAGGCTGGCGAAATCTTCAAAACCGGGCAAGACTGTCGTTTCCACGGCAGGCGTGGGGGCCGGCGCTACGCTGTCAGCTTTGCAGGGCTCCTGAAAGACGAAGCGTGGAACGTAGGTTCCGCTGGGCAGCTCGATGCGCAGCAACGGTTCCGCATCCAGCTCGCGATAGTACTGCGCCAGCCGCTTCCGCACTTCAGTCGCATTGACACGAACAATTGCATCGTTGGCAGTATCGTAATCAGGCGTACGACCGTACATCCTGACACCAATCGAACGCTCGTGCAGCTCGTCAAACCGCCCCGCCAGAGCGTCGTCCACCAGCGCTTGCAACAGCGCGCAGGATCGCTTGCTGCCAATGTACGCCGGACTTTGAAGGACGTCGTTCAGGTGGTGACGAATTCGATTTGCTTGCGCAGCGGAAAGCTTCTCATGTCTTTCGCGTGTCGCCATTAGGGTTCCAGAATCTGAAGCGTAGTCTACCATAG
>CAZYDF010000123.1:0-11816 GCA_964645855.1 uncultured Occallatibacter sp.
TGAAGCCGTTTCACATCATGGCCAAGCCCCACGGGCCCATCTGCAACCTCGATTGCACCTATTGCTATTACCTGGAGAAGGAGAACCTCTACGCGCAGAGCGGCCGCGACTATCGCATGAGCCCCAGTGTGCTGCAGGCCTTCATTCGCCAGTTCATTCAGGCGCAGCCGGCGGAGCAGGTCAGTTTTGCGTGGCAGGGCGGCGAGCCCACGCTGCTGGGCATTCCCTTCTTCGAGCGGGTGATTGAGCTGCAGAAGAAATACGCCGGCGGCAAGACCATCGATAACGCCTTCCAGACCAATGGCACCCTGCTCGATGACGAGTGGGGCGAGTTTCTGGCGCGCAATCGCTTCCTGATCGGTCTCTCCATCGATGGCCCCGAGCCCTTGCACGATGCTTATCGGCTCGACAAAGGCGGCAAGCCCACCCATGCACGCGTGCTGCGCGGGCTCAACATTCTCAAAAAGCATGGCGTCGAGTTCAATACACTAACCGTTATCAACCGCAAGAACTCGTATCATGCGCGCGAGGTCTATCGCTTTCTCAAAGAGATCGGCAGCACCTATCTGCAGTTCATCCCCATCGTGGAGCAAGTCGCGGAATCGCCCGATCCCAATGGCCTGGTGTTGATCAAGCCCTTCTCACAGCAGAAGGCCTCTGTCTCCGAGTGGTCGGTTGAGCCCTTGCAGTTCGGCAAGTTTCTCACCGATGTTTTCGATGATTGGGTACTGAGCGATGTGGGCCGAACCTATGTACAGATCTTCGATGTTGCTCTGGAGTCATGGTCTGGATTGCCGCCTTCGTTATGCGTGTTTGCGCCCACCTGCGGGCAGGCTCCGGTGGTGGAACACAACGGTGACCTCTACTCCTGCGATCATTTTGTGTATCCCGAAAACAAGCTCGGCAACATTCTCGACAAGTCCATTGGCAGCTTGATGAGTTCGCCGCAACAGTCGCGCTTTGGCGGCGCCAAGGCCATTCTCCCCACCGATTGCCGGCAATGCGATGTGCGTTTTGCCTGCAACGGCGAGTGCCCCAAGCACCGGTTCACCTCCACCGCCAGCGGCGAGTATGGGTTGAACTATCTCTGCGCGGGTTACAAGAACTTCTTTCATCACATCGATCCCTACATGCGTTTCATGGCCAATGAACTCAAGGCCAATCGCGCCCCTGCCCGGGTCATGGGCTGGGCGCGCACGCAGGGACCGCGCGCCTTCCACGGCGCAGCAAGGGGTGAGTCACATGTTCCCTTCCATGTCTAGCCATCGTTGTTGTTGATCCCACCTTTCTCCGCACAACCTTGCTGAAGGATGCGCACGCGTCGCCGCGTCGCCATCGACCCACTTACATTCAAAACAAGTTTTCTGGAGACAGAACAATGAACATATCGCAGCAGGTAAGTCTTCTGCTCACCAGCGCCATGGCTCTCACTTCGTGGAGTCCATCCTGGGCCGCTGAGAACCCGGTCAAACCACAAGGTCCCACCGCTCCTGTGCACGACATTCCCGTGGCCGGATGGCCTGAACCGCCCAAGGCACCGGCCGGCGCGCCGAACGTGGTTGTCATCCTGATTGACGATGTGGGCTTTGGCGCCACCAGTGCCTTTGGCGGCCCCATCAACACGCCCAACTTCGAGCGCCTGGCCAATGCCGGCCTGCGCTACAACAGCTTCCACATGAACGCGCTCTGCTCGCCCACGCGCGCCGCGCTGTTGACTGGCCGCAACAATCACCAGGTTGGCTTTGGCTCCATCGCCGAGTGGTCGGCTCCGTATCCCGGCTATGACACCGTGATTCCCAAGAGCGCGGCCACCATTGCGGAAGTGCTGAAGGAAAATGGTTACTCCACCTCGGCCTATGGCAAGTGGCACAACACGCCGCTCTGGGAGGTCTCTGCAGCGGGTCCCTTCAATCACTGGCCCACCGGTCTTGGCTTTGAGCACTTCTATGGGTTCAATCAGGCCAACGATAACCAGTACTATCCGCGCATCTACAACGACACCACTCCGGTGGAGCCCTCGAAGACTCCCAAAGAGGGTTATCACTTCACCACCGACATTGCCGACAATGCCATCAACTGGCTGCATCAGCACGATGCCGTGGCGCACGACAAGCCATTCTTTGTCTACTTTGCCACCGGCGCCGCGCATGAGCCGCATCAGGTGCCCAAGCAGTGGGTGGACCACTATCGCGGCCGCTTCGATCATGGCTGGGATGCAATCCGCAAAGAGGCATTTGACAAGCAGAAAGCGCAAGGCCTGATTCCCGCCAATGCGGAGTTCACGCCGCGTCCTGAGGGCTTGCCGGCATGGGATTCACTCACCGAAGAGCAGAAGAAACTGCTCGCGCATCAGGCCGAGGTTTACGCCGGCTTCACGGAACAAACCGATTATGAAGTTGGCCGTGTGCTGGATGCGATTCGCGATGAAGGGCAAGAGAGCAACACCGTTGTCCTCTGGATCTTCGGCGATAACGGAGCTAGTGCGGAAGGTGGTCTGGAAGGCCGCGACTCACGCGAAGTCGGCGGCAAGCCCAAGTCCATTGAAGAGCGACAGGACGTATCGGCTCTGCTGGGCAGTGAGCTTTACATGAATCACTATGCCGCCTCGTGGGCATGGGCACTCAACTCGCCCTTTGTCGGCACCAAGCAGGACGCGGGCCATCTGGGCGGCACCACCGATCCGCTGGTTGTTTACTGGCCAGGCCACGTCAAGCCCGGCGTGCGTAGCCAGTTCTCGCACGTGAACGATATTGCTCCCACCATCTACGAACTTGCTGGCGCAAAATTCCCTGAAGCCGTGGATGGCGTCAAGCAGATTCCGCTGGAAGGCAAGAGTCTTGTCTACAGCTTTGACAACGGCAGCGTGCCCACGCGCCATACCTTGCAGTACTTCACCACCAGCGGCAATCGCGGCCTCTATAAAGATGGATGGTGGGCGGGCAATCGCTTCCATTCCACCTGGGAACCCAGCTTCTATTCGGGCGCAACCGACAAGGACATCGACGCCCATCCGTGGGAGCTTTACAACTTGAACGAAGACTTCAGCCAGGCGCACGATCTGGCCAGCAAGTATCCTGAAAAGTTGAAGGACCTGATCAAGGTCTTTGACGAAGAAGCTACGCGCAACCACGCCTACCCAATTCTTCCTGCCCGTTCCACGCTGCTCGACACCAAGCTAAAGGACAAGACCGTCTTCATTTATCGCTCCGGTGTGGAGCGCCTGCCTTTGCGCTATGCCCCAGGACTGGCGGGCCATGCGTACACCATCCATGCCGATGTTGTGATTCCGCCCGACGGTGCTGAAGGCGTGATTGTTGCCGAAGGCGGCGAACTGGGCGGTCTCAGCCTCTTTGTGAAGAACAACCGCATTTACTACGAAGTGAATGTGGCCAACGATCACAGCGATCAGCTGATTGCCACCCGGACGCTGCGTTCTGGTGGCCAGCACATTCAGCTCACCGTAACTCCAGATGCCGAAGCTTTGGCCAAAACGGCTCCCGTGGGCGTACCGGGATTCTCAGCGCGCGGACCAGTTGCCGGCACCGTCAAGCTGTCGATCAACGGAACCCCGGCCGGCGAATCGTCCTTCACCGGAATCTACGGATCAGGCGAGACGCTCGACGTGGGCAGCGACCTCGGCTCCGCGGTCAGCCTGGAGTACAAGGCTCCGTATCGCTTCACCGGCACCATCCAAACCGTGAAAATTAACCTGCAGTAACTTCGCCGTTTAAAGACAGGCATGAGGGCTACCGCAACCAGTCCTCATGCCGACCCATTCTATAAATACATTCTTCCTTATGGGATAGACTTCCGTGCCCCATCCATTTCCGCGTTCTTTGCGGAAATGGGTGGGATACCTGAGAACTTCAGGTCTATACGATTTCACAAAAGCTCTAAAGCCTCGCCTGCTCCAATCAGCAGCCAGTACGCAGGAAACCGCGTATTGGCCGCCTATTCCCTGGCCTCCTAATTGCCCACGACAAACCTGTCCCGATGGCACGCCAATCAAAGGCAGTTTCGGCGGGCGGTGTGCACCTGTTGGTTGGTTCATGAACTCCAACCAAGTGCGGCAGGATCCGCCGTTGGAGCGAGCAACCTTGCCTCCGGCCAGCAGATGAAAATAGAAGCGGTTTCGAACTTGCAGTCGACAGGATTTCGGCGTAGAGTGCGAGCCTAGAATGATCTTCGGTCGCGCTCACACCTGTACCTCCAGATGCGTGTGCGAGGGGCGCATTTTCCTTGCTGCGAGTGGTTGGAAAGCGTCGCCCCGGTCGTGATCGAGCAAACCTCCTTGAGGGCCAAATGATCGTTGCAAATCTTCGCATGCTAACTCCCGTTCTGCTCGGTTTTCTGGTGCCAGCTTTGCTGGCGGCGCAGCAAGACCAACCGCGCCAGACTCCGCCATCTTCCGTTGCCGCGGCGCAGACGATTCCTGCCCCACCGGTTGGCCAGCCAGCACAGGAGACGAATCCGGCCACGCCACCGCCCAGCGCTCCTGCGCCACAGCAAATTCAGCCGATGCGTCCCCAGTACACTCCTATGCCTCCGCCGACAACACCTTCCGGCCAGACCGCACCCAACCCCGGCTACACGCTGCGCGTCTACTCTCGCCTGGTGGTGCTGGACATGGTGGTGGTGGACAAGAAGGGCAAAATTATAAAAGACCTGAAGCGCGAAGACTTCAAAGTGGAGGAGGAAGGTGCGCCGCAGAGCATTCTCAACTTTGAACAAGCAGGCACGCATACGCCCACGCCGGATCTGGCGATTGAGTCCACCGCCGACCTGGATCGCGTGGCTCCGCAGGCTCCGGTCGACATCATTCTGCTGGACGAATTCAACACCCGTTTTGAAGACATGGCCTTCGCGCGCTACTCGCTGAAGAAGTTTCTCGACAAGCAGCCCGACACGTTGCTTACCCCCACCATGCTGGTTGCCGTCGACCTGCAGCACTTTACCGTGCTCCGCGATTACACCCGGAACAAGGGCGAGCTGATCAAGGCGCTCGATCACCACTTTGTGTCTTATCCCTGGCAGATGCACCAGGGGGCATGGCTCGGCGAGCGCTATGCCACGGCCTTCATCACCCTGCGCCGCGTGGCCCAGGCCGTCATCGGCCACCCGGGCCACAAGAACATGATCTGGATCGGCCGCGGATTTCCGCCGCTGCGTTTCGGCGGCATGACGATTGATGCCACCAACCGCATCGATAGCGCGGTTCAGGAGTGCGTGAACGTATTGCGCGATGCGCGCGTAACCCTCTACACCATTGATCCCGCCGGTGTGCAGATGAATCCCGGTGAGTATGGCGGCGATCCCATGGTCGACCCCTTTGGCGGAAACTATCAGTTCAATCAACTGGCCAAAGCCACCGGCGGGCGCACCCTCTACGGGCGCAACGATGTGGACATGGAGATCAACACCGCCATCCAGGATGGCTCCAGCTTCTACACGCTGACGTATCGGCCCTCCGGTTCCCCTCCCGATCCACGCAAGTTCCGCCACATCAAAGTCACGCTCAGCCAGCCTGATCTCACGGTGATTACGCGCGCGGGCTACTATCTTGAGCGCGGCCCAGGCCGTGTGGACCCGGTCAATCCATCGCGCCGTCTGGTCAACGACCTGGTTTCAGCCGACTCCAGCACCATGGTCTACGACGGCGTACACATTACCGTTGAACCCACGCCGAACGATCCTCTCGATTTCCTGATTCGCGTGGATGGACACAATCTGGTCTGGTCACCGGCCACCGATACGGAACCACGCCGCGCTGAAGTGATTCTGATGGTTACAACCTACGACAAGAAGGGCAAGGAACTGAGCCGCGTCGCCAAGGTTGTCCACTCCAGAGCCCCTACCGCCGCGCCCCCCACGGGAAGACTGCTGTTGGATATCAACATGCGCAGCAAAATCGATTTCAACCCCAAAGCGGTTCGCGCGCGGTTTACGGTGCGCGTGAATGCATCGGGACGCATAGGAACCGCGGATGTGCAGCTTGGCCAACAACCGCCCCCAACGCCGAAGCCGCAGTAGAAGCCGCGATAATGGCAGGGCCCTCAAGTTACCCTAGCGCATTTTTTGGAATGGTGTAGACCTGAAGTTCATGGGTGTCCCACCCATTTCCGCAGAAAAACGCGGGAATGGATGGGGCACGGAAGTCTATAGTAAAAGCGAAAATACTCTAACAACGGCATTCACCAACACCGCATAAAGAGTTATGGAATCCCTCGAATTTGCCCGGGATCCTCGAGATCGGGAGAACTGGGTTGGGCTGGGGACAGCGGCGAATTTCCGGTTCGGCCTCCGGATTGAAACACCGCGCCAAGCTGAGCCATCTCCGCATCTACTCCCGGACTGAAATGCGATCCCCCCATGTAATTCAGAATCGATTGGCGCAGCGATTCAGCTCCGGGCCTATCGGAATCCAGATCGATGCTGCACACCATCAGCATTCCACTGCCCACTCTGCACTCGAACAGCAGGCCCAACTTCCAGCTTCGATTCCAGTCATCGATGGGCTGCACAAGCGGATCGATCCCCGCCAGCGCTCCCTGCAGGCGGATCGCCGGGGCTCCGCGCGCAACGTCAATCCACTGCCAGTCGCAATGGGCTTCGCTGGGGAATCCGGTGAGCGCCGCATGGCCCTCGGCGCACAACAGTCCAAGCATCCAGGCTCCATCCGGATTCATCAGCCGGTTCCAGAAGATCGGCACCGTCGTGATCCTCGGAGTATCGATCGGCAGATGCTGCGGGCCCGCCAGAAACAGGACGCGTTCCTTGCGCATGAGCGCCTTCTCTGCTTGCGGCCAATTGTGGGTTACAACCACGTTGGGCGGCACCGGTTGCCGCGGCTTTTCAGCGTACAGCCAGAACTTCCATTCGTTCCGCGCCACCACTTCGCCCTCGAGTTCCACAACCAGCCGATAGCAGGCCGGCGCGGCCAGGTGCGACAGATCCTGAGAGACATTACCGATCACTCGATTCTTGCCGCGCGGAATCGTTCCCGCCTCCCATTGGCCGGCAGCTACTACCGCGTCCTCCGCGCCAACAATCTTCCACGACGGACGCGCATTCGCGAGTGGCTTGGGGCCAAAGTGCGCCATCTCCACCTGCGCCGTAAGCGTGTCGGCGGTTGTAAACACGCGCTCTTTCAAACGGGCGAGCAGAACCGTGGAGGAGTTGAATTGCCTGTACTCCTCCGGCGTTGCATATCCCTTGCTCTCCCAGAAGGCGTCCAGAACTCCGATCAGCGCGCCGCCCTGGCCAAGATAGTCGTGCAGATCCAGTAACTCATACCCGCTGTAACTCGGGGTACGCAGGCTGGCTTCAATCTCTTCCTTGTAGCAAGCAACTTGAAACCGTCCCGACGCATGGGCCAGCGCGCGATTCTTCTCGAGCACGCCGTTTTCACGGGCCGCATCCCGCCAGATCTCGTAGTTACCCGGCACCAGGTATCCGGTGAACTTGGCAATGGTGTCAAAGTTCGGATACGCGCACCACTGGCCGGTCTCGTGCCCAATCACCGGCGCCGCCACGTCATGGAGCCCCTCTTCGTAGTCTCCGCCAAACCAACCGGAGGGACCGCGGCCGGGCGCGCGGCTTGCCGGTGGGCGATTGGTCACCAGATAGTCGGCCGCATAGCGATGCTCGGCGTCCGCCGCGGCTGGCCTTCCGGTTCCATCGGCATAAAGCCGACGTGAATCGGCGGCGCGCCACTTGCGGTCCCACTGCGGCAGCTGTGCGTTGTACTGGCCCGCCGGCTCGTTGGTGGCGTTCAGCAAGATCATCGACGGATGATTGCCATAGGCTTTCAATAAACGCTCGGTCTCTTCGTTCAACAGAGCCAGCATCTTTCCGTCGCGTTCAAATGCGTTCCACATCCCGCAGTCAGGCTGCAGATAGAAGCCCATCTCGTCGGCGGCATCGAAGGCCGCTTCCGGCGGGCACCAGGAATGGAAGCGCATGCCGTTCATGCCCCACTGCTGGCAGATGCCGAAGATACGCTTCCACGAAGCCACATCGGTGGGTGGATAACCGGTAAGCGGAAACCCACCGCCATCATGGGTCGCGCGCAGATGCAGCAGTTCGCCATTCAGCAAAATCTGTTTGCCGGCGACCTTGATCTCGCGCATGCCAAAGCGGACCCTGCGCTGGTGCGTTCCCTTGCTGCTGGCCAGAACCACACGCAGTTGCTCCAGCACAGGAGAAAACTCGCTCCACGGCGTCCGGTCGCGCACGTCGATACGCAGGGTTGCCTCGCCGCCCGTCTTCAGCCACGAAACAACTCTCTGCGCCGTGCCGATCGTCAGTGTGCCACTGCCCGGCTCGCCGCTCATGTTCCCGATCCGCACCCGCACCTGGGCCGATTGCGTCTTCAGATCCGGAAACACCTGCACATCGTCCAGCCACACCGGAGGCGTGGGGCGCAGTTCAATGCGTCCCACCATGCCATTCCATGTGCCGCCTTCCGCATCCGACACCGAGTGGCCGTCCGGGCGATAGGGAAAGATCATGCGGTTATCGATGCGGATCGACAAGCGATGCAACCCCACCGCCATCGTGCCCAGATCGTAGCTGTGCGGCGTAACCAGCGAATGGCAACTACCCACTCTGCGGCCGTCCAGATACACCGTTGTCTCCCAGCGCGTGCGCTCCAGAAACAACTCCACCCGCTGCCCGCTCCAGTTAGCGGGGATCTCGATCTCCCGCTCATACCAGGCAACCCCAAGATAGTGACGCACCGGTTGCGACAGGTACGGAACCTTCACCTGGCCGGGCTTGGTGTAGCGCGCATACTCCGGTCTTTGATACCAGGCCATGTCCCTGGGCAGGGCCGCGACAAACGCGGTCTCGGCGGTAATCTCATCACCATGGCCCTGGGTTTGCAGAATCCCGGGAAGCTGGATTCGTTGGTTGCCGGGCAGCGTTCTGGCAGGCCACTTCTGGCTCTGCCCCGCGTCCTCGCGGTCAAGACAGAACCGCCATGGACCGGCAAGCGAAACCGCACCGTCTTCAGCAGGAACCGGCAAGGCTTCAAGACCAAATGCGGAGCTGACCGACGCGGAGGCGGCCAAGGCCAAAAAACTGCGGCGCGAAATCGAAGAATGGAACACGCTTCCCCTTAAGGTGTCATCACGCGTGCCTCGGGCGCGGCCCGAAGTGTTGCGTCTTGTTGCTACGGCACCATGAAATCCGGAAGGCGAGCGAGAAGTACCTGCCGCGACCGCAACCTGCGTCTTGAGAAGGTCGGTGCGAGCATTCTCGGCAAAGACATCGAGGACTCCAGGCCAAAGCCTGTCCTACAAAAAAGAATGGCTCCCCGCAGCCTCTTTTGGGGTCTTGCCGCCCTGAGAGCGGCAAGAGTCCCCCTGCGGAGAGCAAGTAATGCAACGCCGAGAGTATTTGGAGGCTCCGGCAAAACTGTTGCGAAGGCTATTCAAGGATGATTGCGGTAAAAGTTGAGAGGCTGTTGAAACGGCGCGTGGAAGAGGGATGGACTCGATCTTCCGCGCGCCGCATCGGTTAACTGGTTAGAAGATCACTCTTCCCGAGAACTGGAAGTCGCGGTTGCCGCTGGCGCTGGTAACCTGACCGAAGTTCGAGGTTGAAGCATCGACCTTGATGCCTCCGAAGGTGACCTTGTTGGCGACGTTCGTGCAGTCAGCCGCAAACTGGAACTTGAGGCGGTCGCTGACAAGGGGGAAGGTACGGCGCACGCTGAGGTTGAGATTCGGCACGCTCGGATTGCGCAGTCCGAAAGACCAGCGCGGTGCGTCGCCAATCATGTAGGTTGCGTTGCTGGCCACACCGGCGTTGCAGTAGGCATTGGTGCTCGCGGCGCATAGGACCTGCGTGGTCGTGCTCACGCCGTTGACGGTAGTGCTGTACGCTGAGCCCGAGCCAGGAGTGGAGGTGTTGATGTAGCCGTTGAGGTAGTTGTACTTGCCCAGGTTGTTGCTGAGGGCACCCTGGCCCCATTTGCCGTTGGCACGGATGCTGTTGGGCCTGTAGTTGGGGTTGACGTCGGGCATACAGGTGCCGGCGTTAGCGCAGCCGTTGTCGGCCGTGACGTAGAGCGGGGTACCGGAGACGTAGGTAGCAACCCAAGCCATCGACCAATCGTTGACCACCCACTTGACTACCGGGTTGCCGCCGCCAGCCTTCACTGCCAATGCCGGGAACTTCCAGTTGCCGAAGAAGGCGTACGAGTTCGGCACGCTGTTGGGGCTGATGGAGCGATCGATGCGGTTGACCGGGAAGCTCTTGCCGCTCAGCAGGGCGGTGGCGGGAATGGCGTAGCCACTGCGCTGCGTGCCGGTATCGTCAATGTTCTTGGAGTAGGTGTAGTTGAAGTTGAAGACCAGACCCTTGGACATCCGCTTGGCGAGCGAAACCTGCAGGGAGTGGTAGTTGGCGTTGGCCACCACCGGCCACGTGTCGGTCGAGCCCGAGAACTGCGGCATCCATGTGAGGGCGCGGGCAATGGTTGCTTTTCCGGCGCCGCCCGAAGTTCCCGCCGCGGTGCTGAAGTTGGCGTAGGGAGCGGTGATGGCCGGCAGGCCGAGAGCCGCGCCCGCGGTGTTGGCCGCGGCCAGGTTGGTGGCGGTGGCTGCGCCGCTCAGCAACGAACCCAGCTGCAGATACTTGGGATCGATCTGGCCGGCCTGCAAACCACGCATATTGCTGGCACCGGAGATGAAGTGGCTCTCCGAACCGGCGTAGTTCACAGTGAGGGTCATGTTGCTGGTGAGCTCGCGCTGAACACCGAAGTTCCAGAAGCTGAACTCGGGAGCGCGGCCGCTGAGGTAGGGATCCGCGTAGCCGGGTGCGCCGCCGGGGGCGATGTAGTTGCCGTTGGCATCAACCGTGTTGCCGACGTTGAGCGTCTGGCTGATTGCGCCCGGCGCGGAGAGGGCGAAGGCATAACCTGCGCCACCCAAGTTGGTGTTGGCGATGCCGGCCGCCGTGAAGCCGGTGCCGTTGTTCAGATAGAAGGCCGGTCCAGCCGAAGGACCCGCCGCGCCATCTGCCCACGAAGGGGAGACGCTGAAGCCAAGGTTCCCCGTGCCATTGTAGGCGCCGCCCGCGCCGCCCGTGCCGCCGGCGTGCGAGTAGACCAGCGAGTAGCCAGCGCGCACTACCGTCTTGTTGTTGATGGAATAGGCCAGGCCCGCGCGCGGACCATAGTTCTTCATATAGTCGCTTACAGGCGTGCGGCAGTTGCAACTCACGCCCGAACCGCCCCAGCTACCCGCGAATTGCAGCGCGCCAGGGTTGCCGGTGAGGGGGTTGGTGAGAGTGGGATTGAGGAAAGACCAGCGGTCCTTCGCCTCACGGTAGGTCGGGATGTAATCCCAGCGCAGGCCCAGGGTCAGGGTCAGCTTCGGGCTGATCGTGAACGTATCTTGAATATAGGGAGCCACGGTGTGGTAACGTCCGCCCACCACCGAGAAAGGCTGGTAGGTGAGCCCCGTGCCGTTAACCGCGCCCAGCATGAAGCTGGCGTAGGAGTAGCCTGTGCCCGACGTGTAGGAAGGAACGTAGGCACCGGACTTCAAGGTTTCGGTAATGCCCGAGGTCTCGGCGGTTGCATAGTTCAGTTGCAGCATGTTCGTCGGGCCATCGGCGGTGTCGGCGTTTTCCTCCAGCCACTGCATCTGGATTCCGACGGTAATGGCGTGCTTGCCCTTGAGCCAGAGCAGGTTGTCAACCAGGTTATGGGTGTTGGTGACGGTGGTCGCCGTGACCCCTGAAGAGCCCTCACCCCATTGGGTCTGGGCGTTGGAGCCCGCAAAATTGACCGTGGGGAACTCCGTCAG
>CAZYDF010000124.1:0-11772 GCA_964645855.1 uncultured Occallatibacter sp.
GCCGTGGGCTTCAACGTGCTGTTCTCGCTGGTGGGCGTCTTCACCTGGATCACCTTCCACCTGGCCGCTCCACCCTTCTCGCTCTCCACAACCGCCCTCAGCTCGCTCTTCTTTGTCTATCTGGTTGGTCTGGTGGTCACGCCCATGGCCGGATGGATCATCACCCGCGTGGGCCTGCGTACCGGCATGGGCGGAGCCATTGTCTGGGCCATGGCCGGGGTGTTGCTTACCCTTTCGCCGCATCTCTGGGTGGTCATCCTTGGGCTCACCCTGCTCTCCTCCGGCGTCTTCATTGCCCAAACCGCCTCCAGCAGCCATCTGCGCGTGGCCGCTCCGGCCGGGATGCGGGTCACCGCTGCCGGACTCTACCTCACCTGCTACTACCTGGGCGGCGCGGCGGCTGGCGTGGCTCCCAGCATCTTCTGGGCCCTGGGCGGCTGGCCGGCTTGCGTCGGCTTCATCCTGGCCATGCAGGCGCTGGCGCTGACCATCGCCCTGCTCGGATGGCAGCGGAAGACGTCATCTGCCACAAATAAATGACTTACGTAATGCACTTTGGGTTCAGTTTGTCCCCATCCCGAAAAACGAAACGCTCTGCTTAGAAAGTGGGACGCCCAGCCCTCCTGCTTGCACCTTCCGGGGTCGTTGACGAATCCAATAGTTTGGAAATATCTTGCGCATGCAGGGCTGAGAGCGCTTTTGCGCCACCATCTTCCACTTTTTCGCTGCTACCTTTTTCCCCATCAAGTTGGCCCGACGCTCGACCGGGCGCAAACATTTTAGGAGATCACTTTTGTCCAAGTTGCAAACTGCCGCCCCGGCCCCCCCGCGGCAGATGGATAATCCGTCCCCGCTTCCCAATCTGGCCTGGAAGCCGCGCGTCAACCCATGGCTCATCGCCATGACGGTGGCTCTGGCTGCGTTCATGGAGGTGCTGGACACCTCCATTGCCAACGTGGCCCTGCCCCACATTGCAGGAACCCTGGGCGCAAGCCCCAACGAAGGCACCTGGGTGCTGACCAGCTACCTGGTGGCCAACGCCATTGTTCTGCCCCTGGGCGGATGGGCCTCCAACTTGATGGGCCGGCGCAATTTTTTTGTTCTCTGCATCGTTATCTTCACCGTGGCCAGCTTTCTGTGCGGCGCGGCACTTTCGTTGCCCATGTTGCTCATCTTTCGCATCCTGCAAGGCGCGGGCGGCGGCGGCATGCAGCCCATGGCGCAGGCCATCATGGCCGACTCTTTTGAGCCCCAGAAGCGCGGCCAAGCCTTTGCGGTCTACGGTCTGGTTACCGTGCTGGCGCCCTCCATCGGCCCCACTCTGGGCGGCTGGATCACCGACAACTACAGCTGGCGCTGGATCTTCTTCATCAACATTCCGGTGGGCATTCTGACCTTCATCCTGGTTACCCGGCTCATTGAAGATCCACCCTGGATCAAGCCGGACCGCTCCCGCTTGAAGCACATGGACTACATGGGCCTGGGCCTGCTCACCCTGGCCATGGGCGGGCTGCAGATCATGCTCGACAAGGGCGAGGAGAACGACTGGTTCTCTTCCGGCCTGATTCAAGCCACCTGCGCCATCTTCGTGCTCAGCATGATCGGACTGGTGGTCTGGGAGTGGCGGCACAAGACTCCGCTCATGAACCTGAAGCTTTTCCGTTACAAAAACTTCGCCATCTGCTGCTTCCTCATGATGCTGGTGGGCGGGCTGCTGAACGCCAATACCGTTCTGCAGCCGCAGTTCATGCAACAGTTGCTGGGCTGGACGGCTACCAACGCAGGACTGGCGCTCACCGCCGGTGGCGTCGCACTGGTCTTTGTGATGCCCTTTGCCGGGATCGCCGTGGGCAAGTTTTCGGCCCGCACATTGACCGTCTTCGGCTTCACGCTGCTCGGCGTCGGCTTCTATGCCGCGGCCTACGTCACCACTCTCGACATGACCTTCCGCCTGGCTTCGGTGCTGCGTGTCCTGATGCTGATCCCGGTGCCATTCTGCTTTATCTCGATCACGAATGCGGCCTATGTGGGCATGCCGAAGGAAGAGAGCAACCAGGTTTCGGGCCTGATCAACTTCGCCCGCAACATCGGCGGCAGCATCCTGATCGCCATCACCGGGGCCCAGGTGACCAGCCGCGCCATGCGCCATGAGGCGCTGCTGCAGAACGGCATGCAGCCCGGATCGCTGGCCTTCCAGCAGCATCTGCGCACCCTGACCGGGTTCTTTGACGCCCACGGGGGCCCAGGCAACGGCAGCGGCTTGGCCATGGCCTCCATCTACCAGGAGTTGAACCGGCAGGCCATTACGCTGGCTTATTGCGATGTCTACATGGAGTTGGTCGCGCTGTCGGCGTTGATGGTCTGTCTGGCCTTCCTGCTCAGCAAGAACAAGCCTGACGCAGGCACGGCCGCCACCGCCGTCCACTAAACCTTCGAGCTGCATCCAAGGGAGGCCTTCGGGCCTCCCTTTTCTTTTGCTTGCCGTTGTTCAACCGGATCCCGAGCTGTGCGCAACCGGGTAGCCGGAGAGCTGCATTCGGCCTATAATTCCTGCCAGAAATCAAATCACCGAAAGAGATGCCTGTTTTCGACATCGCTCTTGAGGAGGCTCTCCATGCTGAAAACGACTTTGCTTGTTTCCGCTGCCTTGCTTTTGGTTCTGGCCCCGGCAGCTACCATGGGAGGCAGGCCGCAGGAAGGCACTGCCGCCAAGTCCACCGGCAAGATCACCGCTGAAGTCCAGGCCAAGGCCAAAAAGGTCTACGCCCAGGACTGCGCACTCTGCCACGCCGACAACGGCAACGGCCAATCCGACATTGGCAAGAGCATGAATGTTGCCGACTGGACCAAGCCTGAAACCCTGGCCAACAAAACCGACGAAGCTCTGATTGACCTGATCCGCAAAGGCAAGGGCAACATGCCGCCCGAGGCCGAAGGCCGCGCCGACGATCTCACCATGAAGGGCATCATTGCCTATATTCGGGCCCTCTCGAAAGGCGAAGCAAAGTAACTTGGGAGACAGTCGCTGTTGTCTGCATTGGCTGCGTGCACCACTTGACCAGTTTCGAGTGGTGCACGCGCAGACTGGCCAGAACCAAAGAGATTTAGAAGATCGTTGCTGGCTGCCCTTCCAGAGAGCAGATTAGGGTCTTGCCATCAGGTAGAGCCGGTACTTTTCATCCTGGATCGCGGTGAAGGGACGCAGTTCCAGCTTGCCGGTGGCGGTCTTGATCTGCCAGTTGGTGGAGCCTGCGGCTACCTGTTCCAGGGTGAGCAGATCCTCGCGACGCAAGCTGTCAGCCGCCGGAGCCAGCGTAAAGAGCGCCAGCGGGCCACTGACCGGAGCCACCAGATTGGGATGCTCGGGGTCAACGGCCTCCAGTTGCAGCTTGCGGTCAAACTCCATCTCAATCCGGTCGCCTGTACGCCAGGAGCGCTCGATGCGGGCAAACTTGCCAGGTTCAGCTGCCTCCGCGGCGCGCTTGCCGTTGAGGGTGATGCGAGTGGCAGGCCCAGCCCAGGCCGGGATGCGCAGGCTGACGGCAAAGCGTGCTTCGCGATCCGTGGTGACCTTGATGGACGTGGACATGTGGTGCGGATAGCTGGTGGTTTGCTCCAGCGCCACGCGTGCTCCGCCCAGGTTGGCTTTCACACGCGAGGGCACGTAGAGGTTCACATAAATGCCGTTGCGCTCGCGAAGGTAGGCGCTGATGCCGTAATCGGCCACGATCTGCGGCAGCGTGCCGGAACAGCAGGGCCACTTGTCGCGGTGGTATCCCTTCTGGCCCCAATTCTGGTTGTAATCGGAGTAGTAGAAGCTGGAGCCGTCTTCCTTGATAGGCAACGAGCCGAGGACGGTGTTGTAGAGGACGCGCTCCATGCTGTCGCCGTAGCGGCTGTCTTGGGTGACGCGCAGCAGGTAGCGGGTGATCTTGAAGTGGCCGTAAGCGCCGCAAGGGGTTTCAAAGCTGGAATGGGACTTCGTGAGGCTTTGGCCCACTTCGCCGGAGCCGGGCTTGCGGAAGTCCTCGTCCGGGCCCCAGCCGCCGGTGGCAAAGCTCTGGGTATCGCGCAGGAAGTTGAAGCCATTGGTGGCGGCGCGGAGGTGCTTCTGGCTGCCCAGCACCAGGTAGGCTTGCATGGCGCTGGAGAAGGCGTTGACGTGGCTGTAGGCATGTTCGCCGGGAAGCACGTTCTGTCCATCGGCCAAGGGATCGAAATAAAAATCGTCTTCGAGGAAGCGTATGGCCAGGTCGCGATAGCGCGAGCCAGCGCCACGACGCCAGGCCAGGAAGAAGTTCTCGGGCAGGGTGTAAGTTTCATCCCAGCAGTCTGCCTCGTTGGCGTGGGGCCGGGCGTACTGCTCCTTGCGGGAGAGCGCCTTATCGGGCAGATGGGGCAGAACGGCGTCGGTGGCGGCGTCGAGCGCGCGCAGGGCCGTAGGGCAGGCGGCGAATTCGTGAGCGTCGATCAGGCCGCAGCAGCTTTTGTCGAAGGTGTAAGCGGGCAGGTGATAGCCGTCATAGAACTTGCTGCCCAGGGTGGGCGCGAAGGCGCGGACCAGACGATCCACCTTGGCCTGGGTCGCCTTGTTGCCGGTGACCGCATAGGCGCGGGCCAGTCCGGACACGTACTGCCCGAAGGTGTGGCCGGGAATGAAGCCGTTGAAGCTGCCTTTGGGGTCGAAGTCAGGTGAGTTGCTGTACCAGCCACCCATCTCATCGCCGGGAGCGGGCAGGCCCGCACGCTGGCGGAAGGGCTTGAGCAGGCGGTCTTCGTCCATGGCCAAGAAGAACTTGTGGTTCTCATCGAACTGCTGGCGCAGGGGGCCTTCGAGCAGCTCCACGTCGCCGTAACCGAACTGGCTGAGGGCGGGTTCAACGGCTGGCTGGGACGAGGGGGCGGCATGCAGCGCGCGGGGCGCGGCGACGGATGCTGCGGCAGAACCAACAACCAGGGCAGTTGAAGTCTTCAGAAAAGATCGACGCGAGGTACACATATCCACTCCTGGGGTTCTCTCGGGGCGTTGCCGGGAAAACGTTCTCTGGAACTCACCGGCAATTAAAACACAGTTGCGGATCGGCTGACATTCTTGTGTTTTGGGATTGGGCATAAAAAAACTCCGCCCGGCGACGGAGGGACGCCGGGCGGAGAAAGACCCCTTGTGCAGGGGGAATCTTGGTTAACTTGCGAACGCTTCACCGGGGCTGGACAGGCTGCGGAAGAAAGCCATATTTCAGACTGAAACCCCAAAAAGCGCCTCCCAGGGGCTAAAGCCCATCCTCTATTTTGCGCAACTTGCGGCACGACTAAAGTCGTGCCCTGATACAAAGCCCGGATCTTATAGATCCGGCCCTCAAATCGTGTCATGCTCTCCCACCCATTTCGCGATAAAACCTGCGAAATGGATTGGGCACGGCGCTTCTAATTTCTTGCCGGATCGATGAAAGCCCCAATAGTTTTGGCAAGAAGAGAGGGACAACTCTTCCCACCCCTTCCTGCTAAAGACGCCGGAAAGGATGGGGCCGCTCATGCTCGGGCAGCTCTCTCCACGGAGGTCGCGAAGCGGGCTGCCACACCGCAGGTGCCTAGAAGTTGAAGGACATCTGGAAGTCGATGGAGCGGTTGGCGGCCTGGGAGCCGAAGAAGCCGCCGGCCAGGGCTGTGGACTTGCCGAAGTTGGTGGAGCTGAGCACGCCGCTGGGCGAGGCCATGTTCACGTGGTTGAGGGCGTTGTGGGCCATGGCGGAGAAGCTGAGCGAGTAGCGCCGTGCGGTTGCCTGATCCAGGCGCGGCGGTCCACCGTTGGGGCTGAGGCCGCCGGGTCCAAGTCCACCACCACCGCGGCCGCCAGGGCCGCCGCCGGGGCCACCACCTTGCGATGCGGCCTGGCTCTTGTCCACCTTGGGGCCGATGCCGAAGCTCTTGGAGAGGCGCATGTTCATGCTGAACTGGGCGGGTCCGGTCTCACTGTTGATGGCAATGCGGGCCTGGTTCCAGGCCGGGTTCAGGTCAAAGGTGCCGTACGCGGTGGAGACGGTGTTGGTGCTGGAGCTGGTGGCCAGGGCCGGGCGGTCGTTGTACTGGTTGTCGCCGTTCAGGTCCTGCCCCAGGGTGATGTTGAAGGGCGAGCCGGCGTTGGCGTCGAGCATGGGGCTGATGGAGATGCCGAAGGGCGCGGTGTAGTTGCCGCCCAGCAGGAAGCGCTGGCGGACGTCGAAGCTGGCGCGGCCGTAGTCAGCGCCGGGGTTGGTGGGGTTGGAGGGGAAAGAGCCCGCGCCTGAGGTGTCAGCCTTGGCGGAGCCCAGCATGTAAAAGCCGAAGAGCGAGACCTTGCCGGCGCGGACCGAGTAGTTGGTCATGAGCTGGTTCTGGTTGAAGACGCCGCCGGACTGGTACTGGTTGATGTTCTCGTTGATGCCGTTGGGGCGAATGCCGGTGGCGGTGGTTGGGTTGTAGGTGGAGGCCTCGTAGGCGTTGATGTTGTCACTCAGATACTGGTGCACGCCGCGGGAGTTGATATAGGTGACAGACAGCGTGACGGCCTTGCCGAACTGGTGTTCCACGCCCAGGGCGGCCTGCATGCTGATGGCAGCCTTCAGGTTCGGGGACAGGGTGTAGATGGTGGGGGCCGAGGGCTGAGCGGCACCACTGGCATAGTTGACCACGTTTTGGGTCTGGTTCACGCCGTTCTGGCGGATAGTTTGCAGGATGTTGGAGACCGCAAAGCGATCATAGAACCATCCATACCCACCGCGGAGAACGGTCTTGGCCGGTTTGCCATTCTTGGCGCCGGGAGCCCAGGCAAAGGAGAGCCGGGGAGCCAGGTCAGCATAGTCGCCAATGGCGCTCTGAGTCTCGTAACGCAAGCCGTAACTGAGGGTGAGGTTGGGCTTGAACTTGAAGTCATCCAGGGCATAGACGCCCACATCCCAGTAGTTGGCCAGTGCGGCCTGATTGCCGGAGGTGACGCTGTACTGGCTAATCACGCCGTTCTTGTAGTTGGTCAAAGCCGGAATCACGGTGGTGCCGATTTTGGTTGCGGCGTAGGTGTAGGTACCGTTGAAGCCGGAGTTGGAGTAGCTGGAATCGCGTGTGTAGCGGAAGCGGCCGCCAAAATTGATCGCGTGCGCGCCCTTGCTCATCAGGGTGAAGTTCTGCAGCTCGAATTGATCCAGAGCCGAGCGCGATGTGCCCGAGCTGTTGCCGCCACCGGTAAAGCTGCCCTGCACGCTAATGGTGGGAGCGGTGCTGAAGGGCGTTTGCTGGTTGCGGTCGCGAATGTACTGGAAGCGCGTCTCGTTCACGGTGTGGTCGTTGACGATCATGGAGTTGCTTAACTGCAGCACGTTCTCCTGATTGTGGACGTTGTAGGCCTGGCTCTCCAGCGAGGTTCCGCTGACGCCGTCGCCCGTGTCCGTCTGGCGGTTGTAGCTGTAGCGCGCCGTGAGGGTGTTCTTCTGGCCCAGCTGGAAGTCAAAACGGGGGCTGAAGTCCAGGCGCGATTGGGGATTGGAGACGGCCGCGGAGTAGGTGACCTCGTTGCCCGCGCTATTCAGCGTCTGGGCATTGATGATGGCGTTGGACTGGTTGTCGCGGCGAAAGAGGTTGGCAAACCAGGACGAGGTCTTGGTCAGCGGTCCGCCGGCGTTGGCCATCATGAAGGTGGAGTAGTAAGGCGGCTCGCTGGTAACGAAGGGGTTGAGCGAGTTCAGCGCCGAGTCGTTGCCGTTGATCATCAGGCTGCCACGCAGTTTGTCGGTGCCGGGCTTGGTGAGGATCTCAATGCGGCCGTAGCCCAGCTTGTCGTACTGCGCGGAGAAGGGATTCGAATTGATGCGGATTTCGCGGATGGAGCTTTTGGGCGGAAGTTGTCCGCCACTGAAGCCGTCAATGTAGATCTGGCCGCCGTTGGGTCCCGCGGCAGGGCCGGCAAGCGCGGTTAGCTCGGTCTGCAGCTCGTCGGGATCGTCCGAAAGCGCGTCCAGATCCTTGCCCTTGATGACGATGGCGCCGGCGTTGTTGTCCGGGCTCACGTCCAGGCCCTCGTCCTGCGACTGTACCTGCACCTGCTGCACATCGACCGGCAGCTGGAGGGTGATGTTCTTGGTGGTGAGGCGATCCGAGAAGATCTGCACATCGATGGGATCGAAGGGCGAGAAACCTTGGGCGGTAGCTGACACCGTGTAGTGACCGGGGGCCAGCTGCTCCACGGCAAACGCGCCGGTGGAGGTGCTGGTGGAGGCATGAGTCCCCTCCGGGCTGGTGACCGTCACCGTGGCGGAAGGAATAACAGCTCCGCTGGTGTCGGTCACCGTGCCGTGGAGACTGCCCGTCTGGGCCAAGACGGGCAAGCAGAAGATCATGACCAGGAAGATGAAGGTGAACAAGCTGGTCGAAAGCCGATTAAGGGTGCGGGTGGGGAATGTCAGAGTCGTCATCTGGGTGCCTCGCAAAACTTCCAATCTCAGAAGACTCCTTTGCGAGGGGCGGTGCGGTCACATTGGGTAAAGCTGTGTAACGAACTGTCATGCCGAGCGTGACCATTTGTTACACTTCCGCTGCGCCAGCTGTTGCCGGACGGGCGTAGGCTAATTTGGAGTGGTTCTCCGGCGGCAACCTGGCAGGCGCTGGAGAGAAGGGCCCAAGTGGACGAGATTCTGCTGATCGACGACGACACGGAGCTGGCAGCCATGCTCACCGAGTATCTGGAACGCTTCGGCTTCCGGGTAACGGCGGTGCACCGGGGCGATAGCGGTCTGGCGGCGGCGCAGGAAAAGCAGTGGTCGCTGATCCTGCTGGACGTGATGTTGCCGGGGATGGACGGCTTTGAGGTGTTGCGGCGTTTGCGCGCCAGCTCCTCGGTGAGCGTGCTGCTGCTGACCGCCCGCGGCGACGATGTGGACCGCATCGTAGGGCTGGAGATTGGCGCGGACGACTACCTGCCCAAGCCCTTTAACCCGCGCGAACTGCTGGCGAGGATGCGGGCCATTCTGCGCCGTTCCACGCCCGCGCCCAAGCCGGAGCAGACGGTGCTGCGGGCGGAGACGCTGGAGCTGAATCGGGCGGCGCGTGCAGTTACGCTGGGCGGCACGAAGGTGGAGCTGACGGACGTGGAGTTTGCGCTGCTGGAGGTGCTGATGCGCTCGCCGGGCAACGTGGTCTCGCGCGAGGAGATGTCAGAGACGGTGCTGGGGCGCAAGTTCCACCCCTTCGATCGCAGCCTGGACATGCATGTGAGCCGCTTGCGCCGCAAGCTGGTGGATGCCGGCGGAAGCGAGGAGCAGGTGAAGACCATTCGCGGGGCCGGCTACCAGCTGGCCATCAACTTTGAAACCAACGTGGCCGGCGACTGACGGCAAGGAGAGCTGCGTGCGCGGCCTGTTTTTCAAGATCTTCATCATCTTCTGGATTGCGCAGAGTTTGACCTTCGTGATCTCCACGGCGCTGATTGTGCGCCACCACTTTGAGAGCCCCGACATTCTGTTCGACACCATGAATGCCGGCCTGCGCAACGATGCACGCGACGCAGCCACGGCCTTTGAGCAGGGTGGTTGCGCGGCGGTGGCCCAACAGGGCGCCAAGCAGCACCAGACCATTGCCCTCTCGGACGCGCAAGGCAAGGACCTGTGCTGGCCCGAGGGCATGGCGCGGCCCGAGCACATTCTGGTGAACGATCCACCGCAGCCCGAGCACCGTCCCGACCACGTGGCTGGCTTTCAGATTGGCGAGCGGTATGTGTGGGACGTGCCCATCACCGCGGCCAGCGGCGCGCACTACGTTTACCTGCAGAGCCTTCCGCACCATCCGTGGAAGCCGAGCCTGTTTCACGACCTGGAGCGGTTCTCGTCGCCGCAGTTGCCGGTGGCGATTGTGATGGGCGGGCTTACGACGTTTGTGCTGGTGCTCTTGATTACGCGGCCGGTGGTGCAGTTGCGCCGGGCGGCGCGGTCGCTGGCTACGGGCAAGCTGAATACCCGGGTGAAGCTGGGCCGCGCGGAAGGCGTGTTCTTTGCCGGCGACGAGATTGAGGCGCTGGTCCACGACTTCAACCACATGGCGGAGCGGCTGGAACAACTGGTGGCGGCGCAAAAGCTGTTGCTACGCGATGTGTCGCACGAGCTGCGTTCGCCGCTGGCGCGGCTGAGCGTGGGTCTGGAGCTGGCGCGGGAAGACGCGGGCGACATCATGGCGACGCACCTGAATCGCATGGAGCGGGAGACGGACCGGCTGAACCAGTTGATTGGACAACTGCTGACGCTCTCGTCCATGGAAGCGCTGGAGCGGCAGAAGCATTTCCGCAAGCTCAGCCTGAACCAGCTGATCGAGAAGCTGGTTCCCGACGCGGAGTTTGAAGCACGGCAGCGGGAGTGCACCATTGACTTTGCGGCCGAGGCGGAGTGCGTGGTGGATGGCAACGAGGAGCTGCTCTATCGCGCGGTGGAGAACGTGGTGCGCAACGCGATTCGCTACACGGCATCGGGCACGGAAGTGGCGATTGCGCTGCGGCCCATTACGCTGCGCGGCGTGGCAATGGCGGAGATTGCGGTCAGTGATCGCGGCCCTGGCATTCCCGAAGGACAGCTGGAAGCTATCTTCCGGCCGTTCTACCGCGTGGACGATGCACGCAGCCCGGATACCGGCGGCTTTGGTGTGGGTTTGGCCATTGCCGAGCGCGCGGTGCGGCTGCATGGAGGCGAGCTGACGGCGGAGAATCGCGCCGGCGGCGGCGCTACGCTACGGCTGCGCATCGCGGTGGCCGTGGCGAAGCAGGCCTGAAGGGCGATCGAATAGCAGAAACAGAAAGGCGACATCTGCAACCCACAGACGCCGCCTTTTTGGTTCTGCAAAGAAACAATCATGCGAGTTCAACAAAGAATTTTCATTGGAGCCACTTGCAAAATTCATGGTGGTGGCAAGAAGCGTCAGGGCACGACTTCAGTCGTGCCGAAAGATGATCAAAATGACATTGGGCTTTAGCCCCTGTTCCTACGTGTTTTCAGCTATTTACTGTTCCGCAGCGGCTAAAGCCGGAATCTGAATGTGCCATTTGTGGCACGACTAAAGTCGTGCCCTGACGCATATCTTTCAATTGAAGGCAATCTTGCGAGAAGCTCATTGGAAAGTTGTTTGCGATCCCACCCTTCGCAAAGAACGCGAAGGATGGGGCACCCAGCTTCCCTAGCAAGCCAGGAAACTATTTGGCGGCGCTCTGGGCCACCAGCATGGATTCGAGGATCTGGTCGCTCACTTCCTTGACCGCGCCCGGCGAATGGGCCAGGAACAGCGTGTTGGTGTGATCGTTTTCGCCAATGGACTTGAGGGTGTCAAAGTACTGGGTGACCAGCACCAGCTGCATCACATCGCGCGAAGAGGCTCCGTCCACGGCCTTCTGGAACTGCTCCACCGAGACCTGCAGGCCTTCGATAATGGCCTTGCGCTGGTTGGCGATGCCCTGGCCCTGGAGCGCCTTGCTCTCGGCCTCAGCCTCAGCCCTCTTGACGACCAGAATCTTCTCTGCCTCGCCACGGGCGGTGGCGGCCACCTGCTCGCGCTGGGCGGCGTTGATGTCGTTCATGGCCGACTTGACCTTCTGGTCGGGCACAATGTCGGTCACGAGCACGTTGACAATCTCATAGCCAAAGGCGGCCATGTCGGCATCCAGTTCGCTTTTGACCGCAGCGGCAATGGAGCTTTGGGTGGCAAAGACCTCGTCCAGCGTCATGCCCGGCACGTGGCCCAGAATCACCTGCTCCACGTAGCTCTTGATCT
>CAZYDF010000125.1:0-11589 GCA_964645855.1 uncultured Occallatibacter sp.
GTACAACACTGGTCGGCTAAAATCACACCTGTTGCACTTGGAGCTTGAATCCGCCAACCGCTGAGTAGCTTTTTCCTTAAGAAAAAGCTACCTCGCACGATCTCTGCAAGGGCTACATCTATTGGAGAAACGTTCTAGAGAATTTTGCGGAATGGTGTAGACCTGTATTTCTTCGGTATCCCACCCATTCCCGCAAAGAACGCGGAAATGGATGGGGCACGGTGCTTCTGTTGGAGGGACGGATCAACAAGCGTTGTTGCTTACGGCTGGATGCGCCTGAGCACGAACGGGACCGGCACCGATGGATGGCGCGGGGGCATTCCCGAGGGATCAGAACCGTCCGGAGCAGGACCAACGGCCAGCGACTTGTCGTTCAGCTCCAGCGGATTCGGCCGGCCTTCGTGCCAGGCTCTTTGCGAGCGCTTCAGCTCGATCCAGTCGCCCATCACGGTGCCGGTATAGGTTGCCCCAGCCACCTTGAAGCTGATCTGGTTGCCGTCCACCTTGCCGTCCTCAATCGGCGCCGGAGAGTCGTTGCCGCCGGCCCAGCTGTTGCCCACGCCCTCGGCCGTACCGGTCAGCTTGCGGCCTTCCTGCTCCAGGGTAAACAGCTGGCTAGCCCCTTCGTGCTCCGGCCGCCACAGCCCGGTTGCGCCTTCCGCCACCTGCGGACGCAGTTTTGTCTCCTTGCTCTGCAGCGTAAGCCTGCCCGCCGACAACCCATGTGAGGTGGCCTCAATGGTGATGCTGCCGGCCTGCTTGCTGCTTTGCACGAGCGCCATGCAGAGGCCTCCAAAGGCCTTGCGCAGGGCGCCCTTGTCGGGCGCGTGGTCGGTGGGGTCGCCGTTGCCGGTGCCGATCAGCGCGCCCGCTCCGGAGACAGTGAACTCGATGGTGTTGTCGGTGATGGGTACAAGGCGGCCCTTGGCGTCGCGCACTTCCACGCGGACCATGGCCACATCCTCGCCGTCGGCCTTCAGCTCGGTGCGGTCGGCTGAGAGGACGATGGTGGTGGGCCCGCCGGTGGTTTCGCGCCGCTCGGTGAGGGCCAGCTTGCCATCTTTATAGCCGCGCGCCTCAATCGTGCCCGGCTGGTAGACCACATCCCAGGCCAGATGCTGGTTCTTCTTCACGTCCTTCGCGCCCAGACTCTCGCCGTTCAGGAAGAGCTCCACGCGGTCCATGTTGGTGTGGGCCCAGACGGCGATCTTCTTGCCCTCATAGCCCGGCCAGTTCCAGTGCGGGAAGATGTGCAGCACGGGCTGCTTCTGCCACCAGGCCTGGTAGTAGAAGAAGGTGTCCTTGGGGAATCCACACATATCGATGATGCCGTACTGCGAGCTGATGTTGGGCCAGCCGTTGGGCGAGGGCTCACCACGATAGTCGAAGCCGGTCCACACGAAGCCGCCAGCCAGCCACTCGTTCTGGTCGCAGAAGCGCCACCAGCCCTCGGCCGAGGCGCGGCCGCTGGTGGTGTAGGGATCGTAGGAGCTGACAAAGCCCTTGTCGGGATCGGTGATGTAGATGCCGCGCGTGCAGACGGCGCTGACCGTCTCGGTACCGATCACCGGCTTGTCAGGATGCGCCTTGTGGAAGGCCGCAGCCTCGGGGTCGGCGTAGTTGTAGCCCACCACATCGCCCACGGCCAGGCCGCCGGTACCGACCGCGCCGGTGGGAGCGATGGAGACCGGACGGGAGCCGTCATGGCGCGTGGCCAGAGCCTTCATCGCGGTCAAAATACCTACACCGCGTTCGCTGTTGGCCGTAGCTTCCTCGTTGCCCATGGACCACATGAAGACGCTGGGATGGTTGCGATCGCGGCGGACCAGATTCTCAAACTGCCCAAGGCCCTCGGGATTGGAGGACATCATGCGCGTCTCATCAAAGACCAGCATGCCCAGCTCGTCGCAGGCGTTGAGTAGCTCCGGCGTAGGCGGGTTGTGCGAGGTGCGCAGCCCGTTCGAGCCCATCTCAATCAGCTTGGCAATGCGGTAGTTCTGCACGGCGTCGGGTAGAGCCGCGCCCAGTCCAGCATGATCCTGATGATTGCAGGTGCCTTTGATCTTCACCTGCTTCCCGTTCAGCAGAAGCCCACGCAGTGGGGACATCTCGATCGAGCGGATGCCGAAGCGGGTCTCCGTGCTGTCCACCACGGCGCCGCCCACTCGGACCTCGGTCACCAGCGTGTAGAGGTTGCGCTCTTCCAGCGACCAGAGCCGGGGCTGGGTAACCTGAATCTGCTGCTCCAGCGTGGCCTCGCTGACGGCGGCAATCGCAACCGGGGCGGTCACGTTCTTGCCCACTTCCCTGCCGCTGGGGTCAAGAATGGTCGAAACCACGCGCGCTTCAGCCGATGCCGGAGTGTTGTTTTCAAGCTCGGTGCGCACCTTGAGCGTGGCCGCGCCCGCCTTGATCTCACTGCGGACAAACGTGCCCCACTGCTTTACGTGCACCGGGTTGCTCTTCACCAGCCACACATGGCGATAGATGCCCGCGCCCTCGTAGAACCAGCCATCAGAGCTGGTAGCATCCACGCGGACCAGCAACACGTTGCGGCCGCCGGGGTTGGCAAAGTCGGTCACATCAAAGCGGAAGGGATCGTACCCCCCGCTGTGACGGCCAATATAAAAACCGTTGAAGACAACCATGGACTCGCGATAGGCGCCGTCGAACTCCAGCACAATGCGCTTGCCCTTGTCGGACTCGTCCAGCGTGAAGATCCGCCGGTACCAGCCCACGCTGGTCTCCGGATAGTTGCGCCCCAGCGGATAGTAGCCCTTGCTGTTGAGCTCCGGATCGTTGTGGAAGGGCAGCTCGACGGCCCAGTCGTGGGGCAGATCGACGGGCTTCCAGTCGGAATCGTCAAAGGCGATGGAACCGGGGCGGACAAAGTTGCCGGTCTTCTGGAAGGCGCCGTGGAAGTCGAAGTCCTTGCTCGGGTCGATGGCGTGGCCCTGATGGAAGCGCCAGCCAAAGTCGAGCAGCAGGCGCTCGCGGCCTGCGCCACCGGAGGCGGCAGTCATCTGAGCGCCGGAGGTCGTCAGGGGTCCGCTGGCCGACGCAGTGGCCTGCAGTGCGGCCGGGCTCAAGGGTTGGGCGACAGCGGCAACCGCTGCCGGCGCAAGTAACGAAGATTTCAGCAAGTCTCGGCGTGAAAAGGCTTTCATTTTGTCCTCTGTGAACACGGCTCCTGCTCTTTTGCCCGGGCCATGTTTCGTCAAGTTGGATTCTGCCCGAGATTTCCAAGGCGCCGCCAGTATACATGGAGGCATGCAAACTGGGCATCGGTGCGGCGTGTTGGCACCGTTCCTTGCACGTCCATCGGCCAACCCTACCAGCGAGGAAATCGCCTCTCCCGCACATCTGCCCCCCATCGGAACGCAACGACGCTCTAGATCTGGCAATCAAATAGTGGCATCTCCTTCCCACCCATTCCTGCAAAGAACGCGGGAATGGATGGGGCCCACCTGACAGCCTGACCAGCGAGGGAATCCTTTCTGCCTCGCATCTGCGCCCCATCGGGGCGCAAGGACGCTAGCCCCGGGTAAAGCGCAGCGGAACCCAGGGTAAGGCGCCCCAGCAGACCTCGCGCCCCGTAGGGTGCGCGGTGAAAGGCCAATGGCCAGAAATGCCCTTCCTCTAAAGTCCTTTGTAGAATGCGCGGAAGAACAAAAGCAGATTCTTCGATTCACCCGCACCTGCGGTGCGGCAGACGCGCTGCGCGCCTGCCGCCCCGTTCGCGCCCTAGGAACATAAAGGTTGAACGAAGAGGTTGATCAACAAGATCAGCAGGTTAGCATCCGCTTCGCGGAAATCGCGGATTGGCAAGTTGGCGACCGTTCCTTTCAGGCGTAACTCGTTGGGTCGAGTCGGAGTACTCAGAATGACGGCCTCTCTTCTTTCATGAACTTTAGAGACAGAACCCCAGTCCCAAAAACAAAGGCGCGCAGGGGATCGGAAACCCGGAGTTTCATCGCCAGTGGCTCGGCAACAGCGGCGGTTGACTTATCAGCACCAAAAGCAAAACGGCTGCCCGGAGGCAGCCGCTTTGGTTGGGGGGAGTTGTGGTTGTTGGGAAGCTGCAGCACTCGTTGATCTTGGTCCTCTAGGAGGCCTGGGCCTTGCGGCCGCGGGTAACTTGCTTGGCCTCTTCCGCGCCGCCGGCTGGAGCCTCGGGCACCTCTGCCTTGACCGTTGCGCCAACAATCAGCTTGGCGCGCAATTCGGCCTCCATGCGGGCAAAAGTCTCCTTGTTGTCCTTCAGGAAGGTGCGGGTATTCTCGCGGCCCTGGCCGATGCGCTCGCCGGCATAGCTATACCAGGCGCCCGACTTCTCCACGATGTTGTTGGCCACGGCCACGTCCAGCACGTCGCCTTCGCGGCTGATGCCTTCACCGTAAAGAATGTCGAACTCGGCCTCGCGGAAGGGCGCGGCCACCTTGTTCTTCACAATCTTCACCTTGGTGCGGTTGCCGGTCACCACGTCGCCATCCTTGATGGCGGCAATGCGGCGGATGTCCACACGAACCGAGGAGTAGAACTTCAGCGCGCGCCCACCGGTGGTGGTCTCCGGGTTGCCGAACATGACGCCGATCTTTTCGCGAATCTGATTAATAAAAATGAGGGCCGTACGCGACTTCGAAACCGTGCCCGTCAGCTTGCGCAGCGCCTGGCTCATGAGCCGGGCCTGCAGGCCCACGTGCGAGTCGCCCATCTCACCATCCAGCTCGGCCTTGGGGACCAGAGCGGCCACCGAATCCACCACCAGCACATCGATGGCGCCAGAGCGCACCAGGGCTTCGGTGATTTCAAGGGCCTGTTCGCCGGAGTCGGGCTGCGAGACCAGCAGGTTGTCCACATCCACGCCCAGCTTCTTGGCATAGCCCGGATCGAGCGCGTGCTCGGCATCCACAAAGGCGGCCAATCCGCCGGCCTTCTGGGCCTCGGCGATGATCTGCAGGGTGATGGTGGTCTTGCCCGAGGACTCAGGGCCATAGATCTCGGTGACGCGGCCACGGGGAATGCCGCCCACGCCCAGTGCTGCGTCAAAGCTGATGGAGCCGGTGGAGATCACCGCAATGGGTACCATGGCTTCGCGCGATCCAAGGCGCACAATGGAGCCTTTACCGAACTGTTTTTCAATTTGAGCAAGGGCAAGTTCTACAGCTTTGGTGCGATCGTCGGCAATGGCCATGAAAAATCCTCCAAGTGGGCCACTCCAGCGCGGGCAGGCTCAACGACAAGCGTGAGATAGCCCAAATCTGGAAGGCGTTTCGATGGGATTGTAGCAGGGTGGGGAAGACAAAGACAGAAAAAAATAGCGAAGAAAGGGTGAAAGTGGTTTTCCGCCCGGTTTGCCAGGCTGGAACCCTCCGCTGCGCATGATTTTATAAGCGATACCGGCTCCTGCGCAGCAAAGAAATTGCGCTGAGCCATTCTTTGTACACTTGGGCGCCTTACCTTGAATCATTTGCCCAATATTGATTGGAGGGCAGCAGTGCACACGCGGGGTCGCCCCGAAGGGGCGATGTGCCGATAGCCCAAGGCAAGAGTAGCGCAGCCTTGGGTTCGGAGTTGATTCGATGGTCGGGCGCCCCGTCGGGGGCGCGGTGCAGAATCCTGAACCGCCCCTGAAGAGCAACCTCTGCTCCTTCGACTCAGCACTTCGGGCGGCGAAGGTGCTGCCAGAGCAGACGAAACGGAAGGGTGATGAGCAGAACCACCCAGACCAGCCACCCAAAACAGGCAAAAAGTGCGGGAAGTTTGGCCAGCGCATCGATGACAGGAAGCATTCCAAAGACACATCCGATGGCCGCACAGACGGTGATAAACGCTCCCGGTTCCAGCCAGGCACGACGTGGCGCGATGAGCGGAAAGCTGCCGATAAGGAACCACTGAAGTGCGATGAGGCCGAGGACCTCAATGTCCAATCGGCGTTGACGAAAGAGCATCTCCTCGCGCCCTGTCCACCACACGCGCTTGACCATGTGGCCGGCCAGGGTCCAGTGTGCCGGGCAAATATCGCGCCAGCCAGCCACGGTCATAGCGGGCGCGTCAATGATGCTCATCAGGATCACTTGAGGCGGATAATGTGCCCACACTTCACATGGCTCGAAGGTGACGATTTCTGTATCGTCCAGCGAGGGTGCGGGCGCGGCCGGAGGAGGAGGCGCGGGCAAAGGTCTTGTGTCGGTTTCGGCGTCGCCATAAACGGCTCTCGCGTCGCGAGCTTCCAACAGAAGCAACAGCGGGGCGGCAATGGCCACGTGCATGAGAGCGAAGGCAAGGCCGCGACGGAGTTTCATGCGAGCAAGGGTACGCCTGACGGCTTGGATTGGACAAGATCTAGGACCGCGTGCTGAAGTCGTGCCCTGACGCGGGCTTCCTTAAGAGCAACTGCAGATCCTTCGACTCCCCCCCCAGCCTGAGGAGTGCGCCTGGGGCCCCGTTCGCTCAGGATGACAGCGTTGTGGGAAGTAGGCGACGTGGAGTGAGCAACGCGAAGCGGGCTGCCGCACCGCAGGTGCCGAAGCGGGCTGGCCCCACCGCAGGTGGCTAGACCGTATACGCCCCGATGCGGGTTTCCTTGGCGGTGAGTTCGTCGCAGGCGCGGTCCAGAACTTCGTAGGCCTCATCGTGGGCCTTGCGGAAGGCGCGGAAGGCCTCCTCGCTGCTCCAGCGGTCCACGGTCAGATAGATGCCGGGGATGTAGGCGTCGCGCAACAGTTCGGTGCCCTGGTAGTCGGCCGAGCTGCGAAAGAGTTGGGCCCAGGAGCCCTCTGGCCCGTAGGCTGCCTCAAAGGCGGCGATCTTCTCTTCGGCAATCTCAAACTGCCAGACAACAACAAACATGGGCGCTTATCCTCTCTTTTGCCTCCTCACGGCGAACCGCGGGGCTGGCTTCGAGTCTCTATAGTAGCGCAGACCGTGGAGCAGGGTTGGAGCTGTCGTTCAGCATGGCGGTGAACGCCGGGAAACAAATACCCCATTGCGGTACATGATTCTGCACTGTGGTGGCCATCACAGACCATCCGGGTGCATACTGATAACGGCCGAATATGCAGCTCCGCCCTCCCCTTGGGACGGCTGCAATCACCATCGGCATCAACCTTTCTCGAATTGGCTTTTTGGAATTGCTTGGTTCCTGCGCTTCACCCTGCGCATCGAACCTTAAAGAACAGCCGCAGTGCGGGGCCAAAGGGGATTGCCAGCGGGGCAATCCAGCCGCCTGACGTGCATCGCCGCACCTGAACCAACGAACCGGGCTCACGGAGAAGAATCGAATGACAGCACCTGCTCGCTATCCTGGCATCCGCGTTACCGCCAATGGAAACCAGCTTGTCTCGTACCACACCGAGACGCGCATTGCCGATGCCGGCGTGTTTTACCCCATTACGCCTTCCACCGAGGGCGGCGAGTTGTTTCAGCAGGCCTATGCCGAAGGCCACCTGAACGTCTTCGGCAAGAACACCATCGCCATTGAGACCGAAGGCGAGCACGCGGCCCAGGGCGGCGCGATTGCGCACTCGGTGTGCGGCAAGCGGGTGGTGAACTTCACCAGCGGCCAGGGCGTGGTGTACGGCGTGGAGCAGTACTATCACGCGCCCGGCAAGGGTTCCACCATGGTGATTGAGATTGGCGCGCGCGCGCTGACCAAGCACGCCCTGAATGTGCATTGCGGCCACGACGATATCTATGCCGCGCTGGACACGGGCTGGATCATGCTCTTTGGCAAGGACGCGCAGCAGGCCGCCGATCAGGCGTTGATCCTGCGCTCCGTGACCGAGCTTTCGCTGACGCCGGGCATGAACATCATGGACGGCTTCCTGACCTCGCATCTGGAACGTACGTTCTACAAGCATGAGTCGGAGCTGATCCGCGAGTATCTGGGCGCGCCGGAAGACATCATCGACTGCCCCACCGAGGCGCAGCGCTCGCTGTTTGGACCTACGCGCCGCCGCGTACCCAAGATGATGGATCTGGCCAACCCGATTTTGCTTGGCCCGGTGCAGAACCAGGAACACTACATGAACGGCGTCGTGGCCCGGCGCAACAACTTTGTGGAGCCGATTCTCGGCTACCTGGAAAAGGCCTACGAGCGCTTTGGCGAGCTGACGGGCCGCAACTATGGATTGATCTCGAAGCACAAGACGGACGACGCGGAGACGGTGTTCATCGCGCTTGGCTCGGCGGCCGAGAACATCGATGCCGCGGTCGACTATCTGCGTGAGACCCGCGGCGCCAAGGTTGGCTCCATCCACTTGAACGTGATTCGCCCCTTCCCCGAAGCCGCGGTCATCGAGGCTCTGAAGGGCAAGAAGAACGTCATCATCCTGGAGCGCACGGACGAGCCGCTGGCCGGCGAGAACCCGATGAATCGCGACATCCGCACGGCGCTTTCGAAGGCCTTGCAGGGTGTGGCCGGACTGCCCGCGCTGACGCTGGCGGAGACGCCGCGCATCTTTGGCGGAACGTATGGATTGGGCTCGCGCGACTTCCGCCCCGAGCACGTAATTGGCGCATTCGAATATGTGACCGCGGGCCGCGCTCGCCAGGACGGCAAGACCGCCGCCGACAACGAAAGCTTCCTCGTACTGGGCATCGATCATCCTTATGCGGTAGTGGCGGACGAGATGCCGTCGCTGCTGCCCGATGGCGCGGTGGCGGTGCGCTTCCACTCCATCGGCGGCTGGGGCGCCATTACCACCGGCAAGAACCTGGGTGCCATTCTGGGCGACTTGAACGATCTGCTCTTTGAGCGCGATGGCCTGAAGGATGAGTACGGCAATCCGAAGGAGATCATCCACGTCAGCGCCAACCCCAAGTACGGCTCGGAGAAGAAGGGCGCTCCCACCAGCTACTTCATGGTGGCCGCCAAAGACCGCATCCGCGTCAACTGCGATCTGCGCCATGTGAATGTGGTGCTGTGTTGCGACCCCAAGGCCTTTACGCATTGCAATCCGCTGGACGGCATGGCGGAGGGCGGCGCGTTTATTTGGGAGAGCGATCAGGAAGGCGAGGGAGCTTGGGAGCAGCTGCCCATCTGGGCGCGCAAGCAAATCATCGAGAAAAAGATTCGTGTCTTCACGCTGCCCGGCTTTGCGATTGCGAAGAAGGCCACCGACCGCGCCGATCTGCAACTGCGCATGCAGGGCAACGCCTTCTTGGGCGGATTCTTTGCGGTCAGCCCGTTGCTCGGTGAGTTCGGCATCTCGCAGGAGCAGTTCCGCACCGTGGTGCACAAGCAGTATGTGAAGAAGTTCGGCAAGCTCGGCGACGCCGTGGTGCAGTCGAACATGGAAGTGATGATTCAGGGCTTTGAGCAGGTGACGGAGATTGCGGTGGGCCAGCTGGCTGCAGTGGATCACTCCTCTCTGCGTGGTGTGGCTCTGCTGCCCATTCTTGAAACCATCCCGAACGGCGAAGCCTGCGGCACCGGTTGCCGTTCGCATGCCTTCCCCGCCGGCCAGACGGCGCGTACCCCGATTGCCAGCGTCAGCCACTTTGATGCTGAGTTCCGCTCCAACTACGGATACTTTCAGCCAGCCACGCCGCTCGCGGCCATGGGCATGATTGCCGCGGCCACCGGCGACACGGTGTCGAAGTACGTTGCACGCCGCGAGACGCCGCTCTACATTCCGGAGAACTGCACGCAGTGTATGGAGTGCATCTCGGTGTGCCCGGATACTGCGTTGCCCAATACCGCGCAGGATCTGGCTACGCTGCTCAACACGGCCGTGAACTACTACGTGAGCGACCCGGCCGACCGGTCCGCACTGCTGCAAGCTCTGCCCGCAATCGAGAAGACAACGCGCGCACGCATGGTGGCGGAGATCAAGAGCGCTTTGCCCTTGCCGCAGATTCTTTCGGAAGTCACGGAAGCAGTCGAAGGACTCTCCGTCAACGCCAAGGCGCAGTTCCTGGCCATCCTGAAGAAGGTTCCCATGGCCTATGCCAAGGTGAACGCCATCTTCTCCTCGCCGGAGCGCAAGCAGGCGGGCGCGGGCGGTATTTTCTCGATCTTTGTCAGCGACCTTTGCAAAGGCTGCGCGGCTTGCGTGACGGCTTGCGGCGATCACGACGCGCTGCGGATGGTGCCCGAGACGCTGGAAGTGAACGCCGAGCACATGACCGGCACCGGCTTCCTGGATCTGCTGCAAGACACACCGCAGAAGTATCTCGGCCTCTACAACGCGGCTCATCCGGCTGACTCGAAGACGGCCACGCTGCGCAACATGCTGATGCAACGCAGCACCTACGACGCGCTGGTCTCCGGCGACGGAAGCTGCGCCGGCTGCGGCGAGAAGAGCGTGCTGCGCTCCATCGTCACCGTCACAGAGGCCTATATGCGGCCGCTCTTCCACGCCAAGAGCGATCGCTTGCTCGGCAAGGCTGGCGAGCTCGAAAAGACCGGCGCGGCGAAGCTCGAAGAGATTCTGGCTGCCGACCCCAACAAGTACATCTTCCTGCGCAACTCGGTCCTGCATCTGATCCTGGGCCTGGGCGGCGAGGACGAGCACGACACCTTGCGGCGCATCACCGCCTACGAGAAGGAACATGGCACGGTAAGCGATGCGCAGCTCATTGAGGCGGTTGCCGCGGTGCTCTTGACCGAGGCCTTCAACCACAAGAACCTGCAGGCCGTGGATGGCCGACTGGCGAACGGCATGAGTGTAATGGCCATGGCCGCGCACACCGGCTGCAATACGGTGTATGGATCGAGTGCACCCAGCAATCCGCACCCCTATCCGTGGATGAACTCGCTCTTTCAGGACGGCGTAACCATCGGTTGGCTGATGGGCGAGAGCTTCATCGTGGACCACGCGCGGCGCTCTGTAATTCCCGAGCGGCTGGCCGATGCCATCCTGACTGCAACCGGCGTGACCGAGCTGCAGTATGAGCACTTCACGCACTTCTCCGACGCGCTGATGACCGACGAGGAGATCAAGGAACTGCCCAAGGTTTGGGTGGTGGGCGGCGACGGCGGCATTGGCGACATCGGCTACCAGAACACGTCGAAGGTGGTGCTGCAGAACCGGCCCAACGTCAAGGTGCTGATGCTGGACACGCAGGTCTACTCCAACACCGGCGGACAGAACTCCGACTCCACGCCGATGCTGGGCGGCGGCGACATGAACGTCTACGGCGTGGCCACGCAGGGCAAGAACACCGAGAAGAAGACAGTGGCCGAGACCTTCCTGGCCGGGCACGGATCGCCGTTCGTGGCGCAGGTATCGATGGCCAACGCCCCCAAGCTCTACCGTGCGATCCTGGATGGCGTTGAGTATCGCGGCACCATGTTCCTGCAGGCCTTTACGACCTGCCAGCCGGAGCACGGCGTGGCGGACGACATGGCGCTGGTGCAGGCGCAGCGGGTACGCGACTCGCGTGGCGTGCCGGAGTTTGTTTTCAACCCGCGGTTGGGCGAGACCTACTCCGAAGCGCTCGACCTGAAGGGCAACCCCAGCCTCGACCTCGACTGGTACGAGACCAAGGACAAGGTGACGGGCAAGCTGCGCCGTTACACCGTAGCTCACTGGTGCACGACGGAAGCGCGCTTCCGCAACCACCTGAAGAAGGTGAAGCCGG
>CAZYDF010000126.1:0-11529 GCA_964645855.1 uncultured Occallatibacter sp.
GCATGGCTGGCCTGGGGAACAAAAGCATAGGAGACGATCAGGTCGCAAAAGGAATAGAAGACGCAATAGACCTTCCAGTACAAACCCAGCCCCGCTTTGCCTGAGACCCGGCGCAAATTGCCGGCGACGGCGCGGCGCTCGCGCTGGAGCATCAGAAAGAAGAACAGAGCGGTGGGCGCGGCCACCACCGACTGCGCCCATCGCGGCATCCAGCGCACCGCCGCAAACGCAAATTGCAAGGCTCCCACGCTGTGAAAACGATGCTGGTACCAGCTCTTCACTGGCCACCTGCCGGGGTCAGCTCATCCACGCTACGAATCATCTTGCGCTTCAGCACGGAGTACATGTGAACGATCTCCGTATCGTCGTACCCAATGCCGCGCAGGGTGCGCACCGCACCGGCAACGGCGGTGGGATTGCTCATGCCAAAGCGGCGATGGTACTCGATCTGAATCTCGTTCATCTCGTGCTTGGAAAGGGTGGGCGTGCCCATCGCCATGTCGTTATAGGAGAAGCGGCTGGTCATCCCCATCCGTTCAGGGTCCCAGCCGGCCTCGATGGCCTGCTGATTGATCTCGCAGCCGGGAAAGAAGCGCAGGCAAAAGTGGTAGGGGAGCAAAGAGGGCTTGGGCAGCTCGCCCAGCCAGTCCAGCGTGCGCTGCGCCATCTCCCGGGTCTCGGTGGGAAAGCCATACATGGTTGAAATGTTGACGGCCACGTTCTGGCTCTGGGTGTAGGCGATGATGTGGCGCGTCTTTTCGAGGTCGAGATGCTTGCGCACCAGGCGCTGAATCTCCTCGGCCGCCGACTCCACGGCGTAGGTGAACCAGACGGCTCCGGCCTGGATGGCGCGGTCCACGAACTGCTCGCTGGCAAGGTCGGCGCGCAAGCCGTTGACAAAATACATGCGCAGTTTGAAGCCAGCGGCCCCGATCCTGTCAAAGAGTTCGAAGGCGCGCTTTACATCGACATTGAAGATGTCGTCCACAATGTAGAAATCGCGAATGCCGGACCCAGTGTAGAGCGCGGCCATCTCCTGAAAGATATTCTCGGCACTGCGCAGCCGGATGCCCTTCCAATGGCTGAAGCAATAGGTGCAGTGATAGACGCACCCGCGGCTGGTCAACAGTACGCCCTGGCGGCGATGGTTATAGGCGTAACTGAGCTGGCTCTGGTACTGCCCGATGTCGATCAGGTCGTAGGCTGGAAAGGGCAGGCTGTCGATGGATGCATCCTGGAGCCGCTCGGCGGTTTCATGCACCCCGGCGTGGTCGCGATAAAGAAGGCCCGCCACGGCGGAAGGTTCGGCCCCGCGCAGCAAGGCAGCAAAGGCCTCTTCGCCCTCGCCCAGAACCGCAATTTGCAGCTCGGGAACTTCCTCAAAGAGCCGCTGCTTGTAGGCCTTGACGATAGGCCCTCCGACAAGCAGAGAGGCCCGGCTGTGAAGACGTACCAGCGCCGCGACGCGCTGCAACTCTTCCAGGAAAAAAGCAATCGAACGGAGCCCCACCACGTCGGGCTGAAACTCGCTCAGAATGCGCAGAAAACGTTCGTCGTCCGGGCAGGAGAGCGAGGATTCGACGATGCGAACTTCCGCTCCCGGCAGCGCTGCCCGGGCGCTGGAGGCCAGATACATCAGACCAAGCGGGGGAACGTGCATCTCATAGGGCATGGTGGTGCCCACCCACTTGTTCATGTTGTTGCATTCCACCAGCAGTACCCGGCGAGGTATGTTCGCATTGCTGGTCAAAATGGCTCCTATAATTTGTTCAGTGCCGCGATTCTGGCTTCCACCACAGCGGCCAGGGTTCGAATGCTCTGCCAGGCGCCCTCGTCAAACTCGCCTTCTACGAGTTTGATGCCAAAGCGCCGCTCGATTTCCAGGATGAGTTGCAGAATATCGATGGAGTCGATCTCAAGATCTCCCCCCAATAATTGCTGATCATCGCTCAGCTGATCGACAGTTCTGTCCTCGATCCGCAAACCGGTAATTAGAATCTCTTTGAGTTGATGCGAAATATCTTCCATGGCAATTTCCCGTCTAGCCTAGCATAGCAGCCAGCGGTGAAAGTCTGGACTCCGAAACGTCTTGAGGGCTCCAGTCGGTGGCCAGAGAGCGGAGACCACCCCAAAAAGCAGGGCGGAACTCGGGATTGCTCAAGGCCACCTCCAGCTCGTCGAAGAGTAGCACTGTACATTGCTGCAAGGTACTGAAAGACTCGACAAAAGAGACCATGGTGCAAGCAGTTGAGACCGGCCAATTCCAGCGCCGGCGGTTACGCTATTCCGCGCTGCCGCGGGAGTGGTATTCTGGTGCGTCGTCTCACACATACAAGGAGGATAGACGTGAGAAAAGTACTCGTACTGGCGTTTGCCGGACTCGCATTGATCGCGGGCTGCAAGGATTCAGGAAACACGGCTGCCAACACCATTCCGCCCACGTGGAAAGGCGCGCCCTACCACATGGAGTTCGATGCCAAGGCCTCCAAGCCGGGCGTGCTGATCCCTTCCATCAAGTACACGGCCAACCCCGATGCTCTTGAGAAGCGCGGCATTCTGGTAGTGCGCTTTGACTCCTCCAACGTAAAGACGGACAAGCTCATCATCGATCAGGTGATTGAGCCCCCCACCGACATCGTCGGCACGGAGGGCACTCTGGCTGCTGACTACGTGGCCATGGCCAGCAAAGACCTGGAAAAGATGCTCGACATGTATAAGGTCACCGGCAAGGTGAAGTTCAGCGTCGGGCTCACGCAGTCTTCGCTGAACCGCTCGGCGAGCAACGAAGAGATCCACCAGAAGATGCTCTCCGACTGGCTCCAGGGCGAGGTGGACTACAAGACCCCGCACGCCAAGAAGTAATTTTTTTACTTGCAGGTACAGAACAGCCCGCCAGAGCAATGCTCAAGCGGGCTGTTTTTTTTCTGGAACGACGAGGTTCAAGCCCCTAAAACCATATACTGCGCCGAAGGCGCGTCTGCCGAACCGCAGGTGCTACTTCACAGCGACACGAATCACCGTCACGCTCTCATGGGGCAGTGTCATGGTGATGGGTCCGGCTGCGGGCGCAGTCAGGGTAATCGGCTGCGGGACCACGTGTACTGGCTCCACTTCGTCGTTCATCTCGTAACGGCTGGCGGCTTTGATCTGCTCAGCGTTCACCAGCCCAGCAATCTTGAGCGCACCCAGATCAAAGCGTACCGGCTCATCGCGCTCCCAGCTGCGATTGACGCAGAGCAACGTAAGGGTCGACCCATCGGCAGAGCGCGTGGCCACCACGTAGATGGTCGGAATTCCCTTCTCGTTGTCCAGAGGGCGCACGCCGCCGACCATGTCGTAAGTGCCGGAGTCCGTGTCCACCGAGAGCACCGCATCGCCCTTCACCGCCGAGTACATCTTGAAGGCGTAGTAGGCAGGCACGGCGTACACCTGTTCGCGACGCTTCCAGATGCCGGCAAACTCCTGGCTGCCGGTCATGTCGGTCAACGCGATCTGGTCCGCACGGCGCAGCACGGTGTTCAGGAAGCCCGCGGCCATCACCGTGCCGCCCTCGTTGCGCCAGCTGGGGCTCTCATCGGTAAAGTTCCGCTCGCCAAGTCCCTTGCTGTTGAAGAGCCACTCCGTAATAGCCTGATGCACCTTGCCGTGCAGACCATGCGCATCAATCTGCGCCTGCACCTTGTCAAAATGCGGTCCCACGGCAAAGGGCAGCGCATAGGCCGCCGCAGCCATGAAGTCGGGCGTGGGGTTCTGCGCGGCGTCGTGGTTAAAGTGCAAGGACAGCAGGTCGAAGCTGCCGCCCGCGCTCGTGAGCAGACCCTCGTTCCACTTGGCTCCGTTCATGGGACCAAGACCGGTCACAATCAGTGTCGACGAGCAGTCAAACGGGTTCCAGTTCACTGCCAGATGGCGCGAGGTGTTGCCCAGGTAGGCCACATCGGCCAGGAAGCTCTTGGCAAAGCTGTACTGGAAGTCAAGGTTGTATTGGTTGACGTAGGGCGAATGCTGGTGGGTGGAAAGGTACTGCACCGCACCGATCATGGCATTGTCCTGCGCTTGGGTAATCTGGCCAACCGTCACCGCCGGCATGGCGTTGACACCCATCACGTAGGTGGGAACGCCCTGAGTGTTCGACACGCTGTTGTTGATGGTAATGACCTGGGAGACGATCGAGTACTGCGCGTTCACGTTCTCCTGGGAGGTATAGTAGAGGCCCCAGCCAGCGCGGACCACGGCGTTAGGCAGTATCTTGGGCTGATAGAAGAAGCCCACGCGAGGAGCCACGTTGGTCATAGTCATGCCATAGACGGCGGGGTCCACCTAACCTAGAGCCGCAAACGTAATCAAGCCGGTGTTGAAGTCAAAGGCATGAATGAGGTTCTTGTTCGATCCCGACGGGTTGGGAGGCGTGGCGCCATACCAGGCCAGGGCCAGGTTGGCCGTCAACCGCGGAGTCATCTTCCATGTATCCTGCGCGTAGGGCTCAGCCGCGGTCCAGCGGAAGTGCGTGGGCGGCATGGCAATGGACTGAGCGCTGGTCAGATCGCCCAGCAGGAAGTCAGCAAACGAGTAACCTGCCGCAACGCTGCTGTCGGTGGCGTAGCCCGTACCCTGCAGCTTGGTCTGCGCCGTGAACATGCCGTTGAAGTTGAACACGCCGCGCGCGTTGGCGTTGGCGCTGGCCTGGATGGAGCGGATGTAAACAATCTGGAAGCCGAACTTCATCTGGTGCTTGCCGTGCAGCCAGTTGAAGCCGTCGTGAATCTGATAGCTGTCATCGGTGTCGCCAATCAGGCCCGTGGAGGCGCCAAATCCGCTCAGGCCGTTGGAGAGGCCGATCGAAGGAACGCCGTTCACATCGCCGGTACCGGTTGATGTTGAGCTGGTTCTGGAGCCCCGGGACCGCTGCGCCTTCGTCAAACACGGAGTCGCGCATCATGCCCAAGCGGAGTTCGTTCACCTTGTTGGAGCTGACCGTCCAGTTCCAGCCCAGGTTCACCAACTCGGTATCCATGGGGTAGGCGGTGCCAGTCGATGGGTACAGTCCGGGAGAGTTGACCGGCGAATTCAACCAGTTGCCCTGCGCAAAGATCTGGTTCTTTTCGTTGAGCGTATAGTCCACCCGGCCCATGAACTGGTCGGAGTTGAAGGTGTAGGGGCGGTTGCCGCCGATGTTGTTGGCGCTCGGCACCGTACCCGAACCCGGCAGGTAGTAGTTCAACAAACCCTGAATGTTGCTGCTGATGCGCGCCTTGGGGATGATGTTGCCCGCGAACGGCTGCCGCTGGCCGGTCACCGTGTTCAGCGTTGCTGGATCGTAGATGACCGTGTTGGGTAGCAGCGCGGAGAAGTCGCCGGTGAACATGGCCGCGGTCGGCGACTCACCGTTGATCAGCACCTGCTGGTTCTGGCGGTAGGCTTCGTAGCTGGCAAAGTAGAACAGCTTGTTACGGAGAATCGGACCACCAACGTTGAAGCCGAACTGGTCCTGGTGATATTTGCCCGGAGCGGTCGTGGAGAAGTAGTCGCGCGACTGCATCTGATTGGTGCGCACATACTCGTACATTTCGCCGTGCATGTGATTGCCACCCGACTTGGTCACCACATCCACGATGCCGGGGTTCGGCCCCATGTCCGGCATGAAGAAGCCGTAGTGAACTTCAAACTGGTCGATGGCGCCGGTATCGATGTTGAGCGAGGTGTTGCCGGCGCGGCTGCCAACCGCTTCAATACCGTTGATCAGGTACATGGTATAGTCCGGCTCGTTGCCGGCCACGTTGATGGCCAGCAAGGGGTGGCCGGTCTGGCTGGTAGCGCCAGCGGCTGCGCCCGACGGAGTAGTCGCCGCGCCGGAGAGCAGGCTCAGTTGCAGATAGTTTCTACCGTTCAGCGGCAGGTTCTCGACCGACTTGGGGCCAATCACGCCGCCCAGATCGTTCGATTCCGTTTCCAGAATGTTGGACAAGCCGACACTGGCATCCACCGTGATCGTCTCTGCCGAGGCTGCAACCTGCAGCTTGGCGTTCTGCACCTGGTGCTGGCCGACGATGACCGTGAAGGCCGTGATCTTGTAACCGGCAACCCCCTGCCGGGCCACTTCGAGTGTATACAGACCGGGGTTGATGGTCGGGAACGAGTAACTACCCGCATAGTCCGACTTGCTGGCCATTCGTACGCCGGTCGCGTTATTGGTTAACACCACATCGGCTCCCGAAACCACGGCGCCGCTTTTATCGGTGACGGTGCCCTGCACGGACGAAGTGCCGCTCTGCGCCCTCAGCCCCACGCTCGCACCCAGTACGAGCAGCAGCGCAAAAAAAAAGTCGCACCTGCACAAAACTCGATCTTAATTCGGATCCTCCCATTTAAAACCAATGGTTTCGGCTTGCCTGTCCCTGATCCAGACTCGGGGTTCAGGTCTACACCACCACTTTCCAGTGTTTTGGGCAAGTGCTTGAAGATCTCTTGCGGCTCCTTCGCGACTCCACCCCTGCGGAACGGTTTCAGGCTTCCCTGCCCCGCTCCAGCTCCCATCTTTATCGGTTCAGTTCGGGCAATGAAATCGATTGCAAATCCACCCGAAACAGTTTTTACCTGCTCCATGAAACCTGCCAGTTTCGACGACTCCGGCGGTGCGATGTAATGGTTTAGATTGCGAAGGAAAAATTAAGCCCCATCTTCTATTCTTGTCAAGATGTTTTCGTTATCACCCCTCAGATCCGCCGCTTGGCCTCGGGAACCGGCGCCGTAGAAGCCCGCACCACCAGATGCGGATGGAGCGGCTCGCCGAGATCCATCACCTCACCCTGCACGGCCTTCCGCAGACACTCAAACGCCCGCGCCGCCACCTCCCGCCGCGGATGCCGGATGGTGCTCAGCGCCGGGTGCACCATCTCCGTGATAGGCAGATCGTCAAAGCCCACAATCGAAAGGTCCTTCGGCACGCGAACCCGGACTTCGTGCGCGGCCTGCAGGGCACCCACCGCCATCAAATCGTTGGAGGCCAGCACCGCCGTCGGACTCACCGCCATGGCCAGAAGGCTGGCCATGGCGGCCCTGCCCCCCTCCACGCGCATGTCACCCACCGCAATCCACTCACTGCGCACCGTCACCTTGTGGGCCCGCAGTGCGGACTTGAAAGCCTCTTTGCGACACACCGCCGAGTTTAAGGTCTGCGGACCGGCAATGAAGCCGATATCCCGATGCCCCAGCGCCAGCAGATGCTCCAGCGCCTCGCGGAAGCCGGTGGCGTACTCCACACCGATATTGGGATAAAGGCTGGCCAGCTTGCGCTGGTTCATCAGCACCAGCGGGACCCCGGCCAGGGTGGCTTGCAGCAGAGCTTCCTCTTCCACTTCCGAGGTCATCACCGCAATGGCGTCCACACTGCGCTCAATCATCCGCCGCACACAGCTGTGCAGCCGCAGAGGGTCGTAGTTGGTATGGGTAAAGATCACCTCAATGCCCTGCGCCGAGGCCAGCGCCTCAAAGGCATCGATCAACTCTGGAAAGAAGGGGTTGTTCACGTCGGAAACAATGAGCCCGAACATGCGCGAACGGCCCATGCGCAGGCTGCGCGCATTGGGGTTGGGAACGTAGTTCATCTCGGCAATCGCGCGCTGCACCCGCGCCACCGTCTTCTCGCGTACTCCGGGAAACCCGTTGAGCACACGCGACACCGTTGCCGTTGATACATTGGCCCGCTTGGCTACTTGCTGTATGTCCATCGTTCAACCCAGCAGCGCAACAAGCGCCGCAGCCGTCACCCCGGGATCACCGTAGTTGCCGACTCACAAGCAGTCAACATGGGTTGGCACGGGCAGCGATGCCGCCGTTCCGCGCCAGGACATGGAACTACGAGAACATCCCTGACTGCGGACCGAAAGAAGGGGAGAGAGCGTCATGCCCTCTCCCCTTCCCTGCTTCAAGGTAAGCCAACCCGCTGACTTGCCATCTCCGCTATTCCACCACCAGCTCCACCGGGCCAATCAGGCCGGACTTCGCCAGCGGCGAATCGGCTTTGTACGGTGCAATGTCGGTGAAGGCGTACTTGCGCGCCGACCAGCTTTGCTGATCGCCGATCAAGCGATTGACCCACAGGTTGGTGACCGCAATGGCCAGAGTGTTGGCGCCCGGCTTGAGCGCGCTGGTTACGTCGATGCGATACGGCGTCTTCCAGGCGATCCCCAGATACTTTCCGTTCACCGCCACCTCCGCCAGCTCCGCCACGTCGCCTAGCTGCAGATAGAGCCGTGCTCCGGGCTTCAAGGCTTCGACAGGTACGTCGATGGTCTTGGTATACGTTGCAGTGCCAGAGAAATATTTCACGCTGTTGCGCGCGTCGTTGCTCCAGCTCTCCAGCTTGTCGAGTTGGAGCTTTTCGGGCGCGCCGCGTCCCTGCTCAAAGCTAACCGTCCAGCCGGAGTTGAGCACCTGATGCAGGCTCTCCACGGGCTGGGGCACGAGCGTAGCCACGGTGACCTCTGCTGCGGTGGCCGCCTTCCGGAAGAGCACGAAGACAGTCCCGTCCGGATCGAGCGCGAGCGGCACCGTGGTGCGTCCCCCATCGGTCTTGTAGCTCACCGCGTGCGTCTCACCGGTGGCCGCATCCCACAGCTCCGGCGTCTTTCCGGCAACGCGGAAGGTGGCCTGCAACTGCTCGGCCTTCGGCTTGCGATTGTCCACAAAATAGAGATCGCCATCGTCCAGCTTGCGATGGACAAACATCAGCTCCGCGTCGCTCGAGGCAGGCTCAAAGTCGCGCGCCTCGCCCACCAGCTTCATGGCTTCGTTGATGCCCAGGCCGGCGATCACCTTGCCCTTGCCCACGCTGCGCACCGCGCCGGGCTTAGAGGCGGCCTTGCCCCACAGCTGATCGGTCACCAAGGCAAGCTGCGCCTGATCGTCCGAGAGACTGGGCGAATCCGTTGGCCGGTTGCCCACCACGGTTGCGCCCTGCTTCACCAGCTCCACCAGCTTTTTGGCCACCGCCAGGGTCATGCGCTGGCTTCTTCCCCCCAGATAAAGGATGCGGTAGCTGCTGCCCGCAGGGCTCACGATGCGGCCATCCTTCACGGCCAGCTTGTGCAGCAGCACATCGGAGTTCATATAGTCGAAGCCGTAGCCAGCGGGCAGATCCTTCGGCCCTTCCCAGCCATAGAGCCCAGTGAGCGGACCCTCTTCGCCGTAGAAGTACGCCACGTCGGCCACAAAGCGTCCCTGCTGCAGCAGGTACGAGCAGCGCGCCAGGTAGCTGACCCACGGCCCAGCCTGCTCCGCCCAGGTGTCAGCGCGATTGAACCACAGGCCGTAGGGTCCAAGCGTCATCCCCGGAGCCAGATCCGGCACCGGCTGATGCGAAGACTCGTGAATCTGGAAGCGATTCACGCCCAGCGCAAACTCCAGATCGGCAACCTCCTTCACCGAATTCGGCGACCATCCCCAGGCCGGACCGCGCGAGGTCATGGACTCGGCACCCACCAGGTTCTGCCCATAGATGTGGGCTACCGAAGCCGCGCCGCGCAAGTCGGCAACATAAGAGGGTTCCGGACCCTTAGCGCCGGTCCAGGTCCACATCGCGCCCATCGGGATGTCGGTACGGCTGCGCATCTCCATGTCGTCGCCCAGCGAGGGCCGATGCGACTCCAGCGCTTCGCCGTAGTACTTCATGCCGTGCTTGTGCAGCACCTCGGCAATGGCTCCGTAGTGGCTTTCAGCCATCAGCTCGCTGATGGTACGGCGCATATCCCACAGGAAGCGGTCGGTCTCCGCCGTGCTGCCAATCACGATGCCGGTCATCACCGGCAACCAGGGCCGCGCATCGTAGCCGCGCCGCGCCTTGAACTCGTCCAGCATCTTGTCGGTCCAGTTCTGCGGACCCACTTCAATGCTGTCGGTGAGGACATGCGAGATGCCCTTTTCGCCCATCTGCTCCGCGCCGATGGTCTCGGCATACATCTTCAGGTAGCCTTCCATGTAGTTGGACACAAAGCCGTGGTCCAGCTTGTCAACTTCCAGTCCCGTGGCCTCGGCCGGCGCCGGTCCGTTCTCATGGCCGGTAAGCGAATAGCCCAAGCGCAGCACCATCCAGTTGCCCGCCGGCGGAGTCCAGTCCAGCGTGCCATCGGCCTTCATCTGCGCGGTCAGGTCCACCACGTCCTGCTTGCCGACCACGGCCTCGGGCTTCAGCTTGGGGTCGGGGATGGAGTAGAAGTTGGGCTCGTTGGCAAAGCCTGCGCGCTTCTCAAACTCATTCACACGCGCGCCGGAGCTGAGCACCAGTTCCGTGATGTGCTCAGTGGGCATGGCCGTCTTGCCCTCGGGCGGCGGAAACACCACGCGCCAATAGCGAGCCGTCACGGCTTCAAACGCGGTGGTGCGCTCAATGATGCTGCTGGGACGGGTTTTGGCCACCTTGGTAAAGCTGACGCCGTCGTTGCTCCACTCCACTTCCGCCAGCGCGCCCTTGTAATCGTGGCCAAAGACGCTGTAAAGGTCGTCAAGCGTGGCCAGAGTTACGGCCTGGATCGTCTGCGGCTTGCCGTAATCAAACAGCACCCACGAATTGGCTTCGCCTGCCGCCGGATCGAGCGCCAGTGCAACGGTGTTCACATCGCCGTCCGAGAGCGCGGCCACGTTCCCATCGCCTTTGCTCGTGGTCACCTTGGGAGCAAGCTCTTGCTGCGATTTGTCGCCCTCGGGAATGCGGTAGGCAATCACTGCGGTCTCGGCGTAGAACTCCGGACGCGCCAGCACGGTACCATCCAGCATCTTGCGCCCGGGTGCGGCGTAGTTCTGAAAGGTGCCGTCGGTCGTTGGCGGATGGCGAAGCACGCCGGTGAAGGGTTTGCCGCCTTCCACGCGGGTTTGGCTCCATACCAGCTTCTTGATGCCCTGCGCGGCAGGCACCCACGGACCACCCGTCTCACTCCAGCCGGGCGAGCTGGCAATGGCCACTTCCATGCCCATGCCACGCGCGGTTTCCACGGCGTACTTGAAGGCGTGCTTCCACTCCGGCGTCATGTAGATCAGCCGCTGCGGCACCACCTGGGGCGTGTTGATGGCGCCTTCAAAGATGGTGACGCCGCCAATGCCCACGCGGTGCATCCACTCCAGATCCAGCTTGATGCCCTCTTCGCTGATGTTGCCGTTCATCCAGTGCCACCACACGCGCGGACGCGCGCCATTGGGCGGCGCTTGAAACCCCTGCAACAGCGCGTCGCCGCTGGCCGCAACCTGCGCCTGCACGGGACTCATCGCAGGTGCAGTCAACAAAACACCACCAAGACAAACCGCAGCACATAGACCCAGAGTGAACTTCATGGTTCGTATCCTTTCCTTCTTTACCCGCTCGACCGGCGGGATCAATCTTTGTATCGCCATGCACCAGCCAACTCGCCAGCTTGCTAACTCGCTTACTTGTTTCACTTGCTCATTCGATAACTCGATGGGTGTCCCCGGTCTCGATTCTGAGACCGGGGAAAGTACCATTCCCAGTTCCCGCGTCTTCCCTGCAACAACCTCTGCGTG
>CAZYDF010000127.1:0-11056 GCA_964645855.1 uncultured Occallatibacter sp.
CCTTCGATGCGGCTTGACAAAACAGACAGTCGCTGAGCGAACGGGGCCCCAGACGTTCTCCTCAGCCTGGAGGTGGTGAGTCGAAGGATCTGCGGTTGCTCTTTCGAACTTCTACTCTGCTGAAGCTCTGCGCAAAGCGCGTCTGCCGCATGCAATGCCTGGCTCTCGCAACCTGCTCCCGGAAGCCCCTGCTGCGGGCGGTTTGAACGTTCTCTCCAACTCCACCCCACATCGGAGCGCAAGCAAGAGAAAGCGGCGTCCTTCCATCTGGAAGGACGCCGCTTTTGTTGCTCTTGAGTATCCTTAGTTCACCGTAACCGTCACCTGCGTGGTTTGGGTGATGGAGCCGGAGGTGGCGGTCACCGTCACCGTGTAAGCGCCGCTGGTGGTGCCGGGGTTGGACGAGACGCCGCCGCCACTGCTGCTGATGCTGCTACTGCAGCCCACTGTTGCCGCCGTGAGGAGCAGAACCAGCACGCCGAGCATCTGCATCCAGCCGCGCCGCTTTTTGCCGAGGCCCAAGAAGCAGAGCATAGCCAGAGCCGTGCCGCCGCCCGCGGGCCAGAACAGCTTCGTCGGGTGCAGCATGGCCGTGGCCGCCGTGGAGTAGATGGTAAGCGTTGCGGCCTGCGCTGAGGTGGAGCTGATCACCACCGAGGACGGAATGCCGCAGGTCACCGGATCGTTCACGCCCGAGGGTGAGGAACTGACCACGCAGCTCAGGTTCACCGTGCCCGTAAACCCGTTGCTGGGCGTGAGGGTAATGGTTCCGGTGGCCGACGAGCCCTTGGGTGTGACCGTGATCGGCGTATTGGTGAGCGAGAAGCTGCTCGCGCCCACCGTAACCGAGACCGGCGTGGTGATGGTGATAGAGCCAGATGTGGCAGTGACCGTAACGGTGTAGTTGCCGCCAGCGGTTGTGGCGCTGGTGGTCACTGTCAGTTGGGTAGTTTGCGCGGAGCCGAGGGTGACGGGCGTTGCAATTGTGCAAGCCGGGCTGTTGGCTCCAGCAGGGCTTACCGCGCAGCTCATTGCTACCGAGCCGGTAAAGCCGCCCAGCGGCGTCACCGTGATGGTAGAGGTGCCGACGTTGTTGATGGAATTGCTCTGGTCAAGGCTCAAGTTGGTGGTTCCGGCCGTAAGCGCGAAGCTTTGTGTGCCCGCCGACGAGCCGGTGACCACGGCGTTAATGCCCAGCGTGTGGACGTACTTGCCGGTGGCCGCATCGGTCGCGTTGAGGAGCACGTTGTAGCTCTGGTTGGCGGTTTGGGCCTGGGCCGCAACCGTGAGTGTAGCGGTGGTGGAGCCGTTCGCGCTCAGGCCGGCGTTGTTGGCAATGGAGCAGCTAACGCCCGCGGCGGCCGTGCAGGTCAGGTTCACGGTTCCGCTGAAACCGTTGATGGAGGCGATCTGAACCACGTCGGTGGCGCCGGTACCAGCGGGGACGGGCAGATTGGTGGTGGTCGGCACCAGCGTGAAGTCCGTCAGCGGGTTGGCGATGGCGTTGCCGGAGTTCAGAACCACGGCCGAGGGCGCGTAGGTGGCATCGCCCGTGTATTGCGCGGTGATGTAGTTGGCGCCCTGGGCCAGCATGGTGCTGTTCACCGTGTAGGTGAAGGTCGAAGTGACGCCTGTGCTGCTGGAGAAGGGCAGAAAGGCGAGCGTGTTGTAGTTGGTGCCGTCGCTCGAAGTGAAGAGAACCACTCCGGTTGTGGAGCCATTGCTGGTGGGTGCGCCGTGCCCCGTCTGGCCAACCACCGTGCCAGAGAGGGTGAGTGTGGTGGTTGGCGATAGGCTGCCCGTCAGGTTGCCCGTTGTGGTGGTACTCAGACCGCTGATACCCACAACCGGCAGGATGAAGGAGCCGCTCTCGCTGTTGTAGTTGGCATCACCGCTGTAGGTGGTCGTCAACGTGTATTTGCCAGCCGCCAGGCCCGCGGGAATTACGATGTTGCCCACGCCCTCAACCGCGGCAGTGTGGGGATCGGTTCCGGCTGCAAGCGTCACCGATCCAGAGATGCCGGAAGGCGAGCTGGTGTAGGTGATGGTACCGGTTGGTGCCGCGACAGGGGTGAGCGCAAAGGAGGTCGAGTTAGCCTGGGCGTAGTTCTCCACCTGAACGGAGAGCACCGTAGGCTGATTGGTTCCGTTGATGGAGTCGACGAGCGGCGTGTAAAAGGTGATGTACGGCGTGTCCTTGAGCACCGTGAAGGTGATGGGACTGGCGGTGCTCGCGTTGTAGCTCTTGTCGCCGGCAAAGCTGGCCGTAACTGAGTGCGAGCCCACCTTGAAAGGTGCGTTGAAGGCGGCAACACCCTGCGCGTTGATGGAGGCTACGTTCAGGATGGTGGTGCCATTGTCCGTGAATGTGACCGTGCCGGTGGGCATGGTGAACGCCAGAGCGAAGCAACCGGTGTTGGTGGTGATGCAGGCGTCCAGTGCAGTGAGCTGGCTGCTGGGTGCTACCAGCGCCTGCAGGTCCAACTGCATACCATAGTCGACGTTGACAGAGACGGGGGTGGGAGAAAGATGGAAGTCGCCGCCGAGGGCGCCAATCGAGTAGGCGTAGAAGTCAATGCCGCTGGCCTCGGAGTTGACGGTGATCTGTGTCTTGGCCGAGCTGCTGGCGGCGTTGGTGGAGTCGCCGCCGTACTGGGTCCACACGTTGTAGGTGCCGCCCGGCAGGGTGGTGACGACCTGCGCGTACGCGCCAGCGGTGAGCGGGAAGCCGTTCTGGGCCTGCTGCGCGGGCTGCCCCTGCTGCGCCTGCTCACTGTTGTCGGTCATCAGAGCCACATTGCCGACAGGGGTTCCGCTGCCCGAACTCTGGGTTACGTTGCCGCTGAAGGTGATGGAGTCGCCATGGTTGTAGATGCTCTTGATGGGGTTCAACGCCAGCGTGGTGGTGGTGCCCGCAAGCTTGACGCTGGACCAGTTCATCACCAGGTTGTAGGCATCGATGGTGCCCAGGCCAGTGGCCAGGTTGTAGCCGGCTGAAGCGTTAAAGCTGGGCGTGGTGCCTGTGCCAATCTGTCCTTCAGTGACGCCGTTGTAGATGACCGGGCTGGTCACTGCGAGGCAGTTGGGGGTGGCCGTGGGCGCGTAGGCGCAGGGCACTGAGTTGGTGCCAGAGGTGACCTCATGGAAGGCGGAAGGGAACTGCGCCTTCATGGGGTAGAGAACGGCGTTGGCTTGGCCCTGCCGCATGCCCGTTTGCTGGTTAACCAGTGCCATGATGCCGGCAAATGCGGGCGAGGAGGCAGAGGTTCCGCCCACGCCGTAGATCTGCACCAGGTCGGTCCCCGTGGCCGGCTGGCAATCGCCATCCACCGCGCAGATCGGGTAGTAGGTGTAGTTGAGCCCGTCGGCGGCAAACAGGCTCACATCGGGAAGGTCGCGCACGCCGTCACTGGGCACATACTCGGTTCCACTGATGTTCAATGTCTGCCATGCGGGCTTGCCGTAGCCGCCGCTGCAACTGGTGGTGTTGCCGCTTGAATCGTAGGTGCCCAGGGAGCAGCTACTGGCGCCACCGCCGCTGCCCGCAATTGTTGTGTAGCCATAGTAGTTGTAAAGACTGGTGGCGTTCAGGCCGAACTGGCTGTCGTTCCACGGCTGCTCGGGAATCACCTGCTGGATAGACTGGGCCGGGGATTGCGAAGGGGTGGTGTTCCAGTGGGTTGCAAGCTGGCTGTTGAGAGCCGCCCTGGTGCCGTTGTAGTTGGAGTAGTAGAAGTCCGTGCCACCCACGGCCACGTTCCAGGGCGTGGAGGCAAAGCCATTCACCGCCTGGCCACCGGTGGCAAAGCTGGCGGTGTTGTCGTTGTCGCATTGGGCCGAACCCGCGTCGCCGCTCGACACCATCACCGTGATGCCCTGGGCCGCGGCCTGCTCCCACAACTGGTAGATGAATGCGTTCTCCGATCCCAGGCCGAATTCGCAGCCCTGGAAGCTGAGGCTGATGACGGGGGCAATGTTGCTGAACACGGCGCGCTCGGCAGCCAGCTCCAACCCCAGGGAGAGTGCCGTGTCCGCGGCGATCACCAGATAGACGGTGGCCTTGGGGGCTACAGCGCCAGCCCACTCCACGTCCAGATACGACTCAACCGATGCGCCATTGGGGCCGTCGGGGTTGAAGTTGCCATCAATGCCTGGATCGTTGCCGTCGATGATGACCTGGGGCGGATTGTAGGGCAGGCTGAACAGGCTGCGGAACTGGTTGACCAGCGCCACGTTGATGTTGGCTTCGTTGATGATGGCAATGCTCTGGCCGGTGCCGTCAATGCCATTGGCATAGAGCTTCGACAGGTCGTACTGGAGGTAGTAGTCCTGCGGCGCCAGAACGTAGCTGGGACTGTTCGCGCTGCCGTTGGTCCAGGAGGGCTTGGAGCTGTGCGTCACCGTGTCGTAGCTGGCCGCGCCCAGTTTGCGCGAAGCCGCCCGGGGGCGGAAGTTGTTGAGCGACACAAAGCCGCCCACGACCGGAGCCAGCGCCGAGGGAATCTGAGGATCGCTCGCGTTGGCGTAGTGCGTCTCGCCGTTGACTACATATTGATGGATCTGGGTGTGGAAGGCGCTGCGCAACTGCGCCACCGAGCCCGAGACCTCCATGGTCAGCTTGCCGGGACTCACCTTGAGCACGTTGAAGCCCTTGCTGGCCAGCCACGTCTGGACCGTGGCAATGTCCTGATCGGAGGGCCCAAAGCGCTTGCCGAACTCGTCCGGCGTGAGCCATTTGTGAAAGTTTGCCGAGCCCGGCGCATGCTGCTCCGCGAGCAACTGCTTCAATGCCGCATCCTGGCTCTCGCTGCGCTTCAGAATAATGTGCAGCCGATCCAGCGGCAGGCTGTCCGGAGCCACGCCGCGATCGTTCTGGGCGTTGGCCAACGGGTGGACCGTGCCTTTGAGCTTGATCAACTGCAGGTCACTGACTGGACTGGTGATGCGGATGGACGGAACGGGTGCTTCCTGTGAGTGCAAAACAAGCGCAAAAAAGAACACGCCTGCCAACACGCTGACGGAGAGCGAGCGCAGATTCAGCATGAGTTTGGACTCCTAGACCTTTCGTAGGACGAAACCCGGGGGGGAAGAGAGAAAGATGCGCAGGCTTCCGCTTGTGCCGCCGGAACCCCATGCCGGAAAGCGACGGGTGGAAGTTTTGCCTACTGGGACATTTTAGCCTTTGCCGCACTGATTTGAGATGTCCGATATACGGGCAACTTGAAACCAGTTACCGGTTTCTGGTAACTCCTCCGGCGCTCCTGCCCATTCCCGAATGGAATCGGCCGCTTCGGAAAAGAACGGATTCCAGTTTCATAGGTTGACACAGTGGGCGGAAGGGCGGGGGATTGGGCGGGTCTGTTTCGCGGTCGGAATCGGTTTTCCCTTTGCCCCCCCGGCAAGCGGTAAAAGCAGCCTGAAGCAAGGGAACGGGCCGCACTTGCACGGGGCGAACTCCAGGGCGCAAAATGAAGGAGAAATCAGAAATGAAACAATTGCTAAATTGCAATAGACAACTACTTTCCGGTCGTTTATGATTCGTCTTTCCTGGGTGCAATAGAGAAATCCCGGGAGGAGCGTTATGCGCGCATCGCTTTTTATTACTTGTTACAATGACACCCTTTACCCGGAAACCGGTCGAGCCGTTGTTACGCTGCTGGAAAGACTGGGCGTGGAGCTGGACTTCCATGCCAAACAGACTTGCTGCGGACAGATGCACTCGAACACTGGCTTTCGCGGCGAGGCCTTCTCTCAGGCCAAACGCTTCATCAAAATGTATCAGGATGCGGAATCGGTCGTGATTCCCTCCTCCTCCTGCGTCGCCATGATCCGCGAACAGTACCCAACCCTGATTCGCGAGATGGGCAACCAGGAGATCCAGAAGCAGTACGACCACCTGCTGCCCAGGATCTTCGAGCTGAGCGAGTTTCTGGTAGACAAGCTGGGCGTGGAAGACCTGGGCGCGTACTTCCCGCACCGGGTTACCTACCATGCCAGCTGCCACAGCCTGCGCGGACTGCATCTGGGCGAAAAGCCCCTGCGTCTGCTGCGCAAGGTCAAGGGCATCGACCTGGTGGAGCTGCCGAATATTGACCGCTGCTGCGGCTTTGGCGGTACCTTCAGCGTGAAAAATGCCGAGGTCTCCTCGGCCATGCTCACCGCCAAGCTCCAGGATCTGCTCTCCACCAAGGCCGAGTATGTGGCCGCCGTGGACAACAGCTGCCTGATGCATCAGGGCGGCGCGCTGCATCGCCTGTATGCGGGCATGAAGACCATTCACCTGGCTGAGATTCTGGCCAGCACGGAGAGCACTCCGGCGGAGGCCGCGCGATGAGCCAGCAACCTTATCATCCCGTTCTCGATCCCCGCTTTGCCCAGCCCTTTCCCAAGGCTGTGCTGCCCGTGCTCCGCAATCCCCAGCTGCGCAAGAACGTGGCCCACGCCATTGACGTGATCCAGACCAAGCGCGCGCGTCTGGTTGCGGAAAAAACCGATTGGCAGGAGCTGCGTTCGGCCGCTTCCGACCTGCGCATGCACGTGCTGGAAAACCTCGGCGCCTATCTCGAAGAGTTCGAGAAGAATTGCACCGCCCGCGGCGGCATCGTCCACTGGGCCAAGGATGCGGAAGAAGCGCGCCAGATCGTGCTCGGCATTCTGCGCGCTGAAAACGCGGATGAGGTCATCAAGATCAAGACCATGACCTCGGCCGAGATCCAGCTCAATCCCTATCTTGAAGGGAAGGGCATCAAGGCCTACGAGACCGATCTGGCCGAGATCATCCTCCAGCTCGGCAAGGAAGAGCCCTCGCACATCGTGGTCCCGGCGCTGCACGTCAACCGTAGCCAGGTGCGCGAGATCTTCTCCCACTCCATGAACCTGAAGGATCTGAGCGATGAGCCCCGCGAGCTGACCAATGCCGCGCGCCATTATCTGCGCAGCAAGTTCCTCGCCATTCCCACCGCCATCAGCGGTGCAAATTTCCTGGTTGCTGAAACCGGCGCGGTAGCCGTGGTGGAATCGGAAGGCAACGGGCGCATGTGCCTCACCTTGCCCAAGACGATGATCACCATCGCCGGCATTGAGAAGGTGCTGCCCCGTTATCAGGATCTGGAAGTGGTTCTGCAGTTGTTGGGCCGCTCGGCAACCGGCGAGCGCATGAACCCCTACAACTCCATCTGGACCGGTGTCACGCCGGGCGACGGGCCGGAGCGCTTCCACGTGATCCTGCTCGACAACGGCCGCTCTTCCATTCTGGCCAAGGGCACCGAACGGCAGGCGCTCAAGTGCATCCGCTGCGCGGCCTGCATGAACACCTGTCCGGTGTACCGGCAGACCGGTGGTCATGCCTACGGCTCGGTGTATCCGGGTCCCATCGGCGCCATTCTTACCCCGCAGTTGATGCAGATGCATTACGCTCGGTCGCTGCCCTACGCCTCGTCGCTGTGCGGCGCATGTTATGAAGTTTGCCCGGTGAAGATCAACATTCCCGAGGTGCTGCTGGAGCTGCGTTCGCAGGTGGTCAATCAGGACCGCAAGAAGATTTCCAAGCTCTTTGACCCCATGCACATCGGACTGATCCTTGCCGGTGTGATCTTTTCCAGCCCGTGGATGTTCCATACCGCGCAGTGGTTTGGCAAGATCGGGCTCAAGTTGTTCACGCGCTCGGATGGCTGGATTCACTGGCTGCCCAGCGTGGGCGGCAAGTGGACGCAAACACGCGATCTGCGCGGGCTGCCCAATGAGAACTTCCACTCCTGGTGGGCCAACCGCAACAAGGAGGCGCGATGAGCACCGCTACTGATTCCCGCCAGCAGATTCTTGCCGGCATCAAAAAGGCGACCGCCACCACCGCCCAGCCCGCCGAGCAGCGTGCGGCAGCCTACGCGGCTCTGCATCGGCCCTATGTGCACGCCGGCAAGAGCAGTCGCAAGCAAACCATCGAGCTGATGGTGGAGCGCCTGCGCGAGTACGATGCGGGCGTGGTGGAAACCACTCCTGCCGGGCTCGCAGCGGCCATCGCCGCCCAGCTGGCGGAGAGCGGTCACAAGCTCTTCGTGGTTCCCCCTGGCCTCCCTCCCGAGTGGTTGGCCGAGGGCTTCGAGTTCAAGATCGACAACGGTCTGGAGCACGCGGAGATCGATAAGGCCGAAGGCGTGATGACCGCTGCCTTCTGTGGCGTGGCTGACTCCGGCACCATTGTTCTGCATCACTCGGCAACCGAAGGCCGGCGCGTCATCACCCTGCTGCCGGACTTCCACCTCTGCATCCTGCGCACCAGCCAAGTGGTGGAAACCCTGCCGGAATATTTTTCTCGTTGCGCAACGCCGCCCTTGCTGGCAACCACCATCTCGGGCCCCAGCGCCACGGCCGACATTGAAATGACACGCATCAAGGGTGTCCACGGCCCTCGTTTCCTCCAGGTGATTCTGGTGGACGACGAGGCATAGAACTCGCACCACTGTTTCAATTGCATTCATCCGGGCCCAGGTCCGGAGACCGGATTTAACTGGGGGAGAAAAGTAAGTGGCAAAAGCAAAGATCAAGCGGCTCTATCTGATTCCAATTCTCTCCAAGGCGCTCGACGTGATCGAGCTCCTGGAGCAGAATCACACCTCGCTCACGCTGGAGGATGTGTACCAGAAAACGCGCATCTCGAAGACCAGTGTCTATCGCATCCTGAAGACCCTGGTGCATCGTGGTTATGTGGCGCAGTCGCAGAACGGCCAGTACCGGCTGGTTTCGCGTCCCCGCCGTCTGCGCTTCGGCTTTGCCGTGCAGAGCGCCGACATGCCCTTCCCGCAGGCGGTGGCGCAGAGCATAACCGCTGCGGCTGCCTCCGCGGGCGTTGAGTTGATTGTGCTCGACAACAAGTACGATGCCGACGTTGCCATACAGAACGCGGAAGAACTGGTTGCCAAGCGCGTTGACATCGTGCTCGAGTTCCAGGTGGAAGAAGCGGTGGCCCCGCGTATTGCGCACATCTTCAAAAAAGCCGATATTCCGCTCATCGCCATCGACGTCCCGCACCCCAACGCCACCTATTTTGGCGTAGACAACTTTGAGGCCGGTTACGAAGTGGGCATCATGTTGGCCAAGGCCGCGCAAACCCGCTGGAAGGGCAAAGTGGATCGCGTCATCGGCGTCGGCTTCAGTGAAGCTGGCAGCTTTGTGCAGAGCCGCATCTCCGGCGCATTCGACGCCCTGCGCGCTCGCATGCCAGAGATTCCCGCCGCCAGCTTTGAGCAGGTGGATGGCCGCGGCATGCGCGAACACAGCCGCAACGTGATGCGCGGGATTCTCACCAACCATCGTGCCGGCGATCGCATTCTGGTCGTCGCTGCTACCGACTCCAGCGCCCTGGGTGTCCTCGATGCCGCGCGCGAGGCCAACTGCGAAGCCGATTTCGGCATCGCCGGCCAGGACTGCATTGAAGAAGTGATGGATGAGCTGCGCAAGCCCATCAGCGGTATGGTGGGCACCATCTCCCACGACGTGGAGACCTATGGCCCGCGCCTTATCCAGCTGGGCATCGCGCTCTTGCGCGGCAACATCGTGCCCCCTTACAACTACGTGCGCCATCGCGCCATCACGTCCGAGACGCTGGCTGAAGATCAGCCCGCCAACGGCCTGCCCCAGCTGGAAGGCGTGGTGCTGGAGACCGAGATAGGCTAATCCACCCTTCATCGCATCAACCGCCGCAGTCCCCGGGGCTGTGGCGCTCATTTCGTACCGATCGGAGATTTAACCCCCGCATGCAACAGCCCGCACGTATCGCCATCGACCTCGGCGCACAAAGCTGCCGCGTTTCCTTGCTTCGCTGGATCAACGGTAAGCCGTCGATTGAAGTCGCCCATCGCATTCCCAACGCTCCCATCCACATCGGCGAGTCTCTGCATTGGGATCTGGACGGCATTCTGAAGGGTCTCGAAGAGGGCCTGCGCAAGGCCGCCGCCATGGCCACCGAGGGCGTGGCTTCCATCGCGGTCGATAGCTGGGGCGTGGACTACGTTCGCATCGACGCCAATGGCAAGCCGCTCTGTCAGCCCTATTGTTACCGCGACGAGCGCACCAAGGCCACCAAGGAAGACGGCGACAAGCGCATCACACCCTTCGAGCTCTACCAGCTCACCGGTGCCATGCCCGTGCCCTTGAACACTGCCTATCAGCTCATGGCCGATCCCGCCTGCGGCATCGATGCTGCCACGCCTTGGATTCAGTTGCCCGAGTACATCACTACCTGGCTTGGCGGCCGCCGCGTCTCGGAGTTCACGCTCGCCACGCACACCGGCCTCGTTGATTTGAAGACCGGCAACTGGTCCGTTGAAGCCTTTGCGAAGCTGGGTCTCGACCTCAGTGCCGCGCCCGAGTTGGTCCGCGCTGGCACGGTCGTCGGCAAGCTCACCGGACCTCTCGCCGAGCTGCCCGCCTTCAAGAACACCGACCTCATCATGCCTGCTTGCCACGACACGGCCTCGGCCATCGCCGGCATTCCCACCGATCTGACCACCGTGGCCTACATCAGCTCCGGCACCTGGTCGCTGGTGGGCACGCGCACCGCCACGCCCGTCACCACCAAGCAGGCCTTCGACTCCGGCTATACCAACCTCGGCGCGGCCTCCGGCGACCTGCTCTTCCACTCCATGATCAACAGCATGTGGGTCCTCCAGCAGTGTCAGCTCGGCTGGGAGGCCGAGGGCCGTCCGCAGGAGATTGGCGCGCTCGTCCAGGCTGCCGAAGAGGTAACCATCTCCACCGGCTTCCTCGACATGGATGCCGAAGCCCTCATGCTCGACACCGACATGCCCGCGCGCATCAACAGCGAGCTCAAGAAGCGCGGCTTCGACGAGATTCCCGACGTCGCCGGCAACGAGCCCATCTTCGCCCGCATCATCTTTGAGAGCCTCTCCGTGCGTTACGCTGCGGCCCTCGCCAGCCTGGAACAGATGCTGGGCCGCAAGCTCACCGCCATCCACATGCTGGGCGGCGCAAATCGAAATAAGTTGCTCGTCCGCCTCACCGAAGAGCGCACCGGCCTCAAGGTCGAGATCGGCCAAAC
>CAZYDF010000128.1:0-11028 GCA_964645855.1 uncultured Occallatibacter sp.
AGAAGGTCATGCCGCGCTCTTCGCACTCCTGCTGGTCGTACTTCAGCTGCAGGCTGACCGGGTCGCCGCACTTGTTACAAAAGTCGGGGGTGTTCTTGTTGTACGTGCCGCACTTGTGGCAAAGCACCTCGCCGGGCAAGAACGGGTCGGTGATGACCATGGCGCCGCAACGCACGCAAGCCGTACGCAGGTGGTGGAGCCCTTTCAAGTGGCCGCACTTGCACTCCCAGTTGCCGATCGAGAAGTCGACGAAGTCCAGTTGCGAGATGCCGCGGAAGTCCGTGATCGGGAAGACCGACACAAACACCGACTGCAACCCCGAGTCGTCACGCTCATTGGGCAACTTGTCCATTTGCAGGAAGCGCTCGTAGCTGCGCCGCTGCACCTCAATCAAGTTGGGAATGCGGGTAGCGGTGGGAATCTTGGAAAAATCGAGCCGGCTGCGAAGCGCGCGAATCTCGTTGGGCATGTCCACTCCTAAGACCCATATGGGTGGCATCTGTTTCCAGACGCCCGGCAGGCGCTCGAGTCTCTTGTGCGCTTGTCGATCCCCGTAAATAGTCCAAAAACTGCTGGAGGCCGTGCCCCGCGGGGCTGCCTCACTCATGTGTTGTCTGGCTCCGCTGGCGACGCATCTTGCCGCGGATCCGTGTTCACCCAGGAAATCGGGCTCGGCAGCAGGTTGGCAGAGTTATCCACACAAACCATTGCTGTCAGGCCAGGGTGTGAGCTAGACTGCGCTCAGTTAGGGAAGTTGCTACCGCGGAGAGCGCTTGAGCGCGCGAGACCTCCGCCAGGGAAGAACGTGCGCATCAGAGCTTGTGCGTGGGGGTTCCGCGTTAACCTCACCGCGGAACCGGGAGACACGAAAAGCCCGCAAGGACGCAATGCCTCACGAGCGTGGCCTATAGCCGCTGCCCCCATTTCGAATTCTCTCGCCCCGCAATCGCCGATCCCAATACTCGCTTCCGCCGCTCGCCAGCCACTCAGACACCCGTCAACAGCCACCTGCCTGGTAACCAGGTAAGCCACTGACACAAAGGCACTTATCCAACCATTCCGCCACTCACCGGAAGCCTGACCGCTCCTGGCACGCGAAACCATGGTGCCCCACCAAGCACTCGCAAAGAAAACCAACCATCAAAACACATTCTCCAGCTCCGACACGGGTTCACATAATGACACCCGAGCCGAAAGGACGCGCAACGATTATCGTAGCGCGTCCCGGCTGGACATGCAAGTATTCAAAAAGAACTACTTGATTTCGACGGTTGCGATGCCTTCGAACTTCTTCTTGATGGCCTCGGCCTCGTCCTTGGTCGCGTTCTCCTTGATGGCCTTGGGAGCGCCATCAACCAGATCCTTGGCTTCCTTCAAACCGAGCGCGGTAACTTCGCGAACGGCCTTGATGGTGCTGATCTTGTTCGCGCCGGCGTCCTTCAGGATCACCTGGAACTCAGTCTTCTCTTCAACCACAACGGCCGCAGCTGCAGCCACTGCCACCGGAGCCGCGGCCGCAGCCGAAACGCCCAGGGTCTCTTCGAGTTCCTTCACGAGAGCTGCCGCTTCGAGCAGGCTCAGAGCAACGATCTGTTCCTTCAACTGTGCGATATCCGCCATTTTGTTTCTCCAATCAGAATTTGATGATCTGTGTTGCGGGTCATTCCGCCAACTGAGAGGTTCCGATGCGCCAGACTTGCGCCCTCTCCGCAGACTCGATGACCAAAACTCGTAAAAGCAGCCTCAAGCCACCAGCTGCCAGCTTCCAGCTCCACCCTTCAGGCCCCTGTCGCCAGCTGTCCCAGGGACAGGCTAGAGACTGGAAGCCAGAAGCTAGGAACTGCCGCAGCTAGGCTGCGGCGAACTTTTCCTTCTCGACGCCCTGATCGATGACCACGGCCAGATTGCGGCCGGTGGCATTGATGACCATGGCCAACCGCTGCGCCGGAGCGCTCATCAGGAACAGCAGCTTCGAGTAGAGCTCATCCTTGCCCGGCATGGTGGCCAGTGACTTGACTTCGTCCTTGGTCAGCAACTTGCCTTCCACGATGCCCAGCTTGAACTGAAACTCGGCATGCTCGCCGGCCCACTTGGCAAAGGCCTTGGCCAGCACCACCGGGTCGCCCGAGGTGAAGGCCACCGAGTTGACGCCCTTCAAGCCCGTCAACGCGGCCTCGATCTCGGTTCCCTTGCCGGCAATCGGAGCCAGCTTGTTCTTGAGCACGCGATACTTGCCGCCCGCCTCGCGGATGGTCTTGCGCAGCTCGAAATCCTTGGCTACGGTCAGCTTGGCAAAGGTGCCAATGATGGCCGTGGTCGAACCCTGCAGCTCTTTGCTGAGCAGCGCGACCTTCGCGTTCTTTTTCGCCTTCGAAATCGCCATTGTGTACTCCGTACAGTGGTCAGTGATCAGTGGCCAGTGGTCAGTTTTGCCAACCCTGCAACCACTCGACGCTTCCAACCCTGCCTCTAGCGCCCTATGGGGCGCTGGTTTCAAATCTCAAACAAAACACTCAGATTCGCCCCATGGTCAGTGACCACTGATCCCTGATCACTGCCCACTCTCGGCTTAGTGCTTGCCGGTCGCTTCCACTTCCGACGGATCCAACGGAACGCCAGGGCCCATTGAGGAGCTGATCGTCACGCTCTTCACATACTTACCCTTGGCTGCCGAAGGCTTGCTGCGGATCACTGCGCCCATCACGGTGGTCGCGTTTTCGATCAGCTTCTGCGCGTCAAAGCTCAGCTTGCCCACCGGAACGTGCACCAGGCTGGTTTTGTCGGCGCGATACTCCACCTTGCCGGCCTTGATCTCCTTCACGGCGGCGGCCACATCCATGGTCACCGTGCCGGTCTTGGGGTTCGGCATCAGGCCCTTGGGACCGAGCACCTTGCCCAGGCGACCCACAACCTTCATCATGTCCGGGGTCGCGATCAGAGCGTCAAAGTCGGTCCAACCCTCTTTCTGGATCTTCTCGACCATCTCTTCGCCGCCCACAAAGTCAGCGCCCGCTTCCAGGGCTTCCTTCTGGCGATCGCCACTGGCAATGACCGCAACGGTCTTGGTCTTGCCAAGTCCGTGGGGCAGAACCACGGTTCCACGCACCATCTGGTCGGCGTGACGGGTGTCAACGCCCAGACGCAGCGTCAGGTCGACGGTCTCGTCGAACTTGACATACTTGACCTGCTTGAGCAGCCCAACGGCCTCAGCCAGCGCATAGCTCGGCTTGGTAACGGCCGCGCGCGCCTTCACAATATTCTTGCTGTCTTTTTTCGCCATTCTTCCCTCGTCTCCCACCGTCTTCGCCAGCCCCTCGCAAGAGGAGAACCCGGAGCAAATGCCCGAGCGGCCGGTTAGAATCGCCGCTGCATGCCTTGCATCGAACGGGTCCGAAAACCGTGGTGCTTATGACTGCACAGAGATTCCCCTGCGCACATCCATTGATAATACCGGGTCGGTCGACGAATTGCAACAGGTGGGGCGCATCCTTCTTTGCCTTTGCGCCCCCGTCCTTTGCGTCCCCGTCTTTCCGGCCCCCTCTTTGCCGTTCCAGAACGGAATTGCTCCCAAGCGTGGAACCTTGCCCCCACTTCTTCCTGTTCTTCCCTGACGACTCCCCCCTTCACTACCGATAGCTCTAGCAATAGACTGTCTTGTACCCTCTGTTTCCGGGCCCCATTCAACTCGCCCCGCTGCGAAACACCTCCAAGTCGAACCACCTCCAAATGTTGATGGCAGCAGTCCTGGAGAGATTCGGTGAGCTTGTTGCGGAACTCGGTCGAACCTACCAAGTGCGCAACCGGTGAGAGGGCCGACACCTTCCAGGCCAGTCCTCAGCTCAGCAAGCTGGCCTTTGTCAAACTGGAAGACGTTGTGAACACCTCCCAGTTTGTCAAAGGCCAGCCCTCCTTGCCCGGCATGGCACAATGAATTTGCCTGTGCGGAGCCGCCGCCAACCTCCATCCCGACGTGATTGCCCGGCTCACCTTTGAGCATTCCATGGCCGGACATCCCTGGCACGGCAGCCTTGCCAGGCTGCTGGCATCTTCGCGTATTGAAACCCCTGCCTCCATCACCAAGACGGTGGCGGTCAAGGACAATCGCGAGGGAGGCGGCATCGCCGGCAACGTCAATTTGGAGTTCTTCAAAGGCTTCCATTTCCTCTCCACCGGCTTCTGGAGCGACGGCGGCGCACGGTATCTGGGCGGCGCAGGGCCCAGCCTGGTGATGCTGCAGAATGGCGCTATAACCGCGCCCTTCACAACCGCGCTAGTCCACTCCGGCTCCGGCATCGGCGGCTTCGAGTGTGCAAAGGGCAACACCACCCTCACCGGCCTCGGCAGCGCGGAGTACTTCCAGCGCCGCTACGGCATCGATCCTGACATCAAGACCGCCACCTACATAGGTTACGGCTTCCCCGGCAGCGCCAACACCAACAACCGCATCATCCGCGAATACTCCCTGGCAACCACCACGGTATTGTGGAAGAACCCCATCTATAGGCAGTTGCAGATGGTCAGCCAGAGCTCCTACGTCTGGCGCGCTCTCTGGTATGTGGAGGCTGGAGCGCCCAAGGATGCCCACACCATGATGGAATTCCTCGACCTCCGGTACGTTCTTCCCTAGCCCATCGGCAACCGGGACGCGCGTAGCCGCACTCAACCAAGGGGACCGCACCTGCCAGCCAGGCGCGGTCCCCTTCACACGGATCTTTCGCAACCGTATTTCCTTGCTTTGACAACGCGGCGTCTTCCTCAAGCGCACGCCTGAGGCCCGCGTTGCACGGGAAGAGTCTGGCCTCCCCCCAAGACCGGGCTCTTCCCGTTTTTCTTGTTTTGTGCCATGCTAGGTTCATGGGAAACAAGGACAAAGGCCGTAAAGAAACCAAGAAAGCGCCCAAACCTAAACCGAAGGCCGAACTCGGCAGACGCCCAGAAGTATTTACCGCGCCTGCTGCCAAGTAGCTTCAGGACAGCTTTCTCTGCTGCGCCATCCGCTTAGCGGATGGCCACGGGATTTTTGTACCTTCCGCGGTTTACCCTCAGCAACTGCCCCACCGCTTCAGCGGCTCTCTCCGGCTTCCCACCTCTTCACTCCCAGCCCCGGAGGAGTTCGATGCTACGTTCGCTCTGCACCACGGCTCTGACCCTTTTGCTGCTTGCTTCTGGCAGTCTCCTCGCACAATCCCCCCTCAATGCCCCACAGCCGCCAGCGGTTCCAGCGGGTCGGCCCACCATCGGGTTGGCTCTGGAGGGCGGTGGCGCGCTGGGTCTGGCTCATGTAGGTGTGATCGAGTGGTTTGAAGATAACCACATCCCCGTTGACCGGATCGCCGGCACCAGCATGGGATCGCTCGTGGGTAGCCTTTACGCAGCCGGCCTCACCCCTACCGAGTTGCGACTTCTGGCCACCGGCAACGCCTTTCAGTCGGTCTTCATCCTGCAAGCCCCTTATGCTGATGCCAGCTTCCGCCGTCGCCAGGATCGCCGCGAGCTGCCCGGAGCGCTTACCGCCGGGCTGCGCCATGGTCTGCTGATCAGCAACGCCATCCTCGACGATCACGGCGTGAACGCCTTCCTAGCCAACAACATGGCAGCCTACAACTCAAGCAATCTTGACTTTGACCGCATGCCGATCCCCTTCCGCTGCGTGGCGACGGATTTGAACACCTTCGAGCCCGTCGTCTTCTCCTCAGGCCCCTTGCCCGCGGCCGTGCGTGCCTCCATCTCCATCCCCGGCGTCTTTTCGCCCGTGACCGACAGCCGTGGCCACTCCCTGGTGGATGGCGGCATCATGGACAATCTTCCCGCTGACATTGTGCGCAACGAACTCCATGCGGAGATCGTCATCGCTGTCCACCTTGACGATAGCGGAACAGCTGCCGACGTTGATACCAGCTCCATTGTCAGCGTATTGAATCGCGCTTTTTCGGCCGGCATTGATCGCAATGTGCGCCAAAGCATGAAGGCTGCCACGCTGCTGCTCTCTATCCCCGTGGGCGCTTACTCCGGCACCGATTACAACAAGGCCGGCATGTTGATCCACGAAGGCTATATGGCAGCGGAACGCAACCGCGCCGATTTGATCAAGTACGCGCTCCAGCCAGCGGCATGGGACGCCTACCTGGCCGCCCGGCGCGCCCGCATCCGACCCCAGCCGGGCCTGCTGCGTGCGGTCCGCATGGAGGGTGGCACGCCCGTGGCCCGCGCCAGCGCCGCCACCGATCTGGCGCCGCTGGAAGGCAAGCCCATCCAGCCCGCTTCCACCCAGGCGGCGCTCAAGCCCATCCAGTCCAATGGCGACTACTCGGCCAGCTACGAGACCTACCTCGCCCAGCCACCCGCTCCGGGCACCAGCCCCACACAGGACGACGCCCTGCTGGTTCGCCTGACCAGGGACCCCAAAGGCCCGCCCTTTCTGCTGCTGGCGCCAGTGATTGCCGCTGCCACCTCCAACCCTGAGCGGGTTGCGCTCGACATGCGCCTCATCGACCAGAACCTGGGCAGCTTTGGCTCCGAGCTGCGCATCTCCGCACGGTTAGGCACGGTGGCCGCCCTCTCCGGCGAGTACTACCATCGGCTTTCCACCTCGGGTTGGTACATCCAGCCGCTCGGCTCCGCCAGCCGGGAGCCGGTTTACATCTGGATCAATCAGAAACGCGTGGCGGAACGCGCCCAGCAGGATCTTTTCGGCGGACTGGAGTTCGGACGCACCTTTTCGAACTCCGCCCAGCTCTCCATCCTGTGGCGCGCCCAGCAAACCCATTGGACACTCATCACCGGCGCCGATGGCGGTCCAGGCTTCTCCGGTTCCTCTCAGTCCGGACAGCTCCGGCTCACCCTGGACCGGACTCTGGCTGGCGCGCTCTCCCCCAACGGCTGGCGCTTGGTTGCCTCCGGCGGCGCGCTCTATAACGCCGCCCACTCCGCCAACGCTCCCCTGGCGCAAATCTCTTTTGGCCGTACGCACTCCTGGCACGACGCCAACATATTCGGCCTGGGCGCGGACGTGAACACCACCTTCCGCACCAATGTGGCCCAGCCCTACCGCTTCACGCTGGGCGGACCGCTGCGGCTCTCCGCTTCGTCCTTTGATGAGTTCCGCGGGACGGACACGTATCTGGCCCGCGCCGGCTATCTGCGCCGCCTGGCTGCCCTGCCCACCGGGCTCGGCGAAGGCCTGTACGCCACCTTCAGCTATGAAGCCGGACAGGTCTGGTCGCCGGAGCAGCGCACCCTCCTGCGCCAGGACGGCGTGGTCGGCCTAGTGGGCGCTACGCCGGTCGGCCTGCTCACCGTAGGCTTCTCCGCAGGCGATGCCGGCCACCGCAAACTCTTTCTGACGCTGGGGCGGTGGTTCTAGGTTTTTGATCGTTTGATTCCAAACCATTGTTGGGTGCCCCCGGTCTCGATTTTGAGACCAGGGAAAGGACAAATCCAGTCACGGCCGGGGCCCCATCCTTCAATGCACTGTTCTATCTAGCAACAACGATTGCCAGCGCCGTGCGCCACCACCTGGGTCGTAGCGGCGGCTGGAAGGCGCACGTCTATCCGAACTATAGATCTGGCGGTTAAAGTGTCGCAGCTCATTCCCACCCTTGCCCGGAAAGAACGCGGTCAAGGATGGGGCACTCAGCGTTCGTGAGGCTACAGCAACATGGTAAGCACACTCCATTCGGGGTAATTTCCATTGCCGCCTGCTTGCAGGCGAGTTACCATAGCTCCTACGTCCCACAGCAACCTCTATCTGCCCCAGACTCGACAATACAATCGAGGAGATATTGATTTTATGGTTCCAACCCCCTACCGCATCCTACTTGTCTTTATCCTTTTCCACTGTGCTTTCGCGGTGGCGCAGAGTTCGTCGGACGAACCACCGGTAATCCCTCCACGCAAAACCGCGCCCGCAAAGCCCAAGCCGACCAACGGCACACTCCTTGCCACTTGCGATATCGCCTGTTCCTGGTCACTCGACGGCGCACCCCAACAAGATCTGCAAGCTAACGGTACCGGGACCGTTTCAGCACAGCTGGGCCAGCACATCGTTCTGGTCAACGCGTCCGACGGCCCTGAGCAAGTTCGCAAGGTAGTTACCATTGAGGGCGGCCGCCAGTCCGTTCTCTTGTTCGAACTCCTGCCCTTGCGCTTGGCGCGCCTCAAGAACGAGCAGACCCGCAAAGACGCCGAGGAACGCGCCCGCCGGGAGAATGCTCTGCGACTTGAGGAAGCACGCCGCGACGAACAAGTTCGGCAGCAAGAGGAAACGCATCGCCAACAGCAAGCTTTGCGTGAGAGTGCGCCACAGGCGTTTTCGCAAGGAAAGTCTTTGGAACGCCAGCACCGCTACGACGAGGCCCAGCCACTCGTAGAGAAAGCCTGCAATGGGGGCCTGTTGGAAGCTTGTACGGAACTCGGGCAGCTCTTCAGCCGTGGGCGGGGTGTTAGCCGCAACTTTACTCGCGCCAATCAGCTATTCCAGAAAGCCTGCGATGCAGGCGAGATGGGCGGTTGCGCATTTCTTGGCGAATCTCTGGCTCAAGGCAGGGGAATAACACGCGATCCTGACAGAGCCTATGCACTCGAAACCAAGTCCTGCGACGCCGGCAACAACGAGGGTTGCGCTTTGCAGGGATGGTTGATCTATCGAGGCGCTGGAGCCACGCGCGATGTGAGCCGTGTTCTCGGTCTATTCGAAAAGTCCTGCGACATCGGCCAAACTCATGGCTGCGACGGGCTCGCCAGCCTTTATACCGAAGGAGAGGGTGTTCCCAAGGATTATGAGCGCGCCCGAATCCTTCTCCAACAGGGTTGCGACGACGACGACCAGATCAGCTGCGTAGGTCTCGGCGAGCTCTATGAGATGGGCTGGGGCGTCGCGAAAGACTACGATCAGGCGCGCAAACTCTTCCAGCAAGCCTGCGACACTCATGAAATGCAAGGTTGCACACAGATCGGCGTATTGCTCTCGAAAGGATGGGGGGAAGCACAAGATACAGTCCGTGCGCGTGAAATCTTCCAGGGCTCCTGCGATGCCCTGGAGTTCAGTGCCTGTACCTATCTCGCTCTTCTCTACTACCAGGGGCTCGGTGTTCTCACTGACGATCTACGCGCTTTCAATTTGTTCCGTCAGTCCTGCGACGATGGCTATTTCCCATCTGGATGCGCAGGCGAGGGTTTGATGTATGAAGCGGGCAGAGGCGTACCCAAGGACTTTGATCGGGCGCGCCAGCTCTTCCATCGCGCGTGTGGCATGGGCGATATTCCCGCATGCACAATGGAGACGCGCGTCCCGCAGCAAAAGAGAAAATAGTCTGGGGCGGCAAAAACGCTGCAAATAACAAAGCCCTTCCTTGCGGAAAGGCTTTGTTGCTTGCCAAATCAGAAAGAAAAACTAGGCAACTACGTCGATGCCCATGGAGCGGGCGGTGCCCTTGATGCTCTTGATCGCGGTTTCCACTGAGGATGCATTCAGATCCGGCATCTTCTGGGTGGCGATCTCGCGCACCTGAGCTTCGGTGACCTTGCCCTTCTTCTCCTTGTTCGGAACGCCAGAACCCTTTTCGATGCCAGCGGCCTTCTTCAGCAGAACGGCGGCGGGAGGGGTCTTGGTGATGAACGAGAAGCTGCGATCGCCATACACGGTGATGACGACCGGGATGACCAGTCCTTCCATCTCCTTGTTGTTGGTGCGCGCATTGAACTGCTTGCAGAACTCCATAATGTTGACCTGCGCCTGACCGAGCGCGGGGCCGACCGGGGGAGCGGGGGTTGCCTTACCGGCAATGATCTGCAGCTTGACGTATCCAGTGATCTTCTTCGGAGGTGCCATGATGATTCCTTCGGAATCAGCTACTAGCTCCTAGCTTCTAGCTTTTAGCTGATCGTTGTGATGCGAATTTTGGTACTGCGGCTCGAGCGTTTGCTTTCAACCGGCGGCAGCTAGGAAGCCAAGCCGGCTAGAAGCTGGAAGCTAGTAGCTAGAAGCTGCATTACTCAATCTTTTCGACTTTGCCAAACTCCATCTCAACCGGGGTGGAGCGTCCGAAGATGGTCACCATGACCTTGAGCGTCTCGCGATCTTCGTTGATCTCATCCACCACGCCATTGAAGTTGGCGAACGGGCCGTCGGTAATCCGGACCTGCTCGTTCTTTTCAAACCGGATCTTCATCCGCGGCTTGTCCTTGGTGGTCTCGGAGCGGAACAAGATCGAGCTGACCTCTGCTTCCGAAAGCGCTACGGGCTTGTCGCCGGTGCCCAGGAAGCCCGTGACCTTGGGCGTATCCTTCAGCACGTGCCACAACTGGTTGTCCAGTTCCATCTCCACCAGCACGTACCCAGGCAGGAAGACGCGGTCGATGGTGCGCTTCTTGCCGTTCACAATCTCAGTGACAGGCTCAGTCGGAATCATCACCCGGCCCACCCGGTCGCCAAGGCCGAAGGCCTCCACACGGCTCTGGATGGATTCGCGGACTTTGCGCTCAAATCCAGAGTAGGCATGCAGGATGTACCACTTGAACCGCTCGTTGGGCGCGGGCTGCGCATCTTCGGCGACCTGCTCACCAGCGACCGGTTCACCAGCAACTGGTTCCTGCGGGTTATCGGGCTGTTCCAATTCTTCTGCCATTACGATCTCGCTTCCGGGCGCGGAGTTACTTCAATCCACCCAGCTTGTTCAGCAGCATATTCACGGCTACTTTGAAGACGTTATCCGTCACAAAGAAGAATACGCCGAAGATAAAGACGGCGATGATGACGACGGTGGTAGTCACCTGCACTTCCTTGCGGGAAGGAGTGACGACCTTGCGCATCTCGGAGCGCACATCGTTCAGGAAACCCGTCATGTTTGCCCAGGCTCCCGTGATGCCAGCAAAAAAATTCGACTTGCCGAGACCGCCGTTTTCGTTATTGGCCATTGCCGTCCTCGATGACATGCTTCCAAGTCCTTCGCGGCCGGTAGGTGACCGACCGCTTACGTTCAATCTGGCAGGGGCGGAGGGATTCGAACCCCCAAGTTCGGTTTTGGAGAC
>CAZYDF010000129.1:0-10960 GCA_964645855.1 uncultured Occallatibacter sp.
TTCTTACCTACACGCCGTAGGGCGTAATCCGGATTTTTGGCCGCTTATCTCACTGATATCGCCAGTCGACCACCAAAGATATTCACGGCCCATACGCGACAATCTCCCATTTGGCGAGCAGACGCCGCCCCTGCCGATGCCATATTCCGGCGACATTTGCATCAGCGTGACTAGTACCGACGGACGTTGCAGAACTATCATTTATGGAAGATTTGACCAGCAACGCGGAAGGATGCTCCATGAGTAGATCCGGAGAAGATACGCCGAAAGACAAGTTTCCGCGCAAAACTCTTGAGATCGATTTGTATAATTCCCCGGCCATCCGGGAAGCGCGCCTCGCCGCGGAAAAGCAGCAGAAGATATTACAAGAGATGGAGAAGCACTCGGGTCTGCGACTCATCCGCGAGCAATTGGCGCTGTTCGAAGAGAGTCCAGCTTTCAAGTATGCTCGAGAGGCAGCCTCTGTGTTTGCAGAATCTTCCGCCTCCTTGCGAACGGTTCAGGAACAGTTGAAACAGAGTTCAGCACTAGCCCAAGCACGTATGTTCGAGAAGAATTCTGCAATCGCCCGAGCGCTTGAGGCGCTCAAATCCCACGAGGAATTGACCAGAATGGCGTTGGGCCCTGTATGGGAGCTAGGACGAGCGGGCCTCTTCGAGGAGGATGCGCCTTGGCGGAAAACCGCAGAACTCGCGAGCCAAGTGATCGCTAGCATGGAGGCGCGTTTCCGGTTGCCGGATCATTTGGAGTCCGTGCTTCTGGCCAAACAATTTCACGCTCAGGCGTTTGTGGAGAAGTTGGCCTTTCCCAACGAGGGCGAAGCTGCCTTGGTTTTACAACGGGCAATGGAAAGGATGACGACGCCCTGGCTTGATCAGCAGGAGGCGATGCGGTCCATTGCGGGTTTCGCCGAAATTCAGCGGATCGGCGAAGCCGTACGAAGCTTGCCGGCCTTCGACGACGTTTTGGCGTCTAGTGTGCGGGCCAGCCTTGGGGACTGGCGCGATCCGATAAGCTGGCGACCAGAAATCTTCGCCGATCTGGCCGTACGAGGGGACTTCTATGTCGAACTTGGCTTCAACCCTGCTTTGACCAGATTCCCGCTGCCTGCGTTCGAGCAGGGACTGGAAATCGCAGGGCTAGAACAAGCCAAATTGGAATTGGAGCCTGCGAGCGGCGAAGAAGACGGATTGGTTCGCACGAATGCAGCCCATGACCAACTCCTACGGGTGGAGAGGCTTCTACGCAGGTTTATCGATCGACAGTTGACCCGCGCTGTCGGTGCGGATTGGCCGAAGCATCGTCTCCCCAAAGCTCTCTACGAAACTTGGCAGGAGAAAAAGCGGAAAGCCGAGGAAGCCGGAGCCGAAGAGCGGCCTCTGATCGAGTACTCCGATTTCACCGACTATGCACTGATCCTTTGTAGGCGAGATAACTGGCGGGAGGTCTTCCAAGCCTTCTTTCGAAGAGAGGAGAGCGTCCGCGAAACCTTCCAGCGCCTGCATCCCGTGCGCCTGGATGTCGCGCATGCACGGCTGATCACGCAAGACGACGAGCTACTACTTCGGGTCGAGGTGAAGAGGCTCGAAAAGGCGATGCGCGATGCGTGAGGCTAGCCAAACAAAACATTCTATCAGCGGATGCTAAATCGCCAATGCGCTTATCGAGCCCCAACTTCGCACAATCCATTGTGCCGGGCGAATCACCGTTAACCCGGCAGTTACTTTGCCATTATCTTTTGGTATTGCCTCGATCTTGCGGCTGGCGGACATGGCTGAAGGCATCCTATGGCCAACGCGGACACCAGCCCCTCCGCCAGACCGCCGCCGGCCAGCAAGGCCCGCTAGCGGGCCAGGGAGGCGGAACGCAGGCGCAGGGCTAATAGCGGCAGAACCTGTTCCAGAGCCGCTTCCACGCTTACCCCATGCTTGACGCGCAGGTCGTCCACCTTGCCGTGCTCAATAAAGTTGTCGGGCCAGCCAATGCGCACCACGGGAACGGACGGAATCTGGCCCGCGGCCTGCATCTCATCCAGCGCTTCCACCACGGCCGTGCCAAAGCCGCCCATCTTTACGTGGTCTTCAAAGGTTACAAACACCGCCACGTGGTTGGCGTAGTTGGCCAGCATCTCGCGGTCCAGGGGCTTCACAAAGCGCGGATTGACGACCGCGGCCGACAGACCCTGCTTTTCCAGCTCCGCGGCCAGCTCTACGGCCATAGGCAGAAGATTGCCCAGGCCAAGGATGGCCACGTCCGCGCCGTCCTGGATGACCTCAGCCTTGCCCACCGGCAGCACGTCCGGCTCGGTGGTACGCTCCACGCCTACCACCACGCCACGCGGGTAGCGGATGGCGCTGGGGCCTTCCAGCGCCAGTGCGGTGCGCATCATGGCGGCCAGCTCGTTCTCGTCCTTGGGCGCCATCAGCACCAGGCCGGGAACCGAGCGCAGGTAGCCAATATCGAACAAGCCGTGATGCGTAGGGCCGTCGTCGCCTGAGAGCCCGGCGCGATCCATGCAGAACAGCACGGGCAGATTCTGGAGCGCCACGTCGTGCACAATGGGGTCGAAGGCCCGCTGCAGGAAGGTGGAGTAGATGGCGCACACCGGCCGGAAGCCGCGCGTGGCCATGCCCGCGGCAAACACCACCGCATGGCCCTCGGCAATGCCCACGTCAAAGTAGCGCTTGGGGTGCCGGGTACGGAAGAAATCCAGCCCGGTGCCGTTGGGCATGGCGGCGGTAATGGCCACGACGCGCTCGTCCTTGTCGGCCAGGTCCGCCAGGGTGGTGGCAAAGACCTCGGAGTAGGTGGGTAGGCCGTTGGGCTTGGTGTCGCCGGTCTCGGGATCGTAGGGCGCAACGCCGTGGAATTTCTTGGTCAGGTCCAGCGCCGGCTGGAAGCCGCGACCCTTTTGCGTGAGCACATGCAGCAGCACCGGGTGATCCACGGTCTTCAGGAACTTGAAGGTCTCCACCAGCAGCTGGATGTTGTGCCCGTCAATCGGGCCAAAGTATTCGATGCCGAACTCTTCAAACATGACGGAAGGCCAGAGCAGGCCCTTGGCCGCCTCTTCCGCACGGCGCACCACCTTGACGGCCGTTTTGCCGCCAAAGCGCTCAATCAGGCGCGTGGCGCGTTCGTGCAGGTGCTGGTAGCGCTCGTTGGTCACAATCCTGTGGAAGTAGCGCGCAATGGCGCCCACGTTGCGGTCGATCGACCACTCGTTGTCGTTCAGCACCACGATCATCCGCTTGGTATGCTCAGCGATGTTGTTCATCGCTTCAAACGTGATGCCGTTGGTAAAGGCGCCGTCGCCGGCCACGGCAATCACGTGCTCCGCGCCCCCGGCCAGATCGCGCGCCACGGCCATGCCCAGCGCCGCGGACAGTGCCGTGCCGGCGTGGCCCGCGCCAAAGGCGTCGTGTGCGCTTTCCGTGCGCAGCATAAAGCCGTTCAGCCCGCCGGGCTGGCGGATGGTGTCCATGCGCTCCCGGCGTCCGGTTAAAATTTTGTGAATGTAGGCCTGATGGCTGACGTCGAAGGTGATCTTGTCCGTGGGTGTGTTGAACACGGCATGGAGAGCCATGGTCAGCTCCACCACGCCCAGGTTCGGGCCCAGGTGGCCGCCGGTCTTGGACAGGGTCTGGATCAGGAACTCGCGGATCTCCTCGGCAAGCTGGCCCATTTGCGCATAGTTCAACCGTTTCAGGTCTTCGGGCGATTGAATGGTTTCCAGCAGTGTTGCCATGTAGGATCGGACCTCCAGAATCCATTGCAATGGTTGGGTTTACCGTTGCGGTAGGCGCAAAAAGGACCCCCGCAGGGGCCTTGGGACTCGTCGCGCCAGTCCCTAGTATACGCGCTAGCTAGTTCTGGGTGGCTACGGAGGTTACGCGCCAGTTTCCGGAGTCAGAAGCCCAAAGCGAAACAAGGGGTCTGCAGCAGAATAACCTCTTGCGCGAAGCGCGTCCGCCGCACGCCGTGCCGCGCTCGGCGCGGACAAGGGTGGGAATGGAAGGAGCAGGAGCCTTCAGGCTCCTGAAACTCCGCGTTCAAGAGACCGCGGCCTTTAGGCCCGGCCCCCTCGATCAAGTTTCTTCCGGGACTGAAGGCCTCGACGCAACTTGGAGCGATCATTTCACGGACCTGAAGGTCCCCGCTCCTTCCTCTTCACGATGCTACTGCTTCCGCGCTTCCAGCGAGGTCCACAGGAAATCCAGCAGAAACGCCGCGTCCTCCGCCGAAGGCGCGGGATGCGCGCTCAACAGCCGCCGTTGGATTGCTCCCCGGGCCACGTCGGCAATCAGCCAGGCCGTCTTTTCGCCGTCCATCGGTCGGATCGTACCTGCCGCGGCCGCCACGTCAATGGCTGCCGCCAGTCGCGCCACCGGCTCGTGGAGGAAGTCGCGATACTGCTTGCGCGTCATGTGCAGGTTGGCCCGCTCGGAGTCCATGATGCGGAAGATCTCGCGCTTGTTCTCGGCGTTCTCCAATCGCACCTGCAGAAAGGCGTGGATCTTGTCCTTCAGTGTCACCGCCCTGTCCATGCGTTCCAGAGTGCTTACTTGCAGCAGCTTCATGTCGTGGTCCAGCAGCGCCTTGTACACCTCGGTCTTGGACCGGAAGTAGAGGTAGATGGTCCCCTTGGCAATGCCGGCCTCGCGCGCAATCTCATCCATGATGCCCAGCGCGAAGCCCTTGCGGGCAAACACGCTGCGGGCGGCGGTCAGGATCTCGTGGCGGCGGAATTCGCCCACCATCTCGTTCTTGGTGCGGCTCCGGGAACTGGCCTTCAGCTTCACGTCCGGCAGGCCTCCTGGGCCCTATGACCACAAAGTATATTAAAATGACTCCATGGTCAGCAAACCTTCCAGCAGCGCCGACGCCCACGCGGAATGGCGTCCCTCCGTCAATCCCTGGCTGGTGGCGGTTTCGGTGATGCTGGCTACGTTCATGGTGGTGCTGGATTCCTCGGTGGCCAACGTTGCCCTGCCCCACATTGCCGGCACGCTCTCGGCCTCCACTGACGAGTCCACCTGGGTGCTCACCAGCTATCTGGTGGCCAACGCCATCATGCTGCCCGCATCGGGTTGGATCTCGCGACGCATCGGCCGCAAGCGGCTGTTGATGATCTCCATCGTGGTCTTCACCGTGGCCTCGCTGTTGTGCGGCCTGGCCATCAGCATGCCCATGCTGATCGTGGCCCGCGTGCTGCAGGGCCTGGGTGGCGGCGGCATGCAGCCGCTGGCGCAGTCCATTCTTCTGGAGAGCTTTCCGCCCCGCCAGCACGGTTCGGCCATGGCCTTCTACGGCATGGGCATTGTGGTGGCGCCGGTCATCGGCCCCACGCTGGGCGGCTGGATCACCGATAGCTACACGTGGCGCTGGATCTTCTACATCAATCTGCCGGTGGGCCTGCTGGCGCTGTTCATGGCCAATCTCTTTGTGGAAGACCCGCCCTATCTGCGCCAGCACTTCAAAGGCGCCATTGACTACATGGGCTTTGGCCTGATGGCGCTGTGGCTCAGCACCCTGCAACTGGTGCTGGACAAGGGTCAGGAAGCCGATTGGTTCCAGACCGGCTGGATCTGCTGGATGAGCGCGGTCTCGGTTCTGGCGCTGGCCGGCTTCATCCTCCGCGAGTTCACCTGCCACGATCCGATTGTGCAACTGCGCATTCTGGCCAATCGCAACTTTGCCGTGGGCACGTTGATTACCGCCATCTTCGGTTTTGCCATGTACGGCGTTACGGCTTTGCTGCCCCTGTTCCTGCAAACGCTGCTGGGCTACTCGGCGCTGGATTCGGGGCTGGCGGTGAGTCCGCGCGGATTGGGTTCGCTGCTGGCCATGATGATCGTCGGCGTTCTGGTCAACTACGTGGACGCGCGCTTTTTGCTGGGTCTTGGATTTTTCGGCTTCGGCGCCTCCACCTTGATGCTGGCGCGGGTGAACCTGGAAATCTCCATGTGGACGGTGGCGCTGCCGAACTTCCTGAACGGCTTTGCCGGCGGATTCATCTTTGTGCCGCTCACCATGCTGGCCATGGGCATGTTGCGCAAACAGGATATGGGCAACGCCACGGGCCTCTACAACTTGTTGCGCAACGTGGGCGGCAGCGTGGGCATTGCCGCCATCATGGCCAACCTGGTGCGCGGCACCCAGCGGCACCAGACCTATCTGGCGGCCAACCTCGATCCGTCCAATCCCAGGGTTGCCGCCCTGACGCACGGAATGGCATCCAAGTTCCAAATGGCCGGCGCGGATGCCGCCAGCGGGCAGCACTTGGCCTTTGGCGCCATCTATCGGATGCTGGCCCAGCAGGCGGCGCTGTTGTCGTATGCGGATAATTTTCGGCTGATTGGCTACCTCTCGCTGGCCTGCATTCCGCTGGCGTTGCTCCCCCTCCGGCCCAAACATCAGGGCAAGCGGGCCACGGAGATCAGCGTCGAGTAGGTTGACCCACGAGCGGCCGAAGCGCTTGCGTCAGCCTATTTCATAGGGTTCCCACCCATTTCCGCTAAAGACGCGGAAATGGATGGGGCACGGAAGCACTGCGCGCGGCAGACGCGCTTTGCGCAGCAACAAGGAGGACGGCTTCATTTTTTTGGTGCTTCTTGTGTTGCTGTGCGCTGCTTGTCTCGCGGTGAACTCTTGAGACGGGACACGGTGCAAATTCACATGGTCGGATACCTAGCTCCAGCCGGCCCTTCTCCATTGCGCCTCCAGTTCCAAGTCGGCCAGCGTCTCCGGCATCTTATCGCCCTTTGCCCGCTTGCGGAATGGGCTATTCGGCGGGGTCTCCAGCAGCCTTTTGTAGAGTTTCACGGTCAGCGCCAGAACTTGCACGTCCACAAAGTTTTCGAGCACCCAGGCGCGTGCGGCATGTCCCATCCGCACCCGCCGTGCGGGGTCGTTCAGCAGGGTCAGCACCGCCTCTGCAATCGCCTCCGGATGTCCCTGCGGAACCAGCAGCCCGGTCACCTCCGGCACCACCGAATCCCGCGCCCCGGTGGCCAGGGTTGTCACCACCGGGATACCCGTGGCGGAGGCCTCCAGCACCGCGTTCGGAAAACCCTCGCGCAGGGTCGGCAGCACCATCACGTCCATGGCGCGGTAGTAAGCCTGGGTGGAGTCCACCATGCCGGTTACAACAATTTGGGGGTGGGTTTCAATCTTGCGGCGCAGGGCGGCCGGCAAGGCATCCTCGGCGGCGTCAAACCATCCCACCAGCAGCAGCTGCGCCTCGTTGTGCTGTTGCAGTATCTGCTCAAAGGCCTCCAGCAGCTCCGGGACTCCCTTGTCGCGGGTTAGGCGGCCCACAAAGCCCACCACCAGGGTATCTGCGGCAATCCCCAGCTGCTTGCGCACGTCGCTCTGGCCCGGGCTATAGGAGGTCACATCCACGCCTCGGCTGCTGCCGCCGCCCAGCAGCCATAGCCGCTCCGGCGAAACCAGTCCCAGCGCCAGCGCCTTGTGGCGCAGACTAGCGCTGTTGGCAATCACCAGATGCGCGGAGCGGCAGGCTATGCGTTCAGCAGCAATCAACAGCCGACGCTTCAGCCCCTTGGAGGTTTCCAGCTTCAACCCACGCAGCAGGTAAACACGCCGCTGGATTCCGCACAGCCGCGCCGCCACCAGCCCCAGCAGGCCGGCCTTGGGAGTTGAAAACTCCACCAGGTCGGGGTGGAGCCTTTGCAGCAGACGCCAGATGCGGGCGAGTGAAACCAGGTCGGCCCAGGGCTTGATCTCGCGCTCGATGGGGATCGCTGCTGCTTCCACGCCTTCACTTGTAGTGGTGGCATCCAGCAGCGGACCAGGGCTTGAGATGAGAACCACACGGAACCCGGCCAGGCGCAAGGCGCGCAAACGCCCGCGCAGTACCTGGCAGGTTTGCGCAGTGGTGACTCCGACAACAGCTACCGGCTGCGAGGAGGGGGGGGACGTCATCGCGGCACTCGGAATTCATCGGGTTGGCGGACGGCAAACAGCGTCTCCGCGCGAGCGGTCACGCCCAGCTCCGGCAAGCCCGGGAGCAGGGCAGGGAACGGTTGGAACCAAGATAGTCCAAAGTAACCTATAATCACAAACACATTCGAGCTATGTCGCCACGATCCAGAGTCTTGTTGTTGATCCCCCACCTCGGCGGTGGCGGCGCCGAGCAGGTGATGACCCTGCTGGCCGAGGGTCTGTCGCAGATGAAGTACGAGGTTCATCTGGGTCTGATGACGCAGGCTTCGGTCCAGCCTGGCTTGCTCCCGGACTGGGTTACGGTGCATCCGCTTGGCGCCAGCCGTGTTCGGGCCGGGGGCTTTAAGTTGCTGCGGCTGGTTTGGCGGCTCCGGCCCAACGTCATCCTCTCCGGCATTGCCCACCTCAACTTTCTTGTCCTTCTGCTAAAGCCTTTGTTTCCCCGCGCCACGCAGGTGCTGGTGCGGCAAAACTCCACCGCCTCCAGTTCGCTGGCCCACGACGATCTGCCCTCCTACACGCGCTTTTTTTACCATTGGCTGTATCGCCGCGCTGATCGCATTATTTGCCAGTCGCGCGCCATGGCGGCTGACCTGGCTACGTTGGCCGGCCTGGATGAAAGGGCGATGGCGGTGCTGCCCAATCCCCTGGATCTGGCTGGCATCCGCGCCACGCTGGGCGCGCCCAGCCGTTGGCCTGGGGCGGGGCCCAATCTGTTGGCCATCGGCCGCCTCTCCATGGAAAAGGGCTTTGACTTGCTGCTTGAGGCCATGGCCCAGGTGGTGGTGGAGTTCCCCACCGCCCGGCTCACCCTGCTTGGGGTGGGCCCGCAGGAGGGGCCGCTCAAAGGCCTGTGCCACCAGCTCCGGCTGGAGGCCGTGGTCACCTTTGCCGGCTATCAGCGCCACCCCTACGCTTACTATCCCGGCGCAACCCTCTTCGTTCTCCCCTCCCGCCATGAAGGTATGCCGAACGCGCTGCTGGAGGCGCTGGTGGCTGACCTGCCCGTGGTGGCCATGCCCGCATCCGGGGGCATAGAGTCCCTGCTGGCCGACAAGCCCCGCGTCTGGCTGGCGCAGGGGATCACCTCCAAAGCTTTGGCAAAGGCTTTGCTGCAGGCTTTGCGGGAACTCTCTTTGAACCAAAATGGGACAAATTGAAGGGAGATCTTTCCCCAGGGTAGTGTTTCCTCTTGACATGGAATTTTGGCTAAGGTTTCCTGATGCTATTGCTGTATTCTGTTCTCGTGTTTCTTGGCATGTTTTGACCCCTGCACGACAGCTTCTTCTGCGTTGGTTCTGGGAGGCAGAGCCCGGCCAGCGACCGGCGGCAGTATCAGCAGTGGGCAAGGGTTCCCTCAAGAGCCCCGAGCCAGTACGCTCTGAAGGCATCGCACCTCACAACCCTCCCTGCAACGGCAGCTTGATGCCGCCGTTGTTGCGTCTCGATTCCCACTTTCGGGGGGGTGGTTATGTTTGCACGTGGCCTGCTATCGCTCTCTGAGCTGATTTCGATCTTCTTGTGCTTCCCAGTGCTCGTCCTTCCCCGGTTGAGGAGAACACCCGTTTGCTGTTCCGCTGCGCACCCCAACCGCCCCGTCCGCATCCTGGCTCCCATCCCTGCCATCCCACCAGCGCCGGTAGCTGAGTTCGATTTTGTCCACGCCCTTGCCGCCTACGAGGCGCTCATCGATAGCGCCTGCCAGGAGGGTGAAGGTTGAATCACTGCGCCCTACTGATTCCCGGACTGGAGCGGATTGGCGGTGCGGAGCGCCAACTACTACTACTGGCCCGAGGGCTCAGGCAGCGCGGTTGGCGGGTGACTATCCTCGCCCTCACCGGCTCCAGCGGAGCCTGTGGCGTGGCGTTGGAGCAGGCGGGCATCGGCTTTCGCTCCTTCCACATGCGCAAAGGCGTGGCCGACCCGCGTGGCTGGATCGGGCTCAATGTGTGGCTTTGGCGGGAGAAGCCAGACCTGCTGCACGCCCACTTGCCCCATGCCACATGGATGGCGCGCTGGTCTCGTCTGCTCCATCCTCGCCTGGCCGTTGTGGACACCCTGCACAGCACCTCTACCGGCTTCTTCTGGCGCAAGCTCGGCTACCGGGCCAGCGACTGGCTGGCAGGCGTCATCACGGCCGTCAGCGTGCCCGTGGCGGAGGCGCACAGCGCCGCTCGACTGGTGAATCCTCGCAAGCTTGTGGTGGTGCCGAACGGGGTTGACACCCAAGCGCTCCGCCCCTCCAATGAGGTCAGAGTCGCCGCCCGCCGCGAGCTCGGCCTCTGTGGTGAGTTTCTCTGGGTGGCCGCTGGCCGCCTGGTCCCGGTCAAGGACTATCCCACCCTGCTGGCCGCCATGCTGATCCTGCCGGAGGAGGCGCGTCTGGCGATTGCCGGCGATGGGCCGCTCTCCACCCAACTGCGAACGATGGTTGCACGGCTGGGGCTTGAAGACCGGGTCCAGTTCCTCGGCTTTGTGCCGGATGTAAGCCGGATCCTGCAGGCGGCCGACGCGGCTGTGCTCTCCTCGCTGTGGGAAGGCCTGCCTCTGATCTTGCTGGAGGCTGGAGCCATCTGCCTGCCCTCGGTGGCCACCAATGTGCCGGGGCTCAGCCAGATGGTCGTGCCGGGAGAGACCGGCTGGCTGGCGGAGAGGGGTGACCCAGCGGCCCTGGCGCAGGCCATGCTCCGGCTTATGCAAACCCCGGTTGAGGAGCGGCACAGAATGGGCCAGCGCGCCCGCTTGAGGATCGAACAGGGCTACAGCCTGGAGGCCGTCCTCGACCAGTGGGAGCAGGTCTACGCCGCCGCCAGCGCGCGTGTGCACGGCCGCCTCCGGCCCCCCTGCATCCCCGCGGCGCGCCGCATCGCCGGCAGCTGAAGCCGACCAGCGCTTCATCCGGGGGATGTCCTGGCGCTTCCCCCAGGTCAACCATGATTGGGTGGGCGGATTCAAGCTCCAAGTGCAACAGGTGTGATTTTAGCCGACCAGT
>CAZYDF010000130.1:0-10958 GCA_964645855.1 uncultured Occallatibacter sp.
AGGCCCTTGCGCCACACGCTGACGTTGCGCTCGTTCCTTGCGTCGTTTCGTTCGCACGATCAGTCCCTCTTCGGTGTAGAGTCGGTAAATACGCTTGACGTTGACTTCCCAGCCTTCGTGCTAGCCGGCTCCCAAACAGGCGGAGATCATGACCGCCCGAGGCCGGGGGACAAAGGGATACGCCCGCCCCGCGTAGAATGGTGTCTTCAAAGTGCAGGCGAGAGCATTATGCATTCCCCTGGGACGCTTCCGACTCTTTGACGAGACTGGCCTGGATTGCCGGAAGGCCGTCAAGAGTCCGAACAGCGGCGGCAATGCCGAATGGTATTGGCGAATCAGGAGCCGGTTCTGATTACGTCCCGAATCAGGTTCAACATTGCGGTGAGCGGATGCTGCGCAACCGCGGAAGAATCCGAGCCGGTGCTGGCGGGCGCGGCGAACACATCGCCGATGTTCCGGATGGGATAGGGCGGATAGAACCGCTTGTACTGCCCCATGAAAATGGGACCTACATTCACGTTTTCGCTGAAAGTACTGCCGCCTTCCGTGATGCAGGGCAGTTCCGGCCCCAGGTTGCCCTGGAAGCTGATTTCCAGATTGTAGGTCCCCATCAGGTTGCCGCGCGGAAAGAGCAGCGCGCGCGTGCCGTCTTCACTCCAGAGTGCGAAGAGTTGTTCGGAGCTGGTAGAGGAGTTGAGCGTGATCCAGCGCCAGATGCGCTGCCACGGCAGCGGCTCAGGGCTTTCCAGCAGGAGCGCTTCGACCAACAGGCCGGTCGAGTCAGTGAAGAAGCTGATCTCGGTGTTGGGCACCTGAATCGGCTTCTGGTTGCTGGCCATCTCCTTGTGTCCGAAGGCGGTGATCATGCCGTCATAGAGCGCGTTTGCGGCCTGTGCAAACGCGGCCCATTCTGACGCGGTTTGCTGGCGCAGGTTCACCAGCGCGGCGGCGCCGTTGTTGGCGGGCGCGATGCCGGGCTGGAGGTCGTCGGCCAGAGGATCGAAACCGGCCACGAAGCTTTCAATGGTGTCGTGGCTATTCAGATATGCCAATGAAGTGCTGTGCCAGGTCGTGACGTCAGCGGGCACGGTTGCCAGCCAGGTCTCAGGCGTTTGAGGAGCGACGTAGTGCCGGATGGGCGTGGCTCCCGTTGCGCCGGCAAGCTGCAACGCGGCATTTGCCATTTGCCCGGTGAACGAGAAATAGCGCGAAGTCGTGAACTGCACGCGCTCGAGCGTGGTCAGCGAATCTTCATGTTTGAAATAGGCCTGGAGTGCGGCCAGCACGCCGATGGCATCGGTCGCGGTGAAGATGGCCTCCAGCAGGGCTCCGCCAGTGTTGGCTGCCGCAAAGGTGGCGTCGTCGCCCTGAAGGAGCGGACCGGCAACCACGTCCAGCGTGTAGCGCGTACTGGGCTTGAGCGGTTGAAACCAGATGGAAGTTGCGGCCTCGGCCGCCTCGAGCTCCTTGATCTCGTGCAGCAGCGCCGCGGCCTGCCCAGGATTCATCTGATTGATGTTCAGGCCGCCGAATCGACCGGCCAGATTCAGCAGAGACTGGGAGAGCGACGCAGTGTTGGCCGGCTGCAAATAGTCGGGCAGTGTGTCTGGCGTGGCCACTGTTTGCTGCACCACCTGGACGCGCTTCTCCAAGTCGGCGATGGGAAGCTTGTCGATCGCGATCGGCCCCTGGAGGATTGCAATCGGACCTTGCTTGGCAGTAGGCGCTGGCGGAGGCTGAATGGGCTTGGCCAGCGGGACAATGATCTCGTGGGCGACCAGCGCGCTTTGCTGCGGGATGGAGGGAACGTGAATGGCCAGCGGCAAAAGCAGCGTGTGCAGGTTGTTGCGGTCCACGCAGCGGAAGTGGAGCGAGTTGGCCACTACGCCGCTTGAAAACGCAGTGTAGAGAGCATTGACGTAGCTCTCCACGAACTCCACGTTGAGGTCATAGCCATAGTAAGCGGTGGCCATGCCGTCCTGCGGCCATGACCATTGCGTGTACGTGGTCAGGTCGCTGAGCGCACCGCCCTGGGGAAATGCAGAGTTCGGCTGCTGCGGCGCGCTGGGTGTAGCTGCGGGCGTAGGTGGAGCGGGCAACAGGCAGTTTTGCGAGAGCTGCGGATAGGGAGCCGGTCCGGCAGGAACCGGTAACGGCGATTGTGCCGGGGCCGCGACCGCCGTTCCCGGACCGGCAGCCGTTTGGAAGTAGACAAACTCGATAATGGGATTGCCGTTGGGCGCGGTTTGGAAGTTGGATGCGCCTACGCGCTGGACTTCGATCTCGGTAACCGTCATCAGCGAGTAGAGCGCCGGAGCCGTGGGCAGAATTGCCATGGGAACCGGAGCCGACGTGTAGTCGATGGCGTAAAGCTCCAAAACATTTCCGTTGATGGGGAGCACAAGCTGGGTGATGGGCGTGCCGTCCTGAGCAAAGGTCTGCGTGTAGACCTGCGTCGTCGGGTCCTGAGAGCCGGATTGCGCCGTCAGCGTTGCGCCGTCGCCGATGCACACTGGAGCCGAATAGAACTGAAGCTCTCCGTCGTCTTCATAAATGCCGCCGGTGATCCCGGTCAGCACCACAGGCTCAGGGAAGGTAATGGTAACCTGCGCGCCGGAGTTCACGCTGGGCGCTGTAAACATCAGCCCCGGCGGAAAGCTGAGACCGGATTGGACGCCGATGGTGGGGGCGCTCATGTTCGACGAAACGGAAAAGTTCAGGTTCTGATCGGTGAATGAAGTGTCCAGTTCCGCGGTGTTGCTGACGCCGCTCCATGCAGCGGTCCACTGCTGGCCGGGGAGCAGCCGCCACGGAAACACCTTGAGTTGCGTCATCACCTGGCGATTGTTGGCCATTTGCGGATTGCCGGTGAGCCAGGTACCGTCCAGTTGCGTGACACCAACGTCCGGCGTGGGGTTCGCCGGCGGCGGAACCGAGTAGACGGGAACCCAGGCCCTGTTGCCCTTGTCATATTCAAAGAGGCTTACGCCGGTGAGCGTATGGCGGATGTTGAACTGCACAGTCGGAGGGGTGGGATTGATGTTCGACATGTCGTCAGGCCCGATGAGCGGCGATGAAGGCAGCGCGGGCGTCTCAATGTCAGAGTCTTTGGGGAACGTAGGATCGGTCCAGGCAATCGCGTTGCTAAACGAGCCGGTGCCGTCGACCGTTGGATGTGAGAAGTTGAGCACAAAGTGCGCGTCCTGCGGCACGATGGGCGCCATCTGCGCCAGGTTGGTGTCGTCCGGAACCAATTCAGGGAGCGGAGTGGTTTCAGCCGCACGATTCTGCCAGTCGGTCAGCGACGATCCTTCAAGATCGAGGATGCCGGGCTTGGTTGCGTCGTAGACCAGCGGAACATTCGCCGCCGTGAAATCGGGATTGATGCCGTTGGCCTTGTGCGATAGCAGAAGGTAGTGATCGCTGGCAGGCTTGTCGTTGTTGTCGCAATGGTCGACAAGCGTAGCGTCGAGGTGGCTCAGAGAAAGCGGCGCGGGCGGCAGCGACCCGTCATCGCCGCCCCAGCTCAGGCTGATGGAAGCGCCGATGTTGGGCAGCGGCCAGGGCAGATCAAGCTCAACAGATAGCTCGCCGTGGATCCAGAAGGGATTCGGCGCGCAGCCTTCAAGCAGCGCATCGGCGGTGAGCCCAATGCCGATGCCGAAAGCGCTCAGATGCACGTTGCCGTACAGTTCAATGCCGCCGCCAATCTGCAATGGCGACCATTGAATGGCGGCCAGCGTAGCCAGATACGCGTCAAGACTGGCTGAAAGCGGCCCGAAGCTCCACGAATTCTTGTAGCCGGTCCAGGTGCCGGTCACCAGTCCGTGATCGCTGATCACGAAGTAGCAGTCGGTCTCGAAGAGATCGAAAATGCGCGCGCTCACGCGCTGTTCATGCGGCGGCTTGCCCAGCGCAAAGAACCACGCATCGGTTCCCGGCGCCGGATTAGCCGTTACATAAATCTCGGCCGTGGCCTCAATCGAAAGCACAATGGGAATCGAGTACTGCGCGTCGATGGTCAGGTCGAAGGTGCCCGAGTTGCCGTCATAGGTGGCCATCGCCTCGAAGTTGGCGTCCTCTGAAGCACCTGAAATGCGCTTGGAGAGAATATTGGCCATGCCGATGAGCGAGATCACCGGGCCCGGCATCATGACCACGAGCATGATGGCGGCCGAAGCCGTAAAGCCGTCGTCGGCCTCGGTACCGATGGTGGCCCCCGCGCCGATAGCGAAGGCCCCCTGCTTGGGCACCAGCCACTTGCTCACATCGGTGGCCGTATAGTCGGGGCTCGCGGTCAGGTCGGGATAGCCCGCGTTCGATCCAGAGGTGGCAACCGGGTATTTGTACCATTGCCACCACGTGTAATTCGGTTCCGGCTCCGGCTCCAGTCCCGTTGCCACCAGGCCCTGCAGACCCCAGAGAGAAATATCGAGGAAGAGCGGAATGCCCACCGGCAGCTCCACATCGAGATCCAGGAAGAAGACCGATTGCCCGCCGAAGTTTCCGACGATGAAGTTTGCGTCCACTTCCAGATCGCCCGCAGCTTCAATGTCCACCTTCACCTGGCCGGCAAAGACGTTCACTTGTTTTCCGCCGGACGGAGCCGTCGGCCCGATGGGAGCAATTGAATTGAAGATGCTGGGATTGAGCCCTGCATTTTCCAGATCCGCAGGCGAATTCGCATTCACGTGAATGTGATCGATCTCTCCCTCAATGGAGAGCACGCCGGGAATTTCGAAAGAGATGCTGACCCCGTCCAGCGTAAGCGCGCCGGTGGTCAGGTTGATCTGCAGGCCGCGCACGCTGCCGCCCAGCGTGAGCCCCTCCACCAGTTGAATGTCGCCGCTGAAGCCGATCCACTTGTCACCGCTGGAGTCGGTGCCGAAGCCCAGCTGCTGCAGGCCCAGATGGAAGCCGTAGAAGTCCAGCGCCATCTGGCTGGGCAGGTTGATCCAGCCGCCGGCCAGCTTGATGTGTCCCTGGCTGTCGATGCTCAGGCCGTTCAGTTCGATGGTGGGCCAGTTCAGATCGGGCGTCGTGATAATCAGGTTGCCGGAGATCGTCAGCGTCCACACCCCGGCTGCCGACTTATCCAGCGAGAGCGAGTCCACGTCGATTTCTATGCTCCCCAAACTGGAGGGAAGGTTGTAGACCAGCTGCACCAGCCCGTCTGAAGTGGTTGGCTTCTGCGTGTCTGCCGAAACCGTAATGGCAATACTGCCATCGGCCTTGGTGGAAACATCGATGTCTACCGTTTGCGGGTTGCCGTTCGCGTCGGTAAAAAAAGGAATGGTCAGTGCGCCGCCGATGTTGCTGGCTGCCAGCGAGCCGTTGGCCAACGTCAGGTCAAAGGCCGTCAGCGCCACGTCGAATCCGTCGCCCAGCGTGGCGCTCAGCGGATTCGCCGTCAGCCCATCGATCCACAGCCGGCCGGAGAGTCCCTGCGCGCCTGCCTGCAGGTCGTCAAGATTGACCGTCTGACCCGAGGAAAACGTGAATCCGGCCGTGAGGCCGTTCGAGTCAGCAGAAACGGTGAGCACGCCTGGGCCAAAGGCGGCGTCCGCGGCCTCCTGCACAACCTGAACACCGAGCGACTCAAGCAACGATAAGGGCAGCAACGTAGACATAGCGTCGACCTTCCTCCAGCGAATACGGGCGAGTGACTTAGGCAAGCCTCCAGCCAACCTGCGGCGGAGCGTTACCCGTGGCGAGCGCCGGCCTCGGGTTAGCTCGGGAACAGACCCGCCAATCCGGTCAGCAATTGCGAAAGCTCGGCGAGTTCGGCCGCCGCCTGCTCTACGCTTCCCGCCGCGGTCAGCAGTTGCTGCAATTGCTGGAAGAGAGAACTAGCCGAGGTCAGCACCACCGTCGAGCTTCCCGGCGCCAGGGTTTGCGCCAGCGCCAGCGCGCTCTGCAAACCGTTCATTGCGCTGGTCACATCGCCGGCCGCCGCGGTTACCTGTCCCATGGCCGTGGCCAGCGAGCCCACCACGCCTGCCACATCGCCCAGCGCTGTATTCACGCTCTTGCCCACGGTGGTCATGTCACTCGACGCGGAAAACAAAAGGCCGAGCAGGGACTTGATCGGCGAATAGACTGTGCCTTCGCCCGCGGCCGGCACGCCGGTGCCAACCCATGTGCTCGGTGCTTGCGGGCTGCCGGTATTCAGCGCCGGGTTCGGCGTCACAAGGAAGTTCAGTGCGGTAATGACCTGCTGAATTGGATCGGACATGTGTGTTTCCTTCCTGAGATTGAGATCGAATCGTGTGAAATCGCCCGGCTTCGGCAATTCCCGGAACTGCAAATCTGCATCCCCTATACGGAGGCCAGCACCAGCATCTGCCCGGCAAAAATCGACGAAGGCGCCGAGCGATTTCCGAAAATATCCACTGAAACCACGGCGTACGCGTTCAGACCGGTCGTGCTCGGTGCGGGCGCTGCGGCAATGCCGTTCGGGTCGAGCGGAGCATTCGAAGCATTCACGCCGTCGATGAATCCCGCACGGCGGCTCGACACCTGGCCCAGCACTTTCACCTTCCCGGCCCACGTTGCCACCACCACCACCGGCACGCCGCGTCCCAGGCCGATCCGCAATCCGGTCAGGCGCGACTGCGTTGGTGAGTCGGTGACCAGTTGCGCAATGCCGCCCACGGCCGGTGTCGTCCAGTAGTTGAAGCTAGGCTGTGCCAACGCACCGGCCGACGCGTCGAAATCCGTCAAGCGGTAAATCCCGTTGACTTCGTCCGGCGCAGCGCCGGGCGGCAGCGCAATCTCCGCCATGTCGCTGCCCGTGTAGTCGCGCGCGCACAGCCGCGGGTCCGGCACAAACCCCACAATGCGCGAGTCGACATTCGGTGGCGTGCCCGTCCCCTGCACGAACGTCAGCGGCGGATAGACCTTCGCGTTGTACGCAACTGTCGGCAGCTCACTCACCGGCGAAGGATGCGTCCAATCCGCGCCGAAGAAGCGGAGATCGGTAAGACTATCCGTCGTCGGCCCGCGATACACCAGATAACCGGCCACATCGGGACTCGCATCCAGCGACCACGCAACCAGAATCGAGGATTCAGTAGGCTGCACCTTGTAGAGCACCGGAGGCCGCAGAGGCGTAACCACCCGCGTGTACCACGGCCCTGCTGATCCTGTGCTCGTCTCGCTCGCGCTCCCCGCCGCGTTCACCGTCGACAACCGGTAGAGCGTTCTGCCGTAGCCCGTGCCGATCACTTCGTCGCTCAGCGTCGTCCCTGGCTGCACCGGCTTGGGCGTCACGCGCACATAGCCGGGTGAGTTCCCCGCAACATCGCCCAGAGCGCGCAGCTCATCGTCCAGCAGGCCGTTGTAGAAGTGCTCGATGAAGGCTCGCTGCGCACTTGCATCGTTGAGCACCGTGTTGACGGTCCAGTTCGTCGAGTGGAGCGCGTTGTAGCACTCAATCCATTTGGAGAGGTCGCTGATCCACGCCGCCAGATCGGCTCTTGGCGTGCCGCCGTCGAGCACGACGGGGTTATTGTCCGTCACATTTCCCGTGCCCGCCTTGATCAGCACAATTCTGCGCTGCACGTCAGAGAGCGCAATGGAACGCACCGGCGCGCGCTCCAGCAGATAGCCGGAGATGCCGCTGCCCGAAGGAGTGGTAAAGGGAAGCGTGACACTGGCCATCCCGGTCACGTCGGCCGGGTTGTAGTAGAGGTGGTCCACGCTGTGCGTCGGAATCGGCGGCGTCGGCGGCGTGAGCCATTGCGCCGCATGGCCCACGAGCGTTACCGACTGCGGCATCGGCCGCGACGCATTCACCCCGTTCGGGTCGACGATCATGTCGGTTGACTGGAATGGATCTTCGAGCGAGCTGGTGACCGAAACCTGGAAGCGTACTGTGGTCTGGTCGATGGGCACAACCACCGGCACGGGAAAGCTAAACTTGGAGCCGTAGCCGCTCACCAGGTACGCTGGCTGGCCGATGTACTGGTTGGTTGAGGCAATGATGCTCGAAGCGTCACCGGCCATAATCCGAGCCACCACTGGAGAGCTCGAAGAGCTTGTCTGATTCATCGGACGCACGACGTACCGGTCCGAGGAGCCGGGGATCGTCACCATCAGCACCTGCGACGGCGCGTTCGTGCCCAGCACCTTCAAAGGGGGATTGGTCTGGATGTCGAGGGTGTAGCCGTTCCCGTCCGGTTCCGGCGTGGTCTGAATCGATTGGATCGCCAACGCATGGATGACCGGCGGTTTGATGGGCAGATTGTAGGTGCCGAGCACGCCGGTTGAGTTGCCATTGGCGTCAATACTCTCCACCGTCACCTGGGCTGACTTGGCATCGGGATACAGCATGTAGCGCGAGGCGGACCAGTTGGTCAGCATCGTCAGTGTTCCGCCATCCCAGGACGAACCATCGGCTGCTGCGGCTCCCCCACCTGCCGTTGTGTTGTCAAACTGCAGAATCCGCAGCGAAGTCGGTGGTGCCGCAATCTTCTCCACGCCGCGCGGAGCGGACCACGGGGTCCACTGGCTACGCACGCCAAACAGGTCGAAGGCCGCAACACGATGGCTCCATCCAATCGTGGGATCGGGGCGCAGTGAGTCAACCAGCCGGTAGAGCGAAGGCGTGGTGATCGGCGATCCGGTCGGCGTTGGCGCACTGCGGGTAGTGATCCATCCGTCGATCGTTGCAGCGTTCGAGTCGTCTGCGCCGTCAGACCGCTGCGCCACAAAGCCGATGGGCTGCGTGGGCGCAGGCAAATTGGTGGGATCGGAAACAGGATTGCCGGTTTGCGGGTTGGGCGTAGCCGGGGCGGGCCACGTGACGTCGTAGAGACTGTGATTGACCAGTTTAAGCGTGGCCGTATCGATGTCTGCCTGGCGACGCCGGTACGTGGTGTGGGGTTGGCCCGGCACGGGCATCGGATGGATCGGCCCCGGCGCGTGAACAATGGCAAACTGCGTGCCGATGGTCGCTCCCTGCACCGGGAACAAGCGCAAGCCGCCGATTGCCACGCATTCGGCAATTTCGAAAATGCCGCCCGTGCCGTTGATCACGATCTGGTCAATCCAATCCACACTGCTTGAAGAAGCCAGTGTGACAATCGTTAGCGGATTCGAATTGAAGTTGGCCGTAGCCACCACGTTGCCGCCGGAGAGCGCTTGAATACTTCCCTTCCCGGCCAATTCGATCTCCACCGTTGGTGAGGGCTGCGAGAGGCCGAACGTGACTTGCGGCGGCGGTGCGTAGAAAGGAAATCCGCCGGAGAGCGTGGTGGCGATCAGCATCGCCGCTGGTTGATCGCCCTGGCTGATGCCCTGAATCGCCGTAGCGGCCTCGGTTTGCGTAGCTGGCGGCGCGCTTGGATCAGTCTGCGCAATGTAATTGCCCTGTCCATCGAGCTTGGTCCAGCGCCACAGCGAAGTCCCATTCGAGCCTGACTGAATATTCAATCCGTTGTACGTAAAAGATCCGCGAGCTAACGGCGTGGCCGGAGCCAGACCCGGAAAGATGATCGGCGTCTGGCTGGGCGTCGCGCCCCAGAATCCCACAATCGCGTAGTCGTACTTCGTTCCCGGATGCGCTGTCGTGTCCACAAAATAAAGTCCCATCACGCGCGCGAAGTACGGGTCCAGAGCCAGCAGCAGCAGCTCCTGCATCACGCTGATGTTAAGTTTGGGCGCGTTGGCTCCCGAGGGAGACGCGGGCATGGGCACGTTGCCCAGCAGAAGCGTGGGATAAAGAGCCACCAGCCGGAATAATTCCGCGCGCAGCTTCAGCAGTTCCAGGTCTTCATTCGCGGTGCTCAGGCCGGCGGCCAGTTTCAGCGTGCCCAGCCGCTTGCGCGCTTCGAGAGCATCCTTCAGCTCCACCGTAACCGGAGGCGTGGTGGCCGGGTCGGGCGCGCCGAAATACCGCGCCGGCCAATTCAGCTTGGTAATCGGCGGAGTGAAGGGAGCGCCCCAGTACTGCCAGCCTTCTCCATCTGTTTTGCCCCACGCAGGACCGGTGGAGCACGGCGGGTTCACGCCGCGGGCAGTCGCCGTCTCGGCAGTCGAGCCGTAAGTGTAGCTGCCATCGCCAGTCTCGCCGTCGCAGGGCTGCAGTTCCGGAACAGGGACGCGTTTCTCATCTGTGGCCACTCGCCGGCAAAGCCAGAAACCGCCGGGAGGAAAACCCAGAGCCGCTACAAAACTCCAGCGCAGATGCACGCCAGCCTGCATGGGCTGGCCATCAAATGTTGGCTCGTGGCCGGTAGCAACCCCTGCCTGTAATCCCAGAACATAATTTGACACGTTTTCCCTCCGTTCAAATCCACGCACGGCCGCCAAACTGGCAGTAGCAGACCGGTCCTGTCACGAATGCAACTCCGGTGTGACCCCCAAGGAATGTCACAGATCTAAAGCCTGCAAGAACTGGGCAGCACCGCGTTACGCCTGAGACGTGCCGCTCGTTTTCGCTGCACCGGTCTTTGGCACTCAAGAAACCAAAACCGCTAAACCGGGATAGAGTGGCCTCCGCATTCGCGCCATGGAAGACCGCTTTGTACGGAGGGTCGTTTTGTTGAGCAGATACTAGAGAGCGACCCTGGTAAACGTGCGCCAGAGCACGGGAGTGGGCGCGGGGAAATACTCAGGCTGCACTCAATTGGGGCAATCGCGGTAACCGCGCACCTTTCTTCACGGAAACTGGATTCGATCGAAAATTGAGCCTGCGCGGAGATCTGTGGGGAAAGAGATGCAGAACGACTGCAAAAGCGGGAATTGGGGCCCGGTCCAGTTCATTGCTGAATTTATGGACGCAATTGAACCGACGATTGCTAGCACCATAGGAACGATACGATGTGATTGTCAAGTAAATACTGTATGAAATGCTAATTGTGTGAGGTTGTGCATCACCCTCCCAATGAGTGCTTAGGCAGGTTTTGGTCATTCACAGCCGCGCTACACTCACACCCGCGCCAGTACAGAATTTC
>CAZYDF010000131.1:0-10949 GCA_964645855.1 uncultured Occallatibacter sp.
GGCTTGGCCAGAATCTCGAACTCGTAGCCATTGGCGCGAGCCTTTTCCAGCAGATCCGCCGTGGCGGCCTGCCCTGAGAAGAGCAGGATTTTTATTTTGGGCAGAATCTGGCGGATGCGGATGGCGGCGTCGATGCCGTTCAGGTCGGCCATGATCACATCGGAGATGAGCATGTCCGGCTGCCACTCCGCTGCCAGCTCCACAGCCAGTTCGCCGGAGTAGAGTGAGCGCGCCTCAAAACCGCTCTGGTTCAGAATCATCGCCAGGGTGTCGGCAATCACCCGCTCGTCGTCCACCACGAGCACTTTGGGTTTTGCTATGGTATTGGCCATTGTTCAGTCCCTGCCCTTGAGCGGAGTTTTCTGCCTGTGGTTGCTGCCAGCAAGATGAAGCCAGTTGCAGGCCGCAATCTTGTTTCCACCCATCATAGCCTCACTGGGCTGGCAAAGCCGCGCTCGAAGACAGCCTCACCCATAACTCGTTCTGTTTCAACATATTCATCCGGCAGCAACGCAAGCGGCCTATACTGGAGGCTACCGGCCGCGCACCCGGCGCCGTACCCCCCATTCGGAGAGACAACCATGAGCGAAGCGGTCTTCCCCAACCAGGAACAGGCACCGGTGCACGCAGCGGACGCCATTATCCGCGCCGAAAAGGTGGAGAAGTTCTACCAGCAGCCCAGCCAGAACCGCATCCAGGTGATCTCCGCGACGGACTTGAGCGTGGTGCCGGGCGAGATTCTGGCGCTACTGGGGCCCTCGGGCTCGGGCAAATCCACCATGTTGCGTATGTTGAGCGGCCTCTCCAAGCCCACCGCCGGGCAGGTCTACTGGCACGACACGCCCATCGATCAGGCCGAGATCAACGTCTCCATCGTCTTCCAGAGCTTTGCCCTCTTCCCCTGGCTCACTGTGCTGGAGAACGTGGAAGCGCCGCTGCAGGCCCGCGGAGTTCCGGCCGATGTCCGCCGCGCCCGCAGCCTGAAGATGCTCGACACCGTCGGTTTGGACGGCTTTGAGGGCGCTTATCCCAAGGAACTGAGCGGCGGCATGAAGCAGCGCGTGGGCTTCGCGCGCGCCCTCGTCGTCGAACCCGAAGTGCTCTTCATGGACGAGCCCTTCAGCGCCCTGGATGTGCTGACGGCTGAAAACCTGCGCTCCGAGCTGCTGGAGTTGTGGGCCAACAAGACCATGCCCACCAAGGCGGTCTTCCTTGTGACCCACAACATTGAAGAGGCGGTGCTGCTGGCCGATCGCATCGTCGTGCTGGGGCGCAATCCGGGCCACATCCGCACCGACTTCCGAGTACAGCTCCAGCAACCGCGCGACCGCAAATCCGAACCCTTCACGCAGTTGGTGGATTACATTTACAAGGTGCTGACGCGGCCCGATGAGCAGGCCAGCGAGGCTCCCGGACAGCAGGCCACGCCGCAGGTACGCGACCAGCGCCAGATGCACTACCAGATGCTGCCCCATGCGCGGCCCGGCGGCATCGCAGGCTTGCTGGAGCTGTTGATCGACAAGGGCGGACGCGACGATATCTACCGCATGGCCGACGATCTGTCGTTTGAGATCGACGACCTGCTGCCGATTGTGGATGCGGCGCAACTGCTGGGCTACCTGACCATCGTCGAAGGCGATGCGGTGATTACCGCGAGCGGCGAAACCTTTGCCAACTCCGAGATTCTGCGCCAGAAGGAGCTGTTCCGCGATGCGGCGCTGGCCAACGTGCTGCTGCTCCGCCAGATCCGGCGGGCGCTGGAATCCAAGAGCGACCACTCGGTGCCGGAGGAGTTCTTCCTGGATATGCTGGACGAACAGTTCAGCGAAGAAGAATGCCTGCACCAGATGGAGACCGCCGTGGCCTGGGGCCGCTACGCCGAGCTCTTCGACTTTGACGCCGGACGCCGCCGCTTTGTGCTGCCCGACGCCGGCGAAGAGGAGCCCACGCACGCTGAGGAGGCCCATTGAAGACGCCGCCCCTCGGACGCACCCCAGTCACCACCAAGCAGCCGCGCTCCATCCTGATTGATGGCGCGGTAAGCCTGGTGCTACTGGCCATCTTCTTTGCCATTGTTGAGACCGGCCGCTACTGGATGGACAAGCCGCTCCCCGAGTCCAGCATCTCGCTCTCCATTTGGGCGCTGCCGCTCTACGCCTTCTACTCCTGCATGAGGATCGCGATCGCGTACGTGCTGAGCCTGGTCTTCGCCATCGGCTACGGCTACATCGCGGCCTATAACAAGCGCGCCGAAGCGTGGATGGTTGCGGTGTTGGACATTCTGCAATCGATTCCCGTGCTCAGCTTTTTGCCGGGCGTGATGCTGGCCATGATGGCGCTGATTCCCGGCCACCAGATGGGCATCGAGTTGGGCTCCATCCTGCTGATCTTTACCGGGCAGGTGTGGAATATGGCGTTCAGCTTCTACTCCTCGCTGAAGTCGATTCCGCGGGAGATGATTGAGGCCACGCGCATCAATCGCTTCAGCGCCTGGCAGCGCTTCTGGCAACTGGAGCTGCCGTCGGCGGCCATCGGGCTGATCTGGAACTCGATTATGAGCGTGGCCGGAGGCTGGTTTGCGCTGATCGCCTGCGAAGCCTTCCCGCTGGGGGCGCGCAACTTCCGCCTGCCGGGATTGGGCAGCTATCTGCAGGCCGCGGCCTTCTCCGATCCGGTGGACGTCCACGCGCTGTTCTGGGGCGTGGTGGCGCTGGTGCTGATCATTGTGGCCACCGATCAGCTGATCTGGCGTCCGCTGATTGCGTGGAGCGACAAGTTCAAGATTGAGCAGGTGGAGAGCTCGCGCACCGTCACTTCGCCCATCCTCACCCTGTTGCAGCGGCCCAGCCGGGTGCTGGCCCTGCCAGGGCGCGCCATGGATGCGGTCAGCGAGCGCATCTACGCGCGGCTCTCGCACTCCGAAACCTGCCGCGTGGTGCACTCCATGGACGACGAGACCCAGCGCAAGGGCATCATCTTTCCCAGCGTCTTCGGCTTCTTTGCGGCGCTGTTCGTCTTCTGGGGCGGCTTGCACGCCTGGCATCTGGTACAGGGCGCAAGCTGGGCCGACTTGCACACCCTGCTGCTGGCGGCCGGCGCAACCTACCTGCGCGTCAATGCCTCGCTCCTGCTGGCCGCGCTGTGGACCATTCCGGTGGGCGTGGCCATTGGCTCCAATCCCAAACTGGCGCAGGTTCTGCAGCCCATGACGCAGCTGATCGCGTCCGTTCCCGCCTCCGCCTTCTTTCCGGTCATCATGCTGCTGTTTGCGACGATTGGAATGGGGCTGGGCTGGGGATCGATCCTGCTCATGCTGCTGGGCACGCAGTGGTACATCCTGTTCAACGTGATTGCCGGGGCCATGGCCATTCCGTCGGACCTGAAGGAAGCGGCGGCGGTGTACAAATTCACCCGCTGGCAGCGCTGGACGCGGCTGATTTTGCCCGGCATCTTCCCGTATCTGGTGACCGGGATGGTGACGGCCTCGGGCGGGGCGTGGAATGCCTCCATCCTGGCCGAGTATGGGCTGATGGGCAACCGCACCTTCCAGACCATCGGCCTGGGGTCGCAGATTACGGCCGCACTGGCCAGCAACAACCTGTCCACGCTGCTGCTGGCCACCATTCTGATGGCTGCCATTGTGGTAACCACCAACCGGCTGGTATGGCGGCGACTCTACCGGCTGGCGGAGACGCGGTACAAGCTGGAAGGGTAGTTTTATAGCTCCGGCGAGTAGATGCCGGTAATGTTGGGGTGCCCCATTCTAGCCACGTCATTGTTTTTGTGGCCAGGATGGGGTAGCAAAAAGCCAGTAATCATTTGCCGGATCTATAGTGTCTCCAAGACGAGCAGATTTGCCGGTCTACGATGTGGGTGGGGCAGAAGTTCATTAAAAAACAGCAGATCCTTCGACTCACCAGCACCTGCGGTGGGGCCAACTGCCTTCAGCCGGTGAGACGGTTGACTGCATGCAATGCCCCTCAGGGGCTAAAGCCCAGCACGTTTGATGCTTTTTACAGCACGACTGAAGTTGTGCCCTTTCAAAACATAAACGACCATCTGTGCGGCGGACACCACTAGAAAATCAGCTGTTCGTAGGCTCGATGGTCGCCGATCTAGAACCACAAATAGCCGTCGGCGCGCTTGAGGGCCAGGGCCCGGTAGCTGAGGGAGACCCGCGCTGACCAGATCTCCATCCCATGACGTTCTCCAACCTTCTTGAATTGCAGAGAGGGATGGTGCGGATTGGACTTGAGCAGGGCAAACTGCTTGTCGGCACGGATGCGGATCTCCTCTGAAAGTTGGGACGCTCCCGTCAAAAATCCGAACTGGCGCGGTGTTCCATGGCTTCAGAGCGCGCGCACGTCCCCGTGCTGTTCCTGATCGAGAGCGCGCTGGAGAACGGCATCCAGGCGTCCCGCATTCAGGTCGCCGGCCACCTTCTCGTCAAAAGGCCGGGGATGATTGGACTCAATCCAGAGGTAGAGTTCCTCGACCTCATGGGGTGAGAGCGAACGGACCGCGTGCTCGATCTGTTGGACTTTGCTCAATGCCATGATTTGCCTCCACCGTTCCTACCCAAAGCATACCCCAGGTTGGATTCAGCAGAGTTTGCACCTGTCAACGAATTGGCTGGGAATTGGCTGGATTCGCCTCCCTCAAGGTCCCGGAAGTCGGAAGTACCCAACCTGCCTAGAAACTCCTCAAGAACTGCTGGCGACTTTGGCCCTTGCGGTGATAGTCCATGAAGCGGGCGCACCTGGGACACTTCCTTGCGCCCCACCGAAAGGGCAGCGATGCACGTAAGCAAGGGATTCGGGATTGGAGTTTTTTTATTTGTCGGCCTGTTCGCGGCAGGTTGCAGCAACACGCTGACGCTAAACTCCAGCGGCACCACGCCGACGCCGGCTACAAAGCTGGTGCTCACCACCTCGTCGCTGGTGGCAGGCACGGTGGGCACGGCCTACAGTGCGCAAATCACGGCCTCGGGCGGCACAACACCCTATACCTACACCGCGGTCACGCTGCCGCAGGGACTGACGATTGGCGCGGCAAGCGGAACCATCTCCGGCACTCCGGCAGCAGGCACGGGCGGCACCATTTCAATCGTGTTCACGGTGACGGACGCCGCCACGCCCACGGCGCAGACGGCCTCGGTGACGCTGAGCCTGGCGATCAATCCCGCAGCGGTCAGTTCGCTCTGCTCGGGCATGTCGCTGGGGGCCAACGCCAACCTGAACGGCTTTTTGCCCTTCCCGGCCTCGAATGCGTGGAACACCGACATCAGCGCGGCACCGCTCGATGCCAACAACACCGCCATCACCACCGCGGCCGGATTCGCCGGACTGCATCTGCATCACGACTTCTCGTCGGTGGCGGGCGGCAACTACGGCATTCCGTATAACGTGGTGGATTCCAGCAGCACCCCCATGGTAACCGTCAACGTCACCGACTACCCAAGCGAAAGCGACGTGGCCGTAGCTCCCTTTGCCGCAACCGAAGCCATCGAGGGCGCGCCGGCCAATTGCTACGGCTGGCCGAACGCTTACAACGGCGACCAGCACCTGCTGGTGATCGACCGCGCCACCTGCATGCTCTACGAGACCTGGAATACGCACTCCTGCAACGGCGCATGGAACGCCTCGCAGGAGACCATCTGGGACCTGCAGGCCAACCAGCAGCGGCCGTGGGGCTGGACCTCCGCCGATGCCGCCGGACTCTCCCTGCTGGCCGGGCTGATCCGCTACGACGAGGTGGCCGCGGGCAGCATCAACCACGCCATCCGCTTTACCATGCAGCACACCAAGAACGACGCCAACAACGGCTACTTTGTGCCCCCGGCCACGCACGCCGCGGGCACCACCTGGGGCGTAAGCAACGTGATGGGGATGCGCATCCGGCTGCAGGCATCGTTCGACATCTCCGGCTATTCGACCACCAACAAGGTCATCCTGACGGCGATGAAGAAGTACGGCATGATTCTGGCCGATAACGGCGGCTACTTCTTCTTCCAGGGCGCGCCGGACGCGCGCTGGAACGATACCGACCTTACGCTGCTGGACCAGATTCAGTCGTCGAACTTTGAGGTGGTGCAGATGACACCCGCGTTTCCCGGCTGGGACTCCGCCACAGCACCCACCGGAACCGCGCCTAACATTGCCAGCTTCACGGCATCGTCCACTTCGGTGGCGTCGGGCGCTGCGGTCACCCTCAACTGGAACACCACCAACGACAGCTACGACTTCATTGACCTGCTGGGCGGCGTGCACGGGGCCAGCGTTACCATCCACCCCACTGCCACCGCCACCTATACACTGAATGCGACGAACCAATACGGCCGCTCGACAGCGCAGGTGACGGTCACCGTGCACTGATCTTGATCTGCAAGCGGCGGCAAGCGTGCGTCCGGGAGCGTTCCATGATTCGTGTCGGTCTGGTGGGTTTTGGATTGGGTGGCAAGGTGCTGCACGCGCCGGTGATTGCGTCGGTGGAAGGCATGGAACTGGCGGCAGTGATGGAGCGATCCACGAACATGGCCGCGGAACGCTATCCGGGCATCAAGGTCTATCGCACGCTGGAGGCAATGCTGGCCGACGACTCGCTGGACCTGATTGTGCTCACCACGCCGACGGCCACGCACTTTGAGCTGGCGCGGCAGATTCTGGCTGCGGGCAAGCATCTGGTGGTGGACAAGCCGGTGTGCGTGCGCTCGGCTGAGGTGGCGGAGCTGATGCATCTGGCGCATGCCAAGCACCGCGTCTTTGTGCCCTACCACAATCGCCACTGGGACTCGGACTTCCGCACCGTGGAGAAGGTAATGCGCCAGGGCACGCTGGGCAGGATTGTGGCCTTTGATTCCGCCATGGATCGCTGGCGGCCCGGCCAAACCCGTACCCCGTGGAAGGACGATGCGGAGGCCGGCGGCGGACGGCTCTACGATCTGGGCTCGCATCTGGTCTATCTGGCGCTGACCTTGTTTGGACTGCCGGAGACGGTGGGAGCCGAAGTGGTGCGCGAACGCGAGGGCCAGGGCGCCGACGACGCCTTCACCGTGCGCCTGCGTTATCCGGGGCTGACGGCCACGCTTGCGGCCACCAATGTGGCCGCCGTTCCGCGTCCTCGCTTTTACGTGCGCGGCATGCAGGGCAGCTATGTGAAGCACGGCGTGGAACCGCAGGAGGAAGCGCTCAACAAGGTGACGCGCATTACCGATCCGGCATGGGGCCGGGAGCCGGAAAACGAATGGCCCGAACTTACGCTGGACGTGGAAGGCAAGCTGACCAGCCGCCGCGTTGAAACGCTGCCGGGCGACTACCGCATCTTTTATGCGGGGTTGCGCGATGCCCTGCTGGGCCACGCCGAGCCGCCGGTGGCCGCGCTGGAAGCATGGCGCACCATCCGCATTCTGGAGCTGGCGCAGGAGGCCAGCCGCGAACGGCGCGAGGTGGTCTGCGACTGGAGTAGCGAGCCGGTTTAATAGACACCACGGCATGAACCGTAGCGCCCTGACAGGGCGCTGTGCCGGACAGGGATATGTCCGGGGTTAAAACCCCGGAATCTTTTTTGGGGGGCAAGTCTTCAGGGACCTGAAGGTCCCTGCTCCTTCCTATCCGGAGTCTTCTATAAATCCCGCAAGAAAACATCATGGACCTTGGGCATTTTCACAATTCCTGTAGAGGGAAGGGTTCGTACTATCCCACCCTAGGCACAAAAACAAGAACGTGCCGAGGGTGGGGCACCCACAAATTGTCTCTATGCCATTCGTGAAAACACTCTAAAGATCCTTGCTCCTTCCTGTCCGGGGGCTTCTATGGGTCCGGCAAGAAAACAGTGACGACTTCTTCCCACCCTTTCCCGCAAAGAACGCGGGAAAGGATGGGGCACCAGTGTGGTTCCGTCTCAAAAACTCTCTGTGTCTGGATCTTGCTCCACCAGCGGCACCCAAAGGCTGAAGCTGGCGCCTCGCCCCTGCTCGCTCTGCGCCTCAATGCCACCATGGTGCGCGGTCAAGAGGGAGCGCACAATCGCCAAACCCATCCCCGAGCCTTTGCTGCCCGGCCGCTTGCGCTTGCCGCGGTAGAAGCGCTCAAAGATGTGGGGCAGATCGCGGGCGTCAATGCCGGGGCCGTTGTCTTCCACCACCAGCAGCAGTCGATCCTCGACGCGGCTGGCCCTCAGCCGGACCTCCGTGCCGGGCGGCGTATGGGCAGCCGCATTCTCCAGCAGGTGGCGCAGCACGCGGCCCAACAAATGCGCGTCCATCCACAGCGGCTGGTCGTCGTCCTCCACGTCTAGAACAACCCGGTGGCGGGCAAGATTCTTTGCCGACGCCTCCACGGCCTGCTCCAGCAGGTGGCGCACCACCTGCGGCTGCAAATTCACCGTCACCGGACGGGAATCCAGCTCCGCCATCTCCACGGCTTCCCCAATCAGCAGGTCCAGCCGTTCCGCCTCTTCGTCAATCACCGCGTGCAGCTCGTTGCGCAGCTCCTCATCCAGATTGCCGTCGCCGCGCAGGGTACTGGCGGCGGCACGGATGGCGGTGAGCGGGGTACGCAGCTCGTGGGTCAGGGAGTCGGTCAACGCCACCCGCAGCCGCTCCGCCTCGCGCGTGGCCTGCAGCCGACCAGCGGCCTCAATAGCCATGGAACGGGCCACGGCAATGGCCACCTGGGCACACACAGCGGTGGCCGCATCGCGCCCCAGCGCGTCTGGACGCCAAGCCAGCGCACCCACCGCGCGCAACCCCAGCAACAACGGCATCAGCGTGAACTCGCCAGCCTGCTGCTGGCTGGAGACGGGCCCGGCCACCACGACCTGCAAGCTGGCGCGCAGGCCCATGGGCTGCTCCCGGACGGCGGCATAGTAGCCGTCGTTTTCACGAACGTAAAGCGCTACGGCCTCAAGCGCAAAGATCTCTTCCAACATGCGCGGCAACTCGTTCAGCAGTTGTTCGGCGTCCTCAAAGAGCATCATCTGCTGGCCCAGCGCATAAAGCTGCTCCACCTCAGCACGGCGCTGCTCGGCCTGTACCTTCTGCTGCCGGGCCCGCTCCGCCACCCGGCTCACCACCACGCTGGAGAGCACAAAGGAGACCATCGCGATCCACTGTTCCGTACCGGCCAGCCGGAAGGTGTGCAGAGGTGGCAAGAAAAAAAAGTCAAACGCCGCCGCGCCGGCCAGCGCCACATAGAGCGAGAGCCGGTAGCCAACCAGGGTGGCAAAGCCCACCACCAGGGTAAGAAAGGCCAGCCCCGCCGTGGTGGCGCTTACATCCACGCCCACCAGCAACGCCGTTGCGCAGGCCACGGCCAGCGTGGCTCCCAGGCCCTGGACCATATGCTTTTGTGGTTCGACAATCTTCATCGTGCTCACTCCGGAATCATACCCGCCCGCCCCGATGATGTAATCTTCCGTTGAAAGAACTTATTCCTATGGCCTTCAGAATCCTGATCATCGACGACGAACCGCAGATTACTCGCGTGCTGCGCGCCAGCTTTGCCGCGCAGGCCCTTGACGTGCGCATTGCCAACGATCCCGAGGAAGGATTGCTCATCTTCCACGACTGGCAGCCGGACCTGGTGGTGACCGACTTGATGATGCCCGGCATGAGCGGGGTGGAGCTTTGCCAGGCCATCCGCATGCAGTCGGCGACGCCCATCATCGTGCTCAGCGTGCGCGACCAAGAGCGCACCAAGGTGGAAGCCCTGGACGCCGGCGCCGACGACTACGTGACCAAACCCTTTGGCATTCAGGAGCTGATGGCGCGGGTCCGCGCGCATCTGCGCCGCGCCCCGGAGCGCAGCGCGGGCACGGTGGAGGCGGGCGACTTCCTGATCGACTCCAACGCGCACACCATTGCCATTGCCGGCAAGCAGATCCACCTTACCCCCAAGGAGTTCGATCTGCTCATGCACCTGGCGCGCAACGCCAACAAGGTGATGACCCATCGCGCGCTGCTTACCGCCGTGTGGGGCGCGCAATCGGCCCACCAGCCGGAGTACTTGCGCGTGTTTGTGGGCCAGTTGCGCAAAAAGCTGGAAGCCGAAACCGGCAAGCAGTATATCCAGACCGAGCCGTGGGTTGGCTACCGCTTTGTGCCGGAAGGCCTGACCGGCAGCGAGGAAGCGTAACCGCAACACGCATTACCATAGCCCGTTTCGAGCCACTCCAGGAAAGCTGCGCCCTTCTGTCCCGGCGCGCGCAACCAATCCTTACAAATTTTTTAGGAATTCCTTGCGGCGGCCAAACCCTTCCGCTCCGAGAATCACACTTGTACCCCGAGGGGAGGCTGCGCCGCTCCCTTCACCATGCACCGCAACTGCGGCGCACATTGGAGCTGCCATGCAGGACCTTGCCATGCTCGCCTTCACCGCTGTTTTCTTCGCCCTGGCCTTTACTTACGTCAAGGCCTGCCACAAGCTGAGGTAACCCATGCCCATCGACGCTGTGACCGTTGTCGCTCTTGTATTGTCCGTGCTGCTGCTGGTGTATCTAGCCGCCACTCTGCTGTTCCCGGAGAAATTCTGATATGACTGCCAATGGCTGGTTGCAGTTCTTCATCTTCTGCGCGATTCTGCTGGCTTCCGTGCGCCCGGTGGGTATTTATCTTGCCCGCGTGCTGGAGGGCGAGCGCACCTGGCTCGATCCCGTGCTGCGTCCCCTGGAGCGGCTCCTCTACAAGCTCACCGGAGTAAAAGCCGAGAGCGAGATGAACTGGCGGCAGTATGCGTATGCCGTGCTGGGTTTCTCCGTGGTCACGCTGGTGGCAACCTATGTGATCGAGCGGGTGCAGCAGTGGCTGCCCCTCAATCCACGCGGGCTCGCGAACGTTGGCCCGGATCTGGCCTGGAACACCGCGGCCAGCTTTACCACCAACACCAACTGGCAGTCGTACACGCCCGAGACCACCATGAGCTATCTGACGCAGATGGCAGGGCTGGCCACGC
>CAZYDF010000132.1:0-10788 GCA_964645855.1 uncultured Occallatibacter sp.
GACAGCCGCCTCTGGAGCGGCATATCGGGGTTCGAATCCCTGGGGGGCAGCCAACAAATCTCCTTTAAAATCCTGAATTTGCAAACAAACGGACAGGCTACCGTATTTTGAGTGTGCCTGTAATGCGCCCATTGGCCGCCGCGCTTGAGGCGCTCTGGGCTCTTGGCTGCCCCATCCTTTCCCGCGTTTTTTGCGGGAAAGGATGGGAAGGATGAGCCAATCTTTCATTTCTGGATCTTTAGCGGATCGTCTGCACGCTGAGCGTGTTGCCGTTGAGCTCGCCCTGGATCCGCACCTTTTTGCCGACGAACGGAGCAAGCTGCTGCGCTTTTCTATTCAGCGTGTAGGTCTTTGCGCCGGTGACCAGCACATACTTTGAGCCAGCCTTGACGCACTCCTGAACGCATTGAGCGTCGGTCTTGCCAGGCATCATGTGGGCGCGGCCGCACATGGAGTCGCTGATAACACCTTCAAACGTTTGCGGCGCGGACCACGCGCGGACGGTGAATAGGCTAATGGCGAAAAGGGCTACGACAAGAACGTTCAGAAAAATCTTCTTCATGTTGATTTTCTCCTTCTCCGATTTCGGGGTTGAGGCCGGGGCTCTGCGGCTCCAGACAAATTGTTGTGTCGATCCACTGCGGCGCACTCAGGCCTGGATGGGGGCTTCCTGCGGATGATCAAGAGCGGGGTTCACTTCAAAGTGCCACTTCCAAATGGCGAAGATGGGCGGATAAACCACCAGTTCCATCAGGAACGAGGTCAGGATGCCGCCCAGTATGGGCGCGGCGATGCGCTTCATCACGTCGGCTCCGGTGCCGTTCGAGAAGAGGATCGGCATCAGCCCGAAGACCATGCAGGCCACCGTCATCACCTTGGGGCGCAGGCGCTTGACGGCTCCGTGCACAACGGCTTCGCGCAGCTCGTCCCAGCTCTTGATGCCGCCCTTCTCCAACGCATCCTTATAAGCAATGTCGAGATACATCAGCATGAAGACAGCGGTCTCCGCATCCACGCCCAGCAGCGCAATCAGCCCCACCCACACGGCGATGCTGATGTTGTAGTGGAGCAGGTAAAGGAACCACACCGCGCCGATGGCCGAGAAGGGAACTGCCAGCAGAATGATCAGCGTCCTCACCACCGAGCCGGTGTTGAAGTAGAGCAGCAGGAAGACCACAAAGAGCGTGATGGGCACAACAAACTTGAGTCGAGCCGCCACGCGCTGCATGAACTCATATTGCCCGCTCCAGGTCAGCTCGTAGCCAGGCGGCACCTGAACCTTCTCGGCCACCACTTTCTTGGCCTCGGCCACATAGCTGCCAATGTCGCGCCCGGCAACGTCCACGTAGACGTAGCCACTGAGCCGTCCATTCTCGTCGCGAATCATGCCAGGACCGGTGCGGAAGCGAATGTCGGCAATCTGGCCCAGCGGAATCTGCGCGCCGGATGGCGTTGCCACGAGCACGCGCTGCAGGGCGTCAATGTCGCTGCGATCGTCGCGCAGATAGCGCACGTTCACGCTGTAGCGCTCGCGGCCTTCTACTGTGGTTGTAACCGCCTCGCCGCCCACGGCGCTCATCACTGTGGCTTCGGCGTCGTCAATGGTCAGCCCGTAGCGTGCCAGTGCCTCGCGCTTCAGGTCAAAGTCCAGAAAGTAGCCGCCGCCGGTTCGCTCCGCGAAGGCGCTGCTGGTTCCGGGTACATTCTTCAGCGCACTCTCCACCTGCTTGCCGATGCGCTCAATCTCGTCCAGGTTGGAGCCAAGCACCTTGATGCCAACAGGCGTGCGAATGCCTGTGGACAGCATGTCGGTCCGCGCCTTGATGGGCATGGTCCACGCATTCGAAACGCCGGGAATATCGAGCGCTTGATTCAAGCCGCCCGGTCCGTAAATCAGCTCCTCGGTTGAGATGTGATCGGGCCAGATGCGTCGCAATGTGCCCCATGTCCACGAGGGCAAGTGGTTCTTGTACCAGATCGGTTGCAAGGGCCACTGCTCCTGCGGCTTGAGCAGGATCGTGGTCTCCATCATGGAGTACGGCGCGGGATCGGTGGCGGTATCGGCGCGTCCTGCCTTGCCAAAGACGCGCTCCACCTCGGGAAAGCGTGCGATGAGCGCGTCCTGCATCTGCAGAATGCGCGAGGCCTCGGTGACGGATATGCCGGGCAGCGTGGAAGGCATGTAGAGCAAGGTGCCTTCGTCCAGCGGCGGCATGAACTCCGAGCCCAGCTTCTGATAGATGGGCACGGTGAAGGCCATGGCCACCAGAGCCAGGCCAATCGTGATCCATTTGAAGTTGAGAGCCAGCTCGACAATCGGATGATAGAGCTTCATCATGGGACGGCTGATGGGGTGGCTCTCTTCGCTGTGAATGGTGCCGATGAGCACCGAGTTCACCATGCGTGCAAGCCAGCGCGGACGGAGCTTGAAGCCGTCCATGCGCGAGAACAGCAGGCGCATGGCCGCTGGCGCCAGGGTGATGGAGAGCAGCGCGGCAATGCCCATGGAGAAGTTCTTGGTGAAGGCCAGGGGCTTGAAGAGCCGGCCCTCCTGGCCCTCTAGCGCAAAGACGGGAAGGAAGGCAACGGCGATCACCAGCAGCGCAAAGAAGCTGGGCGGACCCACTTGCTTGACGGCTTCCACAACGGCGGAATGCGCTGAGCCTTGACGGCCGTCAGTCTGCCATTGCTCCAGTTTTTTGTGCGCCTGCTCGACGACGACAACGGTAGCGTCGACCAGTGCGCCAATGGCCACCGCAATGCCGCCCAGCGACATGATGTTGGCCGTCATCCCGGAAAGCTGCATGGGAATGAAGGCCAGCAGCACGGTGATGGGAATGACGATGATGGGCACTACCGCGCTGCGCAGATGCCAGAGGAAGATGAGGATCACCAGGCTGACAATGATCAGTTCTTCGATGAGTGTGTGGCGCAGATTCTCCACCGCGCGATCAATCAACTCCGAGCGGTCATAGGTAGGCACAATCTGTACGCCCGCGGGCAGCGAGGGCTCAATCTCCTTCAGCTTGGCCTTTACGCGCTCAATCACCTTCTCGGCATTTTCGCCGTAGCGCATGATCACCACGCCACCCACGGCTTCGCCTTTGCCATCTAGATCCGCAACACCACGGCGCAGATCGGGACCGAAGGTTACCGTGGCCACATCGCGAATCAGCACCGGTGTACCGGTCTGCGGATTGGTCGCAATGACCGTATTCTCCACATCGCCGAGCGAGCGAATGTAGCCGCGGCCGCGCACCATGTACTCGCGCCCCGTGAACTCCACCAGCCGTCCACCCACATCGTTGTTCGACTTGCCCAGAGCCTCGCTGAGCGTGTTGATCGAGATGCGATAGGCGAGCAGTCGCTTGGGATCGACGTTCACCTGATACTGGCGCACAAAGCCGCCCACCGGCGCAACCTCCGCCACGCCCGGCACGGTTTGCAGCGCGTAGCGCAGATACCAGTCCTGATAACTGCGCATCTGCTCGCTGCTATGATTTCCAGTCTTATCCACCAGCGCGTATTGATAGACCCAACCGACGGATGTAACATCCTTGGCCAGCTCCACGCTCACGCCCTTGGGCAGACGCGGCGTTACCGTGCTCAAGTACTCCAGCGTGCGGGAGCGGGCCCAGTAGATATCCGTGCCTTCTTCAAAGACCACGTAAATGTACGAGTAACCAAAGTCGGAGAAGGCGCGAATGTCCTTCACCTTGGGCAAGCCCAGCAGCGCCGACGCGATGGGATACGAGACCTGATCCTCAACAATGTCGGGGCTGCGATCCCAGCGCGCGTACACAATCACCTGCGTATCGCTGAGGTCAGGGATGGCATCCAGCTTGGTCGTGCGCATGGCGTTCCAGCCCAGCACCGCGGCCACGGCGGTAAACAAGACGATCAACCACGGATTGCGGTCGCTGAAGTCAATGATGCGTTCAATCATCACTGGCCTCCCGACTTCATGCGGCTTTCGGAGTCGAGCAGGAAGTTACCTGAACTTACTACCGTCTCGCCTTCCTTGAGCCCGGTGAGCACCACGGCTTGCCCATCCACCACCGGGCCGATGGTGACCACGCGCGGCTCAAAGACGCCGCCTTCATGCACCACAAACACCTGTTGGGTTGAGCCGGAGTTTAGCACCGCCTCCTGCGGCACCAGCAGCGGGCGTCCATAGTCCACGCGCAGCGCGGCGTCGGCAAACATCTGCGGCTTCAGCACAAAGCCGGGATTCGGAATCTCCACGCGGACCTTCACCGTGCGCGTCTGCGGATCCACGGCCGGATAGATATAGGAGATAACTCCGGTGTAAGTTTTGCCCGGATAATAGCTCAGCGTGAAGGTGGCGCGCTGGCCCACGTGTACGTAGGGAACCTCGTACTCGTAGATGTCCGCGTTGGCCCACACGGCGGAGAGATCGCTCACCGTGTAGAGTTCCGTATCGGGCGTGATGGAGGTCTGGGGAAAGGCCTTGCGGTCGGTAACAAAACCGCTCACCGGCGAGTAGAACGTAAGATCGCGTGTAACTTCGCCGCTCTTTTCAAGCTGTGCAATCTGCTCGGCGGATACATCGAGCAGGCGCAGCTTTTGCCTGGAGGAGGCCAGGAGCGAGGCCGATCCCTGCCGTACTTCTGCAATCGGCGAGACGCCCAGCGTGGTGCTGCCGCGGCGTGCAATTAAGTATTCCTCTTCGGCAGCCACAAGGTCGGGACTGTAGACGGTGAACAGCGGTTCGCCTTTTCGCACCAGCCGCCCAACCGAATCCACAAAGACGCGATCGATGTAGCCGGAGGTCTTCATGTGCACATGCGAGATGCGCGTCTCGTCCGCAACAATCTCCGCCGTGGTTTTGATCTCGCGCACTAGCGGCCCACGCTTCACTTCGACCGTGCGCACGCCAGCCATAACTTGCTTGCCGTTCGAGAGCGTGATGGTGCCTTCCGGCATTGCGGTGCCGCCAGGCTCTTCTGCATACTTGGGCACCAGCGCCATGCCACAATCGGGAGCAATGCCCGGCTTGTCCGACTTGTAGATCGGATGCATGGGGTCGTACCAGTAGAGAATTTTTGGGCCCGCAGGCGTGGCTTGCTGCGCATCCTGCTTTTTGGCGTTGTTGGTGGCAAACCAGCCCCGATGCGTGGCCGCAAGATAGAGCGCGGCCAGCGCCGCTGCCAGCAGAACTCCCGCGACGGCTCTCTTGACCATGGCACTTTTGTTCAACTTGATCTCATTCGGCATGGTTAGTGTGCTCCTTTCGCGGCGGTGATGGATGACTCTGGTCGGTCTGCGGTAATCGACTGGCCGGTGAGGCTTTCAATGTTGGCCACGGCCTTGCGATAGTTGGCGATCTGGCGATACGTTTCTGTCTCGTAATTGAGTTGGGTCGTAAAGCTTGTGAGCAGCGAAAGAAAGTCCACCTTGCCCACCTGATACTCCGACATGGCCGACTCCAGCGCCAGCGACGACTGCGGCACAATGGCCTTGGAGTAGAGCGTGATCAGCCGTTGTGCCGTCTCCGCGGCCAGCATCTGGCGGCGCACTTCAGCACGCACCGCGGTGCGCTGGCTCTCCTGCATCTTCTCCGTGCTCAGCAGCGTCTCCGCCGCTTCAGCCATGGCCTGGTGCTGCTTGGTCTTGCGGAACAAGGGCAGAGCCACGCTCACGGTTACGCCGTTCATGGCCGGTTGATCAGTGCGCTGCTCGAACATGTAACTCACCCCAATGTCGGGCCGGTTCTGGCGCTCGGCCAGCGCCACGCTCAACTTGTCGCGCTCAATCAAGGTCTGGTTGCGCGCGAGGCCGGTGTCATTGCCGTTGGCCAGCGCGTAGATCTCATCCAGCGTGTACTGAATCGGCGGGGCATCCAGATTCTCGGGCGCGGGCAGCGGGGTCTCCGGCGACTGCTGCAGTGCGGCATTCAAATCCGCGGCCGCCATGGCCTGCTCCTGCTCCAGCATGGCCTGCTTCTCCATCAGCATGGAGATCTCAACCTGCGCGCGCAGAACGTCCTGCTGCATGGCCTTGCCCACACGGTACTGGGCCTCGGCAATGCTGGCCAGATTCTGCAGGAACTCCTTGTTCTGGCGGGTGGACGCTATGGCCTTGTCCAGATAGAAGTACTCGGCAAAGGCCAGCTCAACGGCCAACGTGGTCCGGCGTCGTGCAGCCTCGCACTCAGCGCGTGCGGCCTCCACATCGCGTGCCGCAATCTGGCCTTGCAGACGAAGCTTGCCCGGAGAAGGGAACTGCTCGGAGACGGTGATGCCGCGATAGCTCGACGCATCGCCCGCCATGGTGTCAAAGGGCAGCAGCTTGCCGGCCCATCCGACGGCGACGGTGGGATCAGGCAGCGCCTTGGCCTGGGGTACGCGATGCTCCATGGCGCGGATCGCGGAATTCGCGCCCTTGGCCTCCGGGCTGCGCTCCAGCGCCAGCCGCAGCACATCCTCCAGACGCAGCTTGTCCGCCGTAGCGTTTGCAGTGACAGGCCCAATGGTCTGCGCCGGAGACGGCCACGCCATCCACACAGATGCCAGCAACAGGCACGCCAGCAGGGGCGTACTCATCCAACAGGTTTTCACGGAAGTTTCCTCGCTTCTCTGAACGGGGGGTGCTTATGCCGGGGCACAGAAGTGCCCGGCCTTCAAGCAATCAGAGAAGGAAGATCAGATACGGAAGGAGCAGAGCTGGGCGAGGGATGGTTGGGAGAGCGCCGCGCCTGGTGGGTACTCGGCGGCCGTGCTGCGTGCTGCAATGCTGCTGGGCATCACGACTGTTGCTGGCAACACGACTGCCACCACACGGGTCTCTTGGGTCACGGAGACCAGCGCAGGCAGCGTCATCTCAACCGGATGCAGCGTGCAGCAGGGAGTTTGGGTGAGCTGGGCTACTGGTTGCGGCATGCTGGCGTCCATCGGCATGGACGTTCCATCTATCCCGTCGCAGCATGTCTTGGCGCACTCCGTCTTCACCGGGGCCCGTTCGCAGTCCAGCGCAGCAAAGGCCGGCGGAGCCAGCAGTGCAAGCACTAGAGCGAGCGAGGCGGTTTGCGAGGCGAATTGGAGGAGGCGCTTCAGCATCGTTGTCTCTGATGCTGCCGGAGCCGGGGAACAATGTCAATGGCTGACGAAGACGGTTGGAAGTTGCTCAAGAGAGTTATAGTCTAGATAAGGTTATTTGTATCAATGGAATACATGAAATCAAAAGCAGCGTAAAGGAATCCACAATGCCGCAGTAAGCGTGATGTAAATCACACTTACTGCGCGGGAAGAGAAAACGCAGCTGCCGGACTGCGGGAGCATGGTTACCTGAGCAGACTGATTGTAGCAACCCCAATCCCAAGTTGGGCGAAGGTTTGAGACCACTCAATGAGCGCGCGGATGGAGGATGCCCGGAAGGTCTTCTCCGGCATCACCAGGCTGTCACCCGGATAAAGGTTCAGCCTTCCAAAATCGGCTTCGAAGAGTCCCTCGTTCTGGTCTCGGCTTACCACCGAGCCATTGGCCCGGATAATGAACAGATGCGCCTTGTCGGCATCGCGGGTAGCCCCGCCAGCCTGGCGGAGATAGTCGTTCACCTTGCGACCGTTTGAATAGATGAAGGAGCTCTGGTTGTAGACCGCCCCCACCACGTTGATGTTGGCCGGCGTGGAGGGCACCAGCAGCCGGTCACCATCTTCCAGCGGGATATCGGGAAGGCTGTCCACTCCGGTGGACGAGGCCTCCATCTCCAGCACAATCTGACCGCTGGCCTGGATCTGACGCAGGCTGGCAATCAACTGTTGTGCGCTCTGTTGGGCTGCGGCAACGTTGGCCGTGGCTTCGGTTCTTCCGCCTTGGGTTGCGCCGAGCTCCATGCTGGCTCGTTGCAGCTTCATGGTCAGCGATTCAACGTACTCGTTGATGCGGGCTTGTTGCACGGCGCGCGTGGATTTGCGGGTGAACGACGATCCGTAAAGATAGGCATTGGGCGACAATCCGCCCACGCGTGCGACCAACTGGCGCAACGTTTCATCGGGTTGAGCCGTATAGGTGCCAGGATGCGCGAACTCGCCTTCCAGGGTTACGATCTTGGACTGGTGCGCAATCGGTAAGCGCAGGTCCGCGGCGGAGAAGACGGTGACAACGTCGCCTGCCAGAAGTTCCAGATTCTGGGAGCTGTCATGATCGCGCACCAGACGGCCCAGATCAAACGGCACCAGCACGGTTTGCAGGGTCTCCGGATTGAGCCGTTCAATCACGGCATAGTCCCAGTTGACGGCGGGGGCAAGATTGCGCACCGCGGTGCGTTGCTGGGAGCCGCTCATGCCCACCGCGGATGCTTCAGCCAGGGGAGCGCCGCCGCCCCGCTGGCCCGCGTATCTTTGCTGGCCACTCACGTCATTCTGATCGGTAAAGCCCGGCTGGGCCAGCATTTGCACTTGATCGGAGGAAGGCTGTCGATAGCCGGTAAATCCGGAGACGGGTTCAAATTCGGGCGCCGGCAAACCAAGTTGCGCTCTGCGCCACCAGTAATCGCGCGTCAGCAAGGACTCCTGATCGGGAATTAAATCCGCCAAGTGCATTCCCTTGTGCCAGGCAAAGCGTCCCGGGTTGGCGGTATTTCCGCGCAGGGTCACGGTGTTGCGATAGAGAGGCACGATCGAATCGATCCGTATCAGATCGCCGTCGACCAACGGCGTGGCCAGTCCCTTTTCGTCAAAGCGGATCTCCATGGCGCTGCGATCGCGATGCGCGTCAATGCGCTCCATCGAGATCCGGGTGTTGGACGCTACCGAGTTTACGCCCCCCGCATCGGCTAACAGTGAGGCAATGGTCTCCCCAGGCTTGATCTCGTAGATGGCTGGAGCTCGTACGCTGCCGGTGATGGCTACCTGAGGACCCACGGTCGGAATAAAGAGCACGTCGCCCGACTGCAGCCGAACGTCCTTTGACTTATCGCCGCGCGCCATCAGATCGTAAAGATCAAAACTGGACACCAGCAGATTGCCGCGCCGCAACTGCACATTGCGCAGTGAACCCTGCATGGAGGCGCCACCGCTGACAAACACCGCATCCACAAAGGAGCTCAGCGCGCTGATGGTGTAGAGTCCGGGACGATGCACCTGCCCGGTGACGTAAATCTGGATGGCACGCGTCTGGCCCAGATCGATGGTCAGGTTGTAGTTGTGATAAATGCGGTCGATGGCGGTGCGCAGCTGACCCTCCAGTGCGGAGAAGGGAAGTCCCGCCACGTGCACCGGACCCACCTGGGGAAGAAAGATTTCGCCGCTGCGATCCACGCGCAAATTGAACTGGAAATTTACCTGTCCCCAGACGCGGATGCGCAACTCGTCGCCCGGGCCCACCGTGTAATCAGGGGGGATCGGTGTCATCTCCAGCGGGGCAAAGGTGGTGGGAGCCCGGTCAAAGAGATTGGTTCCGTAAACCGAAAGCACCTGTCCGGTGGTCGTGGCAATGAACCGCTGAAACTCTGACAGTGGTTCCGAGCCTGCGCTACCGGCTGAGCCCAAGGACATGCTTTGAGAACCCTCAACATCTGCGTAGGAGCCTTGCTGCGCGGGCCGTGCGGATGTGGGCCCCATGCTGCCGCTCACATTGAGAGGCCCCGTGCCCTCGGGTGTTGGAGAGACAGAGTTGTCGCTCAAGGGGGTCGAACATTTTTGATACATATTCGACGTCGGGTCGGAACAGCCCGATGCGCCTACTTCCTGCGCTCTTGAAGGAGCGCAAACAATTGCAACCAGCCAGGCGGCCAGTAGGAATCCTGTGCGGCAATCTGCGCCCGGATGCTTCAAATGCCGGCCCGGCTTCTTCAACAAGAATCCCCGCGCGTTACCGAGCGAATCTTCAGGCCAGATCATTTTCATGATCAGGAGTGTAGCACGGGTTTTGCGCCGCCGGACTTGAAGCTTATCTGTTATTGGTTCTGTGAGGTCGAGCGGTCGCGGAGGTGGTCGTGGAGAGCGGAAGGAAGCGACCGGATGGCGAGCAGGTTACGGAATCCATGCATGGTTGCGACTTTCGTCATTTGAGTCTGGGCTGAAGCCGTATCGTGCTAAGTTGGCCTACGGGGGCAATGTCTTCTGCCATGGCGTGGTGGGCGGTGAGCGCGCCGCGACCATGGCGTGGCGCAAAGCGGCGGATCGGCTCGTGGCCGTACCCTTATGTTGTGCGGATTCAGGGTCTTGCGGTGAGAATCCGCATCCGCTCTTCGGCCGGTTGGACAAGCTCAAACCAAGTGCGAACTCTTCCTGGCATGATCTTCAACCAAATTATGGTGCTGTTGGGCGCACTCTGTGGGATAATAATCGGAAATTGAACCAGGGCTAGAAGCGGAAACCTCGATTCAGAATTCGCTCCTCCCTGGGTTTGCAGACAGTCAGTGTGTTGCATAATCAATTCATGCTGCAAGACCGTTTCCCCGCTTGCGACCAGCCACCAAAGAGGGCCACAACTCCCCTGCTCGACCAGAGCCCTCCGCATTGCCCTGTACGCATTCTCACTCCGAGTTGATCTGCTCCTGCTTCTCCGTTTCACGAAAGCAAGGAGGATCGTTGATTGGGTCCGATCAAGCTGACTCTGGCTGTGCGCATCGATTGCGATGTGCAGGCGGAGCGAGGCAGTGTCTGAGTCAACGCAGGGAGCCATGGCCGCTGTGAGTCTTCCGCCTACTCTCCGCGCAGGTTGGAAAATCCGGTTTTCAGTGCGAATGCTTTGAGTCTCAGCATATTAGGATGTCGTGTGTCACAAAACCGTCTGCTCCTGTTCTCAGAAATAGCCAATCTAG
>CAZYDF010000133.1:0-10655 GCA_964645855.1 uncultured Occallatibacter sp.
GCGACGAGGAGATTCGCCGCGTCATTCAAGTCTTGAGCCGCCGCACCAAAAATAACCCCGTGCTCATTGGCGAACCCGGCGTCGGCAAGACCGCGATTGTCGAGGGCCTGGCGCGCCGCATCGTTTCGGGCGACGTGCCCGAGAGCCTGCGCGACAAGCGCGTCATCTCGCTCGATCTTGGCTCCATGCTGGCCGGCGCAAAGTATCGCGGCGAGTTTGAAGACCGTTTGAAGGCCGTGCTCAAGGAGATCGAGGAATCGAACGGCGAGATCGTGCTCTTCATCGACGAGCTGCATACCATCGTCGGCGCGGGCGCGGCCGAGGGCGCCATCGATGCCAGCAACATGCTCAAGCCGACCCTGGCTCGTGGCGAACTGCGCGCCATTGGCGCCACCACGCTGAATGAGTACCGCAAATACATTGAGAAGGATGCAGCGCTGGAGCGCCGCTTCCAAATTGTCTACGTGGGCGAGCCCAACGTGGAAGACACCATCGCGATTCTGCGCGGGCTGAAAGAGAGATATGAGGCCCACCACAACGTGCGCATCAAGGATGCGGCCATTGTGGCCGCGGCCACGCTCTCCCATCGCTACATCTCCGATCGTTTCCTGCCCGACAAGGCCATCGACCTTGTCGACGAGGCCGCGGCTTCCCTGGCCATTCAGATTGGCTCTGTGCCTACCGAGATCGATCAACTGGAGCGCGAAAAAATCTCGCTGGAAATTGAGCGTGAGGCCCTGAAGCGCGAGACCGACGCCAACAGTATTGAGCGCCGCAAGATTGTGGAACGCGAGGCCGCCACGCTGACCGAGAAGATCACCGCCCTGCGCGCGCGCTGGACCACGGAGCGCGATGCCATCACCCGCGTGAGCGAGATCAAGAAGAAGATCGAAGCCTTGCGCTTTGAGATGGAAGAAAACACCCGTAAAGGCCAGCTGGAACGCGCCGCGCAGATCCAGTATGGCGAGCTGCCCCGGCTGGAAGCTGAGTTGAAAAAACTCAACGCGGTGCAGGACGGCAACACCAGCATCGCGCGCATGTTGAAGGAGGAAGTGGACGAGGAGGACATCGCCAAGATCGTCAGCAAGTGGACTGGCATTCCCGTCGCACGCATGTTGGAAGGCGAAGTCAAAAAACTCGTCCACATGGAAGAGCGTTTGAAGGAGCGGGTCATTGGTCAGGATGCGGCGCTCACCGTGGTGGCCAATGCGATTCGCCGCTCCCGCGCGGGCTTGAGCGATCCCAAGCGGCCCATCGGCTCTTTCATCTTCCTCGGACCTACAGGTGTTGGAAAAACAGAAACGGCGCGCGCGCTGGCCGAGTTCCTTTTTGACGATGAGCAGGCTCTGGTGCGCATTGACATGAGCGAGTACATGGAGAAGCACGCCGTGGCCCGCTTGATTGGCGCGCCTCCGGGCTATGTTGGCTACGATGAAGGGGGCCAGTTAACAGAAGCAATCCATCGACGGCCCTACGCCGTAGTGCTCTTCGATGAGATTGAGAAGGCGCATCCGGATGTCTTCAATGTGCTGTTGCAGGTGATGGACGATGGTCGTTTGACCGACTCCAAGGGACGCACTGTGGACTTCAAAAACACCGTGCTCATCATGACCTCGAACCTGGGCTCGGCGCTGCTCACTTCCGATGCGCTCAAGAACGATTACGACCTCGACATGGCCCGCGAGAGCGTGATGCATGTTCTGCGCGAGCATTTCCGGCCAGAGTTTCTGAACCGCGTGGACGATACGGTTATCTTCCGCACGCTGGGCGCGGCGCAGATGTCGGCCATTCTCGATCTGCGGTTGAATGAGCTGCGCAAGCTGCTCGTGGATCGTGCCATCTCCTTAGAGCTCACAGAGCCCGCGCGGCAGTTGATTTTGGCTGCCGGATCGGATGCGGCCTACGGAGCGCGGCCCTTGAAGCGCGTTCTGCAACGCATGATTCAGGACTCCTTGGCCATCAAGATTCTCGACGGTCAGGTGCTGAACGGCGCGCACGTAAAGATCGACGTGGACCGCAAGACAAATCAACTGCGCTTCGAGTCCATGACCAAGGAAGCCATGGCCTAGGCATTGCATGCAGCAGACGCGCTTTGCGCCATTCGTGCGAATGCAGCGAGAGTAGGCTGGGGAACTGTCCTAATCCTGAAAGGCAATCAAGTCGTCGAGTAAGCAGGTGCCGGGTGGGCCCCATCCTTTCCGCGTATTGTGCGGAAAGGGTGGGATAGCACGACACGACTTGCGGAGCGACTCTATGACCCTCCGACAACTCCCGTTGAAGCTTATTCTTCCTCGCAAGGGTGTTGACGTCGTCGATCCGCATCCTTCATTTTCATAAACTGCAGGTGCATCCACTTCGCTCGGCTAGCACTCACTCTGCTGCAGGATGGTGCTTTCCGCAGCAGGTTGCACCATGACCTGCACAATGGGAGGTCTCTGGATGCGCTGCTTTCTCCTCATCCGCCACCGCTGGCGCATCCTGCCGTAGCTCGCTCCAGATTTCAGAGGTTAGAGCCACCGGCTCGCCCAGGGCCATTCCATCCAGGAGCATCTCTTCCAGTTGCGCCTTCGCCTGCCGCTTCTGTTCAGCGCGAATCAGACAGCGCATGTACTCGCTCACATCGTCGTACCCATTTGTTTCTACTTCGTTTTCAATAAACTCGTTCAGGGAGTCGGGCAGTGAGATAGTGACGGTGGTCATTGGAGCCTCCGAGGCAAAGACGGCATTTCTGCATGTCGATCAACATTCCCTGCTGACCGGCGAACAGCAGCAGGCATTGGCTTATGCAACTTTCGACTTGCGCTGCTCCTCGGAACAAAGCGCTTCGTGGATCAGCATCTTCAAGTAAGTCTGATACCGTAGACCGCGTGCCTCTGCTTGGACGCGCGCCTTGGCAATGTCGTCGGGGTCGAGGCGAATCGTTGTGGTTGGCGTGGAAGCCCGTTTCACGGCCGTCCCTACTCCGACGCGACCCTCCGCCGTAGCTCTCTTGAATTCCTTCAGAAGGTCGTCTTCGTGGGCTTTCCACCACGCGGCCTCTTCGGCTTCATTCGCGAAGGTCATCGTCTTGAGCTCTTCCAACATTGGCGCTCCTCTTTAGGCTGGCGAAGTACCGCCGGTAGTTCTTGTTCGCAGGCCAAGCCGTTACAACTCGAATCTTCTCGCCGGACATGGTTGAAATTACAACCAGCACTCGTTCCTGATTGGTCTCGCCAATTTGTGCAATTCGAGGTTCGCCGTTGCGAACTTCAGAACTCAAATCGACAGGTCTGTTCAGAAGTGCCTGCTCCGCTTCTTCCGGAACAATTCCGTGCTCGGCGAGGTATGCGATGTTCGCCGCATCCCATTCAAAACTCGGACCATTCATGGTCTCTCCAACAATCAATAGATAGACAACTCCGCATCTGCTGAGCACTATCATTTTGTCGTTGAGCCATACCGTGACCTCAAAATGAGGGCGGATCGGAATCTCTACAAACCGCAATTTCCTGTTGCCTTCGACGCTTCTTAGGAACATCTTCGTTTTGAGGAGCCGCTGGCAATTCGAAGGCTCGACGTCAGAACCTATAGAATCGTAACCACAACGTAGCTACATGTCAACCGGAATCTACTGCCGCAGCTCCACCACGGTTGCGCCCTGCCCGCCTTCGCTCTGTTGCGCCTCTTCAAAGTGGGCAACGTGGGGATGGCCTTTCAGAAACTCGCGCACGCCGCGGCGCAGAATGCCGGCTCCGTGGCCGTGGATGATGCGTACCTTGGGCATGCCGGCCAGAAAGGCGCGATCCAAATATTTCTCCAACTCCTGGGTGCCTTCGTCCACGGTTTTGCCGATCAGGTTGATCTCCATCCGCATCGCCTCGGTCGAGTCGCTGTCGCTGTAGATGCTGACCTGCACGCCCTTTTGGCGGCGGACGGCCATAAGCGGTGTCTCGCTGGCGCGTGCGGCTTCGCCGGCGGGACTCTTGGGTGAGGCCAGATCCGAGAGCTTGACGCGCATTTTGATGGGCCCGAGCGCCACCTCGAACAGGTCCTTCTCCACTTCGCGCTGCACGACGGCAATCTTGTTCATGGACTTCAGCAGGACTTGATCGCCAGCGGCAACGTGTTGCAGCAGGTGCGGCTGGGCGTTGGCATCGCCCTGGTCGGCGCCGGTCTTGTGCGCCACCACCACCTGATTGAAGCTCTCCTGGAACTCGCGGCGCAGGCGATTGATGCGGCGCTCGGCCTCCTTGGAGAGTTTCTGCTGTGCCACGCGATCTTCCACAACGCGCACATTCTCCTTCATCTGGAACTCGAATTCCTTCATCAGCGAGCCGAGTTTGGACTCGAGCTCGCGCACCCGGGCGCGCATCTCCACGTCGCCCTCGCGGGCCAGCCGGGCACGTTCCTGGTTGAGCGTGTACTGCTCCAAGCGCGCCTTCTTGCGCTCGGCTTCCAGGTCGGTGAGCTCGCTGTGGATCTTGTCGAGAAAGCGCGCAATGTCGGCCTGTTGCGAGCCCATGCGCTGGCGCGCGCCGGTGATGATGGACGCGTTCAGGCCCAGCCGTTCCGCGGTCTGGATGCCGGCGGAAGCTCCCGGCACACCCAGACGCAGTTGATAGTTGGGCGCAAGGGTGCGCTCGTCCACGCCCGCCGCGGCGTTGCGGACGCCGGCCATGTTGGCGCCGTAGACCTTGAGCGAGGTGTGGTGGGTGGAGATTAGCGTCCAGGCGCGGGCGTTCAGGAAGTGCTCGGCCACGGCCACGGCCAGCGCCGAGCCCTCTTCAGGATCGGTGGAAGAACCCAGCTCGTCCAGCAGCACCAGGGAACTCGAGTCCGCCAGCCGGGAAAGCCGGTCCAGGTTGACGATGTGCGCGGAGAAGGTGGAGAGCGCCTGCTCAATGGATTGGGCGTCGCCGATGTCGGCCAGGAAAGCGTCGAAGATGGGGAAAGTTGCAGCGGTGGCGGGGACGGGCAGGCCGGCCTGGGCCATCATGGCCAAGAGAGCAGTGGTTTTGAGCGTAACCGTTTTGCCGCCGGTGTTGGGACCGCTGATGATGAGCTGGCGCTCGCTGCTGATTAGCTCCAGGGTGAGCGGCACCACGGCCGAGTTCTTGGTTGCGCCGCCTGCGCGCAAGCGCCGCTCCAGCAGCGGATGGCGTGCGCCCTCCAGCCGCAGTTGTTCGGGTCCGACCAGAGGCTCAACGCAGTCGTAGTCGCGCGCAAAGCGAGCGCGGGCCAGCATGCTGTCCACCACGGCCAGCACCTTTGCACCCACCACCAGCGCGCGCGCATAAGCGCCCACCTGGCTGGTGAGGGCCACAAAGATGCGATGAATCTCCGCCTGCTCTTCTTCAAACAAGCGCACCAGTTCGTTGTTCAGCTCAATGGTTTCGAGCGGCTCCACAAAGACGGTTTGGCCGGAGGAGCTGGCCCCGTGGACCACGCCGGAGACGCGCCGCTTGAGCTCCGCGCGCACCGGAATCACAAAGCGGTCGCCGCGGATGGTGATCAGGTCATCCTGGGTGGCTCCCTCGCTCGAAAACCGGCGCAGCGCGGCGCGCAACGAACTCTCAATGGCGCGCTGTTGGTGCTCCTGTTCGCGACGAATGCGGTGCAGCTCCGGCGAAGCATCGTCGGTGAGCGTGCCATCGGGCATGATCTTGCGCTCGATGGTTTCGGCCAGCGGACGCAGGCTCTGCACCAGCTCGCCGGAGATCACGCCCAGGCCCACCAGCTTGCCTTCCAGCCGCGCCGGCGGATGGTGCAGGATATCCTGCCAGGCAGCCACGTCGTTGGCCAGCCGCGCCACCGCCTGCAGCTCCTCAGCCTCCAGAGCGGTCTCGGGAATCCGCGCCATGGTGGCCAGTTTGGTGGGGTCGAAGAGGCCTCCCAGAGGGATGGAAACCTGCTCGTCGATCAAGAGGCGCACTTCGCCGGTGAGCCGGTGCTGGCGCGCAATCCAGGCGGCGTCGCTGGAGGGCTGGAGCGCCAGAATGGCCGCGCGGCCCACGGGCGAGGAGACAAAGCCAGCCACCAGTTCAACCAGCGGCTGCCACTCCAGAGCAACAAGATCGGCATTGATTACGGGAGACGGAATCGGATCGAGCAGGGACATGTCTTCTTGATTATCGCAGCGGGAGCTGGTTGGGTTCGGTGGGCGGATGAAGGGTTTCACTGGCTGCGGGAAAACTCGGTTTTGGAGCTGATCTCAGTTGAAAGCTTCCCGCAGGGGCTGAAGCCCTCGTCAATTTAATGGCAGCTTGCGGCACGACTAAAGTCATGCCCTGATACAAAGCCCGGCGAGCTGGGAGTTTTTCCGCAGCCTGTTCAGCCCCTGAGGGAATGGGGAGGGGAGCTGGCCCTTTCAGCCTCGGAGGCTGAACAGGCCGCGGGCGTCCACTCACCTTCCCAACGCGCCACTACGGCGGCGGCCATGCAGTTGCCGACGACGTTCAGGCCGGTGCGGCCCATGTCCATCAGCGTGTCCACGCCCAGCAGCATAAGCACCGCTGCGGTGGGAATCTGGAACGATCCAGCCACGCCCAGCAGCACCACGATGGTGGCTCGCGGCACTCCGGCAATGCCTTTGCTGGAAAGCGCGAGGGTGGCCAGCAGTACCACCTGCTGCAAAACAGTAAGATGCAGACCGCCAGCTTGCGCCGCAAACAGCGCCGCCATGGCCAGATAGAGCGTGGAGCCGGTCAGGTTGAAGCTGTAGCCCATGGGAATGACGAACGAAACAATCCAGCGCGGCACGCCCAGAGCTTCCATGCGCTCCATGGCCAGGGGCAGCGCGGCCTCGGACGATGTAGTGGCAAACCCCAGCGCCGCGGGTTCCGCCACCAGCGCGATAAAGCGGCCCAGCGGCACGCGCGCCACTAGCAGAATGGGCACAAACACCGCCAGCACAAAGACGACCAGCGCGCCGTAGCAGGTGGCCGCCAGCTTGGCCAACGGGATCAGCGTGGCCAGCCCCGTGTTGCCCACTGTGTAGGCCAGAGCCGCGCCAGCAGCCACGGGCGCGGTGAACATGATGAAGCGCGTCATGCGGAAGATGGTGTCGGTGAGCGATTGCACCACGGTGACCAGCGGCGCGCGCTTTTCAGCTGGCAGCAGCGCCAGCGCCGAGCCAAAGAAGAGCGCGAAGACGGCCACCTGCAGAATCTGCCCTTGAGCCACGGCCTGCGCAATGTTTTCCGGAAAGATGTTGACCAGGATCTGTTGCCAGGTTTCAGGCTTGGCGGCGGTGGGCAAGGCCAGTGCGGCGGGCAACACCACGCCCGCGCCAGCCTGCGTCCAGTCAATGGCCAGCGCGCCAAGCGCGAGTCCGATGGAGGTCACGGCTTCAAAGAAGAGAATCGCCTTCAGGGCCACCCGGCCCACGCCGCGCAGCTCGCCATGGCCTGCAATGCCGGTGACGATGCCGCCAAAGATGAGCGGCGCAACAATCATGCGGATGAGGCGCAGGAAGATGTCGGCAGCAAAGCGGGTTTGGACGGCGGCAGCAGGAGCGTCGAGTCCCAGTTCCGCGCCAGCCAGCATGGCCAAGAAGGTCCACTCCAGCAGTGAGCGGCGTCGCACCGCGTGAGCCGTGAGCAAAGCCAGCCCAACCCAGCGCAGCATTACGCCCGTGGCTAGCGGCAGATGCAACAGGGCAGCCGCAACGCCGCACACGCCGATAAGCAGCGCTGCGGCCAGCAGCAGACGGTTGAGCAGATCGGGAGTGCGCGTGGGGCGATCAGTCACGGAATTACCTTGTGGGGACAAGGCTCATTCTTCCATGACAGAGCAGGGGAAGGGAAGTTGCGGGCCCTGCGCATTGCGATGCAGCCGTGCAGAGGGACCTCCCTGGGAAGTCACGGACTCCCAGGGAACCAGGATGATTGCAGGCTATTGATTTGCCAAGCACATGCTGTCTGGGTGCCCCATCCTTGGCCGCGTCTTTTGCGGGCAAGGGTGGGAGAGCAGGACGCAAATCTCTTGCCCTGGATCAATTACGAAGCAGCCTACTTGGGAGCAGCCGCGGCGGCAGCCGGGCAGGCAGCGCAGGCGCTGCTGCCGCCACCGCAGGGCGTATCCGCTTTGGGGGCTGGCGCAGAGGGCGCAGCGCTCTTGCCGGCGTAGTCGTTCACATACCAGCCAGCGCCCTTGAAGTTCAGTCCAGGTACGGTCAGCGGGCGTTCCAGAACGCCCTTGCACTTGGGGCACTCGGTTTCAGGAGTGGCGCTGAAGTTCTGAATCTTTTCAAAGCTATACCCACATTGCGTGCAGCGATAAGGATAGAGTGGCAATTCCGCAAACCTCCGGCTAAAACAGGTACACATCCATTCTATCGAAGAATCGGAGAAACTTCGCATTGGCGGGCCACGCTGCGGGACTGGCGGCCGTTACGCGGGTGCGGCCGTTGGTGTTTTGCACGCCTTTTGAGCAGAAAAAACCTGCGCTGAACCCGTTCAGCTATTGATCCGGCCCATCAACGTTAACAACTGGGTGCCCCATCCATCCCGCGTTTTGTGCGGGATGGATGGGATAGTCTGACACTCTTCGAGGGCTGTATCAAGAGTTGAGCGGCGGGCGCAGGCCCTTTCTGCTCGCCATCTGGCGTTACTTGGCTACGGTTACAGGAACGCTCGCGGTCACGTTCTCCCAGGCCAGGGTCAGCGTGCCGCCCTTGCCCTTGGCGGCGAGGGTATAAACCAGCTCTTCCACCAGTTTGGCGGACTTGGCGGTCTTCATCGGCACACGGCCCAGGTCCTGTGCCTTGTCGTACTTGGTGCCCCACTGCTTGGTCTGCTTGCTCACCACCAGCACCCATGCGGCGGGGTCAGTGATGTCCACAAACAGCGAGTAACTGCCCTTGGGCACCAGCAGGCCGCCAATCTTCACGTCGGCGTCGGTGGTCAGCGTGGTGGCGGCGTTGGCGCCCGCGCGCCACACCGGATAGGTCGGATCGTGGCTGATCAGCCCGTCTTTGCTGAAGATCTTGCCTGCGCGCCCGCGCACCCGGGGCGAGCTGTAGTCGATGGTAATGGCAGCGCCGGCAATCTTGGCCTCCGCCTTAGCGGCAGGGCTCGGCGGCGGGCCCTTGGGGGCGGCGGGCGGCATGGACATCTGGGCAAACATCGAGGTGGCGGCGAGCAGAACTCCGGCACACAACAGCAATCGTTTCATGGGGAATCTCTCCTTCTGGGACAGTGCCTTTCCAACGGCGTTCTGCCCAGCGAGATGATTGTCGCACCGCGGGCTGCTGCAGGAAAAGAGTTTTGCATGCGCGGTCGGCGATGGCACCGGCGATCCGTGTGCGGAGTCTGCCAGAGGAGCTTTTGCGGCTGCAGCAAGCTGCCGCGCGATCTGGACGGCGGCCGGATTGGTTCATCGGTCAGACTGGTTTGGGGCTACAATCTTGCTATGCCGCACACCTACGAAGAAGTGCAACAACTCGCGCGCGCATTGCCGGAAGACGAGCGCATCCGCCTGGCGAACTCCCTGTGGGAGGGCGCGGAGGGCGTGGCCACCGAGGCCGAGATCGCCGCGGCTCGGGAGCCGGAGATTGCCTGCCGCGTGGCGCAGATCAAGGCCGGTACCGCCGTGACCTATTCGCTGGCGGAGGTTGAGGCGGATTTGCGGGCCGTGACCGGGCGTGGAGCTTCGGTGGTATCTTGACCTTAGCGTTTGACGTTCGGTGGGGTCGCGGAGGCAGAGATAGCATGAAAGAACTTATCTTCGAAGTCATGCAGGAAGCCGACGGCGGGTTTGTGGCCGAGGCGATTGGCGAAAGCATCTTCACTGAGGCCAACACTTGGGAAGAACTCCGCGCCAACGTGCGCGAGGCGGTGCAGGCCTTCTACTTTGACTCCGTGCCTCCAGCCTCCATTCGCCTGCGCATGGTTCGCGACGAGGTCCTGGCCGTAGCATAAAGCTGCTGCGCGATCTGGACGGCGAATCGCTGGCGCGCCACTTGGAAAAGCGCTGGAACTAGCAGCGCATCCATCAAGTAGGCAGTCACATGATTCTGCAGACCGAAGAGCCTTCCCACCACCGCATTGCTGTCCCCGCCCATCATCCCATGCGCATTGGAACACTCAACGCGATTGTCTCGGCTGTTGCTGCGCACAAGGGCGTAGCGAGAGGGGAACTGCTCAAAGGAGTTTGAGCAGTAAGCGGAATAGGTGGTTTCAAATCGGCCTCTAGCAACACGAAAAAAAGGCTCCCGATTCGTGAAGAATCAGGAGCCTTTTTTTTGATGCGTATTGCTCTTACGCCTTGGCTTCCATCTTCTCCCGCACCAGCTCCGCGCCCCGCGCAAAAAGCTCTTCCTGTGCGATCTTGCCTGCGGCCACGTCCGCCAGTACCGCCTTCTGCGCCATGTACTCGCGGTTGACGACGCCGGCCTTGGATTGCAGCATGCGCCATGCCTTGCGCCGCTCCACGCAGAACATCACCAGCTGGCGGCTGAGTGCGTAGGTTGTGGTTTTGCCCTCGCTCTCCACTTCGATCGACACACCGAAGTCGGGGATGAAGGCGCGATGTTGCGGGTTCAGATAGTAGCGATAAACAACATCCTGCTGCGTGACGCGCACCAACATGTCGTCCAGCGGAATGAGCTTGGCCGCGGCCTCCGGCTTCACCTTCTTCAGGTGGTTGCGGAAGCGCGCTTCCGTCGTGCACCAGTG
>CAZYDF010000134.1:0-10647 GCA_964645855.1 uncultured Occallatibacter sp.
GGGCGAGGTGATGGCCATGGGCCGCACCTTCAAGGAAGCGCTGATGAAGGCCTGGCGCGCGCTCGAGACCGGCAAGAAGACCGGCGCCGAAGTGATGGAGCCTCGCCGCTTGACGCAGATGCTGGTGACCCCGCGTCCGGAGCGGCTGTCCTATATTCGCTACGCCTTTGAGCGCGCCATGAGCGTGCGCGAAGTGGCGCGTTTGACCAAGATGGACCCGTGGTTCCTGCACCAGGTCCGCGAGATCACCCTTGCCCAGGGCACCATTGCCCACACCACGCCCGATGCCATCACCGAAGAAGCGCTCCGGCGTTTGAAGCGGCTCGGGCTCTCCGACGAGCGCATTGCCATGGAGTGGAAGCTGGAAGGCCACGACGGCACAAAGCAGGTCAGGGAACTGCGTGAGCGGTTGGGCGTGAAGCCGGTCTTCAAGCTCGTGGACACCTGCGCCGCCGAGTTTGAATCGATGACTCCCTACCTCTACTCCACCTACGACGAAGAAGACGAAGCGCCGCCCACCGACAAGAAGAAGATCATCATCCTCGGCTCTGGTCCCAATCGCATCGGGCAGGGAATTGAGTTCGATTATTGCTGCTGCCATGCGGCCTTTGCACTCAAGGACGACGGCTTTGAGACGATCATGGTGAACTGCAACCCGGAGACCGTCTCCACCGACTACGACACCAGTGACCGGCTCTACTTTGAGCCGCTGGTTCTCGAAGACGTGCTGGCCATCCACGAGCACGAGACCAAGACCGGCGCTGATGTGGGCATGATCGTGCAGTTTGGCGGCCAGACTCCGCTGAACCTGGCGCAGCGGCTCAAGGCCGCGGGCGTCAAGATCGTGGGCACGCAACCCGACTCAATCGACCTCGCCGAGGATCGCAAGCGCTTTGGCAAGCTGCTGGTTGATTTAGGAATTCCGCAGCCCGACGGCGGCACTGCCACCAGTGTGGAGCAAGCTCTGGCTATCGGCGAGCGCATCGGTTACCCGGTGCTGGTCCGCCCCAGCTACGTGCTGGGCGGCCGCGCCATGGTCATCGCATACGACGCCGAGAGCGTAACCCGCTACATGCGCGAGGCAGTTGAATACTCGCAGGAGCGGCCGGTGCTGGTAGACCACTTTCTGGAGAACGCCATTGAAGTGGACGTGGACGCCCTCTGCGACTCCAAGGAAGTGCTGATCGCCGGCATCATGCAGCACATTGAGGAAGCCGGCATTCACAGCGGCGACTCCAGCTGCGTGCTGCCCGCGGTTTCCATCCGCCCGGAGACGCAGGAGGTGCTGCGCGAGTACACCAGGAAGCTGGTGCTGGCGCTGAACGTGGTGGGTCTGGCCAATCTGCAGTTCGCCATCCAGCGCGATGCCGAGGGCCACGACCACGTGTATGTGATCGAAGTGAACCCGCGCGCCTCGCGTACGGTACCGTACGTCTCCAAGGCAACCGGCATTGCGCTGGCCAAGGTGGCTTCGCGCCTCATGACCGGCCGCACCCTGCGCGACTTGCTCCCGGCCGAGATGGCCGCGGGCAAGGATCTGGGCACCGGCAACCACTTCTACGTCAAAAGCCCGGTCTTCCCCTGGAACAAGTTCGGCGGAGTGGACACGGTTCTGGGCCCGGAGATGCGCTCCACCGGTGAAGTGATGGGCGTGGCCGCTACCTTTGGCGAGGCCTTTGCCAAGGCGCAACTTGCTGCCGGACAGATTCTGCCCACCAAGGGCACGGTCTTCTTCAGCGTCAAGGATCACGACAAGCCAGGCGCGGTTGAGCTGGCGCGTAAATACATCCACCTTGGCTTCAAGATTGTGGCCACCGAGGGAACCGCCAACGTGCTGGAGAACGCCGGCATGGTGGTGGAGCGCGTCTTCAAGGTGACCGAGGGCCGTCCGGATGCGGTTGATTTGATCAAGAGCGATCGCATCAACCTGATCATCAACACGCCGCGCGGCCAGGACGCTATCTTTGACGACAAGGCGATCCGTCGCGCCGCTGTCACGGCTCGCATTCCCACCATCACCACGCTCTCCGCGGCACAGGCCGCGGCAGAGGGCATTGCAGCCATTCAGAAGCAGCAGACCACGGTCTTCGCGCTGCAGCAGTTGCACGAAGGACGGTAGGGTTTCACGAACGTCGGTAAGTTCTTTGTCCTTCAGAGCAATCGATCAACCAAGGCAATTGAATCAGCACAAACAAAAGCGGGCGGCTTTCCCAGAAGGGAAGCCGCCCGCTTGCTTTTGCCACCTATCCCGCGTTTGTTCGCTATCCCGCGCCCCTCGGGGGCGCTGTGCAAATAGCCCAGCACGGAGCGAAGCGACGTGCTGGGAATGGTCCGAAAGACAATCCGCGCCCTGTAAGGGCGCTGTGCCGCAATGCCCCTAATAAACCGCAATCTGCGGGAAGATGGAAGTCATGGAATTTGCAGAGAACTGAATCGCCGGAGCGACATTTCCATCCCCGCTGGCTCCGAACGCTTTCACGCTAAGCCCTGCATCCTGGCTGTAGTTCAACACGAAAAGATTCCCCACCTGATCTGTGGTCATGGCCAGTACGCTTTCGAGCCCCGTTGCAACTCCACTCATGGTTCTGCTGGGAGCGGTCACGTTCTGGCCGGTTAACGCATACACCAGCAAAACACTCCCCGATCCTTCCATGCAGGAAACATAGAAATTGCCGTTGCGATTCAGGGCTGTATGGGAGGCGTTATTGAGCGAACACGGATTCGCCACCGTGATCACTCGCGCTGGAGCTACGTTCCCGTTCGCTGTGGCCGCAAATTCCAGTACCGTCCAAGCAGGAGAGACAGACGAGGTGGAATCCATCGCCAAGCGAATGGTTCCTGTCGTGGCATCCACTGTGAGCGCACTCACCACGCCTGCAGTAGACAGTTGCGTCAAATCCCCCTGGATGCGCCGAACCGGTGCTGCCGCGCCCGCTGCATCCGGAGCAAACACCGAGAGACTTCCGTTTGGATCAGCCACATAAAGTTGGGAAGAGGAATCGATTGCTAATGGGCCGGGCTTGCTGAAGCTTGCCGCTCCACCCTCTATGATTCTGACCGCTGTTCCTGCCCCCTGCGTTCCGGGCGCAAAGACCATCACCTCGGGCGACCCCGCCTGCACCCCTGCATAAAACTGACCACCTGCATCCAAAACTGCATAGGAAAACGCAGTTGAAGCCTGCGTTGTAAAGGTAGCTGCAGGCGCAGCAACATTGCTTCCATCGGCTGCATACTGCGCGATCACCCCGGTACCTGTGACCGTATCCGTCAGTTGAGTGACGAAGACTTTACTGGCCCCGCCGGCTGTAAGCGTGGCCTTCGTCGCGGAATAACTTGCGACTCCCGTGCCCGAGCACCCAGCCAGCAGTGCCAATAGGCTGGCTGAGATTCCAAACTGAATCCAGCTTCCGAAACCGCGCATTCTCTCTCTCCTACCAAAATCCTGCCCAGTATGCACTCCCTGATGATTCGACCAGTTATGTCCTGAACCGTAAGCTCAAAAAACATGAAACTTGGGTCTCGGCGAAAGGGCATCGTTTCATGACCCTGTCGAAGAGCCGTGTCTAATCTTCTTCTTCTTCGCGCTTGCGCATGGCCAGCTTGGCACCGCTAGTGTAGCCGAGCAGGGCAGCGGCTGGCCAGGTGGCAAAGAAGGACGATAGGCTTCAGGCACTCTGGCAGTACAAAAGAGCGGCGGTTTTCCGCAAGGGAAGCCGCCGTTCTTTTTGCCATTTAGAGTCTTGCGGCGATCACCCATTTGTGTGCGTTCATGCGGTCGCACCAATAAAAAGGGCTCCCCGGAAGGAGCCCTTTTCGAAAACAACTCTGAATTCAGTTTAGAAGTGGAAGTTGAGACCAGTCGAGAAGCGAACATCTCCCTGGAAGTTGTTGTACGCGTTCGGCAGCTTGGTGAGGATGTAGTCAACCTCGCCCACCCGCAGGCCGACCTTCTTGCCGACCGGCAGATTGAGCCCGCCGCCGCACTGGAAGGCGAAGCTGTTGGCGCTGGTTACGCCCTTTGCCGTCGGCGAGGACTGGAAGAGGCTGTCCCAGGCATGCATGCCGCCGACCAGAGCCTGAGCGTAGAAGTTACTCTTGCGCTCCGCGTTTTTCTGCCGCCACACGGTGTAGCGTGGCCCCACCACGAAACTGATCTGCTTGAGGCCATAGCCCAAGGTGATGGGCTGGGTCGAGGCTTCGCCTTGGAAGTCAGCGGCAACGGCCCATCGCCGATCCCATTTGTTGAAGGTGTAGGCTGCATCCAGCGAGCCGCCAGGCAGGTTGAAGTATGTTCCATCCGTGTTGGAGATCTTCGCATACTTGTCGGTGAACGTGAGGCCGAAGTCGAACTTGTCAAGAACCGAGTCACCGGTTTTTTTACTGCCCCCGCCGGACGTTTGTCCGGCGCAGGGCAGAATGGCAAGACCGAGGAGGGCAATCAACATCAATTTGCTACGCATTTCATTGCTCCTTTCCCTCTAGTCCCGGTTAGTTGACGGAGAGCGTAACAACGGTGGAGTGGCTCAGCCCGCCAGAAGCTGCCGTGACGGTAACGTTGTAGTCATAGGTTGTGCCCTGGCCGAAGTAGCCGGAAGGCTTGTTGGAGCAACCGCTCATGGCCGTGGTCGCGGCCAATCCGCCTACCAGCAGGAGAAGGATCGCCAGGTAGCGAACGACGTTCTTTCTGGAGCGGCGGAAACCGATCAGAGGCAGGAACAGCAACGCCAAGGCGAGGGGTGCCATTTTGTGTCCCAGGCTCTCCGGGTGGTTGGCCTGGGCGGTGAGCGACGGCGCGACCACCGTGAGGGTGATGTTGCTGGTGCCCGAGCCTGCGGCAATGGTGGACGAAGACAGCGTAACCGTCGATCCGGTGGGAGCGCCGCTGGTGGTCAAAACAATGGCCGCCGGGAAGGTGAGTCCGTTCACCGGGTTGAAGGGAATGACGAAGGTCGCCGAGCCGGAGGGGTTGACGATCGCGGAGGCCGGGTTGGGAACCGCGATGGCGAAGTCCTCAACCACCACAGGCAACACAGCGCTGGTAGCCGCTGTGTAGTCGGCGCTGCCGTTATAGGTAGCGGTGATGTTGTGCGTTCCCACAAAGCTGTAGGCCACGGCGGTGAGAGTGGCCACGCCGGCGCCATTCAGGGTTGAGGTACCCAGCGTGGCGGTACCCAGAGTGGTATTCGCGGTGGCATCGTAGAAGGTCACGGTGCCGGTGGGCGTACCCGGCAGGGTGGTGATAACGCCCTTAACCGTGGCCGTATAGGTAACTGGGTTGAGCAGGAAGACCGGGTTCGGTGAGCCGGTGAGCACTACGCTCACTGGCGTGTCGATCAGGCCTGTGCCCTGCAGCGGGGCCGTCTGCGAGGTCCACGCGGTGGTGGTGCTCGTGTATCCGGCCGGATACAGGTTGTTATTGGTTGCCACGATGCCGTCGGTGAGGGTGCCCGGAATCGTCGGCGTGAAGCTCGCGCTGAATGAGCATATCGCGTTCGTCGCCAGGGTTAGACCGGTTCCGCAGGCGTTTGCGCCGGCGTTCAAGCTGAAGTTAGTGCTCGAAAGCGTGGGGTTTGATCCCGATGTCGGGCTCAGGAAGGAAAGCGTCTCGTTGCCGGCGTTGAAAACATTGAACGCCTGCGGACCGTTGGTCTGGCCAACATACGTCGGCGCAAAGATCAGCGTCGGCTCAGTGGTCGGGTAGTAGGCGGCAATGCGGTTGTTGGAGTAGTCAGGAACGTAGACGTTGCCATTGGGATCAACAGCTACGCCGAAGATGCTGCTGCCCAGAGCGCCGGGAGCCGAGGCCGTGGTAGCGCCAGGAGCCGTGTAGCTGGTTACCGTCGCGCCAAAGCCGGTGTTGCGCGGGGAGCCGAAGGTCGTGCCCCACTCCGCAGGCAGATTGCCCATGATGATGCGGTTGTTGCCCGCATCGGCTACGTAGAGGTTGCCAAAGCCGTCGCTGTTGAGGCCCTGCGGCTGGTTGAGGACGCCCGCTACGCCAGGCAGCGCGTTGTTGGACGTCGGCCAGTTCAGCCTGCTAGACGAATACAGCCCGCCATTGATCTGGTTCAGGCTCTGCGGAGCCACAACAACGACTCCGGCCTTCGAGTCGGTGATGTAGATGTTCTGCCACGGATCGACCGCGACGCCGGTTACGCTCTGGAAGCCGCTGGCGGAGCTGGAGCCGCTAAAGCCATAGCCGCCACCCGACACGCAATTGCCGGTGCCGGTGTTGTTGGTCAGGGTAAAGCACGGGGCGTTGGTCAGCAACACTTGGCCGCGGCCTTCAAACTGGTTGCTGCTGTTGACGAAGATGTTGTCCACCCGCACCACCCGGTTATTGCCCGAGTCGGCGATGTACAGGTTGCCGGCCGCATCGAAGTTCAACTCCATGGGCTGGTTGAGCGCTACGCCCAAACCGTCGCCGTCGATGGTCAGGTTAACGTACCCGCCCGCCGTGGTCTTTACCCAGATATGGTTGCCTTGGTGATCGGAGACGTAGACGGTGCCCGCGCCATCCACGGCCACGCCGGTAGCCTGTTGCGGAGTGCCGCTGCCGCTGGACGGACCAGCGAGAACCTGGCCCGAGCCGCCCTGCGGCGGAGCCTGGATGACGGCATCGCCGGTGTAGTTGGCCACGTACAGGTTGTTCTTGCCGTCCAGCGCGATCTGCATGGGCTGGATGGTGCTCACCACGGTGCCGGTGGTGATGGCGGCGCCGTAGCCGGCCGGGAAGCTCTCCAATTGCGGAGCCGCGCCAAAGCCGAACAGCGGCACGCTGGCCAGCAAAGTGCCGCTTCCGTCGTAGATCGTAAAGGAGCCGCGGCGCAGGCCGGGCTGGGTGGGCTTGAAGGTCACATACATATAGCAGGTGCCAGTGGCCCCGGTGTAGCAGCCGTTGACCGTAGAGGCGGCGTTGGTGACGTTGAAGTCGAGGTTCTCGATGCCTTCGGTATAGGCCGCCGTCGATCCCACGGTCGCGCCGTTGAGGGTGAACGCCAACAGCTGGTACTCGTAGCCGTTGGCGTTCAGCGGCACTTGGTGGAAGTTGACCGCGCCACCGCCGACGTTCGAAGTGTACGACTGGGAGACATTGATAAGCACCTGGTCGCCGTAGGTGTTCGCGACATAGACCGTTCCCCATTGGTCCACAAAAATGCCGTGGGCATTGTTCAGGATGTTAGCCGAGTCGGGGGTAGTATGCCCCACGGTACCGCCGCCGCCGTTCCCGACGTTCAAATGGAAGTCCACGTTGCTGCCGTGCGGCAGTTCGTATGCGGCGTTCGTATAGGCGTCGGTCCAAAAGAGGTCGCCCTGAGCGTCCACGGCCACGCCATAGGGACGGTTCGGATTATTGTTGACGCCCGTGCTGTTGGGGGGATTCTGCGGCCAGCTCCAGGGACCGGTGAGCAAGGCCTCCCCTGGTGCGCCGCCGCCGCCCGCGATCCACTTCTGGCTAAAGGCCAGAAGTCTGGCGTTGCCAAAATCCGCGATATAGAGCTGGTCGTCGCGGAAGTCCCAGGCAATTCCCTCGGGATTCCAGATGCCGTTGACCACGTAGGGCGGATTGTAGTTCCCCGTGCATCCGTTGACGTCAAGAATGCAAGTGTTGCCGGTGATGATCGTGCTCTCGTCCATGACGGCATATGGGCCGCCGCCATTGGGGATGCGGATAATCAACCCGTGGTTGCCCGGACCGGCGCTGGCGTCGGAGATGTAGAGGTCGCCGTATTCGTTGACCGCGAGGCCTGCGATGTTAGCGTCCACAACGTTATTTGGGTAGCTTTCATTCGCGATCGGATGGTTGGGATTCCCGGCGCTGGCCATAGTCCCGTCGATCACCGTCGAGCAGACGCCGGTGGTCAGATTGACGCTCCGGACGGCGCTGTTGCCGGCGTCGGCGACATACAAGGTGCCGTTGCCGCTGATGGCCAGAGCGGTGGGTTTGATCATAGTGTTGCCGCATGTGATATAGCTCACGTTGGCGGCCGCGTAGCCCGCCGGGCCGGTGTCGCCGGTGAGCGCGTTGCCCAGGTAAGCCTGGGTTTCCACGATAATGCGGTTGTTGGTGCTATCAGAGGTGTAGACCGTTCCGTTGGCGTCCACCACCACGCCCTCAGTTGTGCCGTTGGTGGCAGCGATGCCCGGCAGAAGCGAGGGCGCGCCCTGGTAGGTTACCTGGGCGAAGGCCGCCGGTGCGGCAAAGAGGGCGAGCAGCCCAATCAGACCGAACCATGGGAGACGGCTGATCGGGATCCGATTTGTGCGAGATCCTGCAAGTTTGCGTAGCATGTATCTCCTTCAATGAATCAACAGACCTGGTTGCGGTACGGTTCGGAGCAGCGCGAGCTACCCAGCACACAGAGAAGCGTGCATTTCCAAGGCACTTCACGTTGAAGAGTTAACCCGGCGCGAATTTCATGACAAAAATATTGCTAAGAAATGGGCGCGGAGAGGATAATTCAGAGCCAATGCGCCTAACTTTCGCCGCTCCGCACAGGACGAGAAAACACCGCCAAAATCCTGGTTCAGGTCAAGTTTCAAGGAAGGAGGAACGATGGTCAATACGCCGTTTGGCGTATGGAGCTACGAGCTCCGAGGGGAAGGCAAAGGAACGCCGCGAAAGCCGACGAGGAAGCTATAGCGGTTCCAGAATTGCGTTACCTGAAAACCTATGCGTTCCAACCGGCGCGGCCATCGGGGAGCGACGGACTTTGAAGATTCTGGCGCGGGTATACCTATCCTGGAACCGCCCTGGAAGTCAGGCTGCAAGGTGAATTAGTTAGCTAACTCGCCGCGCGCAGAGAGTCGTAACGCGATGGCCGTGGCCGCGGTCCGGGAATTGACCTTTAATTTTTGAAAAATATGCTCCACGTGTTTTTTGACGGTCAGCGGGCTGGTGCCCAGGTTCAAGGCGATCTCGCTGTTTGTCCTGCCCTGCGCCACCAGGGCGAGCACCTCGGACTCGCGCGGGGAGAGGCCGAAGCCTTCCAGCGCGTTCCCCGCCCGTTCCACCACCTTCTCTTCGAGAAGCAGCAGTTTGGTGTGGGCCTCGGAGAGCAGGCGGATCGTCAAAACATGATCTTTTCGCGGCACGGTCAGCGACTGACGCGCCCTTGGTAGATTGTCGCGGCTGAGTTGCGCATCCTGTTCGAGTACCCAGCCAAGAAGCTTCGCAGGTAACTGGCGGTCCAGATTCTTGGCTACGCCAAAGTATTGGTTCATCCATCGGCGCGCCTGTGCGGTCATCATCTGCACGCCCCCATCCGCATCGCAGTGGATCATTCCCTGGGACGCGCATTCCATGCCGTCTTCGATGATTTGCAACCGCTTCTGCATTTTGCAGACCAAGTGCGCGTTCTGCCGCGCCTGCACAATGTGGGGACGGATCAGATCGGCCATCAACCGTTCGCGTTCGGTAAAAACGCGGTCTCTTTGCCAGGAGACTCCAATGACGAGCGGAAACTTCGACGAGATATTCACGCAGATGGAGTCTTCCACTTCGTAGTGCCGAAAGAATCCGCGGTAGAGACCGCTATTGTGCAACTGGCTCTGCGACCAGAAATCGGAGATTCCGGCCGCATGGGGACCTCCCGTGCCGGCTACGTAGGCAAACATGGGATGCTCCCGCATATGCTCAACCCAACGTTGGAAGACGGTGGGAGTGGCAATATCGGCAAGACTCACAATATTGTAGGATTCCTGCTTTTCCGGATTCATTTCGTTGTAGACGATATGGCCTGCAGGAAAAAGTTGGTGGAGCGCATCGAGTAACTGATTGGCAAACTGCTCGATGCAATCGAAGCTGCGAAGGGCATAGCATTCGCGTATCACGGCGAGCAGTTGCTTGCGGTCGGACGATCTCAGTTGATCCATGAGCGACACTCATCAGCGCGATTGATTGCACGCGAAAGAAACGAAACCTTGGCCCTTGCTCACGGAGAGTGAAATAGAAGAATCTGGTAATTTCTTCCCAAGACGAAGGGGCTGGAAATAGCGTTGTCGATAAAAAACTATCGAGTGAGTGGCATGATTGCCGCGAGCAGTTTTGTTATGCGAGCGAAAAAGCGCGCACGAGCAGATCTTTCAGCGGGATCTTCAGCCCGCGGCGGCGATGCCCCCTGCGAATGTGCGGGCGGCACCGCGCAGGCCCAAGCCGCCGTCCCTGCCGCCAACGCAGAGGTAAAGCAATTCGACCGGTCCGCAAAGGTACCCGTTCTCCAGCAGAACGGGTACCTTTGCGCAGTTCCTACGCCAACCTTCATGCGGCTCGGTGGTCTTCGATCTCCAATTCTTCCCGTAGTTTCAGTGAGCACACTTCCCCTAGGCCTGCGATGTGCCAAGCAATGGCAAACCAATCGCGCCGCGGAACCCGGTTGGCCGCCTTAGCTGCTCCACAAATTGCGCACAAACCCCCCATCGGGAAACTAGGAACTGAATTCTGGCCACGCCTTGGGATACGCCTGGAGGGTTGATAAAAGATATGTGTCGATCAAGGTTTGGTTTGCTCATAAAATATAGCAGTGAAAGCCTGGATTGCAATGTGATTAACCGCACATGGGTAGCTAGTATCTAGGAGTGACCCTGCCCGCGGCAGTTAGTCATCATGGAGTGACCGGTCCCCCTGTGCTGGTCGTGGGTTAGCCT
>CAZYDF010000135.1:0-10615 GCA_964645855.1 uncultured Occallatibacter sp.
GATAATTACCTCCGGTTGCCTGCGAGATGTTAGCCATCGACTGCAAATACTCAAGGTGGTTCCGGGCCAACCCAATGCAGTCAATGGAAACCCCGTCTGAGCGCGCCTGCCGGATGACATCGTCAATCGTGTGTTGCGAACCCTCGTCGTGTCCATCCGAGATGACCGTCAGCGAGCGGCGCACCGGCGGATCGCCATCGAACCGCGCCAGCGCCTCCAGCAATCCGTCGTACAGACGGGTCTGCGTGCCACGGCTTTTCACGCTCCGCAAGTGCTCGCCGAGTGCAGCCTTGTCTGCCCCGAATGGGACCTCCACGCGCGTGTCGTCGGCAAAGGTAAGCACCTCAACGCGGTCCTGATCGCGCGCCTGATTCACAAACTTGGCGATGGAGGCGTGAATCGCGCGCAGAGGCGCGCCATTCATGCTGCCGCTGGCATCCAAAGCCAGAATCGCCTTGATGCCATAACCTGTCTCCGCAAAAGTGCGCATGGAACTGCCGCGGCCCAACTCCGTGTCTCCGGAAACGAGACTCAGGTCTTCGGCCTGTACCGGCTGTGGAAGACCATCGGCGCCGGTGAAGCGCACTACCATATCGACGCGCGGAAACTGCGGCCCATTGTCTCCGTCCTGACTGGTGTACGCAGGACCGGCGTTGAGCAGGTGCTGCCCCCCTCCCTGTGCGCATGCGGCCGCCGGACAACCGATCCCGATGAGCACAACTGCGATCCAAGCGTTTGCCTTCAACATGGTCTATTCCTAGGATTGCGGCTTGTGGTGTGCGGGAACCTTGGGCGACTCAGGCAGAAGGCCCACACTCATCTTGATCGTCTGGAACTTCATCGAGTCGGCGCTCGCACCGGCTGGAATCGTCAGCTGTGCCAGCTCGTGCCGAATGGCCGCCGCCCGCTCCGGAGTGGGCGGATGATCGGACAGGAAGGCGATCGGTGCGCTACCCGATGACTCCTGCAACTCTTCGAGTTGTGCAAACAGCTTGAGGAACCCGCGTGGATCCCGCCCCGCACGCAGCATCTCGTAGAGCCCCAGTAAGTCAGCCTGCGCCTCATCTTGCCGGCTGAAGTGCAGCATGGCTAGCATCGCCAGCGCTCCGCCAAACTGCAGGATGATGCTTTCGATCACGCCATTGTGTTTGTTCAGGTTATCAAGCACCGGCTTGAGCAGGGCACGCGCCGAAAAACTGAGAAGCAGTTGGTTCACTGCGTGGCGTCCAACCACGTGTCCAATCTCGTGGGCCAAGGTGGCAGCCAGTTCGTCTTCGCTGCCAATCATCTCGATCAAGCCGCGGTTCACGTACAGAAACCCACCCGGCAGCGAGCATGCATTGGGTTCGTGGCTATTGATCAGCTTGACGGCGTAAGGAAGATTCGGTCGCTGGCTATGGCTGGCCAAGTCACGCACCAGCGCGTTCAAGTACCTGTCGATCAGCAGACTTGAGACAACGGGTTCTTCTTTTTCGAGTTCCGTAGCGAATCGGCGCCCCAGCTCAATCTCCTGCTCATCGCTGAGCTTGTTCAAGGGAGAGCGTGTGATCTGCGGCTCGTCGGCCAGCAAGCCGGGAACGAGCAACCCAGGAGCCACGAACATGGACGCCGTGCCAAGCCCAAAGGCTCTCAACCACTTCCTGCGATTCCATTCCGCCATGACGGACGTTCTCCCGTAATTTTCCTGAAGCCGGAAACGCCTTTCGGCGGAGGAATTTTTGGAATTATTGAACTTCGATTGTAGTTGATTGTGCGCTGAAAGAACCAAAATAGTGGGAGGTCGGAGGAAGAGAGCTAGCCAAGCTCTAGTTAAGAGAGCGTCGCATTTCCCTGGGTCAGCGACTCAATCGTTATGTGCTACACTGAACCGATTCCAAAATACCTTTACCATGTCCCCAAATGAGTTGATCGCGCAAGCTTCCTGGGTGATCGGGAGCGCTCAGGACTGTAACATCGTTGTGCCGCAACCATCCGTTTCCGGCCACCATTGCCGTCTCACGCACCAAGGCGATGGATTCACGGTGGAAGACCTCGGCTCGACCAACGGTACCTATGTAAATGGGGTAAGAATCGCGCCAACGGAAGCCGTCTGGATTCCGCAGGGCGCGCATGTGACTTTAGGCTACCAGGTTGAGATGCCTTGGCCCGTTGCGCCAAACAGGGCGCTTGACCGCGCCGTTGGCGCCAAGCCGATTACCATCGGGCGCTCCCCTGAATCCGATGTCCAGATCGATCTGCCGATCATCTCTTGGAATCACGCCGTCATTACCGTCGAGCGCGGCCAGTACATCCTGCAGGATCTGAATTCACGCAACGGAACCGCCATAGGCCAGCTCACCAACCGGATCAATCGCGCGGTATTGGACTCCGCAAGCGACGTGTACCTGGGTTCGTATAAAGTGGCTGCCTCCCAGCTGCTTTCTCCCAAGAAGGTAGAGATCGGCGAGGCTCCCTTTCACAAGGTCTCCTTCCGCGGCAATGTGATGGAGATCGGGCGCGACCCGCAATGCGACGTCCCACTCGAATTTCCCATGGTCTCCTGGCGTCACGCCCGGCTTACTCGTGCGCCGGAAGGAATCTTTGTCGAGGACCTGGGCTCCCGCAATGGCACATTCGTCAGCGGCATCCGCGTAAGCGGAAAGATATTAGCCAAGCCCGGGCAGGAGATCGGACTGGGCAGCTTCCGCTTTCAACTGCTGGAAGGTGGCGAGCTAGCCCGGCGGGAATACTACGGCAACGTCACCATTGAAGCCAACAGCATTGTTGTCCATGCACCGAATGGTAAGCGCCTGCTGGACCCAGTCTCGCTGACGGTTTTCCCCTCTGAACTCGTAGCGCTGATGGGGCCCGCCGGTGCCGGCAAAACCACATTGCTGAAGGCGCTGAACGGCTACACCAAACCGGTGGAAGGCAATGTGCTCTTCAACGGAGCCAGCCTCTACGACTACTATGACCGGTTTCGCCACCAGATGGGGTATGTGCCGCAAGACGACATCGTGCATCCCCAGTTGACGGTTGGCCAGGCGCTCTACTTCTCCGCCAGACTGCGCACCGATCTGACCGATGCGGAGATCAAGACGCGCACGTCGAAGGTGCTTGAAGATCTGCACCTCCTGGACAAGATCAATACGATCATCGGCTCTCCGGAACGGAAGACGCTCAGTGGAGGCCAGCGTAAACGGGTCAATATTGCGCTGGAGTTGATTACCGATACACCGGTTTTGTTCCTCGATGAACCGACCTCCGGTCTGTCGTCTTACGACGCCGAGTCTGTCGTGGACTTGCTGAAAGCGCTCTCAAAGAGCGGCAAGACGGTCATCACCACCATCCACCAGCCCAGCCTGAAAATCTATAAGCAGTTCGATGACCTCATCATGATCTCTCGCGATACGGGAGATAAAGCAGGCGCGCTGGTCTACTTTGGGCCAACCTATCCAGACTCGATTCAGTTCTTCAACCCTCCGGAGCACGCTCTCCCAGAATCTGCCGCGAAGGAGGACTTGAATCCGGAGATGTTGTTCTCTGGAATGCAGTCGAAGGACCACCCCATTGGGACCGGAGGCTGGCGGCAGCGCTATCTGGGTTCACGCTATCAGCAGGAGTTCGTCGCCAACCGCTCGGGCAAGCAGCCCCCCACTACCAGCAAGACCGGCGAAGAGAAGCCACGCCGCACATTCGGTTTGGTGCAATTGCTTGCTCTGATCCGGCGCAATGTAATCATCAAACTGCAAGACCGCGCGCAGACCGCGATTCTGCTGTTGCAGGCTCCCCTGTTCGCGGTGTTGTTGACCCTGATCAATTACCCGATGAAAGCAGCGGCCGACTCCGCAACGAGTTTCGGGGAACTGGCCCAGAAGATGCCGATCGTTCATTTTCTGATGGTTGTGGCCGCGATTTGGTTCGGCTGCAACAATGCAGCGCGCGATATCGTCGGCGAATGGACCATCTATAAGCGCGAACGCATGGTGACCCTCAAGCTGTTCTCCTACGTGTTTTCGAAGCTGGCCGTGCTGCTGGCATTGTGCACGCTCCAGTGCGGTTCCCTGCTTGGCATCGTGTACCTTGTATGCGGATTACACAGCAACTTTATGTATGACTTTCTAGTCCTGCTACTGTCTTCAATGATCGGTGTGGGACTGGGACTATGCATCTCGGCACTCTCTAAAACCACCGAAAGCGCCATCGCCCTGTTGCCGATGGTGCTACTGCCCATCATCGCCCTGGGTGGCGGAATGCGCCCCGTCTACCTGATGCCCAAGGTCGGCCAAGCCATCAGCATGGCAATTCCTTCCCGGTGGTCCTTTGAGGCCAATTTACTACATGAGGCTGCGGCACGGGAATGGGGATCGCTGAAGCCGGCCCCGGACCCCACGTGCAACGTAGAACCGGAGAATCATGGCTCCGGCAGCAACGCGCCCGGAACGCCCAGTTCCAGGGACGCCAATCCGTCGCTCAACATCCAGAGCGACGCGGCCGAGGGCACCATTCCGCGCTATCTGATTACCTTCAAAGACACGAGCGGGACGGAGCGCACCTGCCGGGCATCGGCCGATGAACACTATTCGCACGACGGCTCCACTGCCAACGCCGTCGGATTCCGTCACAGTTTCCGTGCCTCAATGGCTGTGATGGGCGGAATGCTGCTCGCACTGGTGGCAGGCGTCATCGTCATCCTGCGCAAACGAGACAGCGACCCCCAGTGAGCGATGCCTTCGAGGGCCTTCCCGCGGAGCCGGAGAACAGCTCAGCCGGTATGTAAATCTGGGACTCAGACCTGAATATTCGATGGTATACATAATATTCAGGCAGGGCGTTCCGGGTTACGGTGGGTTTTCCATAACAAATTTGCACACGTCCTGGAAGGAATCGCGCTTACTGAATGAAAGCAGATCCATATTCTGCAAGTGAGGTCCATGCATGAGCGAGGTTCCGATTCCCGGACAACTCGTCGTCTCTTCCGCCGAGAGGTGTGATCGGGGCAAAGTCCGCGAAGAGAATCAGGACAGCCTCCAGCATGCCCGGATTGCGTTAGGCGAATTGTTTGTTGTGGCTGACGGCATTGGCGGATATTTGGGAGGCGCCACCGCTTCGAAGATGGTGGTCGATGGCTTCTACGAATATTTATCCAGCCTGCCAGCGGAGTACCCGCCTGACCGCGCGATTCGTGAAGCCTCGGCACGTACCAATGCGGCGATTCTTGCGGCGGCAAACTCGCCCACTTCGGTTTACCAGCATATGGGCTCGACAGTCGTTCTGGCGATTGTGAATCAGGACGCAACTGCGGGAACCCATGCCTGGATCGGTCATATTGGCGACAGCCGCGCCTACCTGGCACGCTCCGGCCAGTTGATCCGCATTACCCGCGACCACTCCGCCGTAGAGGCCCTGTTGAGTCGGAATCTGATTTCCCCGGAAGAGGCTCTCCATCATCCTGACGCCTCGGTCCTCACGCGCAGTCTGGGCCACTTGCCAGAGGTGGAAATCAACATTGAAAAGGTCCCACTGCAGGCCGGCGACAACCTTCTACTTTGTTCCGACGGCCTTTGGGGCTACGTCCCGGAACAAGAGATACAGTTGGTGGTGATAAACCCTGAACTCACCGTGGAAACCATGGCTGAGACCTTACGAGGGCTGGCGATGGCCGCTGGGGGCCATGACAACATCGGCATCGAACTGGTGCGTTTGAGCCTGCCCCCCGTGGCCGTCGACTTCAAAGGTCCGCGCCGCCATGGCTTCCTGGAGATTCTGGCCGTTTGCCTGCTTGCGGTCGCCGCGTTCGGTGCCGTCGCCTACTTCGCAATGCAGAGTCAATGGCTACGCGCGATTTGGCCTCGGCGCTCCCATGCTTCAACATCAGCCCCGTCACGCAGCGTCGCCGTACTGGGACCGGCGGGTGCAATGGTTGCCAACCTCACAGAAACTTCCGGCTGGCAGCGCTCGAACATCCCTCTCGATAAAGTTCCCGAGTGCCAGAAGCTCGCTAGCGCCACCCGAAAACTGACCATCTACTACAAGGAACGGAAGGATGTGGAACAGTTCATCATCGACCACCCTTCCCTTCTCAAGTCCGGTAGCGAACATGAGATCGTGGAACTGAACCCTGATGTTCAAGCGCGTTGTGGACAGTTCAGTATCATCGTGATTTTGCCAGCTGGCTCCCAAAGCTGAGGACAGGTTCTAACGTCCTTCCCCTGGCCGCGGCAACAAATCCGCAGGAAGGAATGCCCCCGCCTGTTCGTCCTGGACCAGCCCGATTACGCCTTCCGGGGTCGTGATCGGCGAGCCTAGCGCCGACAAATCCACCGGCTCCGTAAGCTGGATGGCGCGCCCGTTGCGGCGGGCTCCCAGTTGGACCACCTCTACCGATCGCTGCCCGGTCGTGGAGTCTACTCGCAGGCGGCAGACTGCAACTGCCTCCCAACTGTCTTTCGAAGCCACCGCCGCAGATGCTACTGCCAACCCCTTCGGCGAAGAGGGCGCATGTTGAACCAGCACGGCCAACGCGGTCGGCGAGGCTCGCCGCAGAACCTTCACCTGACGATGGCCGCTAACCGCCGCGGTCACCGACTCTTCTTCCGGAATTCCACGCATCTCCACGCTGAAATCCTGCGCCCTGCGAGCTGAATCGGCTCCCGGCCGTCCCATCGGCAGCAACCGAATTTCCTGGCTGTTTTTTTCCAGCTTGGCGGTGCCTGCCTTGACGGCGCCCAGAAACTCCGGGTCGTACTTCCACGGCTCCTTCGCTTCAGCCGTCGTCACTACTACGCCGGAGTCAATGCGGAAGCCCAACATCTCCAGCGTAACCGGGTAGTCCGCGCCACCCTGCTTGAGCGTATAGCTGGATTCCACCTCAAACAAATTTGCCTCGGCTTGGGCCTCCAGATCGCGAATCCACGTCGGCCGCATGCCGGGAAGGTATTTGCCAGCCTTGGCTTTGCCCGCGAGTCCCACATCAACCACTGACAGCATGGCCAGCGCCACATTCCGTTCGAGCAATGCGCCCCCCACCTCCGCCGGAACGTCCTGGGAGAGCGCAATCGCCACTCCGGGGTGTTGCGTGTGAAGCGCCAGCTTTTCCATAAAACTCAGCCGCAAGCCCGCAATCAACTCCCCACTGACGTGAACGTTTTGTTTCTCAATCATCTGGCGCAACGGCTCGACGCTGTAGAGATCGCGAAACCAAACTGTAACGTAGAGCGCGGGCAGAGCGGTCAACACACCCTTCCGGAGTGCGACTTCTTGGTTCAGCGGTTCCGCAAAGACCGCCAGCCCGTTCAAATGCAGCGCAGAGAGATGCAGGTTCCGGAGCGTGACCGTCTGAGCTGGTACTACGGTCAGATCCACGGCAATCTTCACGTGCGCAAGGTCGAGCTCCGCCACCCGGGTTCCCTGAATCTGGACGGCTCCAATCAAGTCCGCCGACGGGGTGGTCTGAGCCAGCCCGGACCCTGCTGCAAACGCAATGATGCCGGATACAACGATGCCTAAAGCTGAACCTGCTCTCATCAGGACTCCTTCTTTATCTTGAATCGCGGGTAAATCCAGCATAACTGCGCGGGAATCAATGAAAAACTATTTTGAGCAGGTGGCCAGAAGATTCTCTGTAAGTGGGTCTTGGAGATGCAATGCCCGCGGAGCAGTTGCGATGAAGATGAAAGCCGGGCGCGAATCTCAGCGATCCGCCAGATCGAGCAATGACCTGAACCGCCTGGCGCGGGAAAATCCCAATAAACTGCCGAATCAGCATAGATAAATGTTGGCGAAGCTTACGGCTCGTCGCGGTAGATGCTGATCTGGGCGGTGCCGCCTTCCTTCAACTTGGCGCGGAACATGCCCGGGGTATTGAAGCTCCAGGCAAGCTGGCCGTCGGGGGTGAGGGCGATGATGCCGCCGTCGCCGTGGAGGGCGGTGAGCTGTTTCTGGATAACCTCATCGGCGGCGGATTGCAGGCGCATGCCTTTGTATTCAACGAGAGCGCAGATGGTGTGGGCAACGGTGAGACGGATGAAGTACTCGCCCACCCCGGTGGCAGAGACGGCGCAGGATCGGTTGGAGGCGTAGGTTCCGGCACCGATGATGGGTGAGTCGCCGACGCGGTTCCAACGCTTGGCGGTGGTGCCTCCGGTGGAGGTTCCGGCAGCGATGTTGCCCCGGAGGTCGAGAACGACGACGCCGACGGTGCCGAACTTGTGGGCGTCTGGGGCTTCGAAACCGGCGCTTGGCAGTGCCAGGGCAACAGACGTACCTGCTGGGGCTGGCGCTGACGGGTACGTGCCAACAGATGGCCCTCCGGCCCCTGGCGCTGGGGCTGGCGCTGACGGGTACGTGCCAACAGATGGCCCTCCGGGTGGGGCTGGTGCTCCGGCGGGCCGGGCGGGGATGGGCAGGTTCTGCTTTTTGAGCTCATCGACGAGCTGCTGCCAGCGGCGTTCGGTGAAGAAGAAGCTCGGCGGCACCTGCTCAAGATGGACGCTGGCTGCAAATTCGTCGGCTCCGGCGTCGATGAGCATGACGCTGGGCGAGCGCTCCATGACAGCCCGGGCGAGCGAGATGGGATGGCGGGTGCGCTGGACATCGGCGACTGAGCCAGCGCGGAGGGTGAGTCCGTCCATGATGGCGGCGTCGAGCTGGTTGGCGCCATCGGCGGCGAAGACTGCGCCCCGGCCGGCATTGAAGAGCGGATCGTCTTTGAGGAGCTGAATGGCCGCTTCAACGGCGTCAAGTGCGGAGCCATCCCGGTCAAGGACCTTGGCGGCGGCGTTGAGGGCCGCGCTGATTCCGGCGCGGTAGGCGGCTTCGGCCTCGGGCTTCATGCTGGCGCGCTCAATGACTCCAGCCCCGCCATGGAGAACGATCGCCTACTTGTGAGCGGGCGGTGCAGCCGGAGCGGGCTGGGCGAAGGCCGCGGTGGTGAGAACAAAGGCGATGAGGATGATGCGGGGAAAGAAGCTCATGGGCAATAGTTATACAGCGAAGGAAGCTGCGCGGCCCACATTCGCCCACGTGAGAATCAGGATCTTCGCACTGGTTTGAGCAGACCGTGGCGACCTATCGCTTGTACACAACTCCGTTCTTCATCACGAAGCCAACGTGCTTCAACGTTGAGATGTCTTCTAACGGGTTGCCGGGGACGGCGATGATGTCGGCGAAGAAGCCGGGCTTGAGCTGGCCGATCTGGTCTTGCCAGCCGAGTAGGCGTGCGCCGTTGACGAGGCTCGCGCGGAGCGCATCGGCCGTAGACATGCCGTACTGCACCATGAGTTCGAACTCGCGGGCCTGGGTGCCGTGGGGGAATGGACCAACGTCGGAGCCAACGGCCATGGGGACTCCGGCAGCGAGTTGCTTGCGGAACTCGGCAGCGTGAAAGGCGAGCATAGCGCGTTGGCGCTCGGCCTGGGCAGGGGTGTCGGCGTGGGCGGCGAAGTACTCGGAGATGGCGAAGGTGGGCACCGCATAAATCTGCTTGTCGTGCATCAGGCGCATGGTTTCCGGCGCGAGCTGGTCGGCGTGGTCGATGGAGGCGACACCGGCCTGGGCGGCGAAAAGCGTGCCGGGCTCTCCGGTGGCATGGACACCGACGCTACGGCCGAGGCGCGCAGCTTCGGCGACGGCCGCTTCGAGCTGGGCACGCGTGTACTGGTACGGGGTGTGAAATTCTCCGTTGACGACGCGGTCAGGTCCGGTCTGGTAAATCTTGATGAAATCCGCACCTTCCTTGAGCTGCTGGCGGATGACGGCGACGAGTTCGTCGGCGGTGTTGGCGTAGGTGGCGTTGGAGGAGACATGCTCGGCAGGATTGAAGTGGATTGCGTCCTCATGGCCTCCGAGTATGTCGATGGCGTTGCCGCTGATGCGGAGGCGCGGGCCGGGAATGAGTCCTGCGTCGATGGCATGGCGCACGGCAGAGTCGGCCGAGCCTGCGCCTTCGGTACCCATGTCGCGCTCGGCGGTGAATCCGGCGAGAAGGTCGTCGCGGGCGGCGATGGTGGCGAGGATGGTGCGCTCTGGGACGGATTCGACGACGGTCTGGAGGTCCTCGGCTCCGGGATGAAGGAAGAGATGGACGTAGTCGTCGATGAGTCCGGGCATGAGGGTGGCGGGGCCGAGATCGATGACGGTGGCACCGGCGGGGTGGGCGACGGAGGTCCCTGCCTCGACAATTCGGTTGCCGCGCACCAGGACCTCGCCGGGAGAGGTGAGCGTGGCGCGTTCGACGTTGAGCAGGTGGGCAGCGTGGAGGACGGTGTCGCTCTCGACGGGTGAGGTGGACTGAGCGACAAGCGCTGGGGCGATGGCGAGAATGAGTACGGCGAAGGCCGTGAGAGCAGGAGGCGGAGTCGGGCGAAGCGTCAGGCGAAACATGGGCAGAATACTAGCACGCGTGGAGGCGACGGAACATCCTCTCGATGTCCCATGCTCAGCTCCGGTCGCGGAAGCGGATGATGCTGCGGCGGTCGCGTTTAGAGGGTCGGTTGGCGGGGGCAGGTTCGAAGAGGGCGGGCGAGGATTTGCGCTCGGCCGCGGCTTTCTGGCGGGCCTCGCGGCTGGTGTCGGTTTCGCGGTAGAGGGCCTGGGCGACGGGGGCGGGTCCACGGACATCGCTGAGGCCGAGGAC
>CAZYDF010000136.1:0-10268 GCA_964645855.1 uncultured Occallatibacter sp.
GGGCGGCATCATCGTGATCGACTTCATCGACATGGACGAGCGCAAGAACCGCTTCCGGGTTCTGGCCGCCCTTGAAGAAGCCCTCAAGAACGATCGCGCCCCAACCAAGGTTCTGCAGTTCAACGACTTTGGTCTGGTGGCCATCACCAGAAAGCGCGTCAAGCAGTCTTTGGAGCGCACCCTGAGCGTCCCCTGCCCCACCTGCCAAGCAACCGGCATGGTGAAGAGCCCCATCACCGTGGCCAACGAGATCTACGTTGAGCTGCGCAAGATGAAGAAGCACTTCGAGGGTCCGGACGTTCTGCTGCGGGTACACCCGGAGACGGTCAAGATCCTGAAGGGCAACAACGCCAGCTGGCTCTCGGAGTTTGAAGAGCTGACGGGCAAGAACATCCTGGTCAAGAGCGATCCCACGCTGCACCCGGAGCAGTTCGACGTACAGGGATAGCGGAGTTAGCGGGGCTAGCGTTGCTAGCGGAGTTGGCAAAGGCCGGAGCTTACGCTCCGGCCTTTGTGTTTGGCCAAAGCGGAATACAGAGTGATCTATGGCGTAGTTGTTTTCAATTCCGTTTCCATCAGATGTTTATAGTCCCTTTGAAAGGGAAAAAGCGCCTTCATCGTGCGATAGGGTACATGGTTCCTGGTAAACAAGAACCAGATGCGATTCGTATGCAAGAACTTGTCGAGCAGGTCCATGCTGGGCGTGCCATCGGAAGAGAGGATCTGCTGGTGAACGCGCGCAACACAGGACTCTTCGTTGCAGGAGTTGAAATCGAGTTGGGACATTGAGCCATCGTCCCTCACTACCTTCCATTCCTTACCATCTCTGATTGTCTTCATGAAGGCAATGATTACGCCTTGCGAACGGTCCGCGTCGGGTGGAAGGACAAAAGAAAAATAGGCGGGCTTTCGGTCGCTTCGATTGATGGCCACACCGATGGTGATGTATTCCGGGTGTGTTAGGTCCGCAGGATGATCCGGATCACCGATCAGCACGTCCGTGAACATCGTGCAGCCCTTATCTCCACAGCTTACATCCCATGAGCCAGCCAGAGCTTCGATTGGATCGACGAGTGGAGCCTTCTTAGTCTCAGCAGGGGCAGTAGCCGGTGCAGGATTTACCAAAGCAGGCTGTTGCGATAACGCGCGGTCGCACTGGAAACCTGTTGCCAAAACAGCTATGAACCCTGTGAAAGCAATTGTTCTGAGCAGGAAGCGCATCTTCAAACTCCAGACATCCACTGTGATTTCGTGAATTAGCAATCATAGACGATTGTCTAAGGAGCACGCTTTACTTTTGGCCACCGACTTGACGGCTGGAATCGAAGCGAAAGGAGTTCCCCACGACATCTGATCCGTCATCGACTGGTACTACTATCTGATTCAAGGAGAGCTTCATGCGCACAACCGTTGCACTAGACGACGATTTGCTGCGGACCGCTGGCCAGCTTTCCAGCATTACCGAGCGAACGGCGCTGCTGCGCGAGGCGCTGGAAGCTCTGGTACACCAGGAGGCCTCCAAACGGCTGGCGGCGCTGGGCGGCTCGGAGCCGGGCCTTGAAGACATCAAGCGCACCAAGGCCGACCTGCTGTGATTCTGGCCGACACCTCTATTTGGATGGACTTCCTGCGCGGAGCCAGATCCGAGTCCGGTCTCCAGATGCAAGGCCTTCTGGAAGCCAGCCAAATCGTAATGCACCCGTACGTAGTGGCGGAACTCGCGCTGGGCTCGCTGCGCAACCGCAAGCGCACATTCTCCCTGCTCGAATCCCTCTGGCAGGTGAAGGTGGCTGAGTTGGACGAAGTGCGCGGAATGATTGAGGCGCACAATCTCTACTCGCGCGGTCTGGGACTGATCGATGTACATTTGCTCGCCAGCTGTCTGCTGACGCCAGGGACGCGGCTCTGGACGCGGGATGCTGGGTTGCAAAAGGCGGTCGTCTACTTGGGCGTCGCGCAAACCCGATCGTAGTTCATGCCCATCTCCCTCGCCTTTGGGGACAGGGAACGAACACCCTCCCCGGCGCGAAGCGCGGTTGGCCCCACCGCAGGTGGCGGTTGGCCGCGCCGCAGGTGGCAGTTGGCCGCACCGCAGGTGCCTAGCGGATCACGTGGATCGGAATACCGAGATCGAGGTTGGTCCAGATGCGTTCGGTAGTGTAGACCGGGGCGCCCAGCGAACGTGCCAGAGCCAGGCAGGCCCGGTCACCGAGCGACAGGCCATAGCGCTCCGTGACGCGAATCATCCCCCCGGTATCTTTGGCCATTTGTTCATCAAAGCCGATGCTTTCCGGTACAGGCGCGTGCGCCAAAGCCCAAGCCTCGTCAGCCTCAAAGCCTTTCTTCACCAGCTTGCTCTGCACCTCAGCCAGATTCACCGTGGAAACCACGGCATCGGCCAGAAGCTCGGGCGTCAGCTTCTCAGCTCCTGGTTCCTGCTGCAGCAAGGCCAGAATCGCGGAGGCATCCATGACAACTCTACTCATGCTTTGCGGCTTCCCGGCGCTCCGCGCTCAGTTCGTCAGCCAGTGAAACTCCGGGGGGGACCAACTGGCGGACCCGCTCCTGCGCCTGCTGAATGCGTGCGCGCAGAGTTTCAACCCGCAGATGGTTATGGGCGTAGCTCAGGATCACGGTATCGCCAGACTTGATTCCCATGGCGTTCCGCAACGCAACAGGAATAACAAGCCTCCCCTTTTCACCAATCTGGACATGTGCCTGAAGCTCCATCTCCCACCTCGCAATTGTAGTGTTACTATTGTTCTACTTTCCCACCCTAAAAGCAACTTCCCACCTGCCAGGCCTGCCACCATCTTTCCCTTCTGGCTATGTTCGACTCAACACGTCGGCTTGGGGGCTGTTTTGTCTTTGGATATGGGTTCAGTTCAGGATTCCCATCACGCGCAGCCGGATCAGGCCACCGGCGAAGACGCCCAGCGGCGCCACCGCCACCAGAACCAGCAGGAACCAGGCCGGACGCTGGGTACGGGACTGCAAAGCGGTGAGCGCGGAGAGCGCCAGCACTGCGATTGCCAGGGCCAGCACGTGCTGCATGGGAGTGGGGTCGGATGCCCATGCGGTCACGTAGCCACCCGCGGCGGCGGCAACAAACGAGCCGGCAATATTGACAAAGGCTGCGCCCGGGGTGAGCGGGCGGTCGATGGCGGCCCAGAGCGGAATCAAACCCTTCATCAGCGCCGTCAGCAGGGCCATGATCAACACCATGGTTGCGAACCCCGAGGCGAGCGCCAGAAATGCGTGCGCGATTACCATGGCTTTTCCTCCGTGGGCGTGCCCACCTGGCCGCGCTCCATGCGGTCCAGGAAGCTGCGCGCCAGCTTACGCTCGCCGGGATGGAACTCGCCATGCATGGTGCATAGGTCAAGGAACTCATCGGCCAAAGCGTAGCGCTCTTCCTGCTGCGCAAAGACGCTCTGCATGGCCATGGCCAGCTCCCGCAGGCTCTCCGCCTCTGGCCAGCCAGGGTCGCCCTCGTTCGCATTCACGGATTCGCCAAACAGGCCTCTACGACCTCTGGCGGCCTCTTCCAGGCAGGCCACTAACTGATCGCTGAAGGCCTGCGCCAAGCCGTCGAGCCCCGTGCTTGCGGGCTCGACATCATCGAACTGATCGTCCATTTACGCGCTCCATTTCCATCATAGTCCCGCACTGCTTGCGGGCTGGCGCCAACGCAAGCGCGGAAAACGGACCGAGGCAAATCCCGCGTTGTGACAAGGATAACTTTTGCACGGATTGGCTGCGCATTTTCCCTTCTCTTCCTCGCTTAACAGAATAGAAGCCACGGAGAACGGATGCACTGCATCCATGACTTCGCGGTGGAAGAACAGGAAAGGGAGTTAGTTCAATGAGCGCCATACTTCTAACTTATCTGCTGGGCACTTATCTATCTCTGGGTTTGATCTATCAGGGCCGCGTCAGGGCGGTTTCGCTGCGCAGACTCACGCACTCGAATACGACGCCAAGGCCCTGTACGCCAAGCCGTTAAGCGCCCACGGCGGGGGCGCAACGCGCTCCAGGAAACGCGAACAAACCCGAGTCCCGCATCCAAACGCGGGCACAGGAGAGCACCACGTTCGCGCCAGGTTTATACCTAGATAAATTAGAAAAGCCCCCGTCCTTTCCCAAGTCTGAGTGGGAGGGACGGGGAGCAATCTCAAGTAACGCCGGTTTGCAATCAGGATGCAATTACTTGGCCCGCATGGCGGCTTCCACTTCCTCGATCGTGTGGGGCAACGCGGCGTCCAGATCAACGAGCTTGCCGTCTTCGCCCACCAGGAAATCGCACTCGATGCGGACGCCGATCTTCTCTTCCGGAATGTAGATGCCGGGTTCGATGGTGAAGGCCATGCCGGGCTTGAGCAGGGCCGGGTAGGGCGAGGGATCGTGCACATCGATGCCGATCATGTGGCCCAGGCCGTGCAGCCAGTACTTGCCGAGCGGCTGACCGTGGAGATCCTTACCGTGGGTGTTGATGTAGTTGTAGGCCACCGTATCCAGCGAGTTGGGATCCTGGTGGGAGAAGTCGTTGAGGGTGGATTTACCCGCGACAAAGGCATCGAAGGCGGCCTGCTGCGCGCCGAGCACGATGTTGTAGATCTCGCGCTGGCGGTCCGTGAAGTGGCCGTTGGCGGGAACGGTGCGGGTGATGTCGGCGGCGTACATGGAGTACTCGCAAGCCGCATCCACCACCACCAGATCGCCATCCTGGATGGTGCGGGAGTTCTCCGAATAGTGCAGCGTGGTGGAGTTGGGTCCGGAGCCCACGATGGGCGCGTAGCTGGGGCGCTCGCAACCGCCATCGGCCCAGGCCACGCCCATGCGGGCGGCCATGGAGAGCTCGGTCATGCCGGGCTTCATGGTGGCCATCATCACCAGCTGTGCCTTCATGGAGGCGTCGGCTGCCTTGCGCATCAGGGCCATCTCGCCAGGGTCCTTCACAACGCGCACCTCAGCCACGTGCGTGGTCACGTCGCGGGTGGAGAGTGCGGAGTCCATGCCCAGGGTGGTGGCGTTAAAGCTGGCCAGAGCAGTGGCATCCGGGCTGGTCGGCTGCGTCCACAGGTTACGAATGAGCTTGCGATCCTTGGCCATGATTTCATTCAGCACGGTGGGCAAGGCAGACATGGGCATCACCGCATCCACGCCGGTCTTGGCGGTGACGCCTGGAGTGGCCGCCTCCAGCTTGGCGCCGGTGTACTGCTCCAGGCGCAGGTTGCGTGTAGGCAAAAACAAAATCTCGCGATAGGGATCAGCCGCCACCAGCAGAGCCGCGCCGGGCTCCGTCCAGCCGGTCAGGTAGTAGAAGTCAGAGTCCTGACGGTAGGCCATGAAGTCCAGCACCGGCTCCTTGGCGGCAAAGAGCACGGCCACGCCGCCGTTGAGCTTGGCGGCCAGCGCCACACGGCGAGCGTGGTAGCTGGCAGCGGGCTGCTTTTCCAGCGCGGAGAGGGCGGATGCGGCAACAAGGGCGAGCAGGATGAGGAGCGGGAAGCGGCGCAACAGTTTCATTCCGCTATTGTCGCGCGTGGACGCCGGGAGCGACAAACGGTCAGGGCATCTGCTGGAGCGCAGCAATGCGGGCGACAACGTGCTGGCGGATGAGACAGACAGTGTCTTTCAGTTCGGACAGGTCCGGCGAGGCGAACTGGAAGAGCAGGTCGTAGCGATAGACAACCGCGAAATCCGTTAGCTCGTCCAGCGGGATCGGTGGGTCCGGGATCGACTCACCCACAGCATTCAGAGCAGTCAGCAGACGAGCCAGATTGTGGGTCTTTTCAAAGGGCACTTTGAGCTGCGCGAGCCGTGCCTTCATCAGCTTCTCCACCGCTTGCTGGGCGTGGAAGCCGAGAATGGCGTCCGACAGACAGGTAACGTCAAGCGCGCGCTCGTCCTCCGCGGCTTTGATGAGCAGGACCTGCGCTTCAGTGGGTTGTGCCGTGCTCATAAGCAACCTGCCCCTGCGTGAGAATGCGATGGTAGATGGAGTTCACGGAGCCCAGGAACTGAGCGGCGGTTCCCTCGGTGGTCACAACCAGATCGACGGTCATGGGCACGTCGTGGAGCTTGGCACGAATGCGGCGCTGAATCTCACCAAGCTGGTTCAGGCTGGCATCGGGCATGAGAACGGCCATGTCCAGATCGCTGTCCCAACGGGCCTCACCACGGGCCCAGGAGCCGAACAGAATGACGCGCGAGGGCTGAGCCGCCTGAACCGCAGCAAGCACGGCGAGGTCAACCTTGGACTGCGTTGGGGCCAGGGCCTCAAGCGCGGCCCGCGCCTTGTCGGCAAGCGCTGTCGTCATGGGATGATTGTAGCCCGGTTACGGGGTGGGACCGGCAAAAAGCATACTCAGATCGTCAGGTCTTCCGCATCTGAGTCCGTCTCGGGTTCTGACTTCAGGAGGGCAGCCCCAATGCGTTGGCGGTATTCGGGGTTGCCAACAGTCACCGCGTAACGGGCAAAATCCTTGAAGACGAAGGTCTCACTGGGAATGGCGAGCATGAAAAAGAACCACACAGACTCTTCAAGCGACTCGTTGGCGTGCCATGAGGTCATCACCACGTAATCGAGCTCCCCGGAGGCTATCTCCTTCTCAACAACGGCAGAATCCAAAGCGTCGTGCACATCTTCGCAGCGGGCTCCCCATGCGCAGAGATACACCAAGCCGCGATCAAGGAGAGGAGCGAGGATAGACATCAACTGCGCCTCATCCAGCACAGGCGCATCCCACGCCAGCAGGAGCGTGAAGTAGGTCGTGCACTTGGGAAGGGCTTCAGCCAATTGCTCAATCGAGTCGACTGAAAGGAGTTCGATGGAAGGCATGGGCGGCAGCTTAGAGCGCAGCATATTCATCGAAGTCTCAGGTGAGGCCCCGGCTGCGGATTGGGCGGAATAATCGTCCATTTGGATTCGCTCAATGAATAACTGCGGGCAACCGTACTCAAAGACGCTGACCGCAGCCAATATCGGTTCTGCCTGCTAGGAAACATCCCGTCCGGAGATGCCCTGGCGGATGAGAGCCTGCTTCAGGCGGCGAGAAGACTCCTCGCTGCCGATGGCCACCGCGTAGCGGGAGAAGTTGGCAAAGACCTCGGGATCGTCGGGGACGGCCTGGGTGTTGAAGTACCAGAGCGCGTCGCCGAGCGACTCGTCAGGGTGCGAGGTGGACATGACGGTGGCCGACAGACAGCAGCCCGCCTGCTCGCGCTCGGTGACGATCTGATCGATGGCGTCGTGCATCTCCTCGCAACCCGGACCCCAGGCGCAGAGGTAGACCAGGCCGTTGTCCACCAGGGGGCGGAGGCGCTTGGCCAGGAACTCAATCTCGGTGTTGGGCGACTCCCAAAGGAGGAACATGGTGAACCAGGGAGTGGCGCGCTGCATCTTCGCCCCCAGCTCCTCAAAGCTGGAGACAGCGAGCATTTCAATTTCCGGCATACGGATGGTATCGGACATGGCTCTACACCCCCACCGGGAACGGCCTTGGGCTGGACTCTTCCTCTTCCTGCTTGCGACCGAACTTGAAGCGGTCAAAGCGGCCCTGGAAGATGCTCATGAAGCCGGTATACCAGAAGCCCACCACGAACAAAATCAGGAAGGGCGCGGTGAAGAAGTTGTGGTTCGTAAAGGTGTACAGAATGGCCGCCATGAACCATGCGCCCAGGAGCAGCTCAACGTAGGGAGCCAGCTTCAACCGTTTGCGATACTTGTTGGCCTTGGACCGTTCACCCTTCTTGTTGACGGCGAACTTGGGGGTGCGGACAAAGGCGCTCTGCACACCAAAGACGGCTTCCATCACGGCCTTGGAGTTGGTCACGGTCAGCCCGATGCCGATGGCCATGAGCATGGGCAGATAGATCAGGCATCTCTTCCAGGTCTTCGGGTAGAGCACGCGCTGGCTGAGGGCGTAGAAGACGGCAATGGAGGCCGTGGATGCGCCGAACAGAGGCACGTCGATGAGCAGCATCTGGAACCAGCCCTGATAGAAGCGGCAGATCATGCTGGGCACCAGCAGCGCGGTCATGATGACCATCAGCGGGTAAGCGATGTTGGCCGTCAGATGGTAGACCGACTCGATCTTGCGTTTGCGGCTCATGCCGGACTTGAAGATGGTGGGCAGCAGCTTGATGGAGACCTGGATCAGGCCCTTGGCCCAGCGCGCCTGCTGGGTCTTGAAAGCGCTCATTTCAATGGGCAGTTCGGACGGGCACTCGACCTCGGGCAGATATTTGAAACGCCAGCCGGCCATCTGGGAGCGGTAGCTGAGGTCGGTGTCTTCGGTGAGGGTGTCGTGCTGCCAGCCGCCACCGTCGGAGATGGCCTTGCGACGCCACATGCCGGCTGTGCCGTTGAAGTTGAAGTACTCGCCGGTGCGCACGCGAGAGCCATGCTCGATGACAAAGTGGGCATCCAGCAGAATGGCTTCAATCTTGGTGAGCAGGCTGTAGTCGCGGTTGATATGGGTCCAGCGGGTTTGCACCATGCCCACGTCAGGCTCGGCAAAGTGGTGAATCACCTGCATGATCCAGTCCTTGCCGGGGACAAAGTCGGCGTCGAAGATGGCAACGAACTCGCCCTTGGCCACGTTCAGGCCCTCGTCCAGCGCGCCAGCCTTGAAGCCATGCCGGTTGGTCCGGTGGATGTAGGTGATCGGGTGCCCCATGGCGGCGTAACGCTCCACAACTTCGCGAGCCACGTTCTGGCTCTCGTCGGTGGAATCGTCCAGCACCTGAATGTCGATCTTGTCGCGCGGGTACTCCATGGCGCAGACAGCCTCAACCAGACGGCCGACCACGAACTCCTCGTTATACATGGGGAGTTGGATGGTGACCCGAGGAAGCTCCTCAAAATGATTGACCGGATTGGGGTTGTAGTTCTTCCGGAACTTGAAGTACTGGTAGCACATGGTATAGCGGTGGATGCCATAGATGGCCAAGACCACCATGACGAAAAAGTACGGAATCAGCAGCGACAGATCGAACCAGTTCCAGTGGTAGAGGCCCTTGAAGGTCTGGTCAGCGTACTGGGCATGAAAGTAGCGGCGCAGGCCACCTGAGGAGACGGCCACGAGAGCGGCAGCACGCATGGGCGTTAGCGCCAAGAGCACAGCGGCAGGAAAAAGACGGAAACGGGTAGCGGCCAACAACACGAAAGCCTCCATGGATCAATAAAGGGATTGTACGCGATTGAAGCTATTAGAGACGGTGGCGACGAGCAGCCGGCAACAGCGGAGCGACAATAAGCACACCACGCTTTTTGACGGGCAACATCCTGCTCTCTTTGCGCGGACGCAGCCTGGCCGTCGCTCCAGTTCGCAGGGCCAGCAGATGGGCGGGTGGGCCGAAGGGTGGGCGAAAGATCAAACTGAGGCTGCGGGTTTACCCGAATGCCAGGCTGACGGGCAATCTGGCCCCGAAAACGCCCCCTCCCCAGCAACGCCCACCCCAGGCGCCACTAGACTTCCACCGTTCCCTCCATGTAGAAGACACACTGTCCCACCAGTTCCACACGATCAGCAACCAGGCGGCAGGTCAGATCTCCCCCACGCCGCGACGCCTGATGGGCACGAAGCACGGTCCTTCCCAACCTACCAGCCCAGAAAGGAGCCAGCACGCAGTGCGCGGATCCGGTGACCGGGTCCTCATCCACTCCCATCGCCGGGGCAAAGAACCTGCTGACAAAGTCGAGTCCCGCGTCGCCCGGCGCCGTCACTATCACGCCATGCGGGTCTAGCCCTGCCACTGCCTCCATTTTTGGGGTGAGTGCACGCACCCTTGCGGCATCTGCCAGCAGCACCAAGGTAAAGCGGTCGTTTACCCAGACCTCGAGCGGCTGCGCGCCAAGTGCCTCAGCCACCCCCGCCACCAACTCCACCCTCTCGACTTGGCTAGCAGGAAGGTCCATCACCAAGCCATCCGCGCTTCTCTTAACGGTTAAGACTCCGCTGGCGGTGTGAAATTGGACCTCATCGCGTGCTGGCTCCAGGCGATCCAGAACTACAGCCGCACTCGCCAGCGTTCCGTGGCCGCACAACGGCACCTCGCACACCGGGGTAAACCAGCGGAGGTTGTACCCAGCGCCCTCTTTCACCAGGTACGCCGTTTCGGATAGGTCGTTTTCAGCCGCAATCGCCTGCAGCATGGCATTTGGCAGGAAGTTCTGGAGGGGGATGACGGCGGCGGGATTGCCGGCGAAGCGGCGCGCCGTGAAGGCGTCGAGTTGATAGATGGGCAGGCGCATGAAGACT
>CAZYDF010000137.1:0-10224 GCA_964645855.1 uncultured Occallatibacter sp.
CCGACGCCTGCCCACATCACCGGAATCCGCTGCCCACTTCACTGGAATACGCAGCTTTTCAAGAGCGCCCAATTTGTCCGTCAACTTGAGCCTGATCTTGCGAACGGCCTTGAAGTTGCCTCGCCCCTCTCCGACCCGCTCAACCCACTCTTCCTGTTCAAATGCGCAGAGGGCTGCAAGTTGTTCAGGTGTCGCCCGCGAAAGGTCGATGAAGGCGCGCCCGCTTGCCGGATCGATTCGAAGAAAGTCGCCCATGTTGATAAAGGCACACTTGGCAATTTCCGCTAAAACCCGCTCGGCAGTGATTTCGAGCTTTTCCGCCCGCTTGTTCATGGCCCCTTGAATCGCCGCTGAAATGTCAACATTTGTTAACAGGCGTGCTCCCTGCCCTTTCGCTGTTTTCCTGCTGTATCCCGCTCTTTCTGCGGCCTTTGTAGCGTTCAGATCGATTAGATATTCACTAATGAAAAGCCGCTGCCTAGCTGTGAGTTTTTCCAGCTTTTGTGGGGGAAATGCTTCTTGCTTGCCGGTGCATGGCACCTGGCCGCGCTGGAAAGTTTCTTTGTTGGCTGACTTCATCGTGTGCCTTTCGTGTACTGGCCGCGACCGCCGCGACGAAAGCAATCAGTCTTTTTCTCGTTCGCGGGTGCGCTCGGTGGCCGCGTGTCTGTTTTTTCCACCAGCACCGTGCCCGGTTCGCCGAAGACACAGCCACGCAAACGCACCAGAGTGCCGATAGAGAGGGATGACGGACTGGTGGTCATTGGCACACCTCAAGGTCTTCCCGGAAGGTCAAACCGAAAACCATGACCACTCCGGTCACTTCGCCCACCAGGAAGCCCAACTCAGTCAGTAGCCGCTCGAATGTGTCGCGTGTGCAGGGAACGCCGCCTCGCCCTGCTTCCCACTCGCAGAACGCGACATGCAGGCAGCCTACGCCGCCAAAACCGCGCGGGGAAATGACACAGGCGGAGTCCAGCCACCGGACAAACGGCTCCCGCCACTCTGCCGGGTCATGCGGCGGGATGCTGGCAGGTGTATCAAATGTTTTGGAAATGGGCAGAGTAGGGGCTGACAAAACTGACAAAAAGGGTGCAGGTATGTGTTTTGTCGGTTTTGTCAGTTCACGCTCTGGGCATTCCTGAATAATTTCAGGCGGATTCCAGTCTCTCCAGCGTCTAGTTGCAAGCATGGTTTCCCCCTATCTTCGGGTTGATGCGATAGGTTTCGCTGGGCCGTCCGGTAGTCTGTGCGTCAGTCTCACGCCTTATCCAGCCATATTCTTCGAGTACAAGCAATGCGCCCCGCGCCGCATCCGGGGAATCAAGCGCGGTCCATCCGCTCCGGTACACGTCCCGCACGGTGAAAAATCCACCTTCACGTTTCCAGCCCTTTTCCAGCCGCTTGCTTAAGGCTATTGCCGCATGATGCTCTGGCCGCGCCTGTGCAGAGTACACGCGGGCGGCATGAGTCTCCAGATAGTCGCACCAGTCAGAGGCAAGCCGTGCCTGAGAAAGCGGCACATAATCCGTATGCCCATCGGCAAGAGCGAACAGCAGGGCAAGGGAAGGCATCAGACTTCGATACTTGGCAAGATGCGCCAGCATGGCTGGTGGAACATCCTCGGCTCGGATGCGCCGCTCCAGATCGGTCAGCCATTGCTCAAAGAGCGCCTGAGCCTCTCCATCAAATTGCAGGCGGAGTGGTTCCGTGGCTTCGATTGCGGCAACGCGGCGATAGACGTTCGCTGCACGCTCCAGAGCCTCCGAGTCCGGCTTGCGGTCGATGTACCGCCATTCCCGTGCTATGTCCGGCCATACCATGAGTTGAAAGCGTTGCATCAGCCCATCGTTTGACGGCCCATCTTGCAACGCATCGGCGAGATAATCCCGCAAGCGGGCTGGCTGGATTCCACCAAACAGCGATATGCAGGCATGGGGAACGTGGACACTGCCGCGCCCTATGCGGTCGATGGTGAAGGCGGCATCTCCATTCCAGCACTCCAGAAAGAAGGCCCGCTCTTGTTCCCGTCCCTGCCTCTCCAATCCGGCCAGCCATCCGGTCAACTCGTCTCGTAGAACAAAAAGCCCGGCGGGATTCTCCGATAACACACAATGGAGGCTCTCAAAGGTTGCGTCACTGGTGATGAGGCGGCGAAACACTGGCGGTACCAGAGTGGATTCCGGCTTTGTGGGCCGGTCCTGATTCTTCTTCGCGGCGGCCTTGAATTGATCCTTCCAGGCTGCTTTCATCAGTTCTTGCTCTTCCAACGCGGCCTGATAGCTTTGCTCTGACTCTTCATGCTCCTTGCGCCACTCATTCTCGATTGCCCGCGCCGGCTGAGTCATGCAGGAAAGGACCGGAGACTTGAGCATTCCAGGCGAAGCGACAATTCCGCCCCAAAGATTAGGCACTACCGTCCAAGTGTGGTCATTCCGTTTTGGCTGAATCACAGCTCGCCGGTTGGTTACTCCCGCGAGTGTTGCAATTGCTGCCACAGCGGGAAAGTCCAGCGGAACCTGCATTCGCTCCGCTACATCCTTCACCAGTGGACGAAAAGATTCTGGCATCAACTCCAGATCGAACTGCGCAACATCAGGCATTGACTCCAGCAACGGTTCCAGCTCTGGCCATTCCTCCGACAGAGACGTTGGCTGCGAAGGCAATTCCAGAACGGCGGCAATCTCCGGCCCAACGTCTGCGGCTGTGACGCTGGCCAGCGGGTCACTCTTTGCGAAAATCCCGCTGAGGTCAATTTGCTTTTCCACTGGTGCCGTCCTCTTGCGCGCTCACCCGGCGCATGGGGTAAAACTTGTCCGCTTCTAGTTCTGCTGCATGAAGCTGGTCACTGGCCGCGTGAAGCAATCGGGTCAACTCCGCGCCTTGCGCGTCATCATCCGGGAACCGCACCAGCTTTGCCCCTAACGCACTCACAACAGCTTGCAGTTTTTCCACGCGGTCCAATACGTCTAGCCGCGCCTTGCGTTCAGCCCTTGCGGCTTGCTGGTGGGCTTCCCTGGCCGCTTGCACCGCAGCAATCTGCGCGGGTGACGGCGGCGGTCCTGCGAAGAGATCGCGTTTCGCCAGCTTCAACGCTGCGAGAATCGAGTCCAAGGCGCAGCCTGCAAAACACTTCAGCAAAACCCCGCCCCGGTCTCCCTCTCGGATTGAGAGTGACGGTGAGTGATCCTTGTGGGCAGGGCAACACGCCTTCCAACGGCCCACGCCCGTTCGCTGGGCGTGCACCAGAGCGGCAAAGTCGGCGGCGGTCACGCTGCGGACCTCGACTCAGCCACGCGGGCCGCTATCCAAGCAATAACGTCCTCTTCAAGCCATGCAACAGACGCCTCGCCAAGACGAATCGACCGTGGGAAGCAGCCCTTGGCTACCAATCTATAAATCGTGGCTTTCGAGAGTCCTACGCGACTTTTTACTTCTGACATGCGGAGAAATCTTTGCGTCATATGAACCTCCATGACTCAAGTAAACTGCATGTTTCACGTTGCGTCGACGAAGTATATACAGTACGATTTTCTTTAGAATCGTACTGTATGAATAACCATCCTGCCATCGTGGCTCAGGCCGCCGAAGCCAAGAGGCTTCACGCACTCTTGGAGCATCCGCTCGAAGCCTTCACCGCTGCGTGGAATCACCACACGGACAAGAACAAGCCGATCCTCGAAGGGGTGACGTCCTCTCACGATATAGCTGCATTGCTGTTTGCCGGAGCCATCAACACGCAGTGTGCGGGCCTTGAGCGCGGCACGATGGCGCGCCTGAAAGGGCCTCCCGCCGATGCGATGGAGACGTTCTTATCGACTATTGCCGAACTGGTGGACAGTTGGACCCCTTTGCGCAAGGAACACAATCCTGTCATCCTCTGGTGCAAGCGCTGCCCCGCGGAGGCAGAGGCCATGCGCAAGGCACAACAGGCGCGGATCGAGTGGGCGGCCATGCCGTTGGAATACAGCGCGCTGCCGGCGGGAATGTTTGAGTGGGAGGAAGGCGCGAAGCCGCACACGGATTACGAATCGAGGCTGGAGCCTATGCGGAAGCTGCGCGGGCAAAGAAGCCACAACGCAGCGGGCAGGACGGCCGCGTACATCCTTTGGGGTAAGTTTCTGAGAGACAATCCGCTGTCCATCGACTTCTGCGAAAGGTGCAATCAGCCCTTCAGAACACGATCCAATAAGCGCAGTTGCACAAAGTGCAGCCATAACATTTCATCGAACAAGGCACATGGCGCAGAAGTTCGCAAGAAGAACTGGGCGAGTTTACAAACCGTCTTGAAGACAATGAAAGAGAATCAGAAGAACCGGCGAGGCCTCTTCTCAGACATCGTCAAAAAACGCGGCAATTATGATGGAATTGTCAGCGGCACGTGGATGGCAAGGCTAAAAAAAGTAGCCTTTGATGAAAGCGAGGAGGCACGCTCAGAACTTCTTGAGCTGTTCATGGAGCATGGCCGTCCCGAAGAGCACCAAAAGAAGGTCGAAAAAGACTTCGATCAGGTTTTGGGGCTTATCAAGAAACATGGCGGCACAGTGCAGAACAATTGAAACGCTATCTGAGGCGATAGTTTTGTTAGTTCTTCCAGTTCGCATTTTTGGGAAAATGAAGATTTTTGGGACGAGTCCAGAGGTGGAGATACCGCCTGTCGTGGGCCTTACGCAGTCCTCTGCTCTACGCTGAAGGGGATTAGTTTCCCAGTGCGCTGGGACTTTTCCAGAAAGTCCGCCCACTCTTGCATCATTCGCGCTCGTGGTTCCAGGTATTGCGCATGATTATAGGCTGCACTCACGGCATTACGGGGCGCGTGGGCAAGCTGCAACTCAATGTGCTCATGGTTGTATCCCTGCTCATGCAGGATCGTGCTGGCGAGCCCTCTGAAGCCATGCCCGGTCATTGCGCCCTTGTAGCCCATGCGCTCTAGCGCCTTGAGAATGCAGTTGTTGCTCATGGGGACGCGCGGATTGCGATCACCGGGAAAGAGTAGTAGTCCGTCGCCAGTCAACGTGCGCAGCATCTCAAGTGTCTCAATGGCCTGTCGAGACAAAGGAACGATGTGTGGAGTTCGCATCTTCATGCGCTCCGCAGGAATGTTCCAGCGGTTCGCGTCCCAGTCGATTTCTTCCCAGCGAGAGCCGATGAGTTCACTGGTGCGCACGAATGTTAGCGCCATGAGTTTCATAGCCAATCGAGTTACAGGTGTGCCGCGGTAAACCTCAATCGCCCGTAGTAGCGCGGGCAATTCTTTGGCATCGATCCTGGCATAGTTAACCTTTCGCACCGAATGCAGAACGTCTCCGGGCTTGAAGTCGCCGGCCGGGTTACGTTTCGCAAGTCCACGCGCAACCGCGTACCGGAATACCTGATTGATAGTTTCCAGCGCCCGCTTTGCAATGTCGCACGCACCGCGATCCTGAATTCCCCGCGCTACAGCCACCAGTTCAGGAGCCTTAATTTCCGCAACAGGTCTCTCCCCGATGGCCGGTAAAATGTCTGCCTGAAGTCTTCGCTCCACGTATCCCGCATGGCGCGGGCTCTTGCCGGTGCGCCAATGCTCCAACCACTCACTGGCTACAGTGGTGAAGGTGGTACCTTCTGCCTTTGAGGCTTTCCTTTGTGTCATCGGATCGAGGCCCGAAGCCAAGACTGTACGCTGTTCGGCATGGCGGATGCGAGCTTCTGCTAGCGACACATCAGGATAGACGCCGAGCGCCATGAGCTTTTGCTTGCCGTCGAAGCGATACTTCCAGCGCCACAGCTTGCCGCCCGCCGGTGTAATGAACAAGAACAGGCCACCAGCATCAGGTATACGGTACGGTTTTTGTTTCGGCTTGGCTTTGCGGATTTCCGTGTCTGTGAGCATTCGTCACCCCAAAGTACCACCACCCTGCCCGGCCAATACCACCAAATATACCACCAGACAGGCTGCGCTTTCATGTTACCGCTTTAGACGGGATGGCACATAAACTCTTTTGTTATTTAGGATGTACAGCATCAGAATGAGACGGCGTGAGACTCTATGAAATGGCTTACTGGCGGAGGGAGAGGGATTCGAACCCCCGGAACCCTTTCAGGCTCAACGGTTTTCAAGACCGTCGGTTTAAACCGCTCACCCATCCCTCCGCTTTTGAGAAAACTTTATTCCATCTAGTCTACAGCGTCGGCACCTTGCTCGTCTGACTGGTTGCACACTGTTGTCACCTGGGCTCCCATCGCCGCCAGACCGCGCGTATCCACGCTGTCCCTTTTAATGTACGACATCCGCGCCACGCGATGCCGCCCATTCCGGGTGCGCAATCGGTCATGGTTCCAGCTTTTGCGGATCTTCACCCCTGCTGGCCGCCTTACCTGTTAGAGAATTTCGAGAAAGACCGCAGACCTGAATTTCACAGGGATTCTGCCCATTTTCGCAAAAAATGCGGAAATGGATGGGCGCGGAAGTCGAGAGCAAAAGGGAGATTTCTACGAAGCCACACTCATTTTGCGGCGTAGGGGGCTCGACTAAAGTCGTTCCCCATATGCCGCAAAAACCACCATCCGATGAACTCACCACGATTGATCCGGCCCATAAATACTGACCACTGGGTGCCCCATCCATCCTGCGTTATGTGCGGGATGGGTGGGCTTGAGTGACACGATTTGAGGGCCGGACCAATCGAACGAAACCCGAGTTGCTGTATCCCGAAGCCTATACCTTCAAGCCGACTTCGGCCTCGCATTAGTCTCCCACCGGCGTTGCCGACCCGCGAGGAATGAAACGTTGGATGCTGCAGCCACGGTAGAGCGCCCCAGCAGGGCGCTGCGAAGATAGCCCAGGGTGGACCCTGACCCTGAGCGTAGTCGAAGGGGAAGGGGGAACCCTGGGTTAGCTTCGCACAAAAGCCACCCGTCCCGGAGGGACGGGCGAAATAGGTCTGGAAATTCTCCTTTAGCAAAATCAACAACTTGCAGCGTCCACGGAAAGTAGTTTCTTGTTAGACGTCCGCCGTGACCGGCATGATGTCGTCCACGTCCACCCACTGGGTGGGGTAGATGCCGGTATAGCAGGCGGTGCAGTAGCCGGTGTTCTTTTCGTCGTGCACGCAACCCAGCAGCCCGTCCAGGGAGAGATACGACAGCGAATCGGCCTCGATATAGCGGCGAATCTCTTCCACGGACTGGTTGGCGGCAATCAGGTCCTTTTTGCTGGGCGTATCCACACCGTAAAAGCAGGGCGAGATGGTGGGCGGGCAACTGATGCGGAGGTGGACTTCCTTGGCACCTGCTCCGCGCACCATGCGCACGATTTTTCTGGATGTTGTGCCGCGAATGATGGAGTCATCGATCAGCACCACGCGCTTGCCTTCCAGCAAGTTGCGCACCGGGTTCAGCTTGAGGCGCACGCCAAAGTCGCGCACCCGCTGCTCGGGCTGGATGAAGGTGCGGCCCACGTAGTGGTTGCGGATCAGACCCAGACGGAAGGGCACACCGGCCTCTTCCGCATAACCCAGAGCCGCGGTCACGCCGGAATCGGGCACGGGCACGATCACGTCGGCGGGTACGTGCGACTCGCGGGCCAACTGGCGGCCCATGGCGTCGCGCGACTCCTGCACCCAGCGGCCGAAGATGCGCGAGTCAGGCCGCGCAAAGTAGACATGCTCAAAGACGCAGCTGGATTCGGTGACGCCGGTGGAGTACTTGCGGCTGGTGAGCCCGTCTTCGGTGACCATGACCAACTCGCCCGGCTCCACGTCGCGGATGTACTTGGCGCGCAGCAGATCCAGGGCGCAAGTCTCACTGGCAAAGACGATGGTGTCGGGCTTGCCGGGTTCAGTGGACGGAATGCGGCCGATGGAGAGCGGACGGAAGCCGTGCGGATCGCGCGCGGCAAAGATGCGATCGCGGGTCATCATGACGATCGAGAATGCGCCTTCCACCTGCGCCAGCGAGCCGGCAATGGCATCCACCAGCGTGGCAGCCGGGGAGTGCGCAATGAGTTGGACGATGATCTCGGAGTCCGACGTGGTCTGGAAGTACGCGCCCTGGCGCTCCAGCTTGGCGCGGATGTTGCCCAGGTTCACCAGATTGCCGTTGTGGGCAATGGCGATAAGGCCGCGGGTGCTCTCCACACGGATGGGCTGGGCGTTGAGCAGAGCCGAGTCGCCGGTGGTGGAGTAGCGGGTGTGGCCAATGGCCATATAGCCCGGCAGCTTGCGGATCACGTCGTCGGTGAAGATCTCGCTGACCAGACCCATGCCCTTGATGTTGGACAGGTGCTCTCCGTCGGCCGTGGCAATGCCGGCTGACTCCTGCCCGCGATGCTGAAGGGCATAGAGCGCCAGATAAGCCTGCCGCGCAGCCTCCGGATGGCCGTGGATGGCGGTGACGCCGCACTCTTCGTGGAGGGTGTCGCCGTCGGCGGCACCCTCAGGGACTAAGGGACTAGGGACTAGGGACTGATGAGTTTGAGTGAGGAGGCCGTTCGACTGGTCGTAGATGCCAGGGATGCCCTGGTACAACATACGGCTCATGCCAGCACCTCTTCGTGGAGCGTGGCCTCAAGCGCTGGAGCCCAACAGGCGCGAAGGTCGTCGACCGGGGCGGAGATGAAGGAGTTGCCGTAGACGGAGAGTTCCAGGTTAGGTCCGCCGGTGGTTCCGATGCGGGCCACCATCAGGCTGTACTCCGTGGCCAACTTCTCGATCTCAGTGATGCGGCTGGGGTCGGTGGTGAGCAGGACGGTGGAAGCCGGCTCGGCAAAAAGGCCGAAGAGCGGGTAGGCCGTCAACGACGGGTCCTGCGCGACGGTTACGCCAATGGAGTGTGGGAAGGTGGACTGCGCCAGAGCCACGGCGATGCCGCCATCGGAGACATCACAGGCGCTGGTGACCAGCTTCTTCTTGGACATGATCTGCAGAAAGGTTTGCAGATCGGCTTCCGCTTCCAGGTCGAGCGCCGGCGGGTTGCCCCACAGCTCGCCCAAAATCACCTTGGCGTACTCGCTCGATCCGAAGGCCGCCATATCCTGCTGGCTGACAAACTCGGGAGCCTCAGGCACGGGCTCGGTGCGGTCGGCCAGTTCCAGCGCGGGCAGCGGATACTGCGCCATCGCCGGTGGGTTCAGCGGAACGGCAAGATCCGGGTCCGGAGCAGCCTCTTCACGCGGAATCGGCCACACCAGCAGAAGGGCGTCGCCCTTGCGCTGGAAGCCGGAGGGAACTGCCTTGGTCACGTCTTCGATGATGCCGACAATGCCCAGAACCGGGGTGGGATAGATGCCTTCGCCCTTGGTCTCGTTGTAAAGCGAGACGTTGCCGCCGGTAATCGGCGTGCCCAGCACGGTGCAGGCTTCGCAAATGCCGTCAATGGCGGCGGAGAGCTGCGCCATGATCTCCGGCTTCTCGGGGTTGCCAAAGTTGAGGCAGTTGGTGGCGGCCACCGGCTCGGCGCCGGTCATGGCCACCTTGCGGGAGCTCTCTGCCACGGCATGCTGCGCGCCTAGCTTGGGGTCCAGATACGCCCAGCGACCGTTGCCGTCGAGTGCCATGGCCAGACCGCGCTCGTGCGGAGCCTTGCCGGTGCCCTTGATGCGCATCACGCCAGCTTCAGAACCCGGCCCAAACACTGTATTGGTCTGCACCATGGAGTCGTACTGCTCATGCACCCAGCGCTTGGAGCAGACGTTGGCGCTGGCCAGCAGCGCCTTCAGATCGGCCGTGTAGTCGCGAGCCTGGCTCAGTGCCTCGGCAGAGGCCTCACTGGGATCGGCCGCAACTGGAGCCTTCCAAACGCCCACGGGGCGATGGTAGAGCGGTGCGTCGTCGGTTAGCGAGGTGTTCGGAATGTCGGCCACCAGCACGCCATGATGACGGATGCGGAGCCGGGGCTCCTCCTTCACCGTGCCACAGATGGTTGCGTCCAGACCCCACTTGGTGAAGACCTTCAGAACCTCGTCCTCGCGGCCTTTTTCGGCCACCAGCAGCATGCGCTCCTGGCTCTCCGAAAGCATGATCTCGTAGGAACTCATGCCGGTCTCGCGTTGGGGAATCAGGTCAAGCTCCACGTCCAGACCAACACCGCCTCGGGCGCCCATCTCGCAGGTAGAACAGGTCAACCCGGCAGCGCCCATATCCTGGATGCCAACGATGGCGCCGGTCTGCATGGCCTCAAGACAGGCCTCGAGCAGCAGCTTCTCCATAAACGGGTCGCCGCACTGCACGTTGGGCCGCTTCTCTT
>CAZYDF010000138.1:0-10148 GCA_964645855.1 uncultured Occallatibacter sp.
CTGTTTGATTCTGTTCACGCTCTTTGTTGCACTTGGAATTTGAATCTACCCACGGCCTTTCGTCTTGGCGAATGATCGAAGAATATGGAATCGATGCTCGGGATTCCTGCAAAGTCGCTTTAGACTGATGAGAACCATGAGTGTTAATGAAAATGCTATTCGTCGAAAAGGAGTTGGGATATGCTTTCGCCCATCGTCACATACATCCTCACGTCCGCAGGCGTCTCCGCTTTTACTACTCTTGCTCTCCAGACCTATTTGAAAAGCCGAATTCAGTACCACTTTGATGAGAAAATGGCGAAATATAAATCCGAACTAGAGGTACAGGCTCACATCCGGAAGGAACTCGTGGGGCGGCGTGTACAGGCCTATCCTAAGATCATCGAGCTGTGCAATATTACCCGGAATATGGCGCGTGATCTGGTGTTAGAGCCAGGCTCTACCGAATCAATTCGGGAATTCGCTGAACGAGTCAGAGAATTAGAAGAATTGATTTACGCCTCTCGCCGCGAATTAGAAGCGGATCACCTGTGGAAGTATCCGCCGCATGACTACAAAGCTCTCTTGAAGGCTTTTCTCCGGAATTATCTGGAGCCTTTACCAGTTCCTGATCGCCCTGGTGGTGGGGCGGACGCCAGCCACAATAAGGGAAAGGCTTATGCGGAAATCGATAAATGTTATTCCGATGTTGTGGAGAGGCTCACACGCGATACATCTTCGACAGCGTAATGTGGAAACTCCACGATAATTAGAGAGTTCGTGCTAATCAATCTGGCAGGTAGGCAGGTGGCCCGCCCATCAACCCTGAAGAACTGCCAGGAGTCATGAGAAGCTGTGCCCCGTTCATCGCGGCATTTTCGCGATGAGCGGGGTTCGAAGCCGGGCCTGATGTAGTTTAGGATGGCGAGGCCTGGGAAGGCAGACCGATCCGCCTTCAGCTCCGGCCGGCCTGCGACAGCTCCTCCGCCGATATGAAGCGGCCGTAGTTGTAATACGCGGCGCATGCGCCTTCGCTCGACACCATGGTGGCGCCCAGCGGGTGGCGCGGGGTGCATTCTTTGCCGAAGGCTGGACACTGGGCGGGCTTGAGCACGCCGCGCAGCACGTCGCCGGCCTGGCAGAGGGGCGACTCCTCGGTGTGGATGCCGGTGATCTGGAAGCGGTGTTCGGCGTCGAAGTCGCGATACTCGGCGTTGAGCCGCCAGCCGCTCATGGGGATGACGCCGATGCCGCGCCAGGCGCGATCGCAAACCTCAAAGACATCGGAGAGAAGCTTTTGCGCGGGGCGGTTGCCGTCGAAGGTGACCATGCGCTCGTAGGCGTTCTCGACTTCGTGCCTTCCCTGCTCCAGCTGCAGGACGGTGCGGCGGATGCCGTCGAGCAGGTCGAGGGGCTCAAAGCCGGTGACCACGATGGGCTTTTTGAACTTCTCCGCGAGCGGCGGGTACTCCCAATAGCCCATGACGCTGCAGACGTGGCCGGCGGCGAGGAAGCCGTCGATCTGGTTGCCGGGAGAGGAGAGAATGGCGCTGATGGCCGGCGGGACGAGTACGTGCGAGACCAGGAGGGAGAAGTTCTTGATGCCGCGGCGCTTGGCCAGATGCACGCTCATGGCGTTGGCCGGAGCGGTGGTCTCAAAGCCGACGCCGAAGAAGACGACTTGTTTGTCGGGGTTCTTTTGGGCGAGTTCGACGGCGTCGAGCGGGGAGTAGACGACGCGGACGTCGCCGCCACGGCCCTTGATCTGGAAGAGGTCGGCATCGGTACCGGGAACGCGGAGCATGTCGCCAAAAGAGCAGAAGATGACGCCGGGCTGGGCGGCGATGGCCAGAGCCTTGTCGATCAATTCCAATGGAGTGACGCAGACCGGGCAGCCGGGGCCGTGGATCATCTCCACGCTGGCGACGGGGCCGGCCGGGAGCATCTGGTCGATGCCGTTCTTGATAATGGAGTGGGTCTGGCCGCCGCAGACCTCCATGATCTTCCAGGAGCGGGTGGTGACAGAGGCGATCTCGCGCGCCATGCGCTGCGCGATTTCGCCGTCGCGGAACTCGGTGAGGTACTTCATTTTTCTGGCGCCTGCGGTGTGGCGGAGCTGGCGGGGTTGTGCTCGGTCGAACAACCGCCGTCGGGGCAGAGGGACTGGGGAGCATCGGCCGCGCGGACAAAGGCCTCCTCTTCGGTGGCCAGCTCCTCGTCGAGCGCGCCCATCTGACGGAAGATCTCGAGAGTCTTCTCGGCGGATTCCGCGTCGATCACGGAGAGGGCAAAGCCGACGTGGACCACGGCGTATTCGCCCACCTTGATCTCCGGCACAAAGTCCAGGCAGACGCGTTTGAGCACGCCGCCAAAGTTAACGCGGCCAATGCGCAGGTCGTTTTCGATGAGGATTTCTTCGACTCTTCCAGGGATGGCGAGGCACATGGTTTCTACGTTATACCGTGAAGGCGGCCGAGGGAAGAGTGATTCAAATCACACCGCGAGGCAATTTTGCGGGGCGGTGGGGGAAATCGCCAGGAGGTGCGCAATAAGCGTTCCCAACTCTGCTATATTTCGGTGCGGAATGGGTGGGAGGAAGCGCATGGCAGGAAAGCAGATAAGAGGCTGGGGAGGCATGGTGCTGGCGGTGGCGATGGGGGCTGGGGCCTGGGCGCAGGCTCCGACGGCTCCGGCTGCTCCGGCGGCCAAGCCGAAGGCACCAGCGTTCAAGGCGCCTGCCAAGCCCGCGCCTGCTGCCAAGCCCGGCGCAAAGGCTCCCGCCACGCCGGCCGCGGCGGGCAAACCCGCGGCAAAAGTTGCGGCAGTTCCCGCGCCTCCGCCTGCTCCTCCCGAACCAGAGCTGACCGTGGCCGCGCGGCAGGGCGACTGGCTGACGGTGCAGGCCCTGCTTGCCGAAGGCGCCGATGTGAATGCCAAGAGCAAACACGACTGGACCGCGCTGATGATGGCCGCCCAGACCGGCGAGGACGCGATGGTGAAGCTGCTGCTGGCGCGGGGAGCCGATCCGAACATGGCCAGCGACGAGGGCGAAACCGCGCTGATCCAGGCCGCGGAGAACGCCCACGCCGCCATCGTTGCGCAACTGCTGGCCAAGGGAGCCAACGTGAACGCGCAGGCCAAGGACGGCACCACGGCGCTGATGCGCGCCGCGCACAAACCGGTTCTGGACGTGGTAAAGGTTCTACTGACCAAGGGAGCCGATCCGGCGCTGAAGGACGCGCGCGGCTGGGCGGCGCTGCTGTTTGCCACCGATGGCGAGGATCTGAATGTGGTGCAGGCGCTGGTGCAGAAGGGCGCGGACGTGAATGCCGCCGCCAGCGATGGCGCAACACCACTGATGAGCGCCGCCGATAACGGGAATCTGAACACGGTGCGGCTGCTGGTGGCCCGAGGCGCACAGGTAAACGCCAAGACCACGGATGGTCGCACGCCCCTGATGTTTGCCGCGTACAAGGGTCACGTGGAGATTGCACAGGCCTTGCTGGCCAAGGGAGCCGATGCGACAGCGAAGGACTCCAGCGGGAAGACGGCGCTGGGCATGGCCGCACAGCAGCACCACGCTGCGATGGTAGAGCTGCTGATGAAGGCTGCGGCAGCGACGGCGAAGACGCCGTAAGGCGAGACCTGGCCGGCTTGACTGAGAGCATTTTTTTGGCATGGCGTAACCCCGGAGTTCATGGGGGTCATGGTTCCAGCGGAAGGCACCCAGGCATGCTCTCTACACGAGCAGAAAAAATCGCTCCGCAGCCTGAGCCACGGAGCGATTTTTCATTCCAAATCAGATCAGAATCTGAGCAACAGAACCAAGCGTCAGAGTCCCAAGTCCCTTCGTCCCGATTCCCTACCGCAGTGTCGCCAGCGGGGCCGGATCCATGTCGGCGTAGTCCAGATTCTCGCCGCCCATGCCCCAGCAGAAGCTGTAGGCGCGGGTGCCAACGCCGGAGTGGATCGACCACAAAGGCGATGCCACAATCTCCTTGTCGGCCATCACAATGGGGCGCAGCTCTTGCGGCGAACCCATCATGTGGAAGACGCGCGCATCCTCGCCCAGGTTGAAGTACATGTAGATCTCGGAGCGGCGGATGTGGGTGTGGGCCGGCATGGTGTTCCAGTTGGAACCCGGAGCCAGATGCGTTACGCCCATCACCAACTGGCAGCTCTTGGCGCCGCCGGTGTGGATGTACTTGCAGATCGTCCGCTTGTTGCAGGTCTCCAGCGTGCCCAACTCCATCGGCGTGGAGTCTTCCTTCTTCACCACGCAAACCGGGTAGCTGGTGTGCGCCGGGTAGCTCATGATGTAGAAGACGGCGGGAGCGGCGGCATCCTTGGAGGCAAAGATCACTTCCTTGGAACCGCGGCCGATGTAGATCACGTCCAGGTTGTTCAGCTCATAGCTCTGGCCGTCCACGGTGACCGTGCCCGCGCCGCCAATGTTCAGCGCGCCCAGCTCGCGGCGCTCGGCAAAGAACTCCGCGCGCAGCTCGGGATAGGTGCCGAGCGTCAGCGGAGCGGCCACCGGGGCGGCATAACCCACCACCGCGCGGTCCAGCTCCACGTACGTCAGGTTGATCTCGCCGGCCTTACACAACCCGTCCAGCAGAAACATCTCGCGGATCTCGGCCGTGGTCATGCGCTGGTAGCGCACCTGATCGGCCATCGTGATCATCTTCATCGTCTCGTTGTCCCTTCTCTTCTGCCGCAACGGCATTCCGCCAGGCGACAAACTCGTGCTCTTTTATTTTACCCCTGAATCATTTCGCTTCGGTGGTGGGGTCCCAGTTGTCGGAACCCTTCAGGAAGCTCTTCGGTTCCCACTTCTTCGCCTCTTCCGGGGTGAGCTGATGCACGTGCGGGTCGCGTTCGCCTGCATGGGCGCCGGGACCGGTGGAGTCAAACTCAGCATAGTAGACGGTTTCCAGCGCATGGGTCTCGCCCGGATGCCACTCGCGGAAGCCGGCGGGAGCAATATGCTCGCCCATCTCGGTATGCAGGTAGACAACGGTGGCCATCGGCCTCCAGGGGCGTCCCAGAAAGACCGGGCCGGTAACGCCCGCGTCCTGCGTCAGCTTGCAGTGGTCCAGCACAAAGCCCGAATCCTGCCCGGCGTAGTGCTTGCTCTGCGCGGTAATGTAGCCGCCGCCGTGCGCCGTGGAGCGGATCTCGCAGCGCTCAAAGACCGCCTTGCTGTCGCCAAAGATGAAGTCCACATTGCCGGAGATGAGGCAGTCGGAAAAATACTGGCGGGTGGGCGTGCAGTTCTGGCCGTCGGGTCCGCAGCTCTTGGTGGCGGCGTAGACAGTGTCTTGGTTGCCCAGCAGATGCACGTTGTGAAAGACGGCGCGGTCGCCGGTAACCAGCAAGGCCAGCGCCTGCGAGCCCTGCGTCTTCTGGTCGTGGGTCTTGTTGAAGTCGTTCTCGATGGTGATGTTCTCGGCCATGAAGTCGTCGGCCAGCACGTTCACGGTGGCGCTCTTGAAGGTGCCACCGTTCTCGCCGGCATTGCGGTCGAGCACAATCCGGGTCAGGCTGGGGTCGGTCTTGTGGCTGCGGATGGTGATGTGCGGCTTGGTGACGGTGATCAGCTCGCGATACTCTCCGGGGGCGACGGAAATAGTCGAACCCGGCTTGGCCACGTCCAGCGCGCGCTGGATGGAGTAGAAGTCGCCCGTGCCGTCAGCAGCCACGTAGAGCGTGGGGTCCTCCTCCGGAACCTTGCCCTTCAGCTCCGGCGCGGTGGGAAGCGGCTCCATGGGCACAAAGCGCGCATCGCAGTTGCGGGGCTCGCCTGCGGCGGCGGCATCGGCATCCACCGGCGTGGCGTTTTCGCCCTTGGGAACCAGGTTGCCCTTGTGCGGGCCGAGGGTGATATCGGCGTCCTTCACATAGAAGAGCGCATCCTGCTGGCCATCGGCCCAGACGTTGTCGAGCGTGATGCCCAGCTTGTGCTCCGCGTCCAGGCCCAGGAAGGTGAAGGCGCCGGGCGTGGTCACATGCACGTTCTCCAGATGAATGTCGCGATAGATGGGCAGCCGGGTGCCCTTGAAGGTGGTGTAGTGCGGGGTGAAGACCAGCGGGTTCATGGTGTTGCGGATGCACACATTGCGATAGGTGAAGTTGTGCACAAAACCGCCGCGGCTGGGATCGCTCTTGATGCGCAGGCCGTTGTCCGCGCCGTCGATCGTCAGGTCGTCCACCAGCAGGTGGCTCGCGCCGCCATCGGTGCCGGAGCCAATGGACATGCCGTGGCCCGCATAAAAGTGGCTGTGCAGCACGCTCATGTTCTCCACGCCGCGGCCGGGCGCGGGCTTCAGGCAAACGTCATCGTCGCCGGTGCTGATGCTGACGTAAGCAATGGTGATGTTCTTCGAGCTGCCCGGATCGATGCCGTCCGTGTTGCGCGCCGCCTTGGGGGTGCGAATCTTCACGCCCCACGCGGTGAAGCCGTCCGTCTGGTTCACCGTAACGTGAAAGTTGGGCGAGTTACGCAGCGTGATCTTGTACATAATGAAGCCGTCGGCATGGCTCAGCGAGATCAGCTTGGGCACGGCCTGCGACAGGTCCTTGACCTTGGCTTCCTTGGAGAGGTCCCACCAGCTCTGATTTTGCCCCAGCAGAATGGCGCCGCCCCGGCCGTCGATTGCGCCCTCGCCCATCAGGCCGGCACCCTCCACGTGGTCGCCAGTAATGAACGACTTGCAGCGATGCCCATGCTCGGCCACCGTGCCGCAGGTGCCGGGCTCAATGTCGTACAGGCGGGGATCGCGCGCGGTGCCCAGCACCGTATGCGCGCTCACCACCAGGGTGACGCCGGGACGCAGCGTCAGCGGGCCGGCCAGGAAGACGTACTTTTCACCCTTGGCCCGGAGCACCACGGCCTTGCCCTTTTCACAGCTATCCATGGCGGCCTGAATGCGCGCCGTGTCCAGCCGCTTCTCGTCGGCCTCCGCCACCACGCCCTGGGGCGCGGCAATCGCGGCGTCCAGCGTCGCGCAGGCGGCGGGAATCTTGGGCTCGGTCACGGTGCGCGTATCCTGCGCACGGGCCGCAACGGCAAACAAACAAGGCAACGCGAACACCATCACGCGCAGAGCGTTCAGTTTCATCTCAGCTTCTCCAGACCGGCTCTCCTCGGGCTTCCAACCACCCAAGAGGACTGACCACCGGCAGCCTACAGGGTACCTGACTTCGACCCCTCGCCGTCAAGAGGCCAAATTGCGTCTTCACTCGAAGAAAATCAATTTATTAAATTTTTCCCCGGCGCTTTGGAGGTGCGCTTCAGGCCGCAAAGGCAACGTTGCTGGTCGAACCTCTGGGGCGCTACAATCGGCTTCGCGTACCTCTCCCATCTTCCAAGGAGCTTCTTCCATGTCTGGTTTTGTGCATCGTCTTGCTTTTGGCGCCCTGGCCGCCCTCGTTGCTGCGACCATTGCATCCGCTCAAAGCCCGGCCCAAGCCGCGGCTCAGCCCAAGATCATGCTGGTGGGCGATTCCACACAGACCCCCGGCGCCGGGTATGGCAACGACTTCTGCGCCAACCTGTTGGGCATTAACTGCATGAATTACTCCAAGGGCGGCGCCAGCACCAAGACCTATCGCGCCGACGGACTGTGGGACAAGGCCCTCGCCGCCAGGCCCGACTACATGCTAATCCAGTTCGGCCACAACGACATGGAAGGAGCCGACCACCTGCCCCGCCAAACCAACCTCAAGACCGAATACCCAGCCAACTTGCGCCGCTTTGTGGAGGAGGCCCGCGCCGCCGGGATCAAGCCGGTTCTGGTCACCCCCATCACCCGCCGCTACTACGGAACCGACGGCCAGATCCACTCCGACCTCCTGGCCCACGCCGACGCCATGAAGAAGGTGGCCGCGGAGATGAAGGTTCCGCTCATCGACCTCCAGGCGGCGAGCATCGCCTACCTCAATACCCTGACCGAAGCCGAGGGCAATCAGTTGGGCATCTTCAAAAAGGACCCGGCCGGCAAGACCATCCCCGACAAAACCCACTTGAATCCTCTGGGGGCTTTCATCTTTGGCCGCATGGTGGCTGAGGAGCTGGGAAAAGAAGTTCCGGCGCTGGCAAAGAACGTGCGGCCCACACCTGCCCTGCTCACGCCCGAGGCCATCCGCACCGTGGATATTCTGAACGGCGCGCGCGTCCGCGTGGTGCTGGTGGGCGACTCCACGGTGAACCCCGGCGGCGGCTGGGGCGCGGGCTTCTGCACCATGGTCACGCCCAACGTGGAGTGCATCAACGACGCCCTCAACGGCCGCAGCTCCAAGAGCTTCTACGACGAAGGCGCGTGGAAGAAGGCCCTCGACGAGCGCGGCGACTACATCCTGATCCAGTTCGGCCACAACGACCAGCCCGGCAAAGGCCCGGAGCGCGAGACCGACCCCGAAACCACCTTTGCCGCCAACCTGAAGCGCTACATCGCGGAGGCGCGGGCCGCCGGAGCAAGGCCGATTCTGGTCACCTCGCTCGCGCGGCGCAATTACAAAAACGGCAAGCTGGACGACTCCCTCGCCCCCTACGCGGCGGCTACCAAACGCGTGGCAACGGAAGAGAACGTGCCGGTGATCGACCTGCACGCATCCAGCATGAAGCTGCTGGCCACCATGACCCAGGAAGAGGCCGACAAGTTCAACGCCCAGACGCATCCGGACGCCAAGGCGGAGAACAAACAACCCGCCGCGGACCGCACCCACCTGAACCACGACGGCCAGATGGTGTTTGGCCGCATGGTGGTGGACGATCTGGCGCGGATGTGCCCGGAGTGGGGACCGAACGTGATCGGCGCTGCAACGCCTTCAGTTGCTAGCGCGCCCGCGAAATAGCGCAGACTTCAGAATCGTGTTCCCGGGTCCCAAAACGCGAGGGATCCGGGGCACACGGCCGCTCTAATCAAGAAGATTCAGCAGCAATTTCAGCTGGTGAGATTCCAGTAAGCTAGACTCGCATTCCCAAAAAGAGATCGTTGCCTCATTTGAATAATTGTCGTTGGCGATTCGCAAAGGCTCCACCGCTTTCATTTCCTCGCATAGCCTAACGAATGGAGCGTATACCCCCACCAGCCAATCATTCTTTAACTGCATCCTCCAGCTGGCATATCCCCATATCTTGAGTGCGTGGGCTGAGAATGCAACGTTGGCATCTGTAAAATCAAGCTTATTTGCTTCGACTAACAACGCAACTTGATTCAAGAAATCAATTACAATCCAGCCAAATTTTGGAATGCCGCCCCGTCCAGAAGCAGCGTCTTGAGAAGGATGCAGAATTAGCCATGCTAGTGCTGCACGCGCACCCAACATCGATAGCGAGTTGAAACGTTCTTGCATAAGCTGCATCATCGCAGCGCGAGCAGAAGCTCTAATTGCCAGCCAATTAAGAATGAGGCCGACGATTAGGACTGCGGTGGCGATCGAATTTACCCAAGCAGCTAAAACGCCAGATTGATATGTTAGGTGGGTCCAAAATCCGTCGAACATTCGGCCTCTATCAAATCGGTTCTGACCCGAGCTTTCGCTTCGAGTTTAACGATGTGCATTCCGACTAGAATCCTACATTACATGAAGCAACTTGGATCCGGCTCATTTCAGATCGTATGAAGATGGTTGGCGAGCGACAAAGCCCCCTGCGAGGACAAAGGAATCCGATAAAATGCGTGGTGACTCGAAGGATCTGGAGGCGCTTTTCGAATGGCAACCAACAAGCCCATCTCACGCTACTCCCGCTTGCGCACCACCAGCGTGGTCTCTCCGGTTTGCACCAGCTTGCCTTGCTGCTGCGTGACTTCGAGGGCCAGGGTCACGATGGCGTGGCCTTTGCTGGAGATGCGCTTGCCGCTTACGCGGAGGCGCGCGCCAATGCGGTCGCCGGCCACAATGGGCCCCATGAAGCGCCAGTTCCAGCCGAGAGAGGCCACGGCCATCACCCGGGCGGAGGCACGATTCTTGAGCCCATCAATCATGGCCAAGCCCAGCAGACCATGGGCGATGCGCCCAGGAAAGCCCTGCGCGCGGGCGAACTCGTCGTCCATGTGTACATCGAAAAAGTCGCCGCTCAACCCGGCAAACTGGACGATGTGAGCTTCGGTGACCACAATGTGGCCGGTCTGCCACCAGTCGCCTTCGTTCAGATCCTCGTA
>CAZYDF010000139.1:0-9994 GCA_964645855.1 uncultured Occallatibacter sp.
ACCGCATCGGCCAGAACATCGTCAAGAACTCCGATTGCAAGGTCCCGTTCACCATCAAGGTCATCGACTCCGACGAGATCAACGCCATGGCATTGCCGGGCGGCTTCTTCTACGTCAACTCCGGGCTGATCCTGAACGCCGATGAAGAGGCGGAACTGGCCGGCGTGATGGCGCATGAGACCGCGCACGTCTGCGCCCACCACGTGGCCCGCGAGATGACCCGTGCCAACATGGCGCAGATCGGCATGATTCCGGTCATGATCTTTGTGGGCGGCTGGACCGGCTACGGCATCTACGAGGGGTCGCAACTGGCCATCCCCATCACCTTCCTCAAGTTCTCCCGCGAGTTTGAGGCGCAGGCCGACTACCTGGGCGTGCAGTATATGTACCGCGCCGGCTACGATCCGCAGGCCTTTATCACCTTCTTTGAGAAGATCCAGGCGCTTGAGAAGCGCAAGCCGGGCATGGTTTCCAAGGCCTTCAGCGACCATCCCCAGACGCCGGACCGCATCCTGCACTCGCAGGAGGAGATTGCCCACATCCTGCCGGCCCGCGATGAGTACACCGTCAGCACCTCGGAGTTTGACGACATCAAGGCACGCCTCGCCCGCATTGAGAACAAGCGTCGCTTGACCGACACCAAGGGCGCCACCCGGCCCTCGCTGCGCCGCACCAGCACCGGTACCGACACCACTGGCACCGGCAACAGTACCGGCAACAGCGGTAGCAGCACCGGTTCAACAACCGACAGCTCGGCCGGAGACGACCGGCCCACCCTGCACCGGCGCGACGACCAGAATTAGTTCTTATCCCCTTTACGCTATTTGCGGCACCACTCAAGCCCCCCAGCGACGAAGACCTGTCGCCGGGGGACCCCGAAAAGTCACGTCCTGAAGCTTCTTTCCGCCATAACGGAACTCTGCAAGAACCTCTCCCTTTCAGGCTTGGTTTCTGTCCGGGTTTTCACGGGAAGCCCTTTTGCGCTATGGTTTCTGTGAACTGAGCAAGGTGAACCAGATGAAAGGTGCATTGCCCAATGGGTTGGCTGTGGTGGTGGTGGTGCTTCTGGTCCTGTTTCTGACCAAGGTCGCCAATAATACCAAGGTGGTTGAGAATCAGGGAGCTGCCTTCTGGCTGGAGCATCAGAAAGTGGTCGAATGCTCGCCCGACGAGATCACCCTGGAAGACAAGCGCGGTGCACAGACGCATCTGCAAAAGGACGACAGTTGGCGGACCTGCTCGGAGTTCAAAAAAGACGAGGTGTACGACTTTCAGCTCTCCCGTGGTGAGAAGACACACTACGTAACGTGCCAGAAGGCGGGTTGGTGGCGCTGATCCACCCTGGCGAAGAGCTTGCGAATCTGCGTCCTGCCGTTGATTGCATGCCGGCCGTGTGCACCATCCGGTTCAATGACCCAAGCGCTTGCGGTATTTTCTGAGATCCCCCAAGCGGTGGGGCTTTTGGCCTTTCTTTTACCGGATCTTGGTTAGAATAAATTCCCAAAAACCTGTCTATCTCCTATAACTCCCTGAAACTCCTTGAACCAATGGGTGAAACCGGTTTATATACAGAAGTACCGGCAGCTCCGCCGGAATCGGAAGGGGACCGGTGTGTCCCGCTGGAGGCTCTCAATGCGCGTTGCCGCGATCCGCTCCAACCTGCTGGTGACTGAAGTCCGCGAGGTCATGGATATTCGCCAGGCTTCCGACTACCTGGGCATCTCGCCCGACACGTTGTATAAATACGCATCCGAGGGCTTTGTGCCGGCCTTCAAGCTAGGCAACCGTTGGCGCTTCAAGCGCTCGCGCCTGGATGAGTGGATGGATCACCAGGCTGAAGCGCAGGCTGGCTCCATCGATCCCACCCAGAAGAAGCCCGTCCGCCCCGCGTTCTAGTGGAGTGTCTCATGCAGGTGGTCGTTTATGTTTTGTATCAGGGGGCGACTGTAAATATCCCCAGGCAGAGCCGGGAGCTTTAGGGTCAGAGGCTCCTCAAAGGGGGCTCGCTGGAAATCTCGCCCAGCAAGCTCAACTGCTTACGCCATCCTGAACCCCCGCGCCGTAGGCGCAGTACAAGTTAGCCCCACGTTTCAACGTGGGGAAAGGGCGCCAATCATAGCCCCAGGAGTCCCGTAGGGACGGCACGAAATCCGTAGAAGTCCAGCCTGTGAAAACGCGCAGCGTATTGGCCCCACCGCAGGTGGCGTATTGGCCACTGCAGGTGGTTCAGCGGCTGCGGAACCACCTGCAGGATCTCAATTCCGGCTGAAAACGAAAACGCGCAGCTATAAGCCGCGTGCTTTTCTATTACGAAAGAAAATCAGAGTCAAGCTTCCCTCGAACTACTTTCTCAAAGCCGCCGCCATCTCCCGCAGAATAGCCTCCGCGGCGTCTGCTGGATCCGCGGCTTGGGTAATGGGTCGACCCACCACCAGGTGGCTGGCCCCCTTCTTCAGCGCCGCGGCCGGCGTTGCAATGCGCTTCTGGTCACCAGTCTCGGCACCTGCCGGGCGGATGCCGGGGATGATCAGTACGCCGCCGGGGCCGGTCAACTTGCGCAGCCGGGCTACCTCATCCGGTGAGCAGACAAAGCCGTTCATCCCGGCGCTGATGCCCATCTTGGCCAGCAACTCCACCTGCTCCGCCGGGCTGCGTCCCACGCCTACGGCCGCAATCTGCGCCTGATCCATGCTGGTAAGCACGGTAACGGCCAGCAGTTGCGGTGGCTTCTCGATGCCTTCAAGCGCCTGCTTGGCCGCCGCCAGCATGGCCGGTCCGCCGCCTGCGTGGAGCGTCAGCATCTGCACACCCAGTGCCGCGGCCGAGCGCACGGCTCCCGCCACGGTGTTGGGAATGTCGTATAACTTCAAATCCAGGAACACCTTATGGCCACGAGCCAGAATCGGCTTCAGCACCTCAGGCCCGGCTGCCACGTACAGTTCCAGTCCCACCTTGAACCAGCGGCAGCAGCCCTCCAGCTGATTTACCAGGTTGATGGCGGCTCCGGCCGTGGCCACATCCAGGGCAACAATCAGGCGTTCACGAGCCAGCTCCAGAGGATCGACGGTCGGAGCGGCCAGGGTGGAGGCGGCAGGAGAGAAGGTCGGGTTCAGGCGCTCGGGTACAGGCATAATTCGATCCTAACCGAATCCGGGCTGGAACCGGAGCGACGAAGATCACCTTTGTGGGGACGAAAGAGACCTGTTTGCGGAACCTTCATGGATTCAGCAGTTTCAATGGGTTAAGCTGGAATCTGCCGGAGGGCGGCTGGCGACGGCTTGAGCCCGCATGCGTCCAAAGCAACAGGGAAGGTGATTCAGTGCAGAGAAGAGCACAAGGCTGGGTTGAGGCACTGCTTGCGGTATTGCTGCCTATCTGCGGGGGAATGCAGGCGTTAGCGATTCCGGCGCACACCAATCCCATGAACCTGGACCCGCAGGTGCGCGAGGCCTATCAACGCCTCTACAACCTGGACTACCAGGGGGCCGTGGAGCGCTTTGAGCGCTATCACGCGGCCCATCCCCGCGACCCGCACCCCACCGCGCTCTTGCTGAATGCCCTGGTCTTCCAGGAACTCTACCAGCAGGACACGCTCGATACCACCTTCTACGCCAACGATGGCTTCCTGACCGGCCGCCACGCCACCGAGGAGAACCCCAAGGTGCGCGACCACATCTTTGCCTTGGCCGATGAGGCTATAAGCGAGGCTGACTGGCGCATCAACCAGAATCCCAGAGACGTTGACGCCCTCTTTGACCGCGCCTGGGTGCGCAGCCTGCGCTGCACCTACGTGGCCATGGTGGAGCGGGCCTTTGGCGCCGGCTTCCATCTGGCCAACAAGGCCAGGGACGACGCCCAGCGCTGTCTGGAGATTGATCCCAATTACGTGGACGCCAAGCTCATTGCCGGGGTCTATCAGTACGTGGTGGGTGCGCTGCCCTTGCCATTCAAGTTCTTGATTGGGTTTATTGGGATAACTGGCTCAAAAACAACAGGGTTAGACATGCTGAATGACGCCGGGCAACGGGGCGCCATCACCAGCCTGGAGGCCCGCACCGCCACGGCTCTGTTCCTGCGCCGCGAGTCCCGCTACAAGGAAGCCATCAACCTGATTCGGGAGATGCGCAAGGAGTATCCACGCAACTTCCTGATCTGCCTGGAGGAAGCCAACCTGCGCAAGGATGCGGGCGAGGGCATGGTAGCAGTGGAGGCCTATCGTCAGTTGCTGGCCGACGCCGCCAAGCCGGGCTACTTTGCCGACTCGCGGCTGGAGCTGGCCGACTTTGGCCTGGGCGACTCCCTGCGTGGCCAGCGCCACTACCAGGAGGCAGCCACGGCCTACGAGCACGCCGCCAGCGCCGCCACCGTGAGCCCGGAGCTCAAGATCCGCTCCCTCTTGGCCGCGGGCGAGAGCCGCGACCTGGGCAACGAACGCCCCCTGGCGGTTCGCGACTATCAGGCTGCCATCGCCACCGGTCCCAACACCACCCGCGCTGATACCGCCCGCAAGCTCCTCCGCAATCCCTATCGCGGCAACTAGGGCTCTGGCCGTCTGATTTTGCACCACTGTTGGGTGCCCCAGGTCTCGATTTTGAGACCAGGGAAGCCGAGATGCCAAGGTTCAAATCCATGCTGTCAGAGACCGAGGGACCATCTGAAATAGTCAGTGCTTTGAAACGGCACGACCTTATAGATCCGGCAACGAAACACTGTTCGGGTGCCCCATCCATTCCCGCGTCTTTTGCGGGAATGGGTGGGAATGAGATGCTGGATTGTTGTAGCCGAATCCAGAGTGTCGGTTCCCAGGTCATGGAACCGCCGCCCGTCCGCTTCCGTATGAAGGAGAGTGATTGTGGATCAGGGAGGCAGAAAATGACCATCTATTGTTCTCAGTGCGGCACAGCTCTTCCAGTGGCGGCGCGCTTTTGTTCGCGCTGCGGCACGGCGTTGCCGCCCACGCCGGCCTTTGCGGCACAGACCCTGGTTCGTCCGCGAATGGGTCGGCAGGTGGCTGGCGTCTGCATTGGGCTGGCCCGGGCTTATGGGTGGGATGTGGGGTTAGTGCGCGTGGCCACCATCCTCGGGTTCTTCTTCTCGGGCGGCGTGGTGGGCGTGGCCTATCTGGCCTGCTGGATCGGCATTCCCGATGAACCGCTGGGACTGCCGGGAGAGTATCCTCCAGCTATATGAAGTCCCCAGGCAACGCCCCACTCAGCTTCAGCGACCTTGGCGCCGGTGTGCCGGTGGTCTTTCTGCACCCAACACCGCTCGACCGGGAGTACTGGCGTCCGCTGGCCGGGCAGCTGGTCGGCGTTCGCGCCATCCTGCCCGATCTGCGTGGCCACGGGCTCTCTCCCTTGGGCTCTGATCTGCCCAAAGGCGGCTTTCCGCAGGTTTCTGATGCGCCAGTGCTCACCATGCGGCAACTGGCGCAGGATGTTCTTGCGCTCCTCGATCATCTCCACATAGAAAAGGCTGTCTTTGCCGGCTGCTCCATCGGCGGCTACGTGCTGCTGGAGCTTTGGCGGCAGGCTCCGGAGCGGGTGCGGGGGCTGGCCCTTATCTGCTCTAAACCGCAGCCCGATGCGCCTGCCAATGCCGCCCGCCGTGCCGCCACCATTGCGGAAGCCCGTGCCGGCCTGCGCATCAGGCTCTACGACAGCATGGTGCAGACGCTGACCGGAGCCACCGCGCGTAGCCAGCACCCGGAGATGGTTGCCCAGCTGCGCCAGCAGATGGATGCCGTCACGGCCGAAGCTCTGGTAGCGGTGCAGGCTGGCCTCGCCACGCGGCCGGACTCCGTTCAGGATGTGGCAACCATCAGCGTTCCCGTGCTGGCCATTGTCGGTGGCGAAGATCCAGGCGTGACAGCGGACGAGATGCGGGTCTTTGAACAGGTGCCGGGTGGGTGCAGCTTCCATCTACTGGCCACGGCCGGGCACTTTGCGGCCTTTGAGCAGCCTGCCGCGGTGTCGGCGCTCGTGCAACCGTGGCTGCAGCAATTCACGGCTTAGTCCTACAGTCGAAGATGTCTCTCTCGGAGGGAGCAGGGGCCTTCAGGCCCCTGAAAAATGGCGATTTACGCAGGGCTTTCAGGCCCGGAAATGATAACTCCGACTGTAGTATCAGGGCATTTTGTGAACGGGTGTGGACCTGAATTTCCTGGGTATCCCACCCATTTCCGCAAAAGGCGCGGAAATGGATGGGGCACGGCGCATTCTTGCTCACTATGCGGTCTTTCTTTTTGAGCTGGCCAAATAACGATAAAGTCGCTTGAAGAGCCACGCTGTGGGAGCAGTATCCTGTTCACGGGCTGACAGGCTCAGCCGAACTGTGTTGAACTGAATTGGGAGTCTTACCATGAATCGTTCCGATGTAAATCCCCAGTCCCGCCGCAGCTTTCTGGTTGGCGCGCCGATAGCGGCCGTAGCTGGGCTGGCTTTGGCCGATGCCCTCTTCGCCACCAGCGCCCACGCGCAGGACCTGGCCACGGGCAAGGGCGAACCCTTCCAGTGCTTCAAGGCAGACGAGTTGGCCGCCGACGCCGCCAAGCTTGAAGCCGCTCCGGGCAATAACAACCTTGTCACCAATAAAAATTTCGCCATGGTGATGACCACCGAAAAGGCCAAGAGCGCCAAGGAGTTTGAGTGGCACGAGGGCCGCGATCATCTGCTGGTGATCGTCGAAGGCGAGACCGTGTACGAGGTGGGTGGCACGCCCAAGGGTACGCGCAAGGTGAAGGAAGGTGAGTGGCTGGCCCCTGAAGCTGAGGGCGCAACCAAGCTGACGCTCAAAAAGGGCGACATCCTCACCATTCCGCGCGGTACGCTGCACAAGCGCTCCACCGCTGGCTCCGTCACCTTCCTGCTCATCTCGCCCGCGGGCACGGTGAAGTAAAGACAAGTGGGCTTCTTGCAGAATTTCCTGGTGTTGGCAAGAAGCGTCAGGGCACGACTTTCCGGGGTCCCCGGCGACAGGTCTTCGTCGCTGGGGTGGCTTGAGTCGTGCCGATACGAGCAACAAGAGGTTTCAGGGCTTCAGCCCTGAGTTTTTTAATGGCTTGCAGTCGCTCAGCGGCTAAAGCCGAGGTCTATTTTTAGCATTTTGCGGCACTGAAGTCATGCCCTGACGCTTCTTGACCCCCAATGGGATATTGCAAGAGGCTCAAGTCTTCCTGAAAAACACAACGGCCTGCTTCCGATGGGAGCAGGCCGTTTGTGTCTTGGTCGATTACGAAAAATGAAGATCAATTTTGTTTAGGTGTTTTGCTTTCCTGTCCAGAGCAGCCGTCGGGAAGCCATTTTGTGTCAGGGCATGACTTCAGTCGTGCCGCAAGGCGCGAGGAAAATGAAGAGGGCATTAGCCCCTGCTGAAGCATGAGATTGGGCATTGAAGGCAGATCCCGCAGGGGCTAAAGCCCTACTCGTCTCGTGGGCCAAGTTTTGGCACGACTGAAGTCGTGCCCTGACGCTTCTTGCCACCCCGATGGGATTTTGCATGAGCCTCTCTCATCCGAAAAGAGCCTCTTCCGTCTACGAAAATTACTGCAGTCGTGCAAACTCCCGGTCCGGCACGTAGCGGGTGACGGTGTTCATCATCTCTTCCACGGTGTTCACCGGGCCAATGCCGCCCCGTGCGCCTTGCGCCATGCAGTTCATGGCCGCGGCGGCGCAGGAGTAGTCCAGTGTGCGCTCCAGGGGCCACTTGTTCAGCAGGCCGTAGATAAAGCCGGCATGGAAGATGTCGCCCGCGCCGGTGGTGTCCACCACAGGAACCTTGTAGGCAGGGCGGAGCAGCATCTCGCGGCCATCCCAGGCCAGCACGCCGTTCTCGCCCAGCGTGGCGGCCGTGAGCTTGCAGCGATAGCGCGCGTGCATGCCCTTCAGCGCCAGCTCCAGATCGTCTTCCTTCATCAGCCGGCAAGGAAAGTCGCGGCTCACAATCAGGTAATCGATCAGATGGATCAGCTCCTCGACGCCGGGGTAGAGCTCATCCAGATCGGCGATCACCGGGATGCCTGCCTCATGCGCCCAGCTTGCGGCGCGGATGGCGGCCTGGGTGTCAAAGCCGTCCACATGCAGCGCGCGGGCGTTCACAATCCACTCCCGTTCCAGCTCTTCCGGCCGGAGAGCCATGTTTTCCTGGCGCTGGCAGAGCACGGTGCGCTCGCCGCCTCCATCCACCAGGATGATGGACTGCGGGCTGACGCCGCCCTGGTTGACGGCAATGCGCGCCTCCACACCGGCCTTTTCAAAGGCATAGCGATGCAGTTTGGCGGCGTCGTCGGAGCCCAGTTTGCCTACGTAGCGTGTGCTCAGTCCCCAGGTCTGGCAGGCCACCACGGTAGAAGCTGTTTGTCCGCCCGGCATCACCTTGGCCAGGGCATACTCCAGTTTGGAACCACGGGCTGGAAACTCAGCCACGGGAATCAGCGTGTCGGTGGCATTCAAGCCTACGCCGACCAGATCAACCTTTTTGGTTTCCGCCATCCAGATATTGTAATGGCCAGAGCGCATTCCTTGCTTCCCCATCCCCATGCTGTAGGCTCAAAAGAGAGTTTCTTCCGGGGATACTAGTGACAAGACCTTCCTCCATCGCGCCGCGTCCTTTCGTCTTTGCCGAGCCCACCGGGCCCCTCAGCTGCGGATCGGTCTCTCTTGAGACCCTGGCTCGCCGCTACGGCTCGCCGCTCTATGTGTACTCCGCCGACCAGATTGTGGAGCGGCTGGAGATGTTCCAGCAGGCCTTTGCCGACCGCGACCACCTGGTTTGCTATGCGGTCAAAGCCAACTCGTCGCTGGCGATCCTGAAGCTGTTGGCCGGCCAGGGCGCTGGTTTTGACATTGTCTCCGGCGGTGAGCTGGAGCGGGTGCTGGCCGCCGCGCCTGAGGCCGTAGGCCGCGTGGTCTACTCCGGAACCGGCAAGACCGAGGCGGAGATCGATCTGGCCTTGAAGGCCGGCATCATGCAGTTCAACTGCGAGAGCGAGGCGGAGCTGGACTTGCTGGCCAAGCGCGCCACCAAGTTGAAGGTCCGCGCCCGCTTTGCACTGCGCGTGAATCCCGACGTCTTTGCCGAGACCCATCCCTACATCTCCACCGGCTTGAAAGAGCACAAGTTTGGCGTCGATATTCGCAAGGCGCTGGCCATCTACAAGAAGGCCGCCCAGTCCAAGTGGCTTGAGGCGCACAGCGTGAGCGTCCACATCGGCTCGCAGATCCGCTCGGCAGCGCCCTTTGGCGCGGCAGTGGAGCGCGAGGTGAAGCTGGCCCGGCAACTTGCCAAGGCCGGCATTGAGCTGGGAGCCATCGACGCGGGCGGTGGTCTGGGCATCGACTATCACGTCGGACCGTTCGATCCAGCTGCCGCCGTCAAGCGCTATGCGGCTGCGGTCAACATAGCTTTGGGCGACTTCAAGGGCCGTCTGATGCTGGAGCCGGGCCGCTTCATCGTAGGCCAGGCCGGAGCGCTGGTGGCTCGTGTCCTCCAGGTCAAGCGCAACGGAACCAAGACCTTTGTGGTGGTGGATGCGGCCATGAACGACCTGATCCGCCCCGCGCTCTACCAGGCGCACCACGAGATTGTGCCGCTGCGTCCCCGGAAAGGGAAGCTGCGCGAGGTGGACGTGGTGGGGCCCATCTGCGAGTCGGGCGACTTCTTTGCCCACGACCGCGCCCTGCCTCCGCTGGAGCCGGGCGACCTGATCGCGATCCTGGATGCTGGCGCCTACGGCATGGCGCAAAGTTCGAACTACAACACCCGGATGCGTCCGGCGGAAGTGTTGGTGGAGGGCGCAAAACACCGCCTCATCCGCCGCCGCGAGACCATCGCCGACCTGCTTGGCCCGGAGATGGTGTAGGGATCAGGGATCAGGGTGCGATGCGGGATTGCGAACTGCGTTGCATCTGTTCTGCGTGTAGTTGCGCTTTCTTCTCCGATCCGAAGCTGTCATTCTTGTATCTATAAAGCATCGGCGGGATGTTGGAAACTGTCG
>CAZYDF010000140.1:0-9954 GCA_964645855.1 uncultured Occallatibacter sp.
CCTTCGATGCGGCTTGACAAAACAGACAGTCGCTGAGCGAACGGGGCCCCAGACGCGCAGCGCGTCTGCCGTACCGCAGGTGCGGTTGGTGAGTCGAAGGATCTGCGGTTGTCCTTTCGCGTTCCACAAAAGACCTTGGACTCAAAACACGAAAAACGCCAAATTCTGATTCTTCCAGGCAGGAAACTTTCTGCCGCCCAGCGCAGAGAAAGGCCACAATCGCACTGTCGCAAAGTTGTGGGTAACTGAAAGGGCAGAGCCGGGGGCATTAGGGTCAGAGGCCATTCAAAGGGACCTAGAGCGGTTCTCCAATAGATGTAGCCCTTGCAAAGATTGTGCAAGGTGGCTTTTCTTAACGAAAAAGCCACGCAGCGGTTGTGCTTTCGGGGTATGCCAATTGGAGAACCGCTCAACTCAGCAAGCTCAACTGCTCACGCCATCCTGAACCCCGCGCCGTAGGCGCAGTATAGGTTTGCCACACCTTTCAAGATGGGGAAATCTTCCACACAAATGCCCACGGAGCCCCGTAGGCACGACACGAACAATCGGCATCCCGTCTGCACCCTGCCCTGCATTCCACCGAGACCAAGATCATGAAGGTCTCCGTCGAAAGTCACCCCTCCTGGCGCGATTTCCATGCTCATGGGTGGGCCGAAGGACCATGCGATACTCCCGCAAAGGTCAAACTGCTACTGCCACCCAGGCTGTGCCGGGGGATCTCCTCACCCTGTAGCCCCCGAGGGGCATTGCATGCAGCAGGCGCGCTTACCCGCCGGAGCTATCCAGCGGGGGAGGCAGTTCGAGCGCCACCACGCAGTTGCGGCCGTTGTGTTTGGCGCGATAGAGCGCCTGATCGGCCAGCTTGAGCATGGTGTCGTACGCGGTGGGGAAGCCGGCCGCCACGCCAAAACTGGCAGTGATGTGCAGGTGCAGGTCGGCATGTTCGATCGACATGGCCTGAATGGCGTTGCGCAGTTGCTCCGCACGCTGCCGGGCGGCCTCAAAGCTGGAGCCGGGCATGATGAGCAGGAACTCCTCACCACCGTAGCGGCCCACCCAGTCGTAGGAGCGGACGGAGCGCTGCAGCACGCGGGCCAACTGAACCAGGGCGGCGTCGCCGGCGGGATGACCGTGGCCGTCGTTGATGCGCTTGAAGTGATCGAGGTCGATCATGATGATGCTGAGTGTGGTGCCTTCGCGCCGGGAGCGCTCCACCTCGCCGCGCAACCGGTCCACGATAATGCGATGGTTGAGCAGACCGGAGAGGCCATCGTGCTCGGCAAAGTGGCGCATCTCATCGCGGGCCTTCAGCAGCTCGGTCTTCTCCAGTTCCAGCTCGAGGGTGCGCTGCAATACGGCCTGTTCTAGTTGGCGCTTTTGCCCCACCAGCAGCTGCACCCGCCATTGCCAGAGCAGGACCAGCGCCACCAGGCCGATCAGAATCATCAGGGAGCGGAAGAGCCAGGACTGCCACCAGCGGGGTTCCACGGTGAATTGAAATTCAAGCACCGGGGAAACCCTGGAGCCAGTCACCTCCGCCGTCTCGGCCTGGAAGGTGTACTGGCCGGGAGCCAGACGGGCGTAGCGCAGGGTCTCCTCGGAGGTCTCCACCCAGTCATTTTCAAGACCCAGCAGCCGGTAGCGAATGCGGATGTGATGCGCCTCGCTGAAGTTGAGCGCGGTCAGGGTCACCGTAAGCGCGCTGGGGCTCCAGGAAACTTTGGAACCAGGCTTAAGCTGCTCCTGGCCAAAGTAGATCTGCTGAATATCGGGCCGACTCGGTTCAACGGCAGGCACGCTGGTGGGCTTGAGCAGGTGGGAGATGCCGCCGGAAGTTCCCAGCCACATGCTGCCGTCCTTGTCCTCGTAGATGGCGTAGGTGTCCGTATCGTTCCAGATGAGGCCATCGTCCTGGGTAATGCTGCGCCAGCTGGCGCCGTCAAAGACGGTAAAGCCTGCGTCCTGCCCCACCCAAAGCCAGCCCCGGCTGTCCAACTGGAGCGAGACCACCTGCTCCGAGAGCAGATGGGGACGCAGGATGCGTTCGCACTCCACCACCTTGTCCCCGCGGACGTGCATCCGGTCCAGCCCGGCAAACAGCCCTGCCGCCCATAGATTGCCGTTGCGGTCGACGGCGATCTGGTAGGGGATGACGCCGGAGAGGCCGGTGTCGATGCGGGCCCACCCGGCGTCATCCAAGCGATAAAGGGCCACGTCCGAAGCGGCCCAAAGCCTCCCCTCGGCGTCATAGCAGAGGTTGCGGAAGCGCACCTTGGGGTTGGCGATAACCGGCGCCGTAACCAGCTGGGGCAGTGCCCCGGCCTTGGCCGTGTCCAGCAAGAAAAGGCCTCCGTTGGTAGCGATCCAGAGCCGGCCGTTGGGGCCCATCAGCAGACGATAGACCTCCGGCACATGCCAGACGCGCGCCGCCTTGGTGTTGGCATCAATGCGCAACAGCCCGCCGGTTCCGGAGCCCATCCAGATGTCGCCCGTGGGATCGAGCGCGAGGGAGATAGCGCGCACGCTGGAGATGCCCTCTGCCTGCCAGTGATGAAGAACCGTGGAGTTGGGCTCCATCCAGTCGAGACCGGACTCGGTGCCGATCCAGAGCCGGCCCTTCAGGTCGCGCTCGGTGGACCAGATGATGTCGTCAGAGAGGCCGTCGGCAGCGGTAAAGCCCTCCCACTGGTCCTGGCCCACCCAGCGAAAGAGGCCGTGTCCGACGATCCCGATCCAGATCGAGCCCGCGTGGTCCACAACCAGGGTGGAGATGTCGTACCGGGAGAGGCCGTTGTGCTGGGTGACCAGTCGCCAGTGGTCGCCCATCCAGATGCCGAAGGCCGGCCCCTGCGAGGCCAGGATGCGGCCCTGGGCATCCACGTTGAGGGAATCGTAGGGAGTTTCGTTGACGCGGCCCTGCAGGGGGCGTTCGGTGGAATGCAGCAGTTTGAGATCGATCTCCTCGATGTGCGCGCCGCCGCGCAGCCAGAGGTGGCCCTGGCCGTCCACCTTCAGGTGCAGCCAGCGCTCCCGCGGCAGGTGAAGCGCAGCCCCCATGCGCTCGACACGGTCGGCCTGCAGGCGGCAAAGATCGTCGCCGCAGCCAAACCATAGGGTTCCGGCAGGATCGGAGAGCACGCTCCACACCTGCTGGTCGAACAGGTGCAGGTTGCGGCTGGTCCAGGCACCGCTCCCGGTCTGGCGCAGTTCGTACACGCCGCTGCGATCCGTGACCACAAAGCGCCCAGGTGCGGTGCGGGTAAAGACCGAACCGATGCGCAGGGAGAAGCGGGAGCTGGGGTCAGGCGGCAGAATCTCCGTGAAGTTGCCGTTGGGGCCGCGCACGAAGACGCCCTCCGTGGTGCCCACCAGCAAATCCCCTTCCGGGGTGGCCAGAATGTCCTGGATGGTGCGAGCGTTCAAACCGCGCGAGGGGCCGATCTTGGTGAAATGGGAGCCGTCGAACTGATAAAGGCCGTTCTCCGTGCCCACCCACAGGTAACCGGCACTGTCCTGCGCGGCGCTGTCCACGTCCAGGTTGTCCAGCCCGGTAACCGGCTCGGTAAAGCTGTAGCGCTGGGCCTGTACCGGAGCAAGCAAAATCCCGCAGGCCAGGACGCAGCCAACGGTAGTTCGTAAAACGCTCCACAGCTTCCTGGCAACTTTCGGCAAGGTGAACCTTCTTGGAGATAAATAACCTACGATATTATCTTCATGTTTTTGGCCGGAGAGCCACCAAAATCGCAGGACAGCAAAACTAATCACATCAAGCGGGACCGCAGGAGGCCTCCGGCAGGTCGATGGGCTCCTGGGGTGCGGCCGCTTCATGGGGCTCAAGGGGGGTGGAGAAAAACCTCTCCACCTGCTCCAGAACCGCCTCCCCTTTGCGCTCACGGTAAATGGCGGCGCGCAGCCGAGCTCCGCCCGGCAACCCGTGGGTAAACCAGGTGGTGAACTGCTTCATCTTCCCGGCGGGATCGCCGAGGCGGTCAGAACGGGGCAGATCCTTGGTGGCCTCCACCTCGGCCAGTAGCAGGACAAAATAGGCGCGGATCATGCGGAAACGGTCTTCGCGGGTGGCCACGTCGTAGGTGCCGGTGGCGGTGTACTGGGCAATCTGGCGAAAGATCCACGGATTGGTGGGCGCGGCGCGGCCGATCATTACCGCATCGCAGCCGGTTTGGGCTACCATGGCAGCCGCGTCCTCCGGGGTACGGATGTCGCCATTGCCGATGACGGGGATGGAAACGGCGTCTTTGACGGCCTTGATCCACGGCCATTGCGCCTGGCCGGCATAGCCCTGCTCGCGCGTGCGGGCATGGAGCGCCACGGCGTTCAGCCCCTCGCTCTCCGCCATCCTGGCCAGCTCCACGCAGACCAGCTCGCGCTCGCTCCAGCCCATGCGGAACTTCACGGTGAACGGAATGGTCACGGCCTTGCGGACGGCCTTGAAGATCTCCAGAATGCGGGGCAGATCGCGCAACAAGCCCGAGCCACCGTTCGAGCCCACCACGCGCTTGGCCGGGCAACCCAGGTTCAGATCCACCAGATCGAAGCCGGTTTCCTCGATAATGCGGGCGGCGTCGGCCAGCGTCTCCGGGTTGGCGCCAAAGATCTGCGCTCCGATGGGGTGCTCGTCGTCGTAAAAGGTAAGGTAGCGGCGGCGTTTGGACTCGCGCATGCGGCTCAAGCCGTCGGCGGAGGTGAACTCGGTCATCAGCAGCCCGCAGCCGGACTGGGTGTTGCTGACAACCGCGTCCACACTGCCATCCACCTCGTTCTGACCACTGTCCACTGCACCCTGCTCACTGGAGAACAGGCTGGCATGGCGGATGAAGCGCCGGAAGACGGTGTCGGTCACCCCGACCATGGGCGCCAGCACCGTGGCCGGAGCCACGCGCACGTTGCCAATGAACAACTCCGCCGGCACGCGAACGCCATCCGGCATTGCATGCTCACGGGGGTTATCCCAGTGCTTCTGTACGGTAATGCCTCGTACGCCCATATCAGTGGTCAGTATCCAGTGGTCAGGAGTCAGTCGGTACTGCGGCGGTGGTCAGAAGCAGCAGTAAATATCTCCCGGCAGTGGGAACCAGACCAAAGGTCTGGACAATCAGAAAAGGGGCAACACCCGTTTTGCCCCTTAGGAGAGCCGGGGGATCTCCTCACCCTTTACGACGGCTGTTCCTCAACCGGAAAAATGTAGGGCTTGCCCCTGGAAACGGGGTCCCAGCCAGCCTCCATCGCCTGCCGGATATGAAGCTCCAGCTTGGCGGGGACAATCTTGGTCCGGCCATCTCCGGTAAGCACGTAGCCACGATTCTTGGTGCTGACGGCGGGGTAATCCAGAATCAGGGTCCGATGCGTCCCTTGCGCCACCAAAACCACGTGAATGGAGATTCCCTTCCAACCATCGTCCGTGGTCCAGCACTGCTCGCGCTCCAGGTTCCAGCTCAGCTCCTGTCCATCGACAGTCAGGCTTCCCTCGATGGTGCGTTTCCGAATGGCCATGGCAGTTGCGGATTCCTCTTGGGTAAAAACTGGGTGACTCAACCGATCCGTTGGAACCGCAAGCTATTGCGCCCGGACAAAGCAGAGCCCCCGCCATGGCGGAGGCCGTGTGCTTGAACCAGGGGTGCGATAGCCTACTTGGCGGCCTCAACCTTGGCGGGTTCGGCCTTGGCGTACTTGCGGCGGAAACGCTCCACGCGTCCCGCGGTATCAATCATGCGCTGCTTGCCAGTAAAGAACGGGTGGCAGGCCGAGCAGATTTCAACATGGATGTCGCCCTTGTGAGTCGAGCGGGTCTCGAAGTTGTTGCCGCAAGCACAGAGAACGCGAACGGCATCGTAATGGGGGTGGATCTTTTCCTTGGGCATCGCTCTTGAGACTGACCTTTCCTGCAAATCTTCCTCGTCCATTGTAGGAGGAATTGGCTTCCAGCGCAAATTTCCGCCGATTGGCTCCCAGAGGATCACGTTGAAGGAGCGGGATGGCGCAATCTTGGGCCCGAGCAAGCCCATCATGAGGCCTATCGTCTTGCTTGCATTGGAGCACGCTTCAACCGCGCGTCAAATCCGCAACCCTGAGCCCTGCTCCATCATCTAATCTGCTGACATGACATCCTCCAGCACGAATCCGCTCCGCAAACTTGGCAACTCCGACCTTGAACTCACCGCGATCGGCTTTGGCGCATGGGCCATCGGTGGGGGAGACTGGGCTTACGCCTGGGGCCCGCAGGACGACTCCGAATCCGTTGCCGCCATCCACCGCGCCCTGGACCTGGGCGTCAACTGGATTGATACCGCCGCCATCTACGGCTTGGGCCATTCCGAAGAAGTGGTGGCCAAGGCGCTCCGCGGCCTCCGCCACAAGCCCTACGTCTTTACCAAGTGCTCCATGTGCTGGAACGACGACCGCTCCATCCACCAGTCCCTCAAGGCAGAAAGCATCCGCATGGAGCTGGAGGCTTCTCTGCGCCGGCTTGAGGTAGAGGCCATCGATCTTTACCAGATCCACTGGCCCAAGCCCGACGAGGAGGTTGAAGAAGGCTGGACGGAGCTAGCCAAGCTCCAGAAAGAGGGAAAAATCCGCTGGATCGGCGTCTCCAACTTCAATGTGGAGCAGATGAAGCGCGCGCAGGCCATTGCCCCCATCACCAGCCTGCAGCCGCCCTACTCCATGCTTCGCCCGGCCGTGGAGAAGGAACTTCTGCCCTTTGCCCAGGCCAACGGCATTGGCGTCATCAACTATTCGCCCATGGTCTCAGGCTTGCTCACCGGCAAGATGACGGCGGAGCGCGTTGCGGCCATGCCCGCCGACGACTGGCGGCGCAAGGCGATTGAGTTCAACGAGCCGCGCCTAGGGCGCAATCTGCGTCTGGTGGAGTTGCTCCGCGCTATCGGCTCAGCGCAAGCGGTGGCCCCCGGCGTGGTTGCGGTGGCCTGGACGCTCCACAATCCAGCCATCACTGCCGCCATCGTGGGTGGACGCAGCGCCAGGCAGGTTGAGGAGACGGCGGCCGCCCTGAGCTTCCGGCTCAGCGACGAGGAATACGGACAGATCAACAGCTTTCTGGCCGCCAACCCGGTCTAGTACTGCAGTTGGAGTTATCTCGGACTAGCTCGATCCGGGCCTAAAGGCCCATCCGATTGAGACCTTTTTCAGGGGTCTGAAGGCCCCTGCTCCTTCCGAACTTCCTATCTGCAACTCTAGTGCCGTGACCGCAAAGATTTGTACTCTCCCAGATCTCAGAATCGAGACCTGGGGCACCCACAGTCCGTACTTTGGTTACTGAATCATGCGGTCGAGTCTCTCTCCTTGCTATGGAGGGCACTGTCCCACCGAGCACTCCAACTTCAGGAGCGGTTCTCTGGAATTTTTAAAAAACAGAAAAGCCCCGGTTTGGACCGGGGCTTTTCTCTTCCAGATCGAACCAACCACCGAGCTTACATCGACTCGACAAAATCGGGCAAAATGCCTGCGTAGTTCTCCTGCAGCAGCTGCGTCATGCGGGCCGCCATGCCGGAGTAGAGGGCCGCGGTACGGAAGGAGTACACACACACACCTTCACTTGCGGCGTTAAAGCCGTACTGCAGCATCGCCATCAAAACGCAGATGCGGATCTGCACCGCGTCGCTATGCAGTGTCTCCACCAGAATCCGGTCTACATCCATCCCATTGCGGTCGGCGAAATCTGCCATCTCCTGCATGACCTGGGCGTTCTGGTACATCAACCACAAACCCTTGGGACCCTCCATCCGCTGCCATGCGTCTTCCGGAGTCACCGTCAATCCCTCTTTCCAGAGGAACTGCGCGTTGAGATCCCGGACACAACCATCCCGGCGCAAACGGGTCAACAGAGACTCCCACGACTGATCTCTCCGCTTCCTCAGCCCGCGTTGCCAGCGGAACAGGAGCAGAGCAAGTGCAGCAAACGAAAGAATCTGAAACGCCACAACCATTCGAGATCTCCCAGATGGCTAGTTGGTAACCACAACCAGGTTCCTAAAGCCAGCAGGTATGCTTTGCATCTATTACTAACAGATTTTTAAACCTTTGCGCAGAAAAAGTGTAACCAAAAACGTGGTAGGGATGGAAGCAATAGTAACGGGAGTCCAGAGACCAAAGTAATAAGAGAAAGAGCAGAAGTCTCAGTTTTTCGTATTCTGAAAGCCACCCACTATGGCATCAAACTTCCAGTGCACCGTTCCGCGCAACCTTCCCGACCGAGGGAGACGCAAGGTCAAGAGTCCTCGCCACCCTGACGGGGCTGGCGCAGGCTCTTCCGGAGAGCAACTCGATCGCGGTGCGCAACACCGGCCGCGGCCAGCAGGAATCCGCGCATCTGCGGCGTAAAATCCTGGCGCTCGGCTTCCTTGGAGGCAAAGCAGACCACCCAGTACAGAAGAACAAAAACATAACTCAAGGAGCCCAGAACGTCGAGCCAGTGGTACTGGTCTCCAACCAACTGATGCGTATGCAGCACCGTAACCGCAAGCGACACCAGAGAGTAAAATCCGAAGCCGGTCGCCAATTGCATCTCACGATTGCGCCAACTGAGGGCAAGCATCTGACTAAAAGCCGCGATGACGAGAAAAACCACCACCCTAAGCAACGCAAAAGTCTGCTGCATCCGAAAGTAGAATGCGCCGGAAGGGGCGAGATTGACCGGCAATGTCCATCCGGCAACGGGCCATAAAATCAGGGCACAAAGCGCAATCACTCCGGCGATCCCCAGCCACGCATGGCGCGGCAAAGTGGCGCGGATCGGAATCAGCAAATTCCAGGCCAACTCAACCAGCACGGCGAACATCAGGACGGAGTCCAACACCAGTTGGCTCAAATAGGCATGAAAAAAGGCGTCAGCAGAACAATGTGATCGCGCAAAATAGAGCATGGCGTCGCTTGCCAGCCCCCAGCACAGATACAAGAAAAATGCTGGCACGCTGCGACAAGCCGAGGTCTTAAGAAGCAAGGCTATGACCACCGCTTCCGCAACCGATCCCACGGCTATCTCAAGCAAAGCAATGTCCATACTGTCCTCATGAGACGACTGCAGCATCGACGTCGTGAGGAGTACGATCTGCTGCACGGTGCTTCCAAAGACTCTTATGCACAATTCTACTTCAACTGGAGCTAACCTCCAGACAGAGCGATAGGGAGAGAATTGCGATGGTGCCTATGGAGCCGGCAACTAACTGTTCGTATGCCCCCCTCCATTCCCGCGTCTTTTGCGGGAATGGGTGGGATTGAGATGCCACTATTTAATTGCCAGATCTAGAGGCGACTGAGGAACCGTAAGCGGGCTGGCAGAGGCAGCCACGACGCCAGAAGTCGGGGGCAGCGGAGGTACCCAAAGCGGGCTGGCAAAAGCCACAGGAACAGCGGTGATGAGAGCAAAGCCGAAGGCGGTACGCAGGGCTACTGTCGAAAAAGAAGTCATCTGAGGTAATCTCCTTGTTCAAAAATGGTACATTTTACGGAAAGCCTAACCCAAACAGGCTACTGGCAATACCACAAAGGTAACCTGCAAACTTATTCCAGGAATTCACGCGCAGGATGACTTTTTGTGGTCCTTCGAATGAGGACCAAGGCTTCGTATTTCTTATTCCATTCGCCATGAACAAGGACGATTTTCTTACTCCAAATTCCAGAAATCCTACGAAAACCAGACGTTTCTGCCCAGGAGACGCTTCGGGGGCATCGTCCTGCGCAAAATGAACCTTCCGTCCCTTGAGCAACGACGAGATCCCCACTCCGCCAACCAGGAGAGCTTGAACCGGTGCGCTCCGGCTGGACGATTGGGCTGAATTCGAGCTCCGAACCCAGATAGTTAACTTCCCCGGCATCGGCATTTCAACTGGCGCAGGTTCTTGGCCTGCAAAGGGCTGAAAGTAGGCACGGCGGATTCAAGCTCCAAGTGCAACATTTCCGAAACCGGAGATAGTTGCA
>CAZYDF010000141.1:0-9786 GCA_964645855.1 uncultured Occallatibacter sp.
TCACGTCGGTGGCGCGCTTGATGCCGTCGGCCAGCGACTCGCGGCAGCCATAGAGGTTGTCGAACTTGCTCTTGGTCACCGAGTCGTTCACGTTGATGGCGGGCACCAGCAGGGTGCCCTGCTCCATCATCTTGTACAGGCGATGAACGCCGGTGGTGGTCTCTTCCGAGACGCCCTTCCAGTCCTTCACAACCTTGTGCCAATACTGCTTGTCGTCGCCGTAGACCTTGATCAAAAGATCCTTGATCACCTGCTCTTCGTGGCTCTCGGCCGGCTCGTTGACCCAGGTGGAACCGTTCTCCAGCTCATAGCCTTTGTGGATGAGTAGAGTGGCGTCGCCACCGTCGTCCACAATGAGCTGCGGACCCAGGCCGCCCTTGTGCGAGAGCGCCTGGAAGGTGCACCACCAGTAGTCTTCAAGGCTCTCGCCCTTCCAGGCAAACACCGGCACTCCGGTGGCGGCAATGGCCGCGGCGGCGTGGTCCTGGGTGGAGAAGATGTTGCAGCTTGCCCAGCGCACTTCAGCGCCGAGCGAGACCAGCGTCTCAATGAGGACGGCGGTCTGGATGGTCATATGCAGCGAGCCGGTGATGCGCACGCCGGCCAGGGGCTTGGCAGCGGCGTACTTGTTGCGGATTGCCATCAGGCCGGGCATCTCCTGCTCGGCAATCACAATCTCTTTGCGGCCCCAATCGGCCAGGCTCATGTCAGCCACTTTATAAGCCAGGCTGGTGGCTTCAATCGAGGAAGTTGCCATCGGATATCTCCTGCCGCGGGTTGTCGCGGGCTGGTTCGGAACGTTGGTTCAACTGGGTCAGAATACCATCCGGGCACCTGCGGTGCGGCAGACCGCTTCGCGTTGCCAGCGGCGAGGGCAATGTGGGAATGGGGAATGCATTTGATTCCGCCTTTGCACCCGCGGTGCGGCAGACCGCTTTTCGTTCTCCCTGGGGGGACCTGTTATCCCGGGTCCCCAACAACGAGGAACCCCGGGAATTTGCCTTTTCTTTAGAGGGGACAGCTGCCCGTCCTGGTGCGTGGCGCAGGCGGCGGGATGTTTCAAGACCGGCGCACCCCACGACCCGTTAGCATGAAGACAGCAGGCGCGGCCTTCCCTCAGCCGCCCCCCCGGAAAGAAGAACCATGCTGAAAGGCTTTCGCGACTTCATTCTGCGCGGCAACGTTGTGGATCTGGCTGTGGCTGTGATCATCGGCGCCGCGTTCAACGCCATCGTCAACTCGCTGGTCAAGGACGTGCTCACCCAGTTCATTGCCGCCATTGTGGGCAAACCGGATTTCAGCGCGGTCGTGGTCCGGCTACAGGGCACGCCCATCTACCTGGGCAACTTCCTCAACGCCGCCATCTCCTTCCTCATTGTGGCCGCCGTGGTGTACTTCTGCATCGTGCTGCCGCTGAACACCCTGATGACCAAGCTCAAGAAGCCCGAGGTCGCGGCTGCCGCCATCACCAAGGAATGCCCGGAGTGCCTGAGCGCGATTCCGCTGGCCGCCCGCCGCTGCGCCCACTGCGCACAGCCTGTTATCTAACCCGGTCCCACACCCCAGGGACCGGGCCTGGATCACTGCCCCCTTGCCTTCGGTCAGATTATGCTTTTCTAATTCCCAATTCTGCCCGGAGGCTCTGCACGTTGCGACTGGCCCGCACCACATTTCCGTTCTTTGCCGCTCTGTTTTTTGTGTCGGGCCTTGTGCCCGCGCAGACGCCTAACCTGGTCGCCGCTCCAGCGCTTCCGCTGGGCTATACGGACTTCCGCATTGAAGCGCGTGTGGAGCAGGACTTTTTGGCGGTGCCGGATGCGAAGCTGGCGGGCCAGCACCTGAAAATCTTGACCAGCGAACCGCATATGGCGGCCACGCCCGGCGACCGGCGCAGTGCCGAGTATGTGGCGCAGCGTTTCCGGGCCGCCGGCCTGGAAACCGAGATTGTGCCCTATCGTGTCCTGTTGAACGCGCCGGTTCAGGAGCGCGTGGAGGCATGGGACGCCGATGGCCACCTGCTGATGACCGGGCCGCACGAGGAACGGCTGGATGGCGTCAGCCAGCCGGTCGACACGCGCATCACCATGCCCTTCAACAGCTCCTCCGGCTCCGGCGACGTGACCGCCGAGGCCGTCTATGGCAACTACTGCCGTCTGGAAGACTTTCAGCACCTTGAAGCCATCCACGTGCCGGTGCGCGGCCACATTGTGCTCTGCCGCTATGGATCGAATTTTCGTGGGGTAAAAGTCTATCTCGCCGAGCAGCGCGGCGCTGCCGGAGTGCTGCTCTACTCCGACCCAGCAGACGACGGGTTGGGCCGCGGCGAACTTTGGCCGAACGGCCCCTGGCGTCCCGATACCGGAGTGCAGCGCGGATCGGTGCAGTATTTGTTCCGCTATCCCGGCGATCCGGAGACCCCGGGCGTGGCCTCAACGCCGGCTCTGCCGGACAGCGAGCGACTGCCGAACATAACCGGTCCCAAGGGCGCGCAGCCGGCCATTGTGTGCCTTCCGCTGAGCGCGCGGGAGGCCAGGCCGATTCTGGCGGGGCTGCTGGGTCAGCAAGTTCCGCAGGGCTGGCAGGGCGGCTACAACTTCAGCTACCGCTACGGCGGGGGCGTGCGCATCCACATTCTTTCCCGCCAGAACTATCAGCGGCGGACCATCTGGGACGTGATCGGACGGGTGCGCGGGGCGCGCTTTCCCAATGAGTGGGTTGTGGCCGGGAACCATCGCGATGCCTGGGTCTATGGAGCCGTTGACCCCAGCTCCGGCACCGCCGCCATGCTGGAAACCGTACACGGCGTGGGCGAACTGCTGCACCGCGGCTGGCACCCCCGGCGGACCATCGTGTTTGCCAGTTGGGACGCCGAAGAGCAGGGCTTGATTGGCTCTACCGAGTGGGTGGAGCAACATGCCCAGACCATGGACCACGCGGTGGCCTACTTCAACATGGATGTGGCGGTGGCCGGGCCAGACTTTACCGCCTCCGCAACGCCCTCGCTGAAGGAGTTTGTGCGCGGCGTAACCCACGTGGTTCCCAGTCCCCAGGGGGGCACGGTCTACCAGCAGTGGAGCCGCCACAATGCCAACGCGGACACCAATCCCGGCGACGAGGTGCGGCTGGGCGAGCTGGGCTCAGGCTCTGACTTTACGCCGTTCTTTGAGCACGCCGGCGTACCCTCCACGGATCTCGGTTCTGACGGGCCCTATGGCGTGTATCACTCGGCCTTTGATTCCTATGCGTGGTATGTGCAGAATGCGGACCCACATTTTTTTTATTTGCAGCAGATGGCCCGTCTTTTCGGGCTGGAGGTGCTGCGGATGGATGGCGAGCTGGCCCTGCCCTACGACTGGATTGCGTATGCGCGCGAGATCCAGTCGGCTCTAGAGGCCAGCCAACAGAAGGCCGGCGAGCTGGGCTATACGCGGCTGGACTTTGCCCCGGCGCGGCTGGCCAGCGCCCACCTGCTGACGGCGGCCCGGGCAGTGCGGCGGCTGCAGATTCAGCCTCCGGCCGACCCTACCCACCTGAACCAGGCGCTGCGGGCAGCGGAATCGGCTTTGCTGGCTCCCACCGGGTTGCCTGGACGGCCGTGGTACCGGCACCTAATCTTTGCTCCGGGCGAGACGACGGGCTACTCGGCGGTGATTCTGCCGGGGGTGAACGAGTCGCTGGAGGCGCACAACCCGGTGCAGGCAGCCGCGCAACTGGCGCTTCTGGCGCAGGCTCTGGACTCCGCGGCCCGGACGCTGGAGCTTGCCCGATGAGTCAATAGTCCCTGGTTACCAGGCCGGAGAGGGGCGAGATGAGCGGGCAGGCTGAGGAAAACGGGTGGGTAAATTCCCATCTTTGGCCTGCAACGGCCGCGGCTGAGCTTTCCCATGGCCCGGACATTCTCCATTTTCAGTTAAATAACTTGTTTATTTTGTTATATTTGAGAAACTATGCCGGAGCATGAAACAGCCTTCTCTCTCAACGATTAGTAACGGAACCCCATCCACCACAATGCGGAGGATGGTTACCAATATGTGGGTATCGAAGAGACCGTTTTGCGCCTATGATAGGACTTGAGTTGCAGAGTGGATTGCGGTGCGGCCTGGCCAGCAAATCACATAAAGGGGCCAATATGTTCGACTTCTTCCTTGGTATGGCGTTTGTACTTATGGTCATCGGCCCGGCTTTGGTCACCGTTCTACAGAAGCCAGACTCCTCCAGCGATGATCGTCGGCCCTAAGAATCCACCCCGGCTTCCGCACATCCGTTTCACCCTCCGATTACCTTGACTCGCCTTGAGGAGAGCCTTGTGCTTGCAAGGGACGCTCTTTGCCCGGCGAGGACGCTGGACGACACCCCTTTGAGAGCCCCGCCCCGGGCTGGAGCGCGCGGTTTATACCGCATTTAATGTAAGGACATGCATCAATTTCTCCATAATTCCTGGTCTCTTCCCGGTACGAAATTGATTTTGGATCATCTATAACTTTAAAGCGTGTTCGTAATATTTTAGGATTACTGATGATCTGCCGTTCGTGTTACCTATAAAACTTCTGAACAGAATCGCTCCTTCCGTGGCGCGCTGACCGCGAGGAGTTTCCATCAACGATTTTCTTGTGGCGTTGGTATTTGTGTCTTTTGTTGTAGCACCGGCGATGGTTGCCGCACTTCAATGGGATCAGGTGGAAGAGACGAACTGGCGCTGGAAGTGGAGGAACCTAGCCCCAACAGTTTCATCCCGAAAGGCTTAGGCAGTTTCCCTGCCTTGTTTCCCGCGCAACTGAGCTGGCGGAGGATAGGCGGGGGTTACCAACGGGCCATAGGCGCACCACGTTTGCGCTATGTCCCTTCAGCTGCGCAAAGGCTACGCTCATCGGAGGTTCATCTTTACACAGCTGAAAAACCCGTTTGATCCTGGAGTTTCGCATGATTGACATTCTGATCGGCCTCGCCTTTGTTGCGATGATCGTGACACCGGCCATTGCGGCGGCCATTCAGCACTCCCACCAGAACCAGAACGACCTTTAGACTCTGCGCGTTGCGAGGGAGTTCGGGTACCCACCGTGCCTCCTCGCACAGATTGAAGCCGTCGCTGGTTTGGTGGTATTTACAACCACGCGGGACGCTCTGATTCCGCTCCATTCCCCACCGTTCCTTCCCCCCGGGTCTGTAGCTACGATCCATTTTTTGAGGCGTTTGTAGCACCCTTCGGCTGCGCTCAGGGCAGGCTCTAGATCCGTGCCCTTTCAAAACCTGCACCTGTGCAAAGCGGTCTCATGCACCTGTGCGCGGCTTTCCGTGGACCGGTACGGGGCCTGGCCAGGGCCTCCACGGCGGCGGGAATCGCTGCCGGGAAACGCATTTTGGACAGCCGAACCCCGGTTTGTGCACGAAGAACGGTTGACCCCTGCCTCACTGGCCTCGTATCGTTAAGTTGAGTATGAAGATCCCCGCGAAAAACCTGCGTATCGGCGCTGCTGTCGTCGTGATTCTAGGCACCATTGCCTGGCTGGCACTGTCTGGATACAACTCCTCCAAGAGCTACTACGTGACCATTCCCGAGATGAACGGGATGGGAGAGAAGGCGTACCACAGCCAACTCCGCGTGGAAGGCTTTGTGCAACCGGGCTCCATTGAGCACTCCGGCCCGCACGTAACCTTTGTGATGAACGAGTTTGAAAGCCACTCGCCGAAGGCCCCGCAAGGCCGCCTGCTGACGGTGGAGTACAAGGGCTCGGAGCCGCCGCCGGATACCTTCAAGGACGATTCCCAGGCGCTGGCTGAGGGCACAATGGGCCGCGACGGCGTGCTCCATGCCACGGTGCTGCAGGCCAAGTGCGCGTCAAAGTATGCGCCGGCTGAGCCGGGCAAGACGCCTGGGCAACAACCAGCAGCTCCTCCGACCAACCAGTCGGCGCAAAAGTAGGGTTTCTTTCATCTCTCTCGGGTCTAATTCCCCGCCTCTTGCGGCGTAGCCACGACTCGGGCTTTGCTGGATACCCCGCTGCTTGCGGCGGGGTTCTTCATCTTTTGCTGCGGAGTCGGAAGGCTTGATGTTCTCGCCCCGAAGGGGCGAAGTGCGAGTCCCCAAACCTACGTATGCCAGCAGCGAATTCTTGAAATGCCGAAGAGGCGCACGGAATGGCATCAGGCGAAAGCACGGCAGTTCCACAACCGATTGCGCGGCTCGACAAGGTCAGCAAGCTCTTTGGGAGCTTTGCGGCCTTGCGCCAGGTTTCGGTCGATCTGGAGCCGGGGCGTTGTTACGTTTTGCTGGGCGAAAACGGCGCGGGCAAGAGCACCCTGCTGCGCATTCTGGCCGGATTGCTGCGGCCCTCGCACGGCGCGGTAACCGTCTTCGACCAGCAATCGCCGCAGGAAGCGCGGGAACGCATTGGCTACATGAGCCACGCCCCGATGCTCTACGACGAGCTGACGGCGGTCGAGAATCTGCGCTACTTTGCCAGCCTGTACCCCGGCCGACCGTGTACCGCTCCGGAAGATGTTCTCTGTCAGGTTGGCCTCGATCCCGCCCTCACCCGCACCCTCGGCCAATACTCGCAGGGGATGCGGCAGAGGACCTCGCTGGCGCGGGTGCTGTTGCCGGTTCCGGAACTGCTGCTGCTGGATGAGCCCTTCTCGAACATGGATGTGGAAAGCGCGGGGCAGATGGTCGCGCTCCTGGCCGGATTCCGCCAGGCCAACCGCACCATTGTGCTGACCACCCACCAGCGCGAGCTGGCCGCGCCCATTGCCGACTGGGTGCTGACGCTCCATGCAGGTCGAGTGGCAAGTTTTGAACCGGGAGCCCCCACACGATGAAGACCAACGGCGCACGCATTCTGGAAGGGCTGGGGATCGCCTTCGAGCTGAAAGAGTACGAGGTCGATCCCGACGATCTTTCCGCCATCTCCGTGGCCAACAAAGTCGGCATGCCGCCGGAGCAGGTTTTTAAGACGCTTTTGACCACCGGCGGACCAGGGGAGTATGTGTTTGCGGTAATTCCGGGCGATGCCGAGCTGGACTTCAAGAAGCTGGCCAAAGCGGCGGGGATGCGCGCGGCGGAGATGGTCTCACTCAAGGAAGTGCAGCCGCTGACCGGCTACATCCGCGGCGGGGTGACCGTCTTTGGCGCCAAGAAGGCTTACCCGGTGTTTGTGGATGAGACCGTGATTTTGTTTGACCAGATCAGCGTGTCAGCCGGGGCCCGTGGGACGCAGTTGCTGGTTGCGCCCGATGACTACCTGCGCGCGGCCGAGGCCCAGACCGCGGACCTGACCAAAGACCCGGCTCCGGTACAGAGTTCGAGCATGGAACACGGAAAGTATGGACACAAGGGAGGGCGGCGATGACCTCTGCCCTGTGGACCCATCTGGCTAAGGATCTGCGCATTGAGTGGCGGTCGCGCGAGGCGATCAACTCCATGCTGTTTTTCGCGTTGCTGGTGGTGGTGCTGTTCTCGCTGGCCTTTGACCCCAGAGGCTCCTTCTCGCGGGAGATTGCGGGCGGCGTGCTGAGCGTGGCCACCATGTTTGCGTCTGTGTCCGCTCTGAACCAGGCCTGGGCGCGGGAGATCCGGCACCAGGTGCTGGATGCGCAGAGGATGGCTCCCACCGCGGGCGCGGAACTTTATCTCGCCAAGGTGCTGGCTAACTTTCTCTTCGTCACTATTGTGCAAATTGTGCTGGCCCCGGTGTTTCTGGTGTTTTATAACCTGCACATCCTGGGCAATGCCTGGCAGTTGGCGCTGGTGCTGCCGCTGGGTACCTGGGCGCTGGTGGCCAATGGCACGTTCTTTGCCGCGCTCTCCATCCGCACCCGCAACCGCGAGATGCTGCTGCCGCTGATCCTGTTCCCCATCTTCATGCCGGCGCTGCTGGCCATGGTGTTGGCTACCACCGCCATCCTGACCGGCGAAAGCGACCCCACCCTGTGGATCAAGCTGCTGGTGGGCTACGACATTATCTTCACCACCGTGAGCCTGCTCCTGTTCGATGTGGTCTTCCACGCCGAATAAGCACCTGCGGTGCGGCCAAACGCGCTGCGCGCCAGTGGGCATTGCATGCAGCAGTCGCAGTGTGCCAGAGCGCTTTCTCCGGATCACACTCCTGCGGACCGAGGACATCGGCGTTATTCATCTGGCCCGTAAATGCTGACGCGCGGCTGGGATGGCATAACAGTTTTTGAAGGCCGAATCTCTAAAGCCAGACCGGATTTGCTGTATCCCGAAACCAATGTACTCAAGTCAACGCGACCATCAGGGAGCGGCTAGCTTTGTGAGAATAGGCAGGAGACACTGACCCTGGTTTCGTTCTAAAACTCCCGCGAACTTTCTCTTCGGGGCGACTCTTCAGGGGCCTGTTGGTCCTTGCTCCTTCCCCTCCGGCACATCCTCGCCAATAGAGACGATGCGCGCGGTGGCGTGGAAGAGCCGGTAGCCGGTAAAGATCACATCGTTCACCTGGCGGGTGGGAATCTCCACGGCGGGCCGCGCGGTGGTGCCGCCAAGGTAGATGGGCATCTCAGTGAGGGAGACGCCGTGCAACGGGCAAACGTAGGTGCGTTCGCCCAGCGTCACCTCTCCAAACTCGGTCACAATGCTGGTTGCGACCTTCTGGCAGGGTGCTGGCAGCTGGGCACGGATGGCGATGCGCAGAATGGCTCCGGTGGCCGGATTCACGCCAAAATCGCCATCGTAGCCGGGGAAGTGTTCCACGGCTCCCGGTTCGCAGGGAAAAGTGACGTGATAATGCGAGACCTGCTCCGGCACCGTGTAGTGGAAGTGGGCCACCAGGCCGGTATCGCCGCGTTCCCAGTGGCTCCAGCTCACCCGCCCTTTGGCCGCATCCACCACCACAATGTTCAGGATGGGTCCAAATTCGCCGCTGGTGGTCAGATAATGGCTGGAAACGTAGGGCCGGCGCTTGGAAGTCGGAGGCAGGTCCAGCACCTCGTGGCCGGCGCGATAGGCAATGTTGATGCTGGTGCGGGTGGCCACACGCAAAGGCCGCGGCGTGTCAGCGCTGACGGAAAGCGTGGAGTTCATGCCTAACTCGGCGGGCGCGTCTTCGTAGTAGACGGTCTGCCGGGTGGCCAGGAAGTTGGGCAGCCCGCGGATGGCCTCTTCCACGTAGTGTACGGCCAGCGTCACCATGCGCCGCTGCTCGTCCAGGTTCGGCGCCGGGTCGGGCGGCAGCTCGGCCGGGGGCAGGTTCAGCAGGGCAGAAGCGTCAGCCAGCGCCACCAGTGCGTCGTGGGTGTGCTTGCCGGGGTGCGCCGCCTGCCAGCGCGCGAGCCTTGCCGGACTGCAGCGCTCGGTCAGTTCCACGCCTTCCAGCAGGTGCGCCACCTTCAGGTCTGGCTTGCCCTCGGCTTGGGCCAGTCGCTGCTCGGCCTCGTCCACGGAGATCTTTTGGCCAGCATGGGCCCGCGCAGCGAGCAAACAGAACAGCGCGAGCAGGGCAAGCTTTCGCATCCCTACCATTTTGCACCAAGGTACGGGTGTCAAGGGGCTTTCTTGATCCGGCCCATGAATACTGACAAGAAACTACTTTCCGTGGACGCTGCAAGTTGTTGATTTTGCCAAAGGAGAATTTCCAGGCATCTTTCGTCCGTCCCTCCGGAACGGGTGGCTTTTGTACAACGCTAACCCAAGATTCCCCCTTCCCCTTCGACTACGCTCAGGGTCAGGGTCCACCCTGATTACATGACAGCGTCGGCTCCCCCCCGACCCGAGGAGACTGGTTGCTGCAAAACGACCAAAAGCTCGGGAGGAAAGGAGCCGAGCATGAT
>CAZYDF010000142.1:0-9616 GCA_964645855.1 uncultured Occallatibacter sp.
ATATGCAACTATCTCCGGTTTCGGAAATGTTGCACTTGGAGCTTGAATCCGCCGTTGTGGTTTCGGGGTATAGCAATTGGAGAAACGCTCTAATTTTCGGCTCAATGCTGACAAAGAGCAGCCGGTTCCATATGCGAACCGGCTGCTCTTTTTTGGATGCAAACACGGTCGCCGTTCCATCTATCGGAAGAGCCGCACCCTACCCGCTGCTAGAATCCTCTTGAGGCAGCACGCATGACCGTCAAAGCACTTTTTCCCGGCACCTTCGATCCGCCCACCAACGGCCACCTGGATCTGATCCAGCGCGGTTCGAAGCTGTTCAACCATCTGACGGTTGCGGTGCTGTGCAACTCCACCAAGAGCCCCATGTTCAGTTTGGAGGAACGGGTGGAGATGCTCCAGGAAGTGACAGCCGGAATGGACAACGTCTCGGTGGCCAGCTTTGATGGCCTGATGGTGGACTTTGCCCGCCAGCAAGGGGCCACCGCGGTGCTGCGCGGCATTCGCGCCATCAGCGACTACGAGTACGAGTTCCAGATGGCTCTGATGAACCGGCGTCTGGCCCCGGAGGTGGAGACGGTCTTCCTGCAGCCGGCTGGCCGCTACTCTTTCCTCAGCTCGCGCATGTTGAAGGAAGTGGCCAGCCTGGGCGGCGACGTCACCGGCCTGGTTCCACCCAACGTCTTCAAGCGCTTGCGCACCCGGTTGAATAACGGTAGCTAATGCCGCGGATACATGATGCCGGAATCGAAGGTACGAATTTTGGGTGCCCCAGGTCTCGATTTTGAGACCTGGGAAACTGTGAATCGATGCGGTTACGGTCCTGGATCAGTTCCAGACGGATTTCCCGGCAGCTGCGGTGCGGCCAACGCGCTTCGCGGAGTCTCTCGCCAAGCCTGACGCAACCGTTCGTGCGCCCCCACGGGGCGCTGTGCAAGTAGCCCAGCACGGAGCCGCGCGACGTGCTGGGAAGCGGATGCGAAAGTGGCCCGCGCCCTGTAAGGGCGCTGTGCACCCTTCTCAAGAATCCTCGCAATCCTGCATGACGGTACGCTCCCCGGCGCCTTTCACCGCCTTCTGTTGGGCATTGCTCCCCATCCGCAGGCCCCCTGCCCGGTTGTGGGTTCACTACCCCGCAAAAAATCTGTACATTAGATAGTGCTATGACCGTTTCCGCTCCCACCAAAGTCTTTGCCGACCGTATAGGCCGGATCGAGGTCTCTGCGACCATGGCTGTTGCCGCAGAGGCTGCCAAACTGCGTGCTCAGGGCGCCAACCTCGTGGACTTTGGCGCTGGCGAGCCGCACTTCAACACTCCCCAGCACATCAAGGACGCGGCCATCGCCGCCATCCAGGCCAACTTCACCCGCTACACCGCCGTGCCCGGCATCCCTGACGTGCGCAAGGCCATCGTCGAGCGCCACGCCGCCGACTTCGGCTCCGACTATACGATGGACGAAGCCATCTTCTGCACCGGCGAGAAGCATGCCCTGTTCAACGCCATTCAAATTCTCGTAGACCACGGCGACGACGTGATTCTGCCGATCCCTTATTGGGTCAGCTTCAAAGACATCGTGCAGTACGCCGGCGGCAACGTCATCTTCCTTGAAACCAAGGAGGAAGAGAACTTCCGCATCACCGCCGACGCCATTGAGAAGGCGCTCACCCCGCGCACCAAGGCCATCATCCTCAACTCGCCCTCGAACCCCGCCGGCTCTATCGTCTCGGCTGAGGATCTGGAGCGCATTGTGCGCCTGGCTGTCGAGCGCAACATCTATCTGCTTTTGGATGAGTGCTACGTCTATTTGAACTATGCCGGCAAGCCGGTCTCCGCGGGCTCCTTTACCTGGGCCAAGGAGCACATGGTGGTGCTCGGTTCGCTCTCCAAGACCTACGCCATGACGGGATGGCGCGGTGGGTATGCACTGGCCCCGAAGAAGATCATTGCGAACCTCTCCAAGCTGCAGTCGCAGCAGACCTCCAACGCGACTTCGATTGTGCAGAAGGCGGCCATTGCCGCGTTGGCCGGCTCGCAGGAGTGCGTGGCGGAGTTCCGCGCGGAGTTTATCGAGCTGCGCGACTACATGCTGGCGGCGCTGGCCAGGATTCCCGGCGTCACCTGCACCAAGCCCGAGGGCGCGTTCTACGTCTACCCCAACATCTCCGCCTACCTGGGCAAGGGGGGCATCAAGACGGCTACGGAGCTGGCCACGCGCCTGCTGCATGAGGCGCATGTGGTGGCCGTGCCCGGCGAGGCCTTTGGCACCCAACACCACATCCGGCTCAGCTATCCGGTGACCAAACAGAACATTGACGAAGGAACCCGCCGGATGGGCGAGTTCCTGCTCAACCTGAAGTGAGCAAAGCGACAAACTTCCTGACCGGCCGGCATCCCCGGCCGGTCAAAAAGTATGTGTCGGCGCCAGCGTCCCATTTTTCCCCTTGGATTAAAACGAAACCGCTGTGCAAACCTATGGTTTGTCGGGTAGGATGTGTCTTCTTATGACGAACGCAATTGATTTTCGCCCTGTGATTCTTGCCGGGGGCAGCGGAACACGCTTCTGGCCCCGGTCGCGACGCGCGCGCGCCAAGCAGGTTCTTGCCCTTGACGGCGAACGCTCCATGATCCAGCAGACCGTTGAGCGGATGAATGCGCTGGGCGGTATTGAAAAGACCTGGGTGATCACCAACGAGTATCTGGCCGCCGAGATCGCCGACCAACTGCACGGCATTCCACCTTCGCAGCTGATCCAGGAGCCAACGGCGCGCAACACCGCGCCGGCCTGCGGACTGGCTGCCTTCCTGATCGAGCGCCAGAATCCGGACGCCATCCTGGGCATCTTTCCGTCCGACCACGTCATTGGCGACGAGCCGCGCTTCCTGCGCACCCTGCAGCGGGGCATTGCACTGGCCGCCGCGGGTGAGAATATTGTGGTGCTGGGCATTGAGCCCACTCGCCCCGAGACCGGTTATGGCTACATTGAGACCGGCGACCTGACCAAGAACGACGAAGCGCTGCACGTGCGCCGCTTTACCGAAAAGCCCAACCAGCACCGCGCCGAGGAGTTTGTGAGCGCGGGCAACTACTACTGGAACTCGGGCATGTTCTTGTGGTCGGCGCGTACGCTGGCCAACGCTGTCCGCGAGCACCTGCCGGAGACCGCGCCGCTCTTGGAGGGCATTGCCGCGGCTTACGGCACGCCGCAGTTCACCGAGGTCTTCCACGCGCTCTATCCCAAGTGCGAGAACATCTCCGTGGATTACGCGGTGCTGGAACCGCGCTCGGCCAAGGGCGAGCACCTGTCGAACCTCTACTGCCTGCCGGCCGAGTTCAGCTGGAACGATTTGGGCTCCTGGGCCTCGCTCTACGAGTACCAGAAGGAAGTGCGGCTGCGGGGCGACGCCGACGGCAACGTGGCCGATACCGCGGGGCACATGACCATTGACGCCACCGACAACTACATCTACAGCCCGCGCAAGTTTGTTTCCCTCATCGGGGTGGAAGATCTGGTGGTGGTCGACACCGAGGACGCGCTCTTGATCATGCACCGCGACCGCTCCCAGGATGTGGGCAAGATCGTCAAGGAACTGGCGCAGACGGGGCATACCAAGCTGATCTAGGTGCTGGGTGCTGAGTGGCTGACACCGTAGCGCCGGGCTCCTGGTTTTGCAGCGACAGGCGTTTGATTCGACTGTGTCAGCTACCTTGCACATAAGCAGCTGTTCCTCGCAAGGGGAGCAGCTGTTTTGCGTTTGGGGCAGGGAAGTGCGCGGCGGAGCAGGACGCGGGCAGTGTTCACGAGGAAGCTTCCCAAAAGCAACCGCGGATGCTTCCTGACGAACGTTTGGGGCCCCGTTCGCTCAGCATGACAGCTTTCAGGGAGATGGGCACTAGCCACCTAGTCACTCAGTCACCTAACCACCTATCTCCACAAGTGCATCCACGACCGCATCCACTTCTGCGCCGGCTTCTCCACAAAGTGCAGGGCGAGCAGGGCCAAAGCAACCAGGGCGGCGTAGCTGATCCAGGGATCGAAGCGGATCAGGCCGGTACGTTCCAGAATGCCGCTGGTATGGAGCAGCGTCCAGAGGTTGAAGTGCAGCAGGTAGAGGCAGTAGCTGGCCTCGCCCACAAACACCAGCGGCCAGACGCCGAGGGCGCGGCTCAGCCAGTTTTCGCCCGCCAGGCCCAGCACAATGCAGGCAAACAGGGGCATCAGCAGGCCGTCGTGGATGATGGCGTAGGGCACCAGAGACCCCATGAACAGCAGGCCATAGGTGGCCAGAAATCCAAAGATGGCCAGGAACAGCCGCAGATTGCCCTTGCGCGGAACCACCTCATCCAACTCGGCCAGCAGCACGCCGAAGATAAAGCTGAAGAGATGGGCGTAGGGCGTGTATTTGAGCGCCTGCAGCCAGGGGCCGTAGCTCCAGCGGTCGGGATGCGCGATGCTGTCGGGGCTGAAGATCATGTAGAGCAGGCCCGGCACCATGCCCAGCAGCCACACCGCGGTGAGCTTCCAGAGGTGGTGGAGTATGTGCGTGGGCTTCTTCCACCGCGCCATCCAGGGAAAGATCACGTAGTAGAAGCTTTCGGCGCTCATGGTCCAGGCCGGAGTGTTGAGGAAGGTGGCAATGGAGGGGATCCATCCCTGCAACAGCAGCGGGGTCAGCACCACGCCGGTCCAGAACATCCCGTGGGTGTGCGCGGCCCACTCCCGGGGCAGCATCCACCAGGCCATCAGCAGGCTCAAAAAGTAGATGGGATAGAGCCTGGTGAAGCGCGCCAGGTAAAAGCGTTTGGTGTTCAGTTGGCCAGCGCGCGCCTTGCCGGAGTAGTTATAGGCCAGCACAAAGCCGGAGAGCAGGATGAAGTAGCTCACCGAAACAAAGCCCGCGTTCACCACCGGGGCCAGCAGGATCTGGAAGGTGTAGGGCTGGGGGCGGAAGGGGGTGGGGATGTAGAAGTGGAAGTTGAAGCGGGTGGGGTCGGAAAAGTGGAAGAACAGAATATTGATGGCGGCAAAACAGCGCAGGCCGGTCAGGGCGTTCAGGCGCGCGGGCTTCTGCATCTCTACGGTTTCAGGTTGAAGCTCAGCGGCCTTGGTCATTGCCCATGGGTCTCCCGGTGCCCGAGTCTACTCTTCCTATCCTAATGGGAACGGGCAAGCAATGGGCGCTGGTTACAGCTTCCCTTTGCCTGCCCGGTTGGTTTCGGTCCTGCGGTGCTGAATTGGTTAGGAGGTGACCAGCGTGCCCAGCTTTTCGCCCAGCACCACGCGCTTAATGTTGCCATTCTCGTTCATGTTGAAGACCACCATGGGGAGGTTGTTGTCCTTGCACAGGCTCACGGCGGTCAGGTCCATCACCTTCAGCCCCTGTTTGAGGATATCCATATAGGTGACCTGCTCGTACATCACCGCGTCCTTCACCAGCATGGGGTCGGCGTTGTAGATGCCGCCCACCTTGGTGCCCTTCAGCAGCACTTCGGCCTTGATCTCCATGGCGCGCAGGCTGGCCGCGGTGTCGGTGGAGAAGTACGGGTTGCCGGTGCCGGCCGCAAAGATCACAATACGGCCCTTTTCCAGGTGCCGTACGGCGCGCCGCCGGATGTAGGGCTCGGCCATCTGGTTCATCTGGACGGCGCTCATCACCCGGCACTGCACGCCACGCTGTTCCATGGCGTCCTGCAGGGCAATGGCGTTGATCACCGTGGCCAGCATCCCCATACTGTCGGCTGAAACCCGATCCATCGCCTTGGCCTGAGCCGAGAGGCCGCGAAAGATGTTTCCGCCCCCGACGACGATGCCAATCTGGACACCGAGAGCGTGGACTTCAGCTAGTTCGGCGGCAATCTCCGCCACCTTGTCTGCATCCAGACCAAAGCCGCGCGTGCCGGCCAAGGCCTCACCTGAGAGCTTTAAAACGATCCGCTTATACATGCCGTTCCCAAGTATCGCACATCGGGACGAAGGGAATATTTCTGCTACGGGGTGTAACAATCCTGACCCGGCCCGGCGTCCCATGATGCAGAAGCACATCGGCAGGGGAGGTTCCGCTCTCATTCTCCGTTCGGTGGGCTTATGTGGGGCTCTGTTGCGTCCTATTCCGCTCCCCGCCCGGTCCAGAACGCCATATTTCTGGAGTGGTCTGTTTCCTGGCGGGTTATATCGGCGCACAGAGCCCAACCAGATCAGGGTCAGCTCGCATGGGTCTCAAAACCAATCGCGAGCTGTGCCGGACGTTGCACGCTTCTGGCCCGGAGCGGGAGCGTCTGGAGGGAGCCGGAGCGGCAAGCCCAAGGCCGTCTCTGGCTCCGCGCTTTATCCAAATCTGTAAAATCTCATCTGCTGTTTCCCGAGTCCGAATTTGCTGATCGAAATATCCTGTTTTGGGACTCTATCCTCTCCTCCGAGCTATTCTGCACACCGACTGTAATGTCTTCCGGCCTAGACTTAGGCGTCTGGTATCCTTCCACACACGAAAGGCCTGTGTTTATGCTAGTTCAAACGCAATCTAAGGGCCGTGGCACGATGGGACTGCACGTCGGTGACTCCAACGTACGGCGCTACTTTTCCCGCGATCTTTCCGTTGTCGAACTCCAGCTTGACCACCTTGAGATTCAATGTGGGCTGGATGCCAAATTCTGGGACGGTGAAACAGATATTTTTGATCCTCGTCTGTGCGCCTGGCTGGAATCAAAGAACTACCACGAATCTGGCCGCCACAAGCCGGTTCCGCTCTCCTTGATTCCCTCTGGGCCCAACAGCTTCCGGGTGCGCCCCATGGCAAAATCAAATCAGAAGTTGAAGCCCACTGCGGCGTTGGCAATGGCTTGAAGACCGGCGCTTGAGCGCTAGCAGGATGACGCATTTCTCCTTGTGCTTTCATTTGAAGACGCGGCTTCGCTTCATGCGGAGCCGCATTTTTTTGCCACCGCTCATCCTCCAGCCTTGGGCCAGAGTGAGGCCGTCGGAGGGCTTTTCCTACGCGGGCTTTTGGGAAAAGGCTGAAAGCTGAGAGCTAGCAGCTAGAAGCTCGTCCTGCGGGTTGATATTCTCTAGTTGATATGACGAACGATTCCCTTGCGTCCCCGTCTCTTGAGTTCCTGATCGAGCGGTTCTTTGCCGCTGGCGTTTCTGCCGTGGGCGATCCGGCTGCCCTGGAAGCCTTTTTGGCCCTGCGCACGGCGCTCGAGCGTGGCCAGATCCGCGCGGCTTCGCCCGACGCGGAGGCCCCCACCGGCTGGCGCGTGAATGCCTGGGTCAAGCGCGGCATCCTGCTCGGCTTCCGGCTGGGCCAGTTGGCGGAGCTCCCCGCCCCCGGCCTCTCCTTTGTGGACAAAGCCACCTACCCCGCCCGCACCTTCACGTTGGCGGACGGCGTGCGCATTGTTCCCGGTGGCAGCTCGGTCCGCTCCGGCGCTTACCTGGCCCGCTCCGTGGTCTGCATGCCGCCCATGTATGTGAACGTAGGCGCGTATGTGGACGAGGGCACCATGGTGGACTCCCATGCCCTGGTGGGCAGCTGCGCGCAGATTGGCAAGCGCGTGCATCTTTCTGCCGCGGCCCAGATCGGCGGTGTGCTGGAGCCGGTCAACGCCAGTCCGGTCATTATTGAAGACGACGCCATGATTGGCGGCAACACCGGCGTCTACGAGGGTGCGATTGTGCGAAAGGGCGCGGTGCTGGCTCCGGGCACCATCCTCACTCGCGGCACGCCGGTCTACGATCTGGTGAACGGCACGGTGATCAAGGCCACGGCCGAGACCCCGCTCATCATCCCGGAGAACGCCGTGGTGGTGCCCGGCTCGCGTGCCGTCACCCGTGGCAAAGGGCAGGAGTGGGGCCTGGGCCTCTACGCGCCGGTCATCGTCAAGTATCGCGACGACAAGACCGACCTGGCCACCACCCTCGAAGACCTGCTCCGCTAGGCACCTGGCACCTGCGGTGGGGCCAGCACCTGCGGTGCGGCCAACGCGCTTCGCGATGCTCAAGACGCCTTTATGGGCGCGGTTCTTCGCTTGCAGCCAACCCAGGATTCCCGCAGGCAGTCCCTTTGCGCGGCTCAGGGAATCCTGGGCCTCCGTGCCTGACGGCCTCTCTCCGAACCTCTGAGGCTGAATCTGCCTCTTCCTGAAGCTGTCTTCCTGAAGCTCTCTCCGGACAAGGAAACGGAAGGAGCAGGAGCCTTCAGGCTCCTGAAATTCCGCGTCAAATGGACTGCGGCCTATAGGCCCGGACCCCTTCCAAGAAGGCCTCGACCTTGACTTGGAGCGATCCTCTCAGGGACCTGAAGGTCCCTTCTCCTTCCCCCTTTCTTTGCGCTGTCACCCTTTTCAGATGCCGAGCATGCATGCGTTGATCCTCCGCGTCCACCTCGCTCACCCTCCCTGAACGCCGTGATCCGGAGTCCCATGGGCGTACCGCTCACAGGACGGAACAAAGATCCTCAAACCCAGCGATCCGGTTCGTTTATGGCTTGACCTTGGTCGAAGCCTCGAACCCCGTGCCGCAGGCACAGTGCAAGTTAGCCCCACGTTTCAACGTGGGGAAAGAGCGCCGCGAATAGCCTCAGAATGCCGTTGGAGAAACGCGAAGCGGGCTGCTGCATGCAGTGCGTCCCGTAGGGACTCTTAGGATATAAAATGCGGAAATGGTAATCGTCAAATTACGCTCGTTTTTATTGGGTTTTTATGCGTAAGATTGAACGCCTGAGAGCGTGGTGATAAGTGGTCATACATTTAAATCGAATTGAGCGCACAGAGCATGGCCACAAAGGCAACCACGCTTATCATTCGCTACAAAGCAGAGGACGGCACATGGAAACGGGCCGACGCTGCCTACTCGGATAATGGCCGGATAAAGACCGGACATGCCGTGATCAACAATAAGATGGTGCCAGTAGGACCCTACCAGTATCAGGTTCGCTATTACGTGGATCGCCGAGCCCAATACAAACCTGCCGGCACCGATGCCCAGGAAGCTGAACTCTTGCGGCGCAAGATCGAACAAGAGCAGACGGCGAAGGCCATTGCCGACGACGCAGGACTCGAAGTTGTCGAGCACACCGCCGATCGCGAGACGCTCGACGAGGCAGCCAAGCGCTACATCAAGGACCGGAAGGATGCGAAGGCGCTTGATGCCGCAATCGATGCAGAACTTGTGCTCAACGGCTTTCGCGCTCTCGCCAAGAGGCGCCGCAAAACCCGCGTCGATGAACTCAAAGCGGATGATGTGAAGACCTTGAATAGACTGACCTGTGCGGACCAGACGAGGCATAAGCGCTACAAGCGCCTCCGTGCGTGGTTCCGCTTTCTTGGCGCAGACAAGAAGCTGTATGCCAGAGAGTTGAAGCCGACCTTCACTCTGACGAATCCGCATATCTACACGAAACAACAGATCACAGACATCCTGGCGCAGGCCAGCGATTGCAGTGAGGTGGCAGTTCGGCTCGGCTATCAATGCGGTTTCCGCAAGCAGGAAATCGAGCATGCTATGTACCGCGACATCGATTGGGAGAACTGCACCATCTCCGTAAGCGATAAACGCTGGACGGACCTCTATCCTGCGGAAAAGGCGCGGAAGGTGCAGGAACGGGTTAAAGTCAGACTCGC
>CAZYDF010000143.1:0-9544 GCA_964645855.1 uncultured Occallatibacter sp.
TTCACATAGACTGAATGAAAATGGGCAGAGATTGGCCGGTTAACAGCCCGTACCAGAAGATTGAGCAGTTGAAGAAGGGCAGATTTCTCTATCAGCGCCACCGCGACACCATCCTGATGCAGCCATGGATCGAGATTCTTTTGAATGGCGCGCACCAACCGGATGCGGCCCAGTTCTTTGAAACGATGGAGCCCAGGGACAAGGTGAATGAGGCAATTCTGCCGCTGTTCTTCCACAAGGCGGATGCGGTAGGGATAACGCGGAGAGCTCTCAATATGGCAGAAGGACTGAACCCGAAACTGGGCCGCGAGTTGCGCATTCTGGCGGTGTCGCCAAGGCTGATCTCCAACGGGTTTCTATTTCGCAAGGGCGTCAATGATGTCGACCGGCGCACCACATTCAACGCGCTGACCGCCGTCGGGAGTTCTCTAACCGGCCGACAGCTTTTGGCGCTCTACGAATCGAGAGGTTTTGTGCTGTGCCCGGGGCCGGCAATGAACCCGACGTTCGACCTGATCCGGCAGTATGAGCGGATCAAGAAATAGAATGAGCCGCACAACCAACCGCGGCAGGAGTAGTTGATGGAGCAACCAGTGGGCGATGATTTGCAAGAGAATCGAAGCGCAGGACATCGAAGCGCAGGACAATGACCGAAACCATCACAAGGCGGAGTTTCAACGCTCAATTTGCAGTTTGGGGAGCGACTGCGTTGGCGGGTGCCCAACGGCTGTTGGCGGAGAAGCCGCCCCTCCGCGTGGGCGTGAGCCTGGAGACCCTGGCAGGCGCCAACGTGAACGACGCGCGCGCGGCCTACCGGGTTTGGGGCGAAGAGGTAGCGCGCAACCTGCACATGACCCATTCCGCGATGTTGGATCAGGTCTTCTACACCTCCACGCAGATACTGCAGATGATCCGCAGCGCGCAGATTGACGGCGTTGCGTTGAGCGGGTTGGAATATGTCCGGGCCATTGAGTATTTGAGCCCGGAAATTACGGTGGTGGAAGACTACGCCACCAGCGGGATCGATTACGTACTTCTGGTGCATCGCGGCAGCAGTTATCAAAAGCTGGAAGATCTGAAACACACCCGGATTGCTCTGCTGCATCATCGCGACACATCCCTGTTGAAGATCTGGCTGACGATCGCTTTGGCAGGCGTGCATCAGCCCGAGCCCGACCTGTTTTTTGACACCGTGGAAACGCATGAGAAGGTGAACGACGTGATTTTGCCGTTGTACTTTGGCAAGGTTGATGCGGCCGGAATCAGCCGCCGCGCGTTTATGCTGACCGCGGAACTGAATCCCCAACTGGGGCGCGATCTGCGCGTGCTGAGCGCTTCGCCGAAGGTGGTTCCGGTGGGTTTCTGGTTCCGCAAGGGCTGCGATGTTGTCGAACGCAATGAATTTGTGCAAGCCATGGTGAAGCTGCGCACGGTGACGGCAGGCAGGCAGGTGCTGGCGCTGTATCAATCCACCGGGTTTGTGATGATGCCCAACTCGGTGATGGACGGCACGCTCGATCTGGTTCATCAGTACGATCGCATCCACAAAAAGAGCTAGAGCTGGACGGGAAAGGATGGCTCCAGACGGGCGACACTGCGCGCCGGGAGCAAAGCAGGCAAGGTATGAAGATTGGCTTCGGCATTACCGCAAGGATTACCCAGCTGGCGTGGATGGTTACGCTGGGGAGCCTCTGCCTGTTTATTGCGTTCAGTACCTCAGAGCAAGAAACCGATCTGCAGAACAGCATGAGTTCGAAGGGCCAGAGCGTGGCCATTGCCCTGGCTGGCGAAGTGGCCAGCGCCGCGGTGAGCGAGGATTACACGTCGGTGGTTGAGCATGCCATGGAGGTGGTGAACGGCGACAAATCGGTAGGCTTTATCCTGATTGCGAAGAATGACGGGTTCTCGCTGCTGGTGCAACGCGACGGCTGGCAGACAATTCCGAATATCGCCCCCAGTTGGTATCAGGACGCACGCAACGTCTCCGGAAAAATCGAGACTGTGCCGCTGGTGAGCCAGCGATTGTTCCACTATCGTTATCCGCTGGACTGCCTTGGTATTCCGTGGGGCTGGATTCACATCGGGCTTTCGCTGGAGGACTACGACCGCAGCTTGCGCAGCATCTATTTGCGCTCGGTAGAGCTTGGCCTGTTGTGCTTGCTGCTAAGCCTAGGGGCTTCGATCTGGTTTGCGCGCCGGCTGGTGAAGCCGATTCAGGAGTTCCGCCGCACCGTGCACGCGTTTGCGAATGGCGATTTGACTGCCCGCGTGGAGTTGCGCACGGACGATGAGATCAAGCAACTGGGTGAGGCATTCAACGAGATGGCCGATGCCATCGGGCAGCGCGACCGCATTGTGGAAAGCGTACGCATGGCCGCCCAGAACCTGCAGAGCGCCGAACACTGGAACAGCGTGGGTTGCGAGGTGGTGAAGCAGTTTGCCCTGGCCACCAACGCCAGCCGCGCCATGCTGGTGAGCATGGATGCTTCAGAATGCGACCGGCCGGCACCGCGGATTCTGCTGGAGTGGGCGTCTGAGGGCATAACCCCGTTTGAGCAGGCGCCGGAACAGGGCTTCACCAAGGATCCACGAATTTCGCAAGCCTGCCAGCAGTTGGAGCGGGGCGAGATGCTGGTGCAAAGTCATACCGAACCGGACGACACGCCCCCCCCGGGACCTGAGCCGCACCCGGTGGCGCGACTGGCAGCTCCGATCTTTGCCGACGGGAAGTTCTGGGGCACGCTGGTGCTGCACGACTGCTGGATGGAGCGCGATTGGAAGGACGTGGAACTGCACTCCATCCGCACCATTGCCGACATGTTTGGCGCCGCCATCCAGCGCCAGAGCGCGCAACAGGCGCTGATTGCCGCCAGAGACGAGCTGGAAGTGCGCGTCGAGGAGCGCACCGCGGAGCTGAGCAAGCAGATTCTTGCCAAGGACCAGGCGCACACGGAACTGCAAAGCGCGCAGCACAAGCTGATCGAGTTGTCGCGCATGTCGGGCATGGCCGAAGTGGCTACCGGCGTGTTGCACAACGTGGGCAACGTGCTAAACAGCATCAATGTGAGCGCCACGCTGATGGTGGACCGCTTGAACGAGATGAAGCTGGAACAGCTGCGGGATGTGGCCGAGATGATCTCCGGCAAGCAGGGTGAACTTGATGCCTTTCTGCGCGATGACCTGCGTGGACAGCGGGTGTTACCGTATCTGCTCAAACTTTCAGAACAACTGAAGAGCGAGCGTGACTCGATTGGCAACGAGGCGCGCTCCCTGGTGCGGCATGTGGCCCACGTGAAAGAGATCGTCAACATGCAGCAGGGCTACGCGCGCAACTGCGGCGTGCTGGAAAAGGTGTTGGCCAAAGAACTTTTTGAGAATGCGATCAGCATCTCATCTCCGGCACTGGAGCGCCACGGAGTGGAGATTATCCGTGTGTTTGAACCCATGAAAGAGATGATGACGGATCGGCACAAGGTGCTGCAGATCCTGCTGAACCTGATGCAAAACGCCAAGGACGCGGTGAAGGCCGGAGGCAAGATGCCGCGCCGGGTGTGGGTACGGCTGCGCAAGAGCTCCGCCAACAGCGTCTGCTTTGAAGTGGAAGATAACGGCATCGGCATTGATGCCGAGCACCTGGTACGCATCTTCTCGCATGGCTTTACGACCAAGAAGTCGGGTCACGGTTTTGGGCTGCACTCCGGCGCCCTGGCCGCCAAGGAGATGGGCGGCGCCTTGAATGTATTCAGCGACGGATTGGGGACCGGCGCTACCTTTTCGCTTGAACTGCCTCTGCAGGGCAAGAGCCTGACGGAGGTGTGAGGAACCCATGAAACCACCACCTGATCCGCGCTACCAGATCCTCATCGTCGACGACAACGAGGCGATTCACGGGGACTTAAAGAAGATTCTTGTTCCGGAGACCCATGGCGCTGATCTGGCCGATGACGAGGCACTGCTGTTCGGTCTGACATCGAGCCCAGAGGTAGCCTTTGCCATTGACTCAGCCTACCAGGGACAGGAAGGGCTGGCCTGCGTGGAGAAGGCGGTTGCTGTGCAGAAGCCGTATGCGTTGGCCTTTGTGGATATCCGCATGCCTCCGGGATGGGACGGGGTGGAGACGATTTCGCACTTGTGGGAGGTGGATCCGAATCTGCAAGTGGTGATCTGCACGGCGTACTCGGACTTCAACTGGAAAGAGATTGAGCGGCGGCTGGGACTCTCACACCATCTGGTGATTCTGAAAAAGCCGTTTGACCCGATTGAAGTGATGCAACTAGCGCATGCGCTCACCGCCAAGTGGCAATCGACCCACCTGGCCAAGGAACAAATGGACCGGCTTGACCGGCTGGTGGAAGAGCGCACCTCGGAGCTGCTAACGACGGTAAAGCAACTGGAGGAGGCACGCCTTCAGGCCGAGTTGCGCGCGCTGGAAGATCCGCTGACCAAGCTCGCCAATCGACGCTTGTTTTTGCGGCGGCTGGCGGACTCGTTACGGCGCAGCAAGACAACCCCCAAGCATATGTGCGCGGTGCTGTTTCTGGACGTGGACCGGTTCAAGATTATCAACGACAGCCTGGGCCACTACGCCGGCGATGAGTTATTGGTGGAGATTGCCAGCCGCTTGAAGATCTGCCTGCGCGATGGGGCAGGCCACGTGGGCAGCGAGGATCTGATTGCGCGCTTTGGCGGCGATGAGTTTGCAGTGCTGCTGGATGCGGTTCGGAACATGGAGAACGTGATCGGCGTCGCAGAGCGCATCAAGGAAGGGCTGAGCACGCCTATCACCTTGCGGGAGCGCGAGGTTTGCTGCACCGTCAGCACCGGAATCGTGACCAGCGAAGGCCACTACGACAGCCCCGAGGTGATGGTGCGCGACGCCGATGCGGCCATGTACCATGCCAAGGAAAATGGCGGCAATGGATACGCCTTCTACGACGAAAGCATGTACCAGGCCAACCTGAACAAGCTGCAGAAGGAGTCGGAGATCCGCACCGCGCTGGAGTTGCACGAGTTCTTTCTGGTCTATCAGCCAATGGTTTCGCTGCTGAGCGGAGAGGTGGAAGGCTTTGAGGCGCTGCTGCGCTGGCAATCGCCTTCGCGCGGGTTGGTACGTCCGTCCGACTTTATCTCACTGTGCGAAGAGACGGGGCTGATTGTTCCGCTGGGCGCGTGGGCGCTGGAAGAGGCTTGCCGGCAGGTGGCGCGGTGGCGCGCCAAGTTCGGCCCGGAGTTCCGCAAGACGGTGAGCGTAAACATCTCAGCCCGGCAGTTCCTGCAGACCGATCTGGTGGAGATGGTGGAGCGGGCCATGCAAGCGGTGGACGTGAAGGGCAGCAACATCCGCCTGGAGCTGACCGAATCCGTCACCATGCAGGACTCGCGGCAGGCGGTGTTCATGCTGGGGAAACTGCAGAAACTGGGCGTGCGGCTGAGCGTGGACGACTTTGGCACCGGCTACTCGTCGCTGAACTACCTGCACCGTTTCTCTGTGGACACGCTGAAGATCGATCGCTCGTTTGTGAGCAACATGATGCTGGACAAGCGCAGCCTGATCATTGTGCGCACCATTGTCACCTTGGCGCACAACCTGCACATGAACGTGATTGCGGAAGGCGTGGAAACGGCGGAGCAGGCGCGGCTGCTGATGGACATGAGCTGCGAATCAGCCCAGGGCTACTACTTCTCGCGTCCGGTAAGGCCCGCGGAGCTTGAAGCCAAGATAGAAGAGATTCCAGCCATGGTGATCAAGCTGCGCGGTCCGCGCAAGATGTTGACAGCATAAACGCCGCGTGCGGCTTTGATGCAGGCGACGCGGGCTGCAAGGCCACGGTTGCCTGCCTCGCAGCTGGGTAACTGAGCTGCCAGAACCACAGCCAACCGGAATCAGCTGGTCCCGTGCTTGCGTGTTTGCGTGCATGCACGGGACCGGCGATTAGAGCGTTTCTCCAATTGCGATACCCCAAAGCCATAACCTCTGAGTAGCTTTTTCCTTAAGAAAAAGCCACCTCGCACGATCTCTGCAAGGGTTATATCTATTGGAGAAACGCTCTAGTTGCCCTTTGCCTGATCGCCGGAGGGAAGCACGGCGCTGGTGACCCACGGTTCGGCAAGCTCGAGTTTCAACACCAGGTCGAAGCTGTCAGCCGAGACCGCGGGCAATGTGAAGATATTAACCTGCGCGGTTTGCTCCACGGCAATATCCGCGCCGTGAAGCACCTGCGCCTTGACGATCCGCACCGGCAGAGCCGGCAGCGTGAGCTTGCCTGAAGCCGGTGGATGCAGGATGTGCAGATAGACGGCCTTGCCGTTGTGGGTGGAGACACCGTAGTTACCCGGTAACCATGGGCCGCCGCGAGTGGCATAGATGCTCTCGCCAAACTGCGCCAGCCACTGGCCAATCTGGCGCACGCGCGCGGCCTGCTCGGGTGCGATCTGGCCATCGGGTTGCGGGCCGACGTTGAGCAACAGGTTTCCATCGCGGCCCGCGACTCCGGCCAGCAACTGGATGAGCTGCGCCAGAGGCTTGACCTTGGCGCCGGGCTGATAACCCCAGGCGCCTTCCGTGATGGTGGTGCAGAGCTCCCAGGGCTGCTGATTCTCAAACCCTCCCATGGCCGCATCGCCCTCGCGCGAGCGGAAGTCGGCTGCAGCATTGGTGCGATCGTTCAGAACAATCCGCGGTTGCAGTTGGCGCAGCTGGCTAACTGCTTTCTCATCCTGCCAATCGAATGCGCCGGTATAGGGCTTGTCTTTGGGGCGACGCTGCCAACCACCCGCGGCGTTCTCAATGCCGCCAAAGCCAAGCCACTCATTGCCCCCGCCATCGAACCAGAGAATGTCGAGCTTGCCGTAGTGCGCGGCGAGCTGGCCAATCTGGCGGTGGTACTGCGCGCGCAACTGCTCCGCGCTCTCGCGATAGATGCCCGGAAAGAAGAAGCCCGGGAAGCGCCAATCGATCGGCGAATAGTAGAGTCCGACGCCCAGCCCGGCCTTGCGGACGGCCTGGACGTAATCGGCAACCAGGTCGCGATGCGCGACGGACTTCACGGCCGTGAAGCTGCTCTCAGGATCGTCAAACAGCGCGAATCCATCGTGATGGCGCGCGGTGAGAACCATGTACTTCATGCCGCCGGCCTTGGCAAGCTGAGCCCAGGCATCGGCGTCAAAGTGGTCGGGATGAAACTGGTCGGCCAGCCGTGCGTAGTCGTCGACCGGAATCTGCTCCTTCCACTGCACCCACTCACCACGGCCAGGAATGGAGTAGACGCCCCAGTGCAGAAACATGCCAAAGCGAGCCTGACGCCACCAATCGATGCGTTGCTGAGCCTGAGCATCGGCAACCATGGGCGCATACTGTGCAACCGCTCCCAGCGCGGGAAGCAAGAAGACCAAAAGCAGAAACAACCGCAGAACCACGGCACGAAATTGCATAACTCTCCTGTTCGATTCCATTCTCGGCGCCAGAACGAGCTGGCGCATGGACGCCCCTGCCGTGCGGCGTCCGCTTTGAATTGGATTGTAAGTGCTTCAGGTGGGAATCTGGCGTGCCGGGCGATCGGATGGAATCCGCCGAGAGGATGCGCAGTAGCCAGTTTTCCGGCAGCTTGTTTAGCCTCTGAGGGATATTTCTAGACAATTTGCATTTTCACCCCAGTCCCCCACCGGTGTTGCCGACCTCGACGGATGAAACTGCCAGTGTCGCCTTGGGATTTTCTGCCCACCCAAGAGGTCGGGTGCCCCAGGTCTCGATTTTGAGACCTGGGAAAGCACGAACCTCAAGCCGGCGAAGAGTTGTTTCTGATTATTATGCTGATGGATTTAGGCATCGACAGAACTTTGAGTCTTCTGCACTCCAACTACCCACCGCCAGCTCACCTTGCGAGCCGACGAGCAACCCATTCCCCTTCGGGCACATCCTAGTAAAAAGGCAAGGGTCTGGAGCGCGTTGCGCCCCGTTGCATGCGGTGATCAAAATTATGGCAATTATTCTTCTGGTCGATGATGATCCTCTCCAGGCCTTTGTACGCAAGACGGCTCTGGAGAAGTCATTTCCGGATGTGCGGCGGGTTTCAGGTGCTGAAGCTCTTTGCCTGATTGAGCAGTCGCATTTTTCCGCGCAACTGGCGCTGGTGATCTCAGGCACGCACATGCCGGGGTTGAGCGGATCGGATTTTGTGGCCGAGATCAGCTCCCGGTTGCCGTGGATGCCGGTGCTGGTGCTGGGCAATGGCCCCGACACAGGCAGAGACAGCCCCAACGACTTGATCCATTTTGTGCCTTCGCCCGTGAGTGGCGAGGAACTATCACGGCTTTCGCGGCAGATGATTGCCCTTCACAAGGCCTCCGCAGCCTGAACAGGATGCCCTCCCCCAGGGCGGGCGCTTCCCCTGGCGCCCATTTCTTAATGTGAGCCAAATCACTCGCACGAGTCACCCAAAAGCGAGACAATGAAACAGACGGGAGCACGTGGCGTCTCTCGCAGCCTTCCCCTGGACCGCCCGCTGCTGCTCCGCTTCTCCTTCTGGATGAAGGTTTTCGAGCCGTTCCGAGCTGTTCCATCCGTCTGCGATTTTGCCCCGCGCCCTCCCGTACCCGTGCGAGAATCATCGTGGAGTTCCGATGGCAACCTTTGGCAGTTTTTCACTTCTCATAGCTCTGATGCTGGCGTTCTATAACCTGTTTGCGGGTGCGGTATCGCTGCGCCTGTTTGCAACCGGGCAGGCAACGCGCATATCGCCGCAACGGCTGGCTTCCAGCGCCCGGCGAGCTGGCATTGCCGGCTTCCTGGCCATCTCCTGCGCGGCCTTTGCGCTGGTGTGGTCGGCCTTCACCAATGATTTTTCTATCGCCTACATCCTCCAGCACTCCAACCGCGCTCTGCCGGGGGCGTACAAGTTTGCTGCGCTGTGGAGCGGCCAGGAAGGTTCGCTGCTCCTGTGGGGCTGGCTGCTGGCCGCCTTCAGCTTTGTGCTGCGCCTGCGCCACAAGACCGACGTCCGGCTGTATGCCTACGCCGGCACCATCATGGCTGGCATTCAACTGTTCTTTTTGCTGGTGCTGAACTTTGCGGCGCGCCCCTTTGCGCTCATAGAGGGCTACCTCACATACATATTTGAGCCGCATTTGATACTCGGGACAATCATCTCGATCCCTCATGCTGTTACTAACTTGGCAGTAGTTCCCGACGATGGCAACGGCCTGAATCCACTGCTGCAGTATCCGGAGATGGTGATCCATCCCCCCATGCTCTACCTGGGCTACGTGGGCTTTGCCATTCCCTTCGCCTTTGCGCTGGCGGCGCTGATGATGCGCTACCCCGGCGAAAAGTGGATCAAGATCACCCGCACCTGGACGCTGGTGACTTGGCTCTTCTTGACCTGCGGCGTCTTTCTGGGCATGCACTGGGCCTATGCCGTGCTGGGTTGGGGCGGCTACTGGGGCTGGGACCCGGTGGAGAACGCGAGCTTCATGCCGTGGCTGACCGGCACGGCCTTTCTGCACTCGGTGATGATGCAGGAGAAGAAGGGGATGATGAAGAGCTGGA
>CAZYDF010000144.1:0-9094 GCA_964645855.1 uncultured Occallatibacter sp.
CAAGGAAGAAGAGACGCAGAAGCTGCTGCGCGTGGAAGAAGAGCTGCACAAGCGCATCGTCTCGCAGGACAAGGCCATCTCGGCTTTGGCCCGCGCCATTCGCCGCTCCCGTGCCGGACTCAAGAGCCCGCATCGTCCCATCGGTTCGTTCCTCTTCCTGGGTCCCACGGGCGTGGGCAAAACGGAAGTGGCGCGCTCGCTGGCGCAGTTCCTGTTCGGTTCCGACAAGGCGCTGATCCGCTTCGATATGTCGGAGTACATGGAGAAGCACTCGGTCTCCAAGCTCATCGGATCGCCTCCGGGCTACGTGGGTTACGAGGAGGGTGGTCAGCTCACCGAGCGCGTCCGGCGTTCGCCTTACTCGGTCGTCCTGCTGGACGAAGTGGAGAAGGCGCATCCTGACTTGTTCAACATCCTGCTGCAGGTCTTTGAAGACGGCCAGTTGACCGACGGACTGGGCAACACGGTCGACTTCAAGAACACGATCCTCATCATGACCTCCAACATTGGCGCCCGCCACATGCAGAAGAAGCAGGGTCTGGGCTTCGGCAATGAGGCGGAAGGCGGCCTGAACGAGAAGGTGGAAGAGCTGGTCAAGTCGGAGGTCAAGAAGACCTTCAACCCCGAGTTCCTCAATCGTCTGGACGAAGTGATCATCTTCCAGCCGCTGATGGATTCGGACCTGATCCAGATTGTGGAGATGCTGGTGCAGCAGTTGAACGGGAATCTTGCCCAGCGCGCCATCACCATCAGCGTTACGGACGAGGCCAAGAAGTGGATCCTCGACAAGACCCTGGGCGATCGCAGCTACGGTGCGCGGCCTCTGCGCAGGGCGTTGCAGCGCTACATCGAAGACCCACTCTCCGAGGCTCTGATCTCCGGCCAGATCACCGACCGGCCAGCCTTCCTGGAGGTCTACCTGGACACCAACCAGCTTTACTATCGCCCGGTGGCTTCGGACGAATCCGTGAGCGAAGAAAAGGCTGCTGGCATTTTGCTCTTCAGCGCATAAGGCAGAGCAGCCAAAAGACACAAAACGTCCCATCCCCCGCGGAACAACGCGATCCGGGTGGGACGTTTTTTTGCGCGCAACGAGTAGCGCAGAGCGCCGAGAATTGGCCAGGCCTTCCTCGCCCCGTCAGGGGCGAAGTGCGAATAGCCCAGGGCCACCCGGCCTCTGAGCAAAGCGAAGAGGGCAGGGGCAGCCCTGGGATTACGCCGTAAGAGGTAGCTCGCGCGCCCCGTCGGGGCGCGGTGCAAAGAATCGAAGTCTGATTGCAGTCCATAACTGACCGCTTCCATCAAAGCGTCCTCAAGCCGCTCCGGTTCTACACTGCGGAACCGCTCACCCATCAGAGGCCGCGCCAACCCCGCTAACTCCGCCAACCCCGCCAACTCCGCTCTCTTCCGGCGCAGCCAGTCGCCAAGCGTGGCTCCCGCTGCTACACTTTTCAGCAGAATTCCGGCACACGGCCTGCGAGCGTCTCCTATCCGAATGCGGTGGAATTGCGTACCAATCGAACGAGGAAAAACATGGAAACCAGCAACGGACGCAGCGTTCTTACGGAAACCCTTAACCACCGCCAACCGGAGCGCATTCCCATTGACTTTGGGAGCACCTCGGTCACCGGCATTCACGTCAGCGTGGTGGCCGCCCTGCGCGACCACTACGGCCTGGAAAAGCGTTTGGTCAAGGTGCATGAGCCCGGTCAGATGCTGGGCTACGTGGAGGACGATCTGCGCCAGGCCATGGGCGTCGATGTGGTCGGCATCTTCAAGCGCGGCACCCGCTACGGCGTGCCCACCGACGACTGGAAGCCGTGGCAGTTGAACGGGCTGGAGATCGCGGTGCCGGCCAGCTTCAACACCACCACCGACGCCAACGGCGACACCTTGGCTTATCCCTTGGGCGATACCACGCTGGCCCCCAGCGCCCGCATGCCCAAGGGCGGCTTCTTCTTCGATTGCATCGAGCGCCAGGGCCCCATCGACGAAGACAACCTCCGCCCGGAGGACAACGTCGAGGAGTACGGCCCCATCGCGGACGAAGATCTTGCCTTTCTGGTGAAGGTTGCCGACGAGGCGCAGGCTACCGGCCTGGGCGTCTCGGCCAGCTTTGGCGGCACGGCCTTTGGCGATATCGCGCTGGTCCCCGGCCCCTCGCTCGTGAACCCCAAGGGCATCCGCTCCATCAGCGAGTGGTATATGGCCACCGCCAGCCGTCCAGAATTTGTGCACCAGGTCTTTGAGCTGCAGGCGGAGATCGCGCTGGCCAATCTGGCCCGCATTTACGCTGCCGTTGGCGATCGCGTGCAGGTGGTCAACATCTGCGGCACCGACTTTGGCACCCAGACCTCGTCCTTCTGTTCCGTGCGCACTTTCAACGCCCTCTGGGCTCCCTACTACAAGCGCGTGAACGGCTGGATACACCAGCACACCGGTTGGAAGACCTTCAAGCACACCTGCGGCGCGGTCTCCAAGTTTGTGCCCGCGCTGATTGAAGCTGGCTTTGACATTCTGAACCCGGTGCAGTGCTCGGCCACCGGCATGGACCCCGAGCAGTTGAAGGCCAACTTTGGCAAGGACATTGTCTTCTGGGGCGGCGGCGTGGATACGCAAAAGGTGCTGCCCTTTGGCACGCCGGATGAGGTGCGCGAGCAGGTGCTGCGCCGTTGCGAGATCTTCGCGCCCGGCGGCGGCTTTGTCTTCAACACCATTCACAACATCCAGGCGCAAACGCCGGTGGAGAACGTGGTTGCCATGCTCAACGCCGTACATGACTTCAACGGCGGCACCTGCGGTGCGGCAGCTGCGCTTCGCGCAGAATGACTCGGCGGGTGCCCCCGGTCCCTCGCGTTGGGGGACCGGGGATCGAAGCAACAACAAATCCGCGAAAGGTAAGAACAAGTCCGCGAAAGGCAAGTACAAGTTACGGAAAGGCAAGAACAAGTCCGCTGCATGAATCGCGCGAAGCGCGTCTGCCGCACCGTAGGTGCCTGTCATCCTGAGTCCCATGGGCGGTACCGCTTGCAGGGCGAAATGAAGATTCTCAAACCGCAACGATCCAGATCTTTTATGGCTTGATCTTGGTCGAAGCATCGAACCCCGCGCCGTAGGCGCAGTACATGTTAGCCCCACCTTTCAAGGTGGGGAAAGAGCGCCAAGAATAGCCTCGGAGTCCCGTAGGGACGGCACAAATCAGCAAGGTTCTAACCTCGGAGGCGCGAAGCGGTCTGCCGCACCGCAGGTACTGGTGAGTCGAAGGATCGGTGGTTGTTCTTCGGTGAACTTCTGACTCACCGCACTAGGGTAGGATCGACACGCAACAGTACGGCCTCGAGCAAGAAGGAAAATACCATGACCACACCCAAGGACACATCCAGTCGCGAACGGCTGACAATGGCGCTCAATCACCAGCAGCCGGACCGCATCCCCATTGACTTTGGCGGCATGCCCACCAGCGGCATCCATGTGAGCTGCGTGGCCGAGCTGCGCGATCACTACGGCCTGGAGAAGCGCCCGGTCAAGGTGCATGAGCCCTTTCAGATGCTGGGTTGGCTGGACGAGGACCTGAAGGACGCCATGGGAATCGACACCACCTCGGTCCTGGGGCGCGGCACCATGTTCGGCTTTCCGCTCGGCGAGTGGAAGCCCTTCCAGCTCAACGGGCTTGAGGTACTGGTCCCGAAAGATTTCAACACCACCACCGATGCCAACGGCGACACCCTGATCTATCCCGAAGGCGACCTGAGTGTGCCCCCTAGCGGGCGCATGCCCCAGGGCGGTTATTTCTTCGACTGCATCATCCGCCAGGAACCCATCGTCGAAGAGAAGCTGGATCCTGCCGACAATTTGGAAGAGTTTGGGCCCATCAGCCAGATCGACCTCGATTTTCTGAAGAAGAACGCGGAAGAAGCAGCGGCCACCGGGCGCGGCGTAACGGCTGTCTTTGGCGGCACCGCGTTTGGCGACATTGCCCTGGTGCCCGGCCCGCAGATGCGCCATCCCAAGGGCATCCGCGACGTGGCCGAGTGGTACATGGCCACCAGCGCGCGGCAAGACTACGTGCATCAGGTCTTTGATCGCCAGTGCGAGATCGCGCTCGAAAATCTGGCCAAGATCTACGCCGCCGTGGGCAATAGCGTGCAGGTGGCCTACATCTGCGGCGCCGATTTTGGCACCCAGACCTCCGCCTTCTGCTCGGTGCGCACCTTCACCTCGCTGTGGGCTCCCTACTACAAGCGCGTGAACGATTGGATTCACCAGAACACCGAATGGAAGTGCTTCAAACACTCCTGCGGCGCGGTGTCGAAGTTCATTCCCGCGTTGATTGATGCGGGCTTTGACATCCTGAACCCGGTGCAGTGCTCGGCTACCGGCATGGATCCTGAGCAACTGAAGGCCAGTTTCGGCAAGGACATTGTCTTCTGGGGCGGCGGCGTGGATACACAGAAGGTTTTGCCCTTTGGCACCCCGGCCGAGGTGCGCGAACAGGTGCTGCGCCGTTGCGAGATCTTTGCCCCTGGTGGCGGCTTTGTCTTCAACACCATTCACAACGTGCAGGCGCAAACGCCGGTCCAGAACATCGTGGCCATGATCGACGCCGTGCACGAGTTTAACGGTTAGAAATAGGTGCCGGGGCAGGGCCTCCGCAAGTGGCCTGCCCCCACTTTTGCGTTCGGCGTTCTTTGTGCTATATTTTTCTAGTGCGCGTCAGTCATTGGCGCCGCGCAAGTGAAGCATCTCCCGGTGTTTCCGGATCCACCCCAAGTGGACGCGTAGCTCAACTGGCAGAGCATTCGGCTCTTAACCGACAGGTTGAAGGTTCGATTCCTTCCGCGTCCACCATCTCCTCCAAATTTCTCAAAAAACTGGAAGATCCCTCCCCCGATTCTCTGCAATTGGACAGCGTGTCTTTGGCTGCTTCCGGAGCTGAACTTCCCTCCAGATACGTGGCGTGGTCCGTACGTCTTCCGGACCCCGGCCTTCGCACCGGAATCCATCGGTAGCCTTCAAATTGGACTTATCCCCTACAAAATAAAGCAGTGTTCACGTGTGTTTTAACTTTTCCCTTGACACTCCACTTGAGAGGTTGTTAGCGTCCTTCGGCGAGAGAGATCTAGAGAAATCTACCCCCCACAACACAAAGTTCGCCGTCGGACCTGCGCTGAGCAAGCAGGCCGCCAGGAGATCTGTGTGTCTGTGGATCTCTGTTTTATCACGCATTAACAAGCATTGAGTACGAATGGTCTGTATTGGAGGCAGTATGCAATTTGGAATTTGCACGACGGGGCTGCGCACCGCAAAGAACGGGCGCATGTTCCTTGGTACATGGCTGGTGTTGGCCTTGATGCTCGCCCTCACTCCCACGCTGCACGCACAGTACGACACCGGCAGCGTACTGGGTGAAATCCACGACGCCACCGGCGCGGTCCTCCCCGGAACCACGGTTACCGCTCTCAACAAGGACACCGGCGCCACCTTCACCACCGTCACCGGCGACTCCGGCCAGTATGAGATCCCCTCGCTGCGTACCGGAAGCTACAAGATCACGGCCGCTCATGCGGGCTTCAGCACCGCCGTGGCCGACAATGTGACCGTTTCGGTAGGCGTTCGCCTGCGCATTGCGCTCACCCTGCAGGTGGGCCAGGCCAGCGCCACCACCGTCGAGGTCTCCGGCGTTGCCCTGCAGCTCGACACCGAATCGAGCGAACGCGGCCAGACCGTGACCGGCTACCAGACCGAGGCTTTCCCGCTGGTGGGCCGCAACTATTCCGACCTTCTGGCGCTGGTTGTGGGTGCGCGCCAGGCTCCCACCGCTGCCACCACCAGCAGCGTGAGCAGCCTGCTCCGTCAGGGCGCCTACAACGTGAACGGTCAGCGTTCCATGTTCAATAACTTCATGCTCGACGGCATGGACAACAACGCCTACGGCGAATCCAACCAGGGCTTCGACAACCAGATCGTCTCCATTCCGCCGGACTCGGTTGTGCAGTGGAACGTGGTCACCAACAACGAAAACGCCGAGTACGGCCGTGCCTCGGGCGCCACCATCAACGTGGCCTCGGCCAACGGTACCAACGCCTTCCACACCACGCTCTACGAATTCGTCCGCAATACTGATTTCAACGCCGCGGGCTTCTTCAAGCCCACGCTGGTGGGCACCAATGGTTCCACTCCCTTCCAGAAGCCCGTCCTGCACCGCAACCAGTTCGGCCTCAACTTTGGTGGACCCATCCTCAAGGACAAGCTCTTCTACTTTGTGGATTACGAGGGCCTGCGCGCGAACCTGAGCCCGCTCTACACGCTCACCCTGCCCACGCAGAACGAGCTGAACGGCATTCTGGTGGTTCCGGTTACCAATCCGCTGACTGGCGTCGCCTACCCAGCGGGCACGGCCATTCCGGCCAGCGCCATGAATTCGCTCTCTTCGAGCATCCTCACCTACTTCAAGACGTTCTCCAGCCAGCTTCCGGTCTCCGGTTCGGCGACCACCGGTTTGGCTACCTACGATTACGCCAAGGAAGTTCCTTTCACCGACAAGTTCGACAAGGGCGATCTGCGCCTGGACTATCATCAGGACGCCAGCAACTCCTGGTTCCTGCGCATCAGCGACCGCAAAGAGACGGGCGTCAACAATCCCACCATTCCGCTCCCCCTGGACGGCCAGACGAATGGCACCATCCGCGTTCTCGATCAGCAGGTGGCGCTGGGTTATACGCGCCTGTGGGGCTCCAACAAGGTGATCGACGTCCGCCTGGGGCTGTCGCGTACCAAGGCTGGCAAGTGGACCAAGTCCATTGGAGCCAACAACTTCAGCATTCCCGGCCTGCCCACTTCCTCTGACCTTGCTGGTGGACTGCCGGCCATCGGCATCAACAACTTCACGGGCTTCGGCCGCTTAACGTCGAGCCCGCAGTGGCAGAATCCTGCAGTGATCGATCCGAAGGTGAACTTTACCTGGCTACGTGGCCACCACTCGCTCAAGTTTGGCTACGAGTATGAACACATCTGGATGGCGGTCAACGACAATAACCCCCTCTATGGCCAATTCACCTTTGGCGGTCACTACAGCGGTGGCACCTCAACGGCAGCGGACGCCTATTGGGCGGACTTCCTCTTCGGCCTCACCAGCACCTACCAGCTGGCCAACTACTACGTGGCCCACCTGGAGCAGTCGCTGCACAACGTGTATGCCCAGGATGACTGGAAGATTACCCCGTCGCTGACCCTGAACCTGGGTCTGCGCTGGGAGTACGGTTCGCCTTACTCCGAACTGCACAACAGGGTCTCCAACTTCGATCCGGGCACGCAGACTGTGCTCACCACCACGCCGGGCGTGACTGCCGGCAACGGCCTGACGCCGGTGAGTGCGGGCGGCGTTTATGGCAAGACGCTCGTCAACCCGGATTTGACCGATGTGATGCCGCGCGTGGGATTTGCCTGGAATGTGCTCCCCAAGACCGTGATCCGCGGTGGCTTTGGTACCGGCTACATCCACTACACCCGCGCCGGTTCGGGCGACATTCTGCCCATCAACGCTCCCCAGGCGCAGTTTGCCTCCGTGATCCAGCCCACGCCCACCGCCAGCAACCACTGCAATCCGCTTCCGGTACAGATTATTGCCACTGGTAGCACCACGCCCAGCTGCTATGTGACCATCGATCAGGGCTTCTCGTCGGGCCTGGTGCCGCCGCAAGGGGCTTCCGTGCAGACCATGTCGGCGAATTTCAATCCGGCTACCGACAACATTACCTGGATCAACAAGAATCGCAAGGATGCCTACGTTGAGAACGCCTTCTTCAGCGTGGAGCAGCAGATGACCAAGAACACCGTTCTGGATGTGGCTTATGTCTTCAACCATGGCGTCCATCTGGAAGGCTTCGTCAACGGCAACCAGAAGAATCCCTCCAACGGTTTTGCGCGGCCCTTCAGCAGCTGGCCGAGCGACATCACCGAGGCTCTCAACGAGTTCTACTCCAACTTCAACGCCCTGCAGGTCAAGTATGAGCAGCGCTTTGTGGGCGGGTTGACCCTGCTGAACTCCTTTACCTGGGAGCACTCGCTGGATAATGCTTCGGCCTCGCTCGAAGGCAACACGCCTTCACCGCAGGATGCCAACAACATCAAGGCCGACTATGCCCAGTCGGACTACAACCTGCCCGTGGCCAATGTCACCAGCCTGGTCTACGAGCTGCCTTTGGGCCACGGCCGCCGCTTTGCTTCCAGCGCCAATGGCTTGCTCAACACCATCATCGGCGACTGGCAGCTGAGCGCCATCAACACCATGCAGGCTGGCACGCCCTTCAACATCACCTACTCGCCGGGCACGGCGCAGGCCGTGAGCCCGCAGATCACCAACTCCTACCGCGGCGCCAATCTGTACCGTCCGTACCGGGTTCCCGGCGTGCCGGTCACGCAGGGCCGCGGTAACCGCGCCGCCAACACCGGGTATGTCAACTACGTGAATCCGGCGGCCTTTCTGCTCCAGCCAGCCAAGGACTTTGCCGGCAACACCCTTAGCCCCTTCGGAACCTCCTCGCGTAACCCCGGTCGCACCCCGGCTTACTACAATACGGACTTCGATCTGGTGAAGAAGTTCAATACTCCGTTCAAGACGGCCAAGATCGAGTTCCGCGCTGAAGCCTACAACATGTTCAACCACACCAACCTGTACCTGCCCAGCACCATCAGCGGCTCGCAGGGTGCCACCACCTCGACGATCGGCACTGGCGGTTCGGTTACACTCGGCCAAATCACACCCACTACCGGCGTGGTGACCGGCGGCGGTCAGGTCAGCTCCACCTTCCAGCCCCGCGTTCTGCAGTTCGGCCTGAAGGTCATTTACTAGTCGGTTCCATGCAATGCTGGGTGGGTACATTCAAATTCCAAGTGCAACAAAGAGCGTGAACAGAATCAAACAGTTCGTCGCAGCCGTGCCGTGGGAAAGTGGGAAACGCTCTTTGTTTTCCATCTTTTCCATGGCTTCCTACCAACCATCTCCTGTCGGCTCTTTGCGATGTGTTGTTGCACTTGGACCTTGAATCCGCCGTGCCCCATCCTTCGAGCGTTTCTTGCTCGAAGGGTGGGATAC
>CAZYDF010000145.1:0-9011 GCA_964645855.1 uncultured Occallatibacter sp.
GGCACGCTGTCGCCGGTGAGCACGCTGGCCGCGGAGAACTGCCGCTTGAACTCGATATTCTCCGTGCGCAGGCGGCGCGCCTCCACCGCATTCTTGAGCACAATCAGGGTGCGATCCAGCGAGAGCGGCTTCTCCAGGAAGTCGTAGGCGCCCAGTTTGGTGGCCTTCACCGCCGTCTCAATGGTGCCGTGACCACTGATGATGACCGCTTCCGGCCGGTTCTCGGGGGCCAACTGGCGGATGTCGGCCAACACGTCAAGCCCGTCGCGGTCCGGCAACCAGATGTCGAGCAGCACCACGTCGTAAGGCGCGTCCTGCAGCAGCACCAGAGCCTCCGCGGCGCAGGCCGCAGTGCTCACGCCATAACCCTCTTCGCGGAGAATCTCTTCGAGGGAGTTACGAATCTCGACCTCGTCGTCGACCACCAGGATGTGATTCATGCGGAGATCCCTTTCGCGGTATCGCCTTCATTGGACGCACTACCAACCTGATTGGTTTCCATCAAAGGTAACCGGAGCAGGAAGCGCGCGCCTTTGGGCGTGTTGGCCTCAGCGCGGATGGATCCGCCATGCTCCTGCGCGATTTTGGCGGCAATGGAGAGTCCCAGTCCGGTGCCGCGATGCTTGGTGGAGTAGAAGGGCAGGAAGAGGCGGTCGCGAATGTCGTCGGTGAGCCCGTGGCCGGTGTCAGCCACCGAAACCTCCACCGCGGTGCCGTCTTCCACCAGCGAACTGGAGACGGTGAGGATGCGAAGCAGGCTGCCCTGCATGGCCTCAGCGGCGTTATCAATCAGGTTGGCCAGGGCGCGACGGATGGCGTCCGGATCAGCCAGCACGGGGGGCAGATCGGGCTCCAGATCGCGCTGCACGGTGATGCCATCCAGTCGACCGCCAAACATGGCCAGCGCCTGGTCGGCGACCTCATTCATGTTGCAGCAGCGCGGCTGGGGCGCGGGGAACTGCGCCAGGGCCGAGAACTGATCCACCAGGGTGCGCAGGGTGGCCACGCAGCCCAGAATCACCTCACTGCATTTGCGAATGATGTTGTGCGATTCCGTCTGCGGCTTGTCCAGATGGCGGCAAATCCGCTCCGCGGAGAGGGCAATGGGGGTGAGCGGATTCTTGATCTCGTGGGCCACGCGCTGGGCTACTTCTTTCCATGCCATCTGGCGCTGCGCGCGCAGGAACTCCGTGGTGTCTTCCACCACCAGCACGCTACCGGAGAGGCCGCGGCCCAGCTCCAGCCGGGCACTGGTAATGGCCAAGTGAAGAAGGTTGCCGTGCGCATGCAGTTCCACCTCGGTGGAGGCCGCGCCCATGCGATGGCTGCGACGGCGCAGACCGGCCAGATCCACAGCCAGGTCCGCGGGAATTAGCTGATCGATGTGCTGGCCGGCCAGCACGTCCGATCCGCGCTGGCCCATGAGCAGCGCAAAGGCATGATTGGCCTGTAGCACGATGCCCGCGGCATCCAGCGTGACCACGCCGGAGGGGATGGTTTCCACAATGGTTTCCAGCTCTCGGCGGCGGGTTTCCAGGGTCTGGTTCACGGCCGTCAACTGCGCGGAGGAGGTCTCCGCCAGACGGCGGCTGGCTTCCAGATCGGCGGCCATGTGGTTGAAGGAGCTGACCAGATCTTCCATCTCGCCCGTGGCCTGGGTTTGCACACGCCGCTCGTACTTGCCATCGGCGATGGCGTTCATGGCGTCGGCCAGCGCTTCCACCGGGCGGGTGATCTGTTTGGACAGCAACAGGGCCAGCCATACGCTCGAAAAGAAGACGAAGACCGTGATGAGCAACAGCATCAGGAAGAAGGTATCGCGAATGCTTCTGCGGGAACGATACAGCCGCATGTATTCATCGGCGCCCGCGCGGATGCGGCTGGTTGTCTGGCTCAACCCCTGCGGCATGGGCAGCGCCGCGACCACCACTTTGCCGGAGGCCGACACGGCCATGCCCAACGCATACTGCACGCCGCCGATCTCCAGCACCGGCTCATCGCTGCGCTGGGCCGCGGGCAAAAGGATGTCGGCAACCTTGCCGTGCATCACCGGAGCGGTCTCACGCACCCCGGCATCCAGCCAGCTGTACATGCGCACCGGCGTGGTGGCGGCGGGAGCCTGATAGCTGTCGAGCACGTTCTTCGCTCCGTCATAGGCCACCAGGAAACCACCTTCCAGGGTGATACGACGGGAGGCCAGCGCTTCCTGGAGTTGCCTGGCATCGTGATCGGTGGCGCCGGAGGCAACAATGGACTCCGCCTCGGAGCGGGCGTTCGAAGCTACGTATTGCTGGAGTTCCTGTACCACCTGCGTGGAGTCGTTACGCAGCTCGCTGGCATTGGGCGAAAACCAGCGATCGATGGAGCGGTTCATCAGCTGAAAACTGAACAGAAACATGAAGACCGCGGGAATAACCGCAATCAGCGCCGCGCCCAGCACCATGCGGGTACGCAACCTGGCGCCCAGCGCGCCGGTGCTCTGCTCGGCAATCAGCTTGAGGATGTTGCGCAGAAGAAGCATGAGCAACACCATCAGCAGGATGAAGATGACCACCGTAACGGAGGTGAAGGCCAACGTCTCCGCACTGGTTTCAGGATTGAGGAAGCTCAGGAAGGTGACGTGCTGGGTGTTGAAGGCATTCAAGCTGCCCAGCAGAGCGATGAGCAACAACGTGCCGCCTCCGAGCAAAGCAACCGAGCGCCGCCGTGGATCGCTGAAGAAAGTCATGCCGAGATTATAGGAGGGGCCAGCGACAAGGGGCTAGGGAATAGGGAGCGAGGGACTCGGGACTAGGGACTAGGCACTGAGGGACTGGGAGCTCGTGGTGCCCGTCCCACAGATGGTCGTTTATGTTTTCTTCAGTCGTGCCGCAACCGGCCTGAAATGAGAGGGGCTTTAGCCGCTGAGGGAAGGTTTTCAGGCATTTCGACGTCAATGTGATTCGATTGAAAATGACGCTATTTGCGACGGCCTACACAAGAAGCAGTCCGATTCGACGCAACGAGTTACGACTGAAATGAACTGCCGCCAACTTGCCAACCCGCGATTTCCGCGAAGTGGAAGCAAACCTGCTGATTTTGTAGAGAAACCTCTTCATTCGACCTTTTTGTTCATAGGGAGCTAGAGACGGAGTGGCTGGCGGAGCTAGACGGCTCTGCCGGCGGCAACCGCCGAGGACCAGGCCCACTGGAAGTTGTAACCGCCCAGCCAGCCGGTCACGTCCACCACTTCGCCCACAAAGTGGAGGCCGGGGACGGCACGCGCGGCCAGGGTGCGGGAGTCCAGATCGCGGGTGTCCACACCGCCCGCGGTCACCTCCGCCTTCTCAAATCCCTCCGTTCCCGCAGGACGGAAGGCCCAGTTGCGCAGCCCGTGCTCCGCCGCTTCCAACTGAACATTGGACCAGCCCTGAGGCGCAGCTTCTTCCGCCAAAAAGTTGGCCAGCCGCTGCGGAAAGTTCTCGCGGAGCACGTGGCGAAAGGCCATGGCATCGCGGCGGGCGCGGGGCACAAGCAGCGGCTCCAGCAGCCCCGCCGCAGGGGCAGGCGCAAAGTCCACTGTCAGCTCTTGGCCCGGTAGCCAGTAAGACGATGCCTGCAGAATGGCCGGCCCACTCAGGCCGCGATGCGTCACTAAGAGCTTTTCGCGGAAGCTGGCCTTACCGGCACGAGCCACCACGTCCACGGCCAGGCCTGCAAGCTCGGTCCAGTGCTTCTCCGCGCCGGCCAGCAGCAGCGGCACCAGCGCCGGGCGAGTGGGCAGCACCCGCAGGCCCATGTTGCGCGCGATCTCATAGCCCAGACCGGTTGCGCCCAGCTTGGGGATGGACAGGCCGCCGGTGGCCACAATCAAGGCTCCAGCTCTCAATTCCCCCTGCGAACTCTCGATCAAAAAACCGCCCCCGGCGTCGCGTTCCACGGCCAGGATGCGCGTGGAGTAGAGGCACTCCACGTCGCCAAGACGGCACTCCTCCTGCAGCATCTCCACAAGGACGCGGGCAGAGTGGTCGCAGAAGAGCTGGCCCAGGGTCTTCTCATGCCAGCGAATCTGGTAGCGGTTCACCAGCTCGATGAAGTGCTGCGGCTGATAGACGGCCAGCGCCGACTTCACAAAGTGGGGATTGGCGGAGAGGTAGTTGGTCGCCGTGCAGTTCAGGTTGGTGAAGTTGGCGCGGCCACCGCCGGAGATCAGGATCTTGCGGCCGGGCTGGTCGTTGTGGTCCACCAGAGCCACGCGGCGCTGGCGCTGGCCAGCCGTGGCAGCGGCCATCATGCCGGCGGCTCCGGCTCCAAGAACAACAACGTCGAATGTGTGCGGGGTGGGCATCTGTCTTCAGGATAGAGGATGTTTCCTTGGTGGTCGGCACCTGCGGTGCGGCCAGCTGCGCTTCGCGATGCTCACGATGCCTTTGTGAGGAGGTTCGTGTCGTCCCTACGGGACTCCGGTGGCATTTTCAAGGAAGCTTTCCCCACGTTGAAACGTGGGGCTAATATGTGCTGCGCTACGGCGCGGGGCGAAGGTGCGCCGAGGTGAAAATCTCTGCTCCCCGCGAGCGTCCATCTCTCCCTGGTTCCCAAAAGCGAGGGACCAGGGCACCCGGCTCGTGGCGAAGGCGCGACAAGGCAAAAATCTCGGCTTCCCAGGTCTCAAAATCAAGACCTGGGGTACCCGCCCGTACGTTGAATCGCTCATTCGCCGAATCGCTGGCTTGCTGACCCGCCGACATGCTACCCCGCCCTGCCGTCCGTGCTGCGCTTGCGGAAGACGATCTTCAGCTCGCGCCGCCAGCCTTCGCCGAGGGCGATCAGCTCCCACTCAACTTCCGGGGCCAGGTAGCGCAGAACAGTTTCGTTGGTGGGGTGAATGCGCAGGGCGGGCGCGGCCAAGAGCAATCGCGGAGGCAATTCGGAGATCTCCGTCGCCTGAAAGTAGCCATGCCGCTCAAATGCTCCCAGGGCATGGCTGCCGCCCGCGAGGCTCTGGCGATCGGCGTTCAGCGCGCGGACGCGAATCCAGTAATCCAGCGCCTGCAAGGGCAGGTGCAGGTCCTCGTTGGCCTTGAGTTCGATGACTACCAGGCGGTTCTGACGGTCGAGCGTGAGCAGGTCCAGCATGCCGCGGTCGCCGGAGCTGAGCGCTGGCACCTGGGAGTAGAACAAGTCGCCGCGCATGCCCGGCAGCAGGTCGGCAAGGCTGCGGCGGAACTCGGCTTCCAGCCAGCGCTCGGGCTGCATGCGAAAGAGCGCGTCGGTGTGCGCGCCGTCGGCATAACGGCTGTGAAAGAGCCTCATCACCAGGGTGCGCGCCATCTGCTCATTGCTGGCATCCAACAGCGTCTCATGGGCGCCCGCGCCGAAAGTAACCTCCTGCTGCTGGGCAAAGGAGGTGGCGGAAGCGCCCACGCGCACCCGGCCAAACTCCAGCCCATGCAGCGCCAACCCCACCTCTGTACTGGAGCGCGGACGCACTTCCACGCGGCTGCGCGCGCCCTCCGGCACCAGTGCCCAGAGCCGGTCAAGGCCCTGGCGGCAACGGTCCACGGCGGCGCTGGAGGAGTAGGCATGGACCAGCATGGACTGCAGGTTGCCGGTGTCGCGCCAGTCAATCTGAATAAGCTCTTCGCTGCGCTCGTTGAGGGTGTAGAGCTCAAAGCGGGCAGCGCCGTGGTTGAGCCAGGCCATGCGCTCAGCGGTGGTGCGCCAGGCACCCTCCGGCACAATCACCTTGAGCCCGCCAAAGTGGCGGCGCGCATCGCCGTGCTGGCGGCAGTAGTCCAGCCAGAGAATGCCCAGGGTAAGAATGCCGTCCACCAGCGCGCCGGGCTCCGCCTCCGCAACGCCGATAACCGCCTCCGCCGCCGTGCCCTTGAGCAACCGCCCGCGCACATAGGCAGGGCCAAAGCTGTGCTCCAGATCCATGGCCGAGCGGAATCCGTCCACCTTGGACCCGATGAACTGGCGGGCGAGCACGCGCTCCAGCAGGCGTTGATAGTTTTTGCGGGCCGCTTCGCGCGTGGTGGGGGTGCGGCGCTCGTTCGAGGGCACCAGTTCCAGAGCCTGCGGCCGGGTGACGCCCATGCGGCGGGTGAGCACGCGCAGGCAATCGCGGCGCTTCTCCACGCCCACCACGGTGCGGATCAGGTTGCGCTCTTCACTCCACAACTGCAGCAAACAGCGGCCATGATCGCCGGCGACGGAGAAGCGGGCCGAGCGCATGTCAAAGACCACGCGGCCCTCCTCAAGGACAGCCGCGGCAGGATGTTCCGCCAGATAGTCCTCCAGCGCAGCCACCAGCACATCCACGGAGGGAGAGCTTTCAGCCGCCATGGGAGGCTCCTTACCAGCCCTTGGTCTTCTTGAGCCCGGCAATGTGCGCCAGATGATGGCGCGAGTGCCAGTCGTACATGGCCAGCGCGGTGGCTAGCGACACGCGGCCCTCCCGAGGATGCAGAAAACCTTTGTGGAAATCGTCAAAGCTCATCGCATCCAGCAGGGCAAACCAGCGGGCGTGGATTCCCTCGATCATGGTCAGCGAAGCGGTAAGAGGCAGGGTTTTGCTGTCAGCCAGCTCAGCCCAGGCAGCTTCGTCGTAAGGCTTGATGGTGGGCCAATCCTCGGTGAGGGCGAGCTTGAAACGCAGGAAGGCGTTGGCGTGGCTGTCGGCGATGTGATGCACCACCTGGCGCACAGTCCAGCCGCCCTCGCGATAGGGCGTGTCCAACTGCTCATCGCTGAGGCCTTCGATGGCCGCTTCCACATGCTCCGGCAAAGCCTGGATGGTGTGGATGTGGGCAGCGCGGATGCCGGGCATGGAACTGGCGGGTGCAACGAACGGGCCAATCGGGTAGCGGAGGTCGTCCAATTCACTCATGCAGTGAACTTACCACGGATTGGCGGTGCAGCCAATGGGTTTAGAGCGAAACCAGCGTCAGCGTGTCCTGGCAATTCGCTCCAAGGTCGCGGCTCCCTGATGGTCGCGTCGACTTGAACGCACTGGTTTCGGGATCCAGCAACTCTGGTTTCGCTGCAGCGCCCAAATGGCTTGCCCGCTCAGCTTTTGGCAGTCGCGGGCACGCCAGTTCCAGTCCTGGAGAATGTGCGCGGAACTACGCCTTGTGGTGGGTGTGGTGCGCGTGGTGGTGGTGGCCATGTCTGTGGTTGGCGGCAAAGGCCGGTGTAGCGAACAACGCGACCAAGAGGAGGGCGGCAAAAATCTTCTTCATGGGGTCACTTTAGCACGCAGGAGTCGGCCGCGACGTGTTCAAGCGTATGAGAAGCATCCAACAAGAAACGCCCAGAGCAAAACCAGAGTCGGTGTGTCCTGGCAGTTTTCTACAAGGTCGCCGCTCCCTGATGGTCGCGTCGACTTGAATGCATGGGCTTCGGGATACAGCAACTCTGGTTTTGCTGTAGCGGCATCGTACACTGGAGCCACGATGAGTGAAATGCCTGTAGCCCCAGACCACAAGCTGTACTTTCAGAATCGATTTGGCATTACCGCGCGGCTGCTGGAACGCTGCCTGGGTGAGGCGCTTTCAGCCGGCGGCGACTACGCCGACCTCTACTTTGAGTCGGTGACCGCCACCGCGCTGGGCGTGGACGAGCAGATTGTGAAGTCCGCCAGCCAGGGCACCAGCGCCGGCTGCGGCATTCGCGTGCTCAGCGGCGAGCGCACTGGCTACGCCTATACCGACGATCTGAGCCCGGAGCGGCTGCTGCATGCCGCCCGCACCGCCGCGCTGATTGCCTCCGCGCCGGCCAAACAAACCGTGCAGGGCTTTGTCGAGAGCACTTCGCCCAATCTTTATCCGGTGCCGCTGGGCGGCTACTCGCTGGATCTGGCCGCGCGCCTGGAGCTGATCCTGCGCGCCGACCGCGCCGCTCGGGCCTTTGACAACCGCATTACCCAGGTCCGCGCCTCCTATGCCGAGGAGCTGCGCCGGGTGCTGATTGCCGCCTCCGACGGCGACTACGCCAGCGATACCCAGCCGCTGTGCCGGTTGAACGTCTCTGTGATTGCCAAGGATGGCGAGACCACCACCAAGGGTGCTGCCGGCGGCGGCGGACGCGCTGGGATTGAGCAGTTTTCAGGCTCCAAAAGTCCGGAGACCCTGGCCACGGAGGCCGCGCGCGGAGCTGTCTTGCAGCTAACCGCCGTGCCCGCTCCGGCTGGCGAGATGGAAGTGGTGCTGGGCCCCGGTTGGCCCGGAATTCTGCTGCATGAGGCCGTGGGCCACGGACTGGAGGCGGACTTCAACCGCAAGAAGACCTCCGCCTTTACGGGCTTGATTGGGCAGAAGGTGGCCAGCTCCAAAGTGACCGTGGTGGACAACGGCACCCTGGCCGGACGCCGCGGCTCCCTCAACGTGGACGACGAAGGCACCCCCACGCACGAGACCGTGCTGATTGAAAACGGCATCCTGCGCGGCTATTTGACCGACAAGCTCTCCGCCCGGCTGATGGGCACGGCGTCCACCGGATCAGGACGGCGCGAGAACTACCAGTCCATCCCCATGCCGCGCATGACCAACACCTACATGCTGGCCGGCGAAGACGCGCCGGAAGATATTCTCCGCTCCGTAAAGCGCGGGCTCTACGCCGTGAACTTTGGCGGCGGACAGGTGGACATCACCAACGGCAAGTTTGTCTTCTCCGCCTCTGAAGCCTACCTGATCGAGGACGGCAAGATCACCGCACCGGTCCGCGACGCCACCTTGATTGGCAACGGCCCGGAGGCGCTGAAGTACGTGTCCATGGTGGGCAACGATCTCCGGCTGGACGAAGGCATTGGCACCTGCGGCAAGGATGGACAGTCCGTACCGGTAGGCGTGGGCATGCCCACCATCAAGCTGGACCGCATGACGGTGGGCGGCACCGGGCAGTAGCCAGCATTGCATGCAGCGGACGCGCTTCGCGGCGGTTCGTGGTGCGGCCGTATTTATTCACAGCTGTCATCCTTGTATCTATAAAGCATCGGCGGGATGTTGGAAACTGTCGAAGTGGGGGAACCG
>CAZYDF010000146.1:0-8962 GCA_964645855.1 uncultured Occallatibacter sp.
TGCAACTATCTCCTGTTTCGGAAATGTTGCACTTGGAGCTTGAATCCGCCCACCCTCGCTTTTGCAATAGACTTCCGTGCCCCATCCATTTCCGCGCCTTTTGCGGAAATGGGTGGGATACTCAAGAACTTAAGCTCTACACTCTTCCGCAAACTTCTTTTAGTTGCGTGCCGCAAAAGAGCGCACTTCAGCGCAGCGCTCTACAGTTTGAACAGCTCGCGCAGGTGGCGGGTTTGGGCGCGGCTGACGGGGATCTCGGTCTGCGTCTTGTCGTCCATGCGCAGTTGATAGGTTGACTTGAACCAGGGCACCACTTCACGGATGTGGTTGATGTTGACCAGGAAGCCGCGATGGGCGCGCCAGAAGAGCGCGGGATCGAGCTGCTCCTGCAACTCTTCCAGGGTGCGGGAGCGAGCCTGGCCCTCCAGGGTGCGGGTCACAATCCGGATCACGCCTTCGTCCACCGACGCAAAACAGACCTCGGCCTGATCCACCAGCAGCATGCGGTTCTGGGTTTGCACCACGATCTTGGCCGGCTGGGTGCGGTTCTCCGTGGCCGGCTTGTTGAGCAGGCGCAGCAGCGCGTCCAGTTGTGACTCCGTGGGCGCGGCAGGGTCGGCCGCGGATTGCGCTGGGCCAGCCATGCGGCGGCGGGCGCGCTCCACAGCCTCTTCCACACGCTGGCGGTCAAAGGGCTTCAGCAGATAATCGAGCGCGTTCACGCCAAAGGCGCGGACGGCGTACTGGTCGTAGGCGGTGGCAAAGACAAACTGCGGCAGGTGTCCGGCGGGCTGGCCGGGCAGCTTGGGCCGGGCGCGCTCCATGAGCCGCTGAATGACGGCAAACCCGTCAAGCCCCGGCATCTGCACGTCCAGGAAGACCAGATCCGGAGCGTACTCCTCGATCAACTCCACGGCCTCAAAGCCGTTCGAGCCCTGAGCCACAACCTGCACATCGCCAAGCGATTCGAGCAGATACTTCAGCTCTTCGCGGGCTAGTTGCTCGTCGTCGACGATAAGAACGGACAAAGACATCTGGACGATTGTAGGGGTCGGAGCCGCTCCCGTACAAACAAACATGCATCAGGCGTCCACCGGTCCGTTGTTGCGCACGTGGAAGTTGAAAACCAGCAGGGTGCCGATGCCAAAGAGCATGGCGAGAATGGCCATGGGAGCGCCAAAGGGGTGGCCCTCGGTGAGGGCAAAGCGGATCAGTACGATGGACGCTACAAACGCGGCGTTGCGGAAGACCATCTCATAGCGGTCGCTGACCACGAGCGAGAGAATCAGCACCAGCACGTCGGTGAAGATCATGACCGTGAACATGTCGTTGTAAAAGGTGGTGGCGGACTCCAACGTGCCCTGGCCGCCCCTCAGAATCCGCACGACGGTGATGATGAACATGCTGACGTTCCAGATGGCCATGGCCACCAGCAGGGTGGCTAGCCCGGCGGCAATAATTTTTTTCTGCCCGATGAAGCGGAGGGTAGCGCGCGAGGGCATGCCAATGCCGGACTGGGTGCGGCGGCGGGTGGCGATGTGCTGAAAGACGGCCACCAGCAGGAACATGAACAGGCCGCCCCACATGTCGATGGAGAGCCGCTGCGCCTTCTCGGTGAGGGTGTGGGTGGAGACCAGATCACCGCCCAGGGCCACGTCGCGAAAGACGTCGCGGATAAAGATGAGGGAGACAATCTCATACTGGCTGGCGATGGAGCGGGTGGTGGAGGCAGGCAGGGCCGCAATGAGCGTCAGCACCTCGTAAAAGAGGATGAAGTTGAAGGGTGTGGAGATGGTGGAGAGATAACTCGGCCCGAGCTCCTGCATCCAGTGCTGGGGGGCGTTGAACAGGTGGGCCAGGAAGATGAGCAGCAGGTGCACGGTGAATCCGAGAGCGCTGAACTGGATGACGACACGCTTCAGCCGTTTGCGATTGTGCTCGGCAAAGATGGTGTCGTGTGCGGCCTCAAGCCAGGGCAAAACCTCTCCGGTTGAGCCGCTGAAGGTGTTCGGATTGCGCATCGTGGACCTCGCCGGAGTTCGCGGGATGAGTGGACCCGCTGGCACGGGGAGCCGCAACCCGTGGGCAGGAGAAGAAGACCCGGAAAGTTCTCCCAGCTTACCGCAGGCCGCGGAGATCGTGCAGCGTTTTTATGGGTGCCGACAGCAGGTTGGGACGAGGAGGAGCGGAGCGGGAAGGGATTGACCAGAACAATTGCCGAGTTAAGCTGGAGCGCACTACAATTATTTGCACTGTAAATGTTTTCAGGAGAAACCCCATGAAAGTTGTCCCTCTTGCCCTGTTGGGCCTTGCCTTGTCTCTCCCTGCTGTGGCCCAGAACGCCACCAAGCCGCAACCCCAAGCTGCTGCCGCTGTTACGGTTGCACAAACGCCCCCCATGGGCTGGAACAGCTGGAACTTCTTTGCTGAGCGCGTAACCGAGCAGGACATCAAGAACGCCGCTGACCAGATGGTGTCTACCGGCATGCGCGACGCCGGCTACGTGTACATCAACATTGACGACACCTGGGAGGGCGAGCGCGATTCGACCGGCGTGCTGCACACCAACCAGAAGTTCCCGGACATGAAAGGGCTGGCGGACTACGTTCACGCGCGGGGTTTGAAGCTGGGCATCTACTCCGGCCCGGGCGCCAAGACCTGCGCGGGCTTTGCGGCATCGCTGGGGCATGAGGATCAGGACGCCAAGCTTTACGCCGAGTGGGGTGTGGACTACCTGAAGTACGACCTGTGCAGCTTCCGCAAAGACGTGATGCAGGCGCAGGCTCCCAACGACGAAGCCGGGCAGATGCGCCTGATGATTGCCGCCTACGCCAAGATGGGCAATGCGCTCCAGGCCACGGGACGGCCCATGGTCTACTCCCTGTGCCAGTACGGCTGGGATGCGGTTTGGGAGTGGGGGCCGGAGGTCCACGCCAACCTGTGGCGCACCACCGGCGACGTGCAGGCCAACTGGATGAGCATCTACGAGATCATTGAGCGGCAGGCTGGGCTGGCCAAGTATGCAGGCCCCGGTCACTGGAACGATCCTGACATGCTGGAAGTGGGCAACGGCAAGCTGTCGCTGGCCGAAAACCGCTCGCACTTTACCATGTGGTCCATGCTGGCCGCGCCCTTGCTGGCCGGCAACGATCTGCCCAACATGAAGCCCGAGATCAAGGCGATCTTGACCAACAGGGACGTGGTCGCCATCGATCAGGACAAGCTGGGGAAGCAGGCGCAGCGGGTCTACGTCGAGGGCCAGGTTGAGGTGTGGACGCGCCCGCTGGCTGGCGGCGCCAAGGCCGTAGCCATTCTCAACGCTGGCGATGACCGCGTAGCCACGCATCCCTTCCATCTGGATCTGGCCAAGATCGGGCTCCATGGCCCGCAGCAAGGCAAGGATCTGTGGACGGGCCAACCGGTCACGCTCACTGAGAACCAGGCGCTGGAGATCAAGCACCACGACACGCTGCTGGTGCGCATCCCGCAGCCAAAATAGTTTTTCGCGATCCTCTTCCAAAAAGGCCCGCTGGAAGGTGGATAGCGTCAGGGCACGACTTCAGTCGTGCCGCAAGACGGTCAAAAAAGACCCCGGCTTTAGCCGCTGAGGAACTGCAAGACCTTGAAAAACAAGACGCAGTGGCTAAAGCCCTGAAACCTTTTGTGGCTCGTGTCGGCACGACTAAAGTCGTGCCCTGACGCTTCTTGCGACCACGATGGAATTCTGCAAGACGCTCCTCTATTATCCAACCAGCGCTCCCGGCACAGTTGTTGCCGGAAGTACCGCTGCCAAAACGCCGGTGCGCTTTGCGTGGACTCCACGCAGGGCGGCCGGCGTTTCTTTATGTTTCCAGTGCGAGAATGGGGAAGGAAGGAGCCCCTATGCAGATTGGCCCGCGCGATGTGTTGATTGTGGTGGATGTGCAGAATGATTTTTGCCCCGGGGGCGTGCTTCCGGTGGCCGGGGGCGACGAGATTCTGGCGGTTGTGGAGCGGATTGCACCGCTGTTTGAGCATATTGTGCTCACCCAGGACTGGCATCCTGCGGAGCACGCCTCGTTTGCCGCCACGCACCCGGGCAAGCAGCCGCTTGAGGCGATGGAGTTTCCCTACGGCCCCCAGACGCTGTGGCCGGTGCACTGCGTACAGGGCACTCCAGGCGCGGAGTTCCATCCGGCGCTGCGCACGGAGCGCGCGGAGCTGATCGTGCGCAAAGGGACGAACCGGGCGGTGGACTCCTACTCTGCGTTTTTTGAGAACGACCACAAGACGCCCACCGGGCTGGCCGGATACCTGAACGAACGGCGCTTTGAGCGGGCATTCTTTGTGGGGCTGGCCTACGACTTCTGCGTGGGTTTTTCCGCGCTGGACGCTACCGAGTCGGGCTTTGAGGCGATTGTGCTCCGGGACGCATGCCGGGCCATCGATCTGAACGGCTCGGTAGCGCGGATGGAAGAGGAGTTTGCGAGCGCCGGGGTGAGGGTGATGGAGACGCAGGAGCTGCAAGGGCAGGCTCCATCCGCGTAGAATGCGCCTATGTCGCGGAGTTTGTTTTTGATTGCCGGATTGCTAGCCGCGTTTGCGGTGGTGGCCGGAGTTTTGTCATTGCTGCCTGCGGCCCACCAGGCAGGGTTGCCGGCGGTGGCCTCGCCGTGGCGCACGGGAGCTCTGTTTCTGGCGTTTGGAGCTTTGGCCTCTGCCCTGATCGGGGTGCTGACCAACTTGTTGGAACAGGTGGACCGCCGTGGCGCGGAGCGCCGTGAAGCTGCCCGTCGTGCCCGCCGCCAACGGCCCTGAGAGCCCTGAGCCGGTAAAATGGAAACAGCGGGATCTTTCCCGCACGGAAACGAGCCCAACCCGATGTATGAAGTCACCGTGGAGGCCGGATTCAGCTCCGGCCACTACCTGCGCAACTACCGCGGCAAGTGCGAGAACCCGCACGGCCACAATTACAAGGTCCGCGTCACTCTGGCTGGCGCTGAGCTGGACGAGACCGGCATGCTGCTGGACTTCAAGCTGCTGAAGCACGTGATGGGTCCGGTGATTGACCGTATTGACCACCAGATGCTGAACGACCTGGAGCCATTTACGCGGATCAACCCCTCTGCCGAGAACCTGGCCCGCTACTTTTACGACCAGACCAATGTGCAGTTGGAAGAGATGACCGCCGGCCGGGTGCGGGTGAAGGACTGCACCATCTGGGAGACAGATACCACCACAGCCACCTACTACGAATAGACGCGACTACTCCGCCGCGTCCTTCTTCTGCTGGCGCTCCAGCCATCCCTCCGGCAGCTCATCGCCGGGTTGCGGGGGCTCGCCCACGCGAGGGCGGCGGAGAATCGCAATTGCTAGAGCTCTGGCCTCTGCCAGTAGCGCCGGCTGGAGCCGCAATGCAAAGCTGTTTGCCATCATAGTTGAATCCTCGTCAGTACACTCCCAGGAAGTAACACTTCAATAACACAAGAAGCACACAGGGAAACGCAACTGTCATCCTGAACGAACGGGGCCCCAAACGCACTTCAGTTTGGGGGTGGTGAGTCGAAGGATCTGCAGTTGTTTTTCGTCGATTTCTGACTCTCCCCACCCGTGCGGTGTCTCAGAAATTCTCGGGACAGGCGCAAAAGAGGAACTGCAGATCTTTCGACTCCGTTTGGCCCAAAAAGCGGCCAAACTGCGCTCAAGATGACAGCTTTTATCAACTGTAAACTTTGGAGACACCACACTAGTTCATCGCTCGAGACTTGGATTTCAAATACTTGTCGAAGGGAATTTCGAAGTAGAAGAGTTCCTTGCCGTCGGCGTCGCGCAGCTGGCGCAGGTGGAGCTTGGCGCCCTCGAGCGGATGCACGAGGCCGGAGACATCGTAGAACAGGAAGCCGGCGCGGGTGGAGTGCGCTTCCACCACCAGAGCGGCGTACTCAAAGGTGTCAAAGTCCTGCTCAATCTCCTTGTCGCTGGCTTTGGGCTTGAGCTTGATGGCGGGAATGGGATTGGGCATGGGAATTCTGCCACCCCTTTTTTCTTTGAGCGTCATGAGCCGCTCCACGTCGTCGGGTTCGGCGGCCTGGATGCGGTCGCCGTCGGCGGTCAGGAAGAGGATGCGCGCCTCGCTCAACGAGATGGGGTGGTCGCCCAAGTTGGTCACAATGAGCCGTACCGGCATCACGTCGTGGCCCAGATAATCCACCCGGAAGATGGCGGCTTTCTCTTTGGTGTCATAGGGTTCCGCGGCAATGGCGACCTTTTCGTCGGCATGAACCTCAACCGCGGCAAAGCTGGTGGCAGGCTGCACGGGTGGCTGTTTGTGGTCCGCGGCCACGGCCACCAGAGCAGCGCCCGCCGCCCAGAGCGGGATCAGGGCAAGATGCTTCATCGTTGGTGACTGTATCATTGTTTCTTAGACACAGTGAAACACGGTTTCGCTCCGTATGGTTTTGATTCTTTACAATCTCGCGCTCGCGGTCGGTCTGGTGCTCAGCGCACCCTGGTGGCTATTCAAGATGGCCACCACCCACAAGTATCGCGAAGGCATGCTGGAGCGGCTGGGCCGGACGCGCCGGCTGGAAGGCCGCAACGGGCGGCCGCTGATCTGGCTGCATGCGGTTTCCGTGGGCGAGGTTCTAGCCGTGAGCCGGTTGGTGCACGACCTTGAATCCAGGTTGCCGGGCTACTTCATTGCTGTTTCCACCACCACCAAGACTGGACAGGACCTGGCCCGCAAGCTGTTTGGCGCCGATCGGGTGTTCTATTGCCCTCTGGATCTGCCCTGGGCCGTAGGTGCCTGGCTGAAGGCTCTGGACCCGAGCCTGTTGATTCTGGCGGAGACGGAGTTTTGGCCGAATCTGCTGACGACGTGCTTCCGCCGCGGTGTGCCGGTGGCGGTGGTGAATGCCCGCGTCAGTGACCGCAGTTGGCCGCGCTACCATCGGTTGCGCGTGCTGTGGAAGCCCTTCCTGAGCCGGCTGAGCGCGGTGTTGGCGCAGAGCGAGCTGGACGCCGAGCGGCTGCGCGCGATTGGCTGCGCGGAGCGGGCTGTGACCGTCTGTGGCAACCTGAAATTCGATGTGCGCATTGCCCAGCCCGCAGAGGCTACGGTACAGCTCAAGGCTCTGGCTCCACGCCCGCGGTTTCTGGTGGCCGGGTCCACGCTGGAGGGCGAAGAAGCAGCCTTTATTGCCGCTACCAAGGCTCTGAACAGCCTGAACCAGCAGATGATCAAGGTGATTGCGCCCCGGCATCCGGAGCGGTTTGAGGCCGTGGCCCGTTTGCTCGAGTGTTCCGGCGTGAAGTGGGTCCGGCGCTCAGCCTGGAAGGGCGAGCCAACGGAAGAGATCGAGAAGCTGGAAGGCGGCGAGTTTATCCTGCTGGACACGATTGGCGAGCTGGCCTCTGTATATTCATTGGCTTCGATCGCCTTTGTGGGCGGAAGTCTGGTGCAGGCCGGCGGGCACAATCCGCTGGAGCCGGCGCAGTTTGCCGTACCCATTGTGATGGGGCCGAACTACAACAACTTCCGCGCCATTACCGACGAGCTGCTGCACCAACGCGGCTTGCGGATTGCCACCCTGGAGACCCTGGCGTCGACGTTTCTGGATCTGCTGCACAACCGCCGCTCGTCGGAAGCCATGGGGCAACGGGCGCGCAAGGTGTTTGACCAGCAGGCCGGCGCCACAGGGCGCTCCGTTGACGCGATTGTGCGGCTGCTGCCCGCGGAAGCCAAGGAAGAAGAACAAGCTCTGGAGACCGCCGCCGTATGAGCCGAAAGCCCGCTGAGCGCCCCTTCCTGGCGCCGCTGACGCCGGTCTACCGGCTGGGCGTGGAGCTGCGGGAGCTGCGGCTCCGCTGTGGCTGGGAGCAGGTACAGCGACTGGCGAAGCCGGTGGTGAGCATCGGCAACATCTCCGCTGGAGGAGCCGGCAAAACTCCGTTGACCATTGCGCTGGCACAGGCTTTGACGCGCCGCGGCGTGGCGGTGGACGTGCTCTCCCGCGGCTACGGACGGCAGAGCCAGCTGGCGGCGCGGGTTGATCCTGAAGGAACCTGCGAAGCGTTTGGCGACGAGCCGCTGCTGATGGCGCGGGCGGCTGGGGTGCCAGTGTTTGTGGCCCGGCAGCGGGTGGACGCGGGGCGGCTGGCGGAGAGTTTTCTGCTCCCACCCTTCCCCGCGGAGAACGCGGAGAAGGATGGGGCACCCGAGACGTTTTATCTGGAGTATTTGTATCAGGGCACGACTTCAGTCGTGCCGCAAAGCGCTCCCGATACGCATCGGGCTTTAGCCCCTGAGGGTCTTGCGCTGCACCTGCTGGACGACGGCTTCCAGCATCGGCAGCTCCACCGCGACGTGGACATTGTGCTGGTGAGCGGGGGTGATCTGGAGGACAGATTGCTGCCTGCGGGCAACCTCCGTGAGCCGCTCCGGGCATTGGGGCGCGCCACCGTCGTAGTCCTTCCTGCCGAGGAGCCGGAGACCGAGGCCGCGCTGCGTGCCAGCGGCTTTGCGGGACCGGTGTGGCGGGTGCGGAGACGGATGGCGGTGCCTGTGATTGCCGGGTCGGTGATCGCCTTTTGCGGCATTGCAAGGCCGGAGCAGTTCTTTGCCGGGCTGGAACAGGCGGGGCTGGATCTGGTGGTGCGCAAGGCCTATGCCGACCATCACGGCTACACGGCGGCGGAGCTGATGGAGCTGGCTAGCGCGGGGGTGGCGGCGTGCGCCACGCTGTTGACCACCGAGAAGGACGCGGTGCGATTGAGCGGGCTGCTGCACCTGTTGCCTGCGGCGGTGGAGCTGAAGACGGCTGGCCTCTGGAGCGAAATTGTGGGTGAGGATGCGGCTGTGGAGTGGCTGGTAACACGCCTCTCCTAGCCACGCTGCTTCCGGGCTGCCTGCCCATTGATCCGGCCCTTGAAGAGTGTCACTCTATCCCACCCATCCCGCACAAAACGCGGGATGGATGGGGCA
>CAZYDF010000147.1:0-8849 GCA_964645855.1 uncultured Occallatibacter sp.
GAGTACGTATTCGCCGCGGCGGTGCCAATCACGCTGGCTGTACCATTCGGCGTTGCCTTGCCGTTCTGCATCTCCCAAGCGAACGAGGAGGGGTGATTGTTGTAGTTGAAGTACTGATCCAGATGGCCACCATGCGAATACACATAGCTGATGCGCAGGGCGGAGTTCCACTTCAACGGCTGCTCGATGGTGAAGTTCACGTTGGATGCCGAGCCCACCGGATACTTCGGGTTCATGGAGAAGTTGCCGAAGCCAGGGAGAATCGAGGTCGACTGACCGGTGTTGACCACGCCCGACGAGGTGTTGACGCCCATCACCGGCGTGTAGCCAACGCCGCCCGCGGGACCGGGTAACGCGGTTGCGGTGCTCTGCTGCGAACGTAACAGGTAGTTCGGCAAGCCGTCCGGTGCCTGCGAGGCGCTGTTGTAGTTCATCGAATAGTTGATCTGGAAAGGATTGTTGCCGGCCACGTTCTTGATCGAGCTGCGGAACGGAACCGGGAATGCGTACAGGCCGAAGGCGCCGCGGATAACGGTTCCATACTTGGAGAACGGCTGCCAAGCCACGCCCACGCGAGGCTCGAAGACCGTGTCATCGTCGTACATAAGCTTGTCGGGCAGGCCAGCCTGCTGTGCCGTTTCGAACTTGGCGCCGTCGTAGATGTCATTGTTGATGGCGGCTTGGGTCGTGTAACCCTCCGCAATCAGCGTGGCGATGGGCGCACCCAACACCATGGCGTCGTTCTTGAGGTCGAAGCTGGACATGAGACCGTACTTCTCCCACATCGCCGGATGGGCTTCGTAGCGCACGCCGAGGTTCACGGTCAGACCGCGTGCAACGTGGAAGTTGTCCTGGAAATAGGCATCGAATTCCATGTCGTGCATGTGCTGGTACGACGCCTGCTTGTTGATGCTGTAGGTCTGCGCCGCGCCGATGAAGAAGTCGGCGTTCAGTTGACCGGTGTTGCTGGTGTTGGAGTAACCGTTTGTCTTGATGGTTGCGGCATTCAGGAAACCGGTGCCGTTGCCGTTGAACTGGATGTTGTCCTGGGCTTCATCGGGACGCGATCCAAAACGCTCGTGACGGTAGCGACCGCCGAATTGCAGCTGGTGCTTGCCTTTGATCTTGGTCAGGTTCTCATCCAGGTTGTCGATGATCTGCGTAACGCCGTAGATCCACTGCGTGCCGTTGACCGGGAAGACGATGTTCTCAAAGTACGGGAAACCTACTTCGCCGAAGTTGTTGGGCAGGCCCATCTCCTGTTCGAAGTTGGTCAGCGGAGCGCCGCCGGCGTTGTTCTGCTCCTGGAACCACTGCTGGCTGGCGATGGTCTCGGAGTAGAAGGTGGGCGAGAAGACATGCGTCACGCCGAGCGCCGCGTTGATCATGTTGTACTGGTAGAAGGTGTAGCCGCTGGCGCCCTTCGGGAAGCTCACCCCATTGGACGTGGCCGCAATGGTGGCCGGTTGGCTGGAGGGCTGGTTGCGCAGAACCGTTTGCGTCTCCGGCGTATCGGTAAAGCGCAAATAGGCCCGCGTCTTCTCGCTGACCTCGTGGTCCAGACGGAAGGTGTAGGTGGGAGCGCGCAACTCGGTGGGATTGTCGGCGTTCAGGTTGGTTTGCGCCAGAGGATTCACCGAGGCGTACTGCGGACTGGGCAACGGAGAAATAGCGTTCACCATGGCCGCCGTGGGGCTTTCACGGTTCAACGGAATGCAGTTCACATCGCCGTTGCAGTTGGCGGGACCGGTGCTGGAGCCTTCGTTGTACTCCTGGGTAAAGCTCTGGCGAGTCCAGGTTCCGCCCGTATACTGCGTGGTGTTCGGATCGTACAGTGTTTGCAGAACGCCGCCGCTCTGCATGGTGCTGAAGTCGCCTTGACGCCACAATGCCGAGGGCACGGTTGCGGTCTCACCGGCAATGCTGGCCAGCGAGTAGCGTTCGTAGGCAAAGAAGAAGAAGGACTTGTCTTTACCGTTGTAAAGCTTCGGAATGCGGATGGGACCGCCCAGCGAAGCGCCAAACTCGTTGCGGATGTAGGGCGGAGCCGTGTAGTTGGAAGGGTTCTGGCGCTGCTTGGCCACGCCCCAATAGCTGTTGCGAGCCGTTTCAAACGCCGAACCGTGGAATGCGTTGGTGCCGGACTTGGTGGTGATCACGCCGGTAGCAGGGGTCGTGTACTGCGCGCTGGTGCCCACCGTCTGCACACGGACTTCCTGGATCGAGTCTGGGTCGGGGAACTGCACCGCGCCCACATGGCCGCCACCGAATTCGCGGCCGGTCAGCGTTACGCCGTCGGCCACGTATTCCATGCCGTAGCCCATCAGGCCGTTGGCGCACTGGCCGTTCGAGTCCTGGGCACAGCTTCCAAGGCCCGGCGTCGATGCCGCTGCCAGGTTCAGAATGTTGCGGCCGTTCATCGGTAGCTGGTTAATACGGGCATTCTCCAATGTTGAAGAAATGGTTCCGTTGTCGGTGGTGGTCAACTGAACGGTGCTGGCGGAAACCTCAATCTCCTGGGTCACAGCGCCTGTGGCCAGCTGCGGGTTGATGACCGCGTTCTGGGCTACCAACAACTCAATCTGGGTCTTGAAGGTCTTCATTCCAGGGGCGGTCGCCGTCACCGTATACACTCCGGTGAACAGGTTTGGCACCTGATAGAAACCCACGCTGTTGGTGTCTGTATCCGAGGCAACATTCGTGCCCTGGCTCACAACGTGAACCTTGGCCCCCCGAATTACAGCCCCGGTAGGGTCGGTTACGGTGCCCTGGATCGAACCGGCGCCGCTTTGTGCGAAGTCGACGGTACATCCCAGCACAAAAACCGCCAGGAGTGCTATCCGAGCAAAGACTCCGCCCCAGCCTATGGGAGCCTGCGTCATTTTTCTGGCTCTACTTGTCATTCAAATTCCTCCCCCAGGGGGCGAATCGCTGCCGCTCCCCCTTCGGTTCGCGTACCCGGCCTGGATCTGCCGTGTCGCTCACCCACTAGGCACTCTCACTGAATCTACTGACAAGTGACTCACCGTTTGCATCCAGAGAGAGGTATTAACAGTAATAGATGGTTTTACTTACACGAATGATAGGGAGAGTGACAAACGCCCCTGCTTTACCGTAAAGGGCGACGAACACGGGCAGAAACCCCGCGGAACAAGCATGCGGCCCGCAAATCGCTTCCCTCACGGCACGAACGGGTGGTCAAGGGCGGTTTGCACAATGGAGCCGCTCCTTTCCAGCCTCCGCATCGCCAATTCCATGCACGTCCCGGTGCGGCTCTAGCTCCCAGGGTGGCGATTGGCTGAAGGCAGGGGAGCAAACTTGTTCAGGATGGTGGTGGCCACCAGGTCGGCTTTAAGTTAGGCGATAGGTTGAGCTGGTTGTTGGCTGGAGCGGTTCTCCAAGACTCGTGAACTCACCAGCGCCATCCAAGTGGCTTTTTCTTGAGGAAAAAGCCACTTGGCGACATGGGTTTCGGTGTAGAGCAATTGGAGAACCGCTATACCGCATCTTGTGGGAGGTGTAACAGGTGTGCCAAACGTCCCGCAGGCCACTGCGAGGCCCGTCCCGGATCGTTCTGCACCCGGGAACGGGGTTGTCTACGCCGGTTACGGCTGAAGCTCACAGCTGACAGCTGGAATACCCTGGATTGCAGCCTCCACGCGGCAGGCTCCAGCAGCTTCCAGCCCGATCTCAGCCCGGCCATTCGCCAACTGCACCTCGCGTGAGGCGCGGGTGGTGCCCAGATTATCGAGCAGCCGGGCGCCGCTGGCAGAGAAGCGGACAAGATTCTGCGCGTCCAGACAGAGCACTCCGTGGTCGTCGTAGAGATGGGCCTCCACGGTGATCCTGTCGACGGAGCGTTCCTTTTCACGCAGCCTCAGCTCGGTCGGCTGCGCCCAGGTTTCAGTCTGGTAGGTCAAGCTCACCTCATCCGTAACAGTTACGCCACCCTTGCTGGCCACTACGCGCAGGTGATTTACGCCTGATTCAAAGGCCACCTCCCAGCACAATCCTGCCGCAGGAAAGTCCTGGCTATTGCGCGTCCTGACGCCCAGCGAGACACCGTTCAGCTCCAGTTCCGCCGTCGCGCAATTGGAGTAGACCCTTACCAGCCGCTTCTGCCCCAGCTTGCCCCAGCGAACCTGCCAGCTGTGCCCGTAGATGCGCGCCATCGGCTTCTGGCTCCAATAGGACTGAAAGAGGTAGTAAAGCTCCTTGGGCCGCAAATCCCGTTCTACCATGCCCTTCTGGTTGATCCGGGGGATGCCGTTGTCGCCGCGCAGGGGCGAGGCAAAGTCCTTGAAGACCCATTGCGCGGTGCCTGCCAGCCAATCGAGCCGCTCCTGCGTCTTCAAATACCAGTCGCACAGGTCGCAGGCATAGGTCTCTGACCAGTCGCCGTCGCGGGAGACGCGCACCTCGCCGCCTGATTTCTGGTAGTCCATGCCGCGCTCGTCGGTCTCATGGCCCACGGGAACAGCGTTCAACAGCGCCTCCGGGTCTTCGCTGTGGCGTCCGGCGTGGCTGTCAGCCCCCCACTCAATATGGAGGAAGCGCTTCGCCATCTGGCGGCCTTCCAGCAGAGCCTGCTCGTATTCGCGATACTGCCCGCGATACCAACCGGCCCAGATGGAGGGCGAGTAGACGTCAGGGATGTCGCGCGCGAAGTCGCAGCGTCTTAACGATGTAAGCCTCGTAGGATCAATACGATGAGCTAGGTTATTCAGTTCCTGCATGAAGCCGCGAATGGCCTGCTGGTCAATGCTTGGGTACTCATCCGGCCAGTCATCCTCGTTGCCCAAGCCCCAGAAGATGATCGAAGGATGGTTCTGGTGCTGCTCGATCATGTGGGTCAACTGCTGCTGCGCGTTCAACTGGAAGGCCGGGCTGCCGACGCCGGCGCGGCACCAGGGCAGCTCCTCCCACACCATCAGGCCCAGCTCGTCGCACAGCTCCAGCACCAGGCGGTCTTGCTGGTAGTGCGCCAGGCGCAGGAAATTTGCGCCCAGATCGCGGATCATGCGCAGCTCTTCGCGCACCTGCTCGTCGCTCATGGCGGCGGCCACTCCGGCGTGGTCGGCATGGCGCTGCGTACCGCGCAACAACACGCGCTTGCCGTTCAGCTTGAAGGGTCCATGCTCCACAAATTCCACAAAACGGACTCCAAAGCGCTCATTCTGAATGATTTCATTCCCGTCCACGCGAAGCGTCAGCTGGCAGCGGTAGAGCTGCGGCGTCTCCGGCGACCACAGCACTGGAGTCGCCAAGGTGAACTCGTCCAGCTTGGCAAGGCCCTCCCAGGAGGCTTTGGTCAGCTCTTTACGGTAAAGAGAACGCCCGTCCGGAGCCCAGACCTCAAGGCACAAGCTGCATTTTCTGTTGGAGTTGGTTGGATTGTAGAGTCTTGAATTGAGAGTGACGCGAGCCGATCCATCGGCCTGAACCTGCGGAACCACATGCACGGTCTCCAGCGAAACAGCTGGCACATACACCAGGTTTACGTGCCGATAGAGTCCGCCGTAGATGCAGAAGTCACTCAAATCAGAGGGGATACGTTCGCGGTCCGGGCCATTGTCGCAACGCACCGCAAGCTTGATTTCCTCGCAGTCCGAGCAACCGGCCACCGCTTCCGAAATATCAAAGACGAACTCGTCGTAGCCGCCCTTGTGGGTGCCAATCAGGCGATCCCCCACCCAGACGGTGGTGCTTTGCCCTGCTCCCTGAAAGTGCAACAGGATGCGCCCATTGGGGTAAGGATTGCGCACCGCAACCTGGCGACGATACCAGCCCTGTCCGCGGTAGTACCCGGCCTGCGGGTCGCAGGCATCCATCGCATTCCAGCAATGGGGCAAGCCGACAGGCTCCCAATCGCGCCCGACCACAGGCTTCCAGGCCTGCTCCGGGGCGGACTCGCCCTTCAGGAACTCCCAGCCGGTATCCAGCCGGAAGTGCGACGCCTCCGCTCCCCCCTCCCGGAGGGTGGAGCGCGCAGCTCCAAGGCAGATTCCGGGCGTGAGCACAGCTCCCACAGCCGCAAGTCCCCCACCCTGCACAAATCGCCGTCGTGACAAATCGAACAAAAATCCCCCTTTGACGTGAGCCTTTCAGCCCCGCCCTCTACTGATCCAGCTGGGTTGAAAATTCCCCTAACAGTCTCCTGCGGAGGCGGCTGCAAAGTTACGCTTGTGCCATCTTCAGCCGTCGAGTGAATTTAACCAGCGCCGGGCAGGCCAACAAGTGACTCACGGTTTGTTCTGGATCTTTGGGCCTATCTTGTTCGAAAACTGAAAGTTGCGCGTAACTCAGCGGTTGTGTCAAACCCCTTGCAACCGCGTCCAGCCGCGCGTATGATCCGATGTGCAATGATCAGAACCCCCGGCATCCAGGAACCATGGCACCCACATTCCAAGCTGGAATGCGATGCCGTGCTTGTGGAGTTGGAGACGATTCTGGTCAGCAGCCACTTTTGCAACAGCAAACGCTACCCGGCTTTTCTCCGTTACGTCGTCGAGAATTCGCTGGCTGGCAGAGCTGACCAGCTCAAGGAGCGCACCCTCGGGATCGAGGTTTTTGACCGGCCTCCCACGTTTGACACCAACTCCGACACGGTGGTCCGCTATACCGCCGGCGAGGTCCGCAAACGGCTTCAGCTCTATTACGCTGAGCTTGGGCATCCGACAGCCATTCGAATCTCTCTGCCTGCCGGCAGCTATATTCCAGAGTTCAACCAGGAACTGCCGGAGGCTGCGGACTACACTGCGGGGCAGGCGCATGGTGTGCACGGAGGCGAGGCTGCGGACGGCGCCGAAACGGAAGCCCATTGGGTGGACATCTCCCACCCGAGCAGCCACCACGAGTCCGGCCTCTGGATGGCCGCGCTCCAGCAGACGTGGAAGCAACGGCGCAATGCCCTCCTGGTGTCCGCTGGTCTTCTCCTGTTCATGGCAGGATTCTGCACCTGGCGCTTGACCATCCCTTCCCCGCAGACGGTGGTGGAGCGGTTCTGGGCTCCGGTGCTGCACGATCAGAAGTCGGTTCTGTTGTGTACGGGCAGCGTGGTGTTTGCCGACAATGACTACTCCGGCGTCATCACCGCGAACAAGGACATCGATTACAGTTTTGTGTCGCTGCAGAACGCCTCGGCCATTGCCCAGATCAGCAGCACCCTGGCTCGCTCTGGGATGCCCATGCAGATGGCCGCGGCGCCCTCCACCACGCTGCACGACCTCACCGGCCACTCGATTGTGTTGGTGGGCGGCTACAACAATCAATGGACCATGCACCTGGTGGAGCCCTTGCGATTTCATTTTTCGCCCTCGGCCATGAATCAGATCGTCCTGGATCGCCAGCATCCCGAGGTGCAGCGGATGCGCGACCGCTCCCTGCCCTATTCGGGGGCCGACGACTACGCCTTGGTGGTACGCTTCCGCTCGCCAGCCACCGATAGCTGGATTGTGGCCGCTGCCGGCGTGGGCCGCAACGGCACAGAGGCCGCGGCCCAGTTCATCTCCAGCCCCCACTACCTGCAGCAACTGCAGGACCGCGTGGGAAGCGCTTTTGACAATCGCAATCTGGAAGCCGTGCTCAAGGTCAGTGTGGTGGAAGGCAAGAGCGGCGCACCTACATTGATCGACGCCTACGCCTGGTAAGCAACCACGTATCCCGTTCCGCCCGCGAACTGGTTGTGCGCTCGCGCACGTCTGCTTTGAATTGATCCCTTTTCCGGCAGGCAGACCGCAGCAAACGTCTGAATCTCCAGACTGAACGGGATTTGGCTTGCGATGGGTGAATCGTCCGGAATGGAGATTTTGGTCCGCGGTTTGGAGTTGAAGACCTTTTCGGTGGAAACACCGGGAAATAGGATTCACATTCGCTGGAACCACGAAGCCAGCGCCAGTCCGAACGCGCCACTGGCGTTTTTCGCCGGTCTCTTGCCACCGCCGGAGTCTATGAGCCGTGGGTCGAGAAGGGAATAATACCGTCAGTGATTCTGGCGCATACCGTCAAATCTACCGTCAATTGTTTTGGATGAACTGAGAACCATGGACAGCAAATGGCGAGGATAATTATCAATAAAATCAGTGTTTTATGGGGTTTATCAGAGGAATGTCGTGCCATTGGGAGGCTTGAATTGTAATCTATGGCGGAGAGAGGGGGATTCGAACCCCCGTATTTAAAAACATATAGTTAAGTGCGTTGTCGGGGCGTTGTCGGGGTATAATGGCCCAAGAGCCCTCGACCATGTCCAAAGCCACCCTCATGATTCGCTTCAAACGTGACTCCGATCCGAACTGGATCCGGCGACCAGCCGTCTACGGTTCCACGGGCCGAGTACGCCCCGGAGTCGCCGAATTCAAGGACCCCAAAACCGGCGAAAAGTCCGAAGTGGAGATCGGTGATAAGTATACTTTCGACATTCGTGTCGAGAATAACGGCACTACCTACAAGCCCGCCGGCAAGCATGCAGCCGGTGCCGAAGCTTTGCGTATCCAGATCGCCGGGAAGTTTCAGGCCCGATCTGACTCTGAAGCTGTGGGTCTCATTGTTATCGACCCGGAAGAAGCTAAAAAGAAGCGGGTGCGCCTGGCCGACTCCTTCGACGATTACGTCGAAGATGCCTTCAAGCGGAATGCGCTCGAGGCCAGAAGCCAGGCAATTCTAGTCAGCGCGGAATTCCTCGCCGCCACCAAAATCACCTATGTCGACCAAGTCCTGCGTGAGACGATCTTGAACTTCGACCAGAGGCTTCGAGACCAGGGTAGAGAGGCGCGCACAATCTTCAATAAGCGGCAGAGGCTGCAATCGATGCTGCGCTGGGCCGGCGTTGATGAGAAGATCTTTCCTCCAAA
>CAZYDF010000148.1:0-8774 GCA_964645855.1 uncultured Occallatibacter sp.
AGACCTTGAGGTCGGTGCCGCAGGTAAGCGCCGCACCCACCCGCAGCAGCAGCTCACCCGCGCCGATTCGTGGGATGGGAACCCGCTCCATGCGCAGGTCCTCGCTGCCATACAACACCGCCGCCAACATCGTCTCCGCTGGGCGTTCAGAGATCATCCAACCATCTTCTCACTTTCAATGGTTTGGAGGCCACGGGGAATCGCGGGGAAAGAGTTGATGTACCGGCTAATGCTGAGCCGAGTCCTGGATCGCTTTGTTGAGAGCATCCAGCCGCAGTTTTACGTTCAACTGTGTTGTCGGGACCTTCTCCAAGGCCGTCTGGCCTTTATTGTTGCGGACGGTAGGGTCTGCTCCGTGCTGAAAGAGGACCGGAATGGCTCGTTCGAGCGTGGTGAAGATGGGCGTTTCGCCGACGTTGTTGCGGGCGTTCACGTCTGCGCCCAGCCTCAATAGCTCTTCTGCCATTTCAGCGGTTTTTGCGAAATGCAAGGGAGTATTGCCGGAATTGTCACGAGCGTTCACGTCCGCTCCAGCAGCTACGAGCAGGCGAACACACTCCAGGCGATCGCTTACGTTGGTTGTGACCAACGAATCTCTAACTGCAAAGAGCGCGGTTCGTCCCTGCGCGTCCCGCGCATTGACGTTCGGATGGTAGCGAAGGATCTCCCGCACCATATCCAGGTTTCCTGATGCCACAGCATTGATCAGTGCATTGCCTACGGGCGTATCGGCTGCGGTAGGGACGAGTTGGGTTGGGTCGAAGTTTGGATCGGCGCCATAGGCGATCAAAGCTCGCACGGAGTCCAGTTGTCCGGCGGCGGCGGCATTCCTCAGCGCCTCATCCTTGTCGCGCTGGTCGTCTTTGCTAGCACCTGCATGGATAAGAACCTGCAATGTCTCTGGATCTTTGTAGGCCGCAGCGAGCCAACCGGGGAGTTCGCGGTTCATGGGATGATTGAGATCGAAGACAACGTAATCTTTCCCCGGCTGTTTGGGTGGTGCAGGAAGAGGTTGTAGGGGCACACCGGCCTGTAGAAGCTCACGCACGGTCGCGGCCTGGCTGTTTTCTGCTGCCCTTTTCAACATGATTTGGGCATCGAAGGTTTGGAAGTTGTATCCCTCGGCGCGCAGTGCAGGAACCAGCCCGTCGCCGCCTACGACCCATCGATCCGTCCGCGCAAACGCGTCGACCTCGTCTTCCAGATCGAGGATTATTTCAGGCATGCCAGACCGCGACCCCAGAGTATCCCGCACCTCCTTTTTCTCGCCGTCGATTTCAACGGAGATCGTGCAGGAGGGGACATCGATCATATTTCCAGCGTAGGAATTGTCCATCGAGAAGAAATCCGCAGCGACATATTTTTCTGCCAGCTTGCGGACTTCGTTCGGATCGATTGCTTCAAATTGCTTTCCCGGGGCAACGACGTACCTCTGGCCGTCGAAGACGACGCCGTCCGTGCCGATTGTGACTGTATATACGGGACAAAAACCGAAACACTCCGTTCTCCGCAGCGTGATCGTCACTTTGGAGTCGGGACGGATGGCCGGGGGCGGTACATGGGCAATGGGTAGCCTCTCAGCTGGTTCAATGGCCAAGCCCTCCGTGATCTCCGCCGTTACCGCCTTCCCATCCTTCATAAACGGAACGTACTTCCACTGCCGCACAATAGCATCCAGTTTTGGCAGGGTTACGATGTCGATGATTTCGCCTTTGGTGGATTGAGTGGTGGCACTCAATACATCGCCAGTGGGAGAGATGATGAGCTTCAGATCAACCGAAATCACGCCGCTCAAATTCGTTCCGACCGTCAGACCTGCGTTACCGTCGACGACACTATTCATCGGAACCCGCATACTATGTGGCTTGATCTCATGGGCGCGGACGACCTCGTAGTCAGAAATGGGGTAGGGGGACGGCGTCTGGGCCGTGGCGCGGAGGGGGAGGATCAACAAGGCAAGCACGAGTAGAAGCATGGCCCGGATCATGTAGAAAATCGTACACCGTCGGGATGCGTGAAGAGCTATAAAGATGATGGATGCAATGCGTTTGGTGAGCGACCCGTTTCTGCATCTGATAACCTGAGCCACAGAAGACATGTCCATCTTTTCGCCAGATTTGATACTCAAGAAGCAGGTCGCCTCCGTGCAGGAGTACTCCATCCTGGCGGGCAGGGCGATTGCCGACCTCTTCTCGCGGCCGATTTATTGGGACGACATCTTTACCCAGATGGACTCGATCGGCGTGGGCTCGCTGCCCATCATCATCCTCAGCGGCTTCTTCACCGGATGCGTACTGGCGCTGCAGTCGGTGACCGCGCTACAGGAGTTTGGCGCTGTCTCCAAGACCGGCCAACTGGTCTCGCTCTCCATGGTGAAGGAGCTTGGCCCGGTGCTGACAGGGCTGATGGTCTCTGGGCGCAACGCCGCCGGCATGGCCTCTGAGCTTGGCTCCATGAAGGTGACCGAGCAGATTGACGCCATGCGCGCACTGGGCACCGACCCCGTCCGCAAGCTGGTGACCCCGCGCCTGATCGCCACTGTCGTCATGCTCTTCTTCCTCACCATCATCGCCGATACGGTGGGCGTCGCGGGCGGAGCGCTGGTCAGCGTCGGAATGCTCGGACTCACACCCAGCTCCTACCTGCACAACTCCTATGCCAGCCTGGTCCATGGAGACATCGTGCAGGGGCTTACCAAGCCGCTCTTCTCCGGCTTCATTATCGCTACCGTCGGTTGCTTTTTCGGCATGAGGACCACGGGCGGCACGCAGGGCGTGGGGCGCGCCACCACGCAGGCTGTGGTCGTCTCGGCGGTGCTAATCATCGTCGTCGACTTCATCGTCACGCGCGCCATGATCGGCATCTTCGGCAGTTGAGAGCGCCCATGCCTGACGGACTTTCCAGCACCGCTGTTGCAACCATGGAGCCGCCCGACGGCAAGACTACGGTTGTGCAATTTGAAGACGTCAGCATCACGTTCGACGTCAAGCCCATCCTGCAGGGCATCTCCTTCTCGGTAGAGCGCGGGCAGACGTTGGTGCTGCTTGGCCCGGCAGGCTGCGGCAAGTCGGTGCTGCTGAAGCTGACGAATGGCCTGCTCCTGCCCGACTCGGGCACGATTCGCGTCTTCGGCGAGGAGATCGACAAGCTACCCAGGCGAGAGATGTACGCACTGCGCGCGCGCATCGGCATGGTCTTTCAGGAGTCGGCGCTCTTCGATTCGCTTACCGTCGAGGACAATGTAGCCTACCGGCTGCACGAAGAGCATGTAGCGGAGGACGAAGCGCACACGCGCGTGGTGGAAGCGCTGAAGTTTGTGGAACTGGAGACAGCGATCGACAAGTTCCCGTCTGAGCTATCGGGTGGAATGCGACGCCGCGTTTCCATTGCGCGGGCCATCATCAGCAGCCCCGACCTGATCCTCTACGACTCACCCACCGGCGGGCTTGATCCCATCACCTCGACCACCATCATCGAGTTGGTGATGAAGCAGCGCGACGTTTCGCATACCACCTCGCTGGTGGTGACGCACCGGCTGCAGGATGCGTTTATGCTGGCCACGCATCGCTACGATATGGCGACCGGCGGCATGAAGCCCATCGCAAAGGATGGGCCAGACCATGGCATCGACCCAGGCATGAAGTTCCTCCTGCTGAATGAGGGGAAGATCGCCTTCCTAGGGACTACAGAGGAGCTTGTCCACTCCGACGACCCCTGGATCAAGAGGTACCTGGAGTAGGCGTTCACACGCCCTTTAGTGCTTTGCGTGGCCCTCCCGTTGGTCGGCACCAGGTTTGGCTACGAAAATTATCGCTTGCCCTTCTGCCACTCCTCATACGAGATGCGTGGGACGGTGAGAAAGCTGTCGCGGGTGTGGACGTAGTAGCCCAGGCCGTTCATGCGACCTACGGCGTGGAGTTCTTCGGCGTGGATATAGGGGCCGTGGCCGTCGATAGGCGGGTCGACGAAGCGGTCCTCGACGTACATGGCAACCACGCGGCCCAGAATGATGCGCGAGCGGCCAATCTCCATGGTGGTGAACTCGATGCACTCCAGCGCGGCGTGGGCCTGGGCGATGCGTGGGACTTTGACCACGGAGGAGGGTGCGGTGGTGAGGCCGGCCATCTCTAGCTCGTTGATCCCGGCAGGGAAGTCGGTGGCGCAGATGTTCATCTGCTGGATCAGGTCTTCCGTCACGACGTTGATGACGAACTGGCCGGTGCGGCGGATGTTGCGCGCGGTGTCCTTGGGGACGGCGTCGCGGCCGGGACGGTTGGTGACACCGATGCCGACGATGGGCGGATCGGTACACAGGTAGTTGTAGGCACTGAAGGGCGCGGCGTTCAGACGGCCTTCCTTATCCATGCTGGTGACCCAGGCGATGGGGCGCGGGGCCACCAGGCCGATCAGCAGGTTGTAGACCTGGTGCGTAGGCGTCTTCTCCATCTCGAAGTTCATTGCAAACTCCTCACCCATCCAGCCTACAGCAGCAAACCCACCGCCCAGACTGCAGTGCCACAAATCGACCGCTTCCGACCTGCTCCTTGCACGACCGTAAGTGAGTCAATACGGTAGACTAACAAGGTGAGACCAATCTTTTCCCACAGACATTTTGCGGCCGCAGTCGCAGCCCTGGCGGTGTCCATTTTTTCTCTTTCCAGAGCACAGGCGCAGCTCACGCAGACGAGTCAGACAGAGCCGATGGTAGCTTCGACGCTGCTTCTTCCCGAAGCTCCTCAGCCGCGGGCCCCTTACCTTACGGCTACACCTGCTGACGGGAACCTCATGGCTTCCTTATCTGAGGCCCAGACCTCTTCCTCCTCCGCGCAAACAACCGCGCCAGTCTCAGGCTCAACGTCCCCGTCGACGGCAGAGCCTGGCTCGGCCGGGACAAAGCAGCAGGAGCAAAGCGAGGCGGAACGTGAGTTGAAGCAGGAGGAGCAGCAGCGTCTGCTCGCCGTGGTGCCCAACTTCAATGTAGTACTGAACGGTCAGGCCCTGCCGCTGACCGGCGCACAAAAGTGGAACCTCGCGTTTCACGGCATTCTCGATCCCTTTTACGTCGGCTGGTCGTTCGTAATCGGCGGAGGATATAGCGAACTGATCGATAGCAACAGCGGCTACGGCTGGGGGCCTCCCGGTTACTTCAAGCGCGTCGGCGCCAGCTACGCCGACAACGTCAATGGCACGCTGATCGGCAACGCCCTACTGCCCCAACTGCTGCACCAGGACCCGCGCTACTTCCGCAAGGGAACAGGCTCCGTCAAGGGCCGCATGTGGGTGGCCGCCGTCTCCACATTCGTCTGCAAGGGCGACAACGGTAAGAGACAGTTCAACACCTCGAACATCCTGGGCAACTACATCTCCGGCGCCATCTCCAACTCGTATTACCCGGCTGATCAGCGCGGCGTAGCCCTGACCCTGGAGAATGGCACTGAAGTAACGCTCTTCGGCGCGCTGGGCGGACAATTTTACGAGTTCGCGCCCGACCTGATCCGCATCGTCTTCCACAGACACTCCGCCCCTGCCACTCCCATCGCCACACCAGCCGCCGGTAAAATACAACCCTGAGATTTGTCGTCGAAACTATGTTCACAAAACCACGCCGACGGCGGCCATCATTCTTCCCGTGAAGCCACTCTCCGCGCGATGGGAGAAGTACTTTCTGCCAGCGGCGCTTACTACTTCGGCACAGGCTGTGCATTCGCCGATCACCGTAATTCGTTTGGCCGGGATGCCAGCGTCGAGCAACTGGCGTCGGTTCGCCTCCCACAGGTTGAGGTGGATATGCGGGCCGATGTTGGAGTGGCCGGGAGCGCGCGCAGTGAGGAACAGCAGAGGGTACTTGTCGCGCACCGGATCGGAGTCGTAGACCTCGCTGAAGAGCCGTGGCGCATAGGCGAACTGCGACTCGAACTCGAAGCGCACCTCCTCGCCGACGGCGTAGCAGCAGGGGCCGATGGAGGGCCCTACGACTGCCAGCAGGTCTTGCGGGCGCGAGCCGTAGCGCAGGCGCATCGCCCCAACACCTCGCTCTACGATCCGGGCCAGCGTGCCGCGCCAGCCAGCGTGGAAGGCAGCCACCGCGCGGAGACGTACATCGGCCACCAGCACAGGAACGCAATCGGCTGTCTGGATGGCGAGAAAGACGCCGGGGATGTTGGTCATCAATCCATCGCCGCGCAGTACGGCGCGCCCGTCGGCGGTCTGCAGGCGGCCCTCCAGCGCAAAGTCGCCGGCCTCCACCATGCGGACTATTCCTGAGTGGAGCTGGCGCAGGGTCACGAGACAGGGAACAGTAGACTTGGAGCGGGATGCGTTCTGCGTTGGCGATCCCGCGAGTTCACCCGTCTCGCCTGCAACCGCTGCCATAAAGCGGCGGCGGTTCTCGGTTACATTGTCCGACTCATCCTGCTGGGTCCAGCCCAGGTTGAGCGAACAATTACACGATCCAGAATCGTAGATGGTGGAGACGCCTCCTGCGCGCGTACTGAAGCCGTGACGTAGCCATGTAACTTTCTGCCAACCGGGCGCTTGCACTAGAGGTACGCTTCGCTCCGTTCCGGGCTCTGTCCTCACCTCTTGGGAAGCTGGTTGCTCCCGCCTTCGACGCTCTCCGTTCTGCCAGGACCCGGTGAGCGTCTTGCGCCGGCCATGTCCAAGGCCGACCTTAATCAGCAGCTCGTCGATCTCGCCAGTCGATTCCCTGTCTTTTTTTCGATCCATCACCACCCCATTTTATGTTTTTACTGACAGGCCAAGTCACGATTGTTTCGGTCAGTATCCAATTAGGGCTGTATGGCTTTCATTCCATGCAACTTTTTGCCTTCGCATCCGTCTATAAGAGGACGCGGTTTACGGATTACAACCCCATCGTTTGCACCAGCAACCTCAGCAATCGCAAAGATTTACCAGAATAGTTGCATCCTGGCCGATTGCTCTGTAAGATACCCGATTGCGTCCATGAGATTGAATGTGCCCGGAATAGCATCCAACTTCCTCCGTTCCCGCATCCCCAAGGTTTGCGTCGCCATCGCCGGCGCCACGCCAACGGAGATGATTGAAAAGGCAGCCTCTGTGGTCAAAGAGCTTCCTTTTCTTGAGTTTCGCCTGGATTACCTGGAGAAGCCGCTGCTGGCACTGCCAAGGTTCAAGCAGTTCTTCGCCGACAACACAGTCGCTACCGGCATCGCCACCTGTCGACGCTCGGCAAATGGCGGCAAGTTTGCCGGCTCTCTCGCAGCCGAATTGGAAATCCTCACCAAGTGTGCGGATGCCGGGTTCCATCTTGTTGACCTTGAACTCGAATCCGCCGAGAGCCTCAAAAAGAACGATCTGCAGAGGTTGCGCGATACCGGAATTGGCCTACTTATCAGCCATCACGACTTCAATGGAACACGCGATCTGGACGAGATCTTCCGCCGCATCGAGGCCTTTCATCCCGACTTTATCAAGGTCGTCCCCACCGCCAAGTCACTGATCGATAACCTCACCCTCATCCGCTTTCTGGAGCGCATGAGCGACCACTCCAACATTATTGGTATCTGCATGGGCGATGCGGGGATCATCTCGCGCGTGCTGGGCGTGCGTGCCGGATCGGCCTTTACCTTCGCAGCCGCCACCATGGGCGAGGAGACCGGCCCCGGCCAGATTGCCGCCCGCACCCTGATAGAGACCTATCGCATCGATCAGGTGGACGCGGCCACCAAGGTCTACGGCGTGGCGGGAAACCCGATCCGCAGCTCGCTATCGCCCATCATGATGAACACGGCCTTCCGTCGCGAGACGGTCAACGCCGTCTATCTGGCGTTGCAGACTACCAGGCTCTCCGACCTCATCAAGCTGGTGCATGACATCCCCATCCAGGGCATCAGCGTCACTATGCCGTTGAAGCAGGATATTCTGGCACACCTGGAGCGTACCGACCCGCTCTCGGCCAGGATTGGCGCATGTAATACGGTTCTGCGCGCACAGGACGGCAAACTCTACGGATTCAACACCGATGTCGCGGGCATTACCGGGCCTCTGGAGAAACGCATGCCTCTGGCCGGAGCCAAAGTGCTGGTGCTGGGTGCGGGAGGCGCGGCGCGCGCCGCCGTCTTCGGACTGCGCGAGAAGGACGCCAACGTCTTCATCATGAACCGCACCGCTGAGACCGCGCAGAAGCTGGCGCGTCAGTCCGGCTCTCATACCATCCGCAAGGATGCGCTGGCCAAGACCTCTTTCGACGCCATTATCAATGCAACGCCGGTCGGCATGGCCGGCAACAAGGCAGCACCCCTGCTGGAAGCCAAGGACCTGAACACCAAACTGGTCTTCGACCTGGTATACAACCCTCTGGAGACGCCGCTGCTTCATCTTGCGCGACAGATGTCGATCCCCATCATCACGGGCATTGAGATGTTCGTCCATCAGGGCGCGCGGCAGTTTGAAATCTGGACCGGAAAGCCCGCTCCCGAGGAAGAGATGTTCCGTGTCGTGCTGCACGCCCTGCGCCAGCGAGCCGAAGCGGACGCCTCCGAAGCGGAGGAGGAGAAGCCGGAGGTAAAGGCCAAGCCTTCGACAAAGCCAGTTGCCAAGACAAAGTCTGCGGCAAAGCCGAAGCCAGTGGCCAAGCCGTCAAGGAAGGCTGTAGCCTCTGTCAAGCCGAAACCGAAGCCCCAGGCAAAGCCTAAGCCAGCCGCGAAGGGTAAAGCCAAGCCTGCCGCCAAGAAATCCCCCAAGGCAAAGAAGTAAGGCTTCCACTCCGTAGCTCACTCTATATCGCGTCTATG
>CAZYDF010000149.1:0-8489 GCA_964645855.1 uncultured Occallatibacter sp.
ACCTGCGACTTCCACCGTGTGAAGGTGGCACTCTACCGCTGAGTTAAGCGCCCTTTGTTGCTGGCTAGAGGCTAACGCGCCAGCGGGGCATCCCTTAAGGTAGAGTAACACCAGAGGCGCTTTTGTCCAACCCCGGGGATCTCATTTTCCGCGGGTTCGCTGGCGGCTTGGTCCCTGCCCGATGCCCTGGAAACAACGATTTGCCCGTCAATCCGGCCCTTTTTCCCCTGAGGGGGAAGCTGCGTTTTCACCCGCCTCGGGCCTGGCACAGATGGATTTGGCCGGTGGCGGACGGGCTCCTGCCACAGAACAAAAGGAAATCCACAACCCACCGCAACCTTCCGGAGACGATGGTGTTCCAGAGGATATGGCGACCCTGGTTCTGGACAACCCGGCACTGGGTAGGTCGATCGAGGCTGAGCAGGATGCCTGCGTCCCGGCTCTGGGCCCGGTGGACTACGGCGACGACGCCCAGCTCATGCTGCGCGCCGCCCAGGGCGACGAGGGCTGCTTCAACCAGCTGGTGGCCAAGTATAACCGCCCCCTGATGCACTTCCTCTACCGGATGGTGCACAACCAGGCGGTTGCCGAGGAGTTGGCGCAGGACGTGTTTCTGCGTGTTTATCGCGCCCGCGAGAGCTACCGGGCTGAGGCTCGCTTCAGCACCTGGCTCTACCGGATTGCGACCAATCTGGCCGTGAATCACGCCCGCGATACGCGCCATGAGCGCTCCGCTTCCACCGTGTACCTGGACGAGCCGGATCCAGAGACCGGTTCCACCAAGGATGTGGCCGATGGCGCGCCCAGCGTGGAGCACCGGATGGTGCGCGATGAGCGGCTAACGCAGATCCGCATGCACGTGATGGCGCTGCCGGAGCGGCAACGCATGGCGGTGCTCATGCACAAGTATCAGGCGATGGACTACAAGCAGATCGGCGAGGTGCTCAAGTTGAGTGAATCGGCCACCAAGTCGCTGCTCTTCCGCGCCTACCAAACGCTGCGCGAAAAGCTGAAGGAATTTGTTTAGGCAAGACCGGACTTGGGAAGACAAGCAAGAAAAGGCCGGCCGTGACCGGGGGGACAAAAAGGGGTGACACCCATGAAGAAGATCGATTGCAACACGACTCACGCCCAGCTTGAGGACCTGTTCCTGGAGCCGGAGGCGGTTTCTGCCGAAGTTCGCTCGCACCTGGCGGGCTGCGCCGGTTGCTCGGAGGAGCTGGCCAGTTTGCATCGCACCATGGACCTGCTGGACGGCTGGCAGGCGCCGGAGCCCAACCCCTACTTCCTGACCCGTATGGAGGCCCGGCTGCGCGAGGAACGCGCGGCGGAGCCCCGTGGCTGGTTGGCCCGCCAGGTGGCGCGGCTGCAGGCTGGTTTCGGTGGTGGGACGCAGATGCACACCCGGCCGCTGGCGGCCATGTCGCTGACCGTGATGCTGCTGGTGGGCGGCGGCGTTTACCTTGACCTTTCTGACTGGAACCAGACCACGCGCCCCGAGACACAGACCGCTGTGGTGGGCGACCTGCAGACCATGGACTCCAACGCACAACTTCTGGACCGGCTTGAATCTCTCTCCAACGAGGACGGGAACTAGAGCGTTTCTCCAATTGCTCTACCCCGAAACCACAACCGCTGAGTAGCTTTTTTCTTAAGAAAAAGCTACCTCGCACGATCTCTGCAAGGGCTACATCTATTGGAGAAACGCTCTAAGGCTTTCTTCGCAGTTACAAGGCGCAAAATCATGATGAGGACGACGACAAAGCGCACTCTCCGCACCGCGGCACTCACCGCGTCGATGGCGGCTTGCGCTCTGACCCTGGTCCTCGCCCAGCGTTCGCAACCGTCGCACGCCTCCGCTCAGCCCAGTTATCATGCAGCGCCGCAGCCCAGCTACCACTCCGCCCCCTCCATGCAACAACGCCAGCAGAGCGTCCCCTCGCAGCAAAGCATGCAGAGCGGGCCGGTGCAGCGCACCGCGCCCCCGGCGCCGCCCTCCGGCGTAACCTCTCGTCCGCCTTCGGGCTACCCTTCAAACTACGGCTACCCCTCCGGCAACACGGCGCGGCCCGGCTATCCGGCTCCCAACACCGCGCAGCCTACCCGGCCCGCTTACGTCTATCCGGGCGCCGCGCCTCCGGGACACCTGGGCTCATGGCTCAACGAGCACAGCAATGTGCCGCCCCAGGAGCGGGAACGGCTGCTGCGCTCCGATCCAAGCTTTAACCGCCTGCCTGCGGGTGAGCAGCAGAGGCTGGTACAGCAGTTGCACCAGGTGGATAACCTGAACGACCAGCAGCGCCAGCGCCGCTTGGCCCGCGCTGAGGCTCTGGAGCACCTATCGCCCCGCGACCGGATGAGCCTGAACCGCTCCAACCAGTCTTTTGCCGCGCTGCCCGCTGACCGCCAGGCCATGGTCAAGCGCGCCTTCCAGGATCTGCGCTCGGTTCCTCTGGAGCAGCGGCCCACGGTGCTGAACTCGGCCCGCTATCAGGGAGCTTTCAGCCCCGAGGAGCGCGGCATCCTAACCGACTTTCTGCGCGTTGAACCCTACGAACCGGCCCACTAGCGTAGACCTGAAGTGCATGGGTCTCCCACCCATTTCCGCAAAAGACGCGGAAATCGGTGGGGCTCGGAAGTCTAGAACAAAAGGAAAACGCTCTAGAAGCCCATGATGTTGTAGCCGCAGTCCACATACAGCACTTCGCCGGTGATGGCGGTGGAGAGCGGGCTAGCCAGGAACAGGGCGGAGTCGCCCACTTCGAGCTGGTCCACGTTGCGCTTGAGCGGGGCGCGCTCGGCGTGCTCGCGGAGCATGTCGCTCAAATCGCCCACGCCGCGGGCCGCCAGCGTTTTAATGGGGCCGGCCGAGATGGCGTTCACGCGGATGCCGCGCGGGCCCAGGTTCCAGGCCAGATAGCGTACACCCGACTCCAGAGCCGACTTGGCCAGCGCCATCAGGTTGTAGTTGGGCACCACCTTTTCCGCCGCGTAGTAGCTGAGGGTCATGATGGAGCCACCGTCGGTCATCAGCGGGGCAGCGGCACGGCTCACGGCTATCAGCGAGAAGACGCTGACGTCCATGGCCACGCGGAAGCCCTCGCGCGAGGTGTTGATGAACTCACCGCGCAGATCGGCGACCGGAGCAAAGGCTACCGCATGAACCACGGTGTCGAGCTTGCCGTACTTCTCCTTGAGCTGGACAAAGAGCGCGTCGATCTCGTTGTCGTTCGTGACGTCGCACTGAAAACCGGTGGCGCCAGGCAATTCGGCAATCAGGCCTTCTGCTTCCAGCCTCATGCGTTCGTTCTGATAGCAGATAGCCAGCGTAGAGCCGGCCTCGTGCAGCTTTTGGGCAATGCCCCAGGCAATGGATCGCTTGTTGGCCAGTCCAAAGATGACGGCAGTTTTGCCCGTCAGATCGATCATGTTGTCCTTGTTCCTCCAGGAGTTTGCGGCCGAGAGCCCGTAGGTGAACGGGGAAGAGCACTCTGCCAGCCTTCAGGATAACAGGAGCGGGTCAGGCGTCAGGGGTTAGGGATCAGGACCTTGGATTGAGGGTGAGATTTTTGTTGCATGAAACATTTAGGAAGGGTAATAATGTTTCATGCAACAAGCCGCCCTCATTCGCCCAACCACCACCGAACGCGTCCGCAAGCACCGTGCCGCCCTGCGCCTGGCGGGGCTCAAGCCGGTGCAACTCTGGCTGCCGGATGGGCGCTCGGAGAGTTTTCGGCTCAAATGCGAGCAGGAGGCACGGTTGGCGGCTAGCGACGCGTTGGAGGTCGATACCCTGGCCTGGATTGCTGAGGCGGCGGATACGGAAGGTTGGGTGTGAGGCGCGGCGATCTGGTCCCCGTCCTGCCCGGTGCCTACGGCAAACCACGCCCGGCGCTGCTCATCCAGTCCGACCTGTTCAGCTTGCTGCCCTCGATCACGGTTCTGCCCGTCACCACGGAACTGCGCCCCCTTGAGACCTTCCGCATCGCGGTCAAGCCCACGGCCAAAAACGGTCTGCGCCAGCCCTCGCAAATCATGGTGGACAAGGCGCACACCATTCCCCGCGACAAAGCCGGCGAGCCCTTCGGGCATCTGGAGCCACGCACCCTGCAGGCCGTGGAGCGGGCGCTGGCGGTATTCTTGGGCTTTGCGGACGCGGGCACGAGCGGCGCGCAGGGTTGATCGCCAGACGCCATTGCCTCCCCAGAGTCTGCTCCGCCGCGGTTTCATACGTTCCGGGGGGCTCGGGACTGTAGAATTTTAGCTGAACTTTCCGCCCCGTTTCGGCTTGGAGGCACTTTGCTTTACTGGCTGCTGTACGAGAAGCTTTACATCTACTTTCACCCGTTCCGGATCTTCCGCTACCTGACCTTCCGCACGGCGTTTGCGTCCCTGACGGCCCTTTTGATCGCCCTGTTCATCGGCCCCTGGGTGATCCAGAAGCTGCGTGACTTCCAGATTGGCCAGTATGTTCGCGAAGACGGGCCCAAGTCGCACCTGAAGAAGACCGGCACACCCACCATGGGCGGGGTGCTGATTGTGATCGCCATCCTGGTGCCGACGGTGCTCTGGTCGGACCCCGGCAACCCCTTTGTATGGGTCATTGTCTTCTCCACCCTGGCCTTTGGCGCGGTGGGATTCACCGACGACTACATCAAGGTGGTGATGAAGCGCAGCCTGGGCCTGACCGCCCGCGCCAAGCTGATGGGGCAGGGAATTGCCGCCCTGGTGGTGGCGCTGGCGCTGGTCACCATGCAGCAGTTCCGGATCTTCTCCACCCAGCTTTCGGTACCTTTTCTCAAGTCGTGGCGGCCTGATCTGTTGCTACACGGCTGGCCCACTACTTTGCCTTATCTGGGGTTGCTGGCCTTTGTGCCCTTCATCCTTTGGGTGGTGCTCATCCTGGTGGGCTCGTCGAACGCCGTGAATCTGACCGACGGGCTGGACGGGTTGGCCATTGGCTGCACCATTATTGCCGCCGGCGCGCTGGCGGTGCTCACCTATGTGAGCGGCCACGTCATCTTTGCCGACTATCTGGAGCTGCAGCGCATGCCGCTGGTGGGTGAACTCACCGTCTTTTGCGGGTCCATGGTGGGCGCGTCCATCGGCTTTCTCTGGTACAACGCCCACCCGGCGGAGATCTTCATGGGCGACGTGGGTTCGCTGGCTCTGGGCGGGGCCATCGGTACAGTAGCTATACTTATTCGCCAGGAACTGCTGTTGCCCTTTATCGGTGGCATCTTCATTCTGGAGGCGCTGTCGGTCATCCTGCAGGTAGGCAGTTACAAGTTGAGGAACAAGAAGCGCATCTTCAAGATGGCCCCATTACATCACCATTTTGAGCAGTGCGGCTGGCATGAGTCGAAGGTGATTGCGCGCTTCTGGATTGGCGCGCTGGTGTTTGCACTGTTTGCACTCACCACGCTGAAACTGCGTTAAATCGGACGCCGTCGGCGCCCATTCGTAGCACAATGGAATTCCACCCGCGCAGAGGAGAACCCCCATGATGGAGCTGAAGGGCAAGAAAGTACTGGTTGTTGGACTGGGCAAATCGGGTGTGGCAGCGGCTTTGTTCCTGCGCCGTCAGGGCGCGGTGGTTACGGTATCGGATGTGCGCAGCGCCGCGCAGCTGGCCAAGGAGATTCCCGCCCTGATCGATGCCGGCATCATGGTGGAGGCCGGTGGCCATGGGATTCTGACCTTCCGCCGCCAGGACCTGATCGTGGTCAGCCCCGGCGTTCCGCTGGAGACCTCGCCGCTGGCCCAGGTGCGCGCCTTCGGCTTGCCCATTATCGGTGAGCTGGAGCTGGCGGCACGCTTCCTCAAGGGGCACATCCTGGCCGTCACGGGTTCCAACGGCAAAACCACCACCACGGCGCTGCTGGGCGAGATTCTGGCCGAGGCCGGCCTAGCTACCCAGGTGGGCGGCAACATCGGCGTGCCGGTGGTGGACCTGATTGAGAAGAGCCAGCCCGAAGGCTGGTCGGTGCTCGAGGTTTCCAGCTTCCAGTTGGAGAGCACGGTGGAGTTCCGGCCCAAAGTGGCCGTGATCCTGAACATCACGCCCGATCATCTGGATCGCCACGGCAGCCTGGAGAACTACGCGTTGGCCAAGGAGCGCATCTTTGCCGCCCAAACGGCGGACGACTGCGTGGTGCTGAATGCTGACAATACGTGCACGGCGGAAGCCGCCCAGCGAGCTGCCTCGCGCGTCTTCTGGTTCAGCATGGAGCACCCGGTGGAGCAGGGCGCGTGGCTGGACGAAGGCTGGGTGGTCTATCGCGCGGCCCCGGACGGGGAGGTGGAGAAGATCATGCACCTCAAGTCCATCTCGCTCAAGGGTTCGCACAATGTGGAGAACGTGCTGGCGGCCGTGGCCGCAGCGCGCCTGAGCGGCGCCGCGCCGGAGGCCATTGCCCGCGCGATTGAGAAGTTCAAGGCCGTGGAGCATCGCCTGGAGTATGTGGACACGGTGAACGGGGTGGAATACTACAACGACTCCAAGGCCACCAACGTGGACGCCACGGCGAAGGCCATTGCGGCCTTCTCGGGTGGCATTCACCTGATCCTGGGCGGCAAGGACAAGGGCTCCGATTACACCACCCTGGCCCCGCTCCTGCGGGAACGGGTCAAGGCGGTTTACACCATCGGGGCGGCGGCGGCCAAGATCGAGTCGCACCTGCGCGGTATGGTGACGCTGCACTCCTGCGAGACGTTGGAGAAGGCCCTCCATGCAGCCACCAACGCGGCCCACCCCGGTGACGTTGTCCTGCTGGCGCCGGCCTGCTCCAGCTTTGACCAGTTTGAAAGCTACGAGCACCGCGGCCGCGTCTTCAAGCAACTGATTGCCGACCAAAGGAGCTGACCGGGATGGTAAGGCGTACGGGCGTTGACAAATGGATGTTCTGCGTCACTCTGGTGCTGGTATTGGTGGGGCTCGCCATGGTCTTCTCTGCCTCGGCGGTTGTCGCCCATGAGAAGGCGCAGTCGGAGTTTGTCGATGTGGGGCGGCAGGCGGGCTGGGCCCTGGCCGGGGTGATGGCCATGTTGGGGCTCATGTGCGTTGACTACTCGTTTTACAAGTCGCCGCGGGTTATTTTTTCGGTGCTGGGCGTGGTCACCTTGCTGCTGGTGGCGGTCTTCTTCTTTCCCGGCTCGCACAATACCCATCGCTGGATACGCTTTGGGAGCCGGTTCACCTTTCAGCCCTCGGAGATGGCCAAGCCGGTGCTGGTGCTGTTCCTGGCCTGGTTTCTGCAGTCGCGGCTGGGCAAGATGCGCGATTGGAAGCATACCCTGCTGGGCGCGGCCGTGGTGCCGGTGGTGTTCATGCTGCTGGTGGTCAAGCAGCCTGACCTGGGCACGGCGCTGGTTCTGGGCGGGGTGACCGCGCTGATGGTGTTTCTGGCCGGCATCGACAAGAAGTGGATCATCGGGGCGTTTCTTCTGGCCTCGCCGGAGCTGATCTGGTTGTTGATGAAGCCCTGGCGCATGAAGCGGCTGCTGGTGTTTCTGCACCCGGAGTCGGACCCACTGGGAGACGGTTTTCACATCTACCAGTCGCTGGTGGCGGTGGGAGCGGGCGGGCTTACCGGACGTGGCTATATGGAAGGCATCCAGAAGCTGTTCTTTCTGCCGGAAGCGACTACGGACTTTATCTATGCCAACATTGCCGAGGAGTTGGGCTTCCTGGGCGCAATCAGCATCCTGCTCCTGTTCATGATCTTTGGCTGGCGGGGGCTGCGCACCGCCTTCCGCTCCCAGGACCCCTTTGCCCGCCTGGTGGCCTTTGGCATTACGGCTACGATTGTGCTGCAGGCCTTCTTCAACATCAGTGTGGTGCTTTCCCTGGTGCCAACCAAGGGCCTTCCGCTACCGCTCATCTCCTCGGGCGGCACCTCGTTGTTCACCACTCTGGCCAGCATCGGCATTCTGTTGAGCATCTCGAGGCAAACGGAGTAGTGCTAGAATCTCAAACGTGCGAAAACAACCTGCCAAAGACTTGCTGTCTTGACGAAGAAGCCCCGGCAGATCGTCGGCTGAATGTAATGTCTGCCGCACCGCAGGTGCCTGTCATCCTGAGCAGCCGGAATCGCCGCGTCGAGTTACGGCTGAAAGGAACTTCCGCCAACTAGCCAACCCGCGCTTTCCGCGAAGCGGATGCCAACCTGCTAATTTTGTTGATAAACCTCTTCATGCAACCTCTTGGTTCATAGGGAGTCCCCTGGGCGCACCGCCCACAGGACGAAATCAAAATTCTCAAACCCAACGATCCGTTTCGTTTATGGCCTGATCTTGGTCGAAGCGTCGAACCCCGCGCCGTAGGCGCAGTACAAGTTAGCCCCACGTTTCAACGTGGGGAAAGTGCGCCAAGAATAGCCCCCGGAGTCCCGTAGGGACGGCGCAAGGCAGCAAGGTCCTAACCTCGGAGGACGCGAAGCGGTCCGCCGCACCGCAGGTGCCGAAGCGGTCTGCCGCACCGCAGGTGC
>CAZYDF010000150.1:0-8320 GCA_964645855.1 uncultured Occallatibacter sp.
TTCCGCTCTTGTTCATGAGCGATGTGGTGGGCCGGCTCTTCCGCGAGTTCGCCATTACGCTCGCGGTCACCATTCTGGTTTCGGCTGTGGTCTCGCTCACGCTCACGCCCATGATGTGTTCGCGCATCCTGAAGGACAAGAAGGATGCCGACCAGAGCCGCTTCTATCACTGGTCGGAAGGCGTCTTCAACTCCATCATCGCCGCCTACGGGCGGGCGTTGAAGGTAATTCTGCGCCACCGCTTTGCCACTCTGGTGGTCACCATCTCCACCTTTGTGGCCACGGTCCTACTATTCTTGGCCGTACCCAAGGGCTTCTTCCCGGTACAGGATACGGGCGTGGTGCTGGGCATCAGCGAAGCACCGCAGACGGTGAGCTTTGCGAGCATGGCCCAGCGCCAACAAAAGCTGGTGGACATTCTGCTGACCGATCCGGCGGTGGACAACATCTCCTCGTTCATCGGTGTGGATGGAGCCAACACCACGCTCAACTCCGGCCGCATCCAAATCAATTTGAAGCCGCTGGAGGTGCGCAAGATCTCCGCGACTGAAGTGATTCGCCGGCTGCAGCAGAAGACCGCCAACGTGGACGGCATTCAGCTGTTTCTGCAGCCTCTGCAGGATCTGACGGTGGAAGATCGCGTGAGCCGCACGCAGTTCCAATATGCGCTGGAAGATCCAGACCAGAAGGAACTGGGCAGCTACACCCGGAAGATGGTGGAGGAGCTTGCCAAGGAGCCGGTGGTCACCGACGTGGCCAGCGATCTCCAGGATCAGGGTCTCTCCGCGGACTTGGTGATTGATCGCGATACGGCTTCACGACTGGGCATTGGCATGGCCGATGTGGACAACACGCTCTACGACGCCTTCGGTCAGCGTCAGGTTTCAACCATCTTCACGCAGTTGAATCAGTACCACGTGGTGATGGAGGTGGCGCGCAGCTTCCAGAACGATCCTGCCAACCTGGGCAGTCTGTTTGTGAAGTCGGCCAACGGCACGCAGGTTCCGTTGAGCATGTTGGCGCACTGGGAGCAGGGGCATGCACAGTTGTCTATCGGCCATCAGGGGCAGTTCCCGTCCACGGTTGTAAGTTTCAACCTGTCTCCGGGCAAGGCGCTGGGCGATGCGGTGGAGGCCATGAAACGCGTGGAAGATCGCATCCACATGCCGGCGTCCATCAATGCCAGCTTCCAGGGAACGGCGGCGGCCTTTCAGACCTCGCTGTCGAATGAGCCGCTGCTGATTCTGGCGGCGCTTATCACGGTTTACATTGTGCTGGGCGTGCTCTACGAGAGTTACATCCATCCCATCACCATCATCTCCACGCTGCCGTCGGCAGGTGTGGGCGCGCTGCTGGCGCTGATGATCACCCATGTGGACTTTTCGGTGATTGCGCTGATCGGCATCATCCTGCTGATCGGCATTGTGCAGAAGAACGCCATCATGATGATCGACTTTGCGTTGCAGGCCGAGCGCGATGAAGGCAAGACCGCGGAAGAGGCCATCTATCAGGCCTGTCTGCTGCGCTTCCGGCCCATCATCATGACCACCATGGCGGCGTTACTGGGTGGCTTGCCGCTGGCACTGGGCGGTGGTGTGGGCGCGGAGTTGCGCATACCGCTGGGCGTGACCATTGTGGGTGGACTGATCTTCTCGCAGATGCTCACCCTGTTCACAACTCCGGTTGTGTACCTGTATTTTGACAAGCTGGCCAAGCGGATGAAGCCGCGTGAGATTAGCCACGAGCAAACGCCGGCGTCGGCCGACTGAGGAGGGGAACCATGCATCTTTCCGCACCCTTCATTCAGCGGCCGGTGGCCACATCGTTGCTGAGTGCTGCTTTATTGCTGGCCGGCGCAGTGGCTTACTCGCTGCTGCCGGTGGCGTCGCTGCCGGATGTTGACTTTCCGGTGATTGGGGCCAGCGCCGGCCTGCCGGGCGCAAGTCCGGAGACCATGGCCTCGGCCGTGGCCACGCCGCTGGAGCGCCAGTTCGGCCGTATTGCCGGCGTGAACCAAATGACCTCGTCCAGCCAGCTGGGCTCGGCATCGGTCACGATGCAGTTTGACATCAACCGCAACATCGACGCGGCCGCGCGCGACGTGCAGGCTTCCATCAACGCCGCGCGGAGCCAGCTGCCATCGTATCTGCCGCAGAACCCCAACTACCGCAAGGCCAACCCGGCTGAAGCGCCGATTCTGATTCTGACCTTGACCTCCGAGGTGCTGAAGAAGCCGCAGATCTACGATCTGGCCGACTCCATTCTGGCGCAGAAGATTGCACAGATTCAGGGCGTGGGGCAGGTGTTTGTAGGTGGCAGCTCCAGCCCCGCGGTGCGTGTGGAGCTGAACCCGCAGCAGTTGGCCAACAACGGCGTGGGGCTGGATGCGGTGCGCGTGGCGCTGTCTGCCGCCAACGCCAACCGTCCCAAAGGCGCCTTTCAGGATGCGGACCATCGTTGGGCCATCGACGACAACGACCAGATCTTCAAGGCCAAGGACTTTGCGCCGCTCATCGTGGGTTACAACCAGCAGACGGGCGCGCCGGTGCGCGTTTCCGAAGTAGGTACGGTAACCGACGATGTGGCCAACAATCTGACCGCCGGCGTAACGGGCAGCAACACCGCGAACGGACCCACGGGCAAGATCCAGGACGCCGTGCTGCTGATCATCATGAAGGTCCCTGGCGCGAACGTGATCTCGACGGTGGACAATGTGCTGGCTGAAATGCCTCGTCTTCAGGCGGCCATTCCTCCCACCATCAAGATTGGGGTTGCGGTGGATCGCACCACCACCATCCGCGCCAGCGTGCGCGACGTGGAGATCTCACTGCTGATCAGCGTGATCCTGGTGGTGCTGGTGGTCTTCCTGTTCCTGCGCGAGGTGTGGGCAACGATTATTCCGTCCATCGCCGTTCCGCTCTCGCTGACCGGCACCTTCGGCGTGATGTATCTGGCCGGCTACACGGTGGACAACCTCTCGCTGATGGCGCTGACTGTAGCCACGGGATTTGTGGTGGACGACGCCATTGTGGTGATTGAAAACATTACGCGCTACCTTGAGATGGGAATGAAGCCCTATGAGGCAGCGATGAAGGGCTCGAAAGAGATCGGCTTCACGGTGCTCTCCATGAGCTTGTCGCTGATTGCCGTCTTCACGCCGATTCTGCTGATGGGCGGCATTGTGGGCAAGCTCTTCCGCGAGTTTGCGGTGGTGCTCTCGACCGCCGTTGCGGTTTCGCTGTTGATCTCGCTGACCACTACGCCCATGATGTGCGCGCACTTTTTGAAGACCCGCGATGAGAGCAAGCACGGCCCCGTTTACAAGGCATTCGAGAAGGGCTTTGAGTGGCTGCATAACGAGTATGCATCGGCGCTGCGCTGGGTGCTGAACCACCAATGGCTGGTGTTTGGTGTAGCGATTGGGGCGATGGTTCTGAACTGCTATCTGTTCTGGATTGTGCCCAAAGGCTTCTTTCCGCAGCAGGATACGGGCCGGTTGAGTGGGCGCACCATGGCGGCCCAGGACATTGGCTTTGACGACATGGCCGCCAAGCAGAAGTCTCTGGCGCAGAAGGTGCTGAACGATCCGGCCATTCAATCCGTAACCGCGTTTGTGGGCGGCGGCGGTCCGGGCGGCGGCTCCAACAACGTGGGTAACATGTTCATCGCCATGAAGCCACTGGCTCAGCGGCCGGGCAGGGTCTCCAGCTACGATGTGGTGAACCGCCTGCGCCGTCAGTTGACCAGCGTACCCGGCGCCACGCTCTATTTGCAGGTGCAGCAGGAGTTCCAGATTGGCGGGCGCGGTTCGGCCGCGGCCTACCAGTACACGCTCTCCGACGAAGACATCAACGAGCTGAACAACTGGGCGCCGAAGATGCTGCGGCGCGCGCAAGCCCTCAAGCAACTGGCCGACGTGAACAGCGACCAGCAGAATCAAGGGCTGGGCGCGAACCTGACCATCGACCGCGATGCCGCGTCACGGTTGGGCATCACCGCTACCATGATCGACCAGACGCTTTACGATGCCTTTGGCCAGCGTGAAGTTTCCACCATGTACACAGGCCTGAACCAGTATTACGTGGTGATGGAGGTTGATCCCAAGTTCAAGAACAGCCCGCAGTCGCTGGATGGCATCTTCATCAAGTCAACCAAAGGGCCCATGGTGCCGCTTTCGGCGATCGCCAGCTATCAGCAAGCGCGCATCGCGCTGCAGGTGAACCATCAGGGGCAGTATCCGGCGGTGACCATCAGCTTCAATCTGGCGCCGAACGTGGCATTGGGCGATGCGGTGACCGCGCTGGAGCAATTGCAGAAGGACATGGGTCTGCCCAGCGCCCTGCACTGTACCTTCCAGGGCACCACCCAGGCCTATCAGGATTCGCTCAAGAATGAACTGTGGCTGATCATTGCCGCACTGGTTGCGGTCTACATTGTGTTGGGCATTCTCTATGAAAGCCTGATTCATCCGCTCACCATTCTCTCCACCATTCCGCCGGCCGGCGTGGGCGCAATTCTGGCGCTCCAGTTGTTTGGCATGGAGCTGAGCATTATTGCGCTGATCGGCGTAATTCTGCTGATCGGCATTGTGAAGAAGAATGCCATCATGATGATCGACTTTGCCCTGCAGGCAGAGCGCGAACAGGGGTTGCCGCCGGTGGAGGCAATTTATCAGGCCTGCTTGCTGCGTTTCCGGCCCATCATGATGACCACCATGGCGGCCTTGCTGGGCGGCTTGCCGCTGGCCGTGGGCATGGGTGTGGGCTCGGAACTCCGCAAACCGCTGGGCATCACCATTGTGGGCGGCCTACTGGTTTCGCAATTGCTCACGCTGTTCACCACTCCGGTTGTTTACCTCATGTTCGACTGGATCCAAAATCGGGTGATGAAGCTGCACCGCATTGGCGTGGAGCTGGAAGAAGCGCCGGGCGACTAGAGCGTCTTGGAGAAAGGAAGGCCCATGAACAGAAAGGAAATTGTCGTCTTCGCAAGCCGTGCGCTGGCTTTCTATCTGCTTGTCTGGGCATCAATGGAGCTTACATACCTTCCCGAGAAGCTGATGTCGCTTCACCACTATAGGAGCCGGCTCGATGCAGGTTTCGCAATGCCCTCCGCCGACTATTTCATTTGCTATGAACAAGTCGGCATTGGACTACTCTTGTTGCGGATCGCGATCTTGCTGGTTTTGGCTTTCGCGTTGTGGACTTGTGCGCCTTGGGTGGAGCGTTTTCTAATGCCCCGCTTACAAGAAGGCAACCAGAAGAGTGAATCCTAGATTCTTAGAGCCTCTTGCAAGATGCCAATGTGCTGGCAAGAAGCGTCAGGGCACGACTTTAGTCGTGCCGACCCGAGCAGCACAAGGGTTCAGGGCTTTAGCCCCTGCGTCTTGTTCTTTAAGGCCTTGCAGCTCCTCAGCGGCTAAAGCCGGGGGCAGTTTTGAGCGTTTTGCGGCACGACTGAAGTCGTGCCCTGACGCTATCCACCAGAAGCGGGCATTTTTCAAGAGGCTCGTTCAGTAAGACATCCGCGCTTTCGTGGTCTACAAGTCCTTGGAAGCTGAGGAGATTCGCGATGCTGACCATAGATTTGAAGAAACAGTGGAAAGAACTCTACAAGCCTACCGCAAAAGAAATGTCCTTCGTCGACGTTCCGGCCTTCAACTGCCTGATGGCGGATGGTGCAGGTGACCCGAATGGGTCGGCGTCGTTTGAGGAAGCCATCCACGCGCTCTTTTCTCTCTCCTACACGCTCAAGTTCATGGTGAAGAAGGGCGCACGCATGATTGACTATGGCGTGATGCCCCTGGAAGGGCTATGGTGGGCCGACGATCCGGCAGACTTTGTTCAGCAACACAAAAAGGACCGCTGGAAGTGGACTCTCCTGATTGTGCAGCCGGACTTCATCACCGTCGAGGACGTGCTTGCGGCGCGGGACGAGCTGCGGCGCAAGAAAAAGGATGCGGGAATCCAGCGCGTGCGGTTGGAGAGCTGCCACGAAGGACCGAGCGCGCAGCTTCTGTACACCGGACCGTACGCCGATGAGGGACCCACCGTCGCGCGCATGCATGAGGAGATTCAGGCGGCAGGCAGGCAACTGCGCGGCCACCATCACGAGATCTACCTGAGTGATATGCGCCGTACCGCGCCGGAGAAGCTGAAGACGATTCTGCGCCAGCCGGTGGAGTAGGGCGGTCAAGAACATTTTTTAACGGTGTAGTGTACCTGAAATCCATGGCGATCCCACCCATTTTCGCAAAAAACGCGGAAATGGAAGGGGCACGGAAGTCTATAGCAAAAGTGAGAATGCCCAAAGGGGCTGTTCTGGACGGGCAGACAGCACAAAGGCGAACCGCATGCGGTTCGCCTTTGTGCTTGCGTTGCGCGCCGCTCTTAGAGCGTGCGATCTTCTTCCGTTGGCTTGGGTATTTCGCGCAGGGTCACCGGGTAGTAAGCGTTGCGCGTGTACTGCTGGACCATGCGGTTGGTGTTGAAGAACGAGCCGTTGAGCGCGATGGTGTTGAGCATGAGCCGGGCCCACTTCTCCGGTGCATCCAGGAAGAGCGGAACCACGGCGTTTTCCAGTTTGGCGTAGAGGTTTGCGGCTTCGTCCAAATCAGATGCGCCGTCTTCAATCGCCCAGCCGGTAAAGCCTTCAATGCAGCCTTCAATCCACCAGCCATCCAGAATCGAGAGGCTGGGCACACCGTTGAGCGCGGCCTTCATGCCGCTGGTGCCAGAGGCTTCGTAGGGCCGGCGCGGGGTGTTCATCCACACGTCCACACCCGCGGTCAGCAACGCACCCAGGCGCCAGTCGTAGTTCTGGAGGTAGGTGATGCTGAGCTGCTCGCCGGAAAGCTTGGCGGCTTCCACCACAACCTCCTGGATCAGGCGCTTGCCGGGCTCGTCCTGGGGGTGGGCCTTGCCGGCGTAAAGGATCTGCAGGCCGCCGGCTTGTTTGGCGATGGCCGCCAGGCGGATGGGATCGCTGAACAGCAGGCTGGCGCGCTTGTAGGTGGCGGCACGGCGTGCAAAGCCGAGCGTGAGCACCTTGGGATTGAGGGCGATGTCGGTGGATTTTTCCACCTCCGCCAGCAGCGCCGCCTTGGCGTGGGCGTGGGCGGCAATGATCGCCTCGGTGGGAACATCGATGACGTTGCGCAGGTAGAGGTTGTCGCGCCGCCATGCGGGCAGGAGCTCGTCGAACATATCCTGCAGGGGCTCAGAGACCCAGGTAGGTGCATGGACGCCGTTGGTGATGGCGTCAATGTGGAACTCCGGGAACATCTCCCGGCTGACCTTGCCGTGCTGCATGGCCACGCCGTTGGCATAGCGGGAGAAGCGCAGCGCCAGCAGGGTCATGTTCAGCATGCCGTCATGGAAACAGCCGTGCTTTTCAAGCCGCGCGGTGCGATCGCCGCCCAGGATGCGGATGGACTGCTCGGTGGAGAAGCGATCGTGGCCGGCAGGAACCGGGGTGTGGGTGGTGAAGACGCACCTGCGGCGAACCTGCTCAATGTCGGCATCGGTGGCCGCACCCAGTGGGCCGCCGCCGAGCTGGCGCTCCAGCAGGGCCAGGGTGAGCAAGGCCGCGTGGCCTTCGTTCATGTGGTAAACGTTGATGTGGTAGCCCAAAGCATGGGCCATGCGCACGCCGCCCATGCCCAGCACGATCTCCTGTTGCAGGCGATAGTTGCTGTCGCCGCCATACAGGTGATCGGTGAGGCCGCGATCCCAGCCGGTGTTGGCCTCGAGATCGGTGTCAAGCAGGTAGATGGGCACGACGTGGCCAAAGCGGCCCTTCAGGTCATAGCGCCAGGCGCGCAGGGTTACAATGCGATCTTCAATGAAGACGGTGGCGCGGGCCGGCTCTTCGACGCAGAACTCACTGGGGTCCCAAGGCTGCACGTCCTCGCTCTGCATGCCATTGGCGTCCAGATGCTGCTTGAAGTAGCCCTTGCGGTGCAGCAGCGAAAAGGCGATCAGCGGTACGCCCAGGTCGGCAGCGGAGCGGAGCGAATCGCCGGCCAGCACGCCCAGACCACCTGAATAGGTGGGCATGCCCGGGTTGATCGCGATCTCCATGGAAAAGTAGCCTACGTGGCCCGAGCCGGGGAAGGTCTCGTAAGAAAACGGTTTGTTCGGTCTTGTTGGCATTGTCCTTGACTCCGTACTGGGCCGCTGGACTGCCAACGGCAAAAATGAACGAGTTTGAATCGTTACAGCCTTGCAGCTGCACACGTGTCCCGCCGGGTTCATTGGGACGATCTCCTCCAAGTTTAGCAAGGAGGAAATGAAAACATCCTTATGCGCTCCAATTGGGG
>CAZYDF010000151.1:0-8187 GCA_964645855.1 uncultured Occallatibacter sp.
CAATCGTGCCCACGTTCACGTGGGGCTTGGAACGATCAAATTTTTCCTTCGCCATTTCGCTTTCAATCCCTTCCGCTAGACTTTGTGCTCTGGTCCGGCAAGCCGGACAAATAAAATCACTTCGCCCTAGTACTGGGTGAAGACCTTTGCATACCTCTGCCGCAGTTCGGGGGAAACCGCTTCAACCATCTGCAGGAAGCGTTCGCGCGTCTGGGCCTGATCGGAGACCGGCAAGTCACGATAAAGGCTTGCCGCCAGCTTGCCCAGCAATCCGCGTTCAAGGACGCCCTCATAGTTGCGGATGCGCAGTCCGGAGCGGCGTACGCGGTGGAGGAACACATCCACATCGCGCTCCGCGAAGGCTGCGTCGAGAAGAGCGTGGAGCTGCTGGTAGACCTCGCCGTTGACGACCGCAATTGCAGCCTGCTGAAACATCGGAATCCAATCTGAAACCAACCCAAGGCCCTGGGGCCCGCGGCTAATGCTCTTCTCTGCCTACCGCTACGATCTGGAGCGGGAGACCGGGATCGAACCGGCGACCAACAGCTTGGAAGGCTGTGACTCTACCACTGAGTTACTCCCGCCTAAAAACAGCTTCTAGCTCCCAGCTTTTAGCTTCCAGCAATTTATGCCAAATCCGCCAGTTTCGCCGATCCGCAAGTCGCTGGCTAGAAGCTAAGAGCTAGCAGCTAGAAGCTGAATACTGGAGCTGATGACCGGGCTTGAACCGGTGACCTCTCCCTTACCAAGGGAGTGCTCTACCAACTGAGCTACATCAGCCTTACAAAGAAGCTTCTAGCTATTAGCTTTCAGCTTTTAGCTTCATCCCTACCGGGAGGACGCATCGGCTGATTGGGCCGGTGCTGGAGCTAAGAGCTCATAGCTTGAGGCTAAAAGCTACTTCTGCCCTTCGCGGCGAATTCGATCCGCCTGTCGGGCTAAAACCGTTCTGAGGGCCAGGCCGCCGATGACAATCAACGGGAGGAACCTCAGCTCTACCAACTTCCCCGCCACCAGGACCTTACCTTCGTCCATCGTGAACCAGGCCAGGGCACCTAGTAGAGTATACAACCCCAGAGCGACCCAGAACTTGCGATCCAAACTGGATCCAGTGCTGTGCAACCCCTCGATTCCGGGCTTTGTGGCGCTCTTCTCAAACTTCATGCGCCTACCCCTCCCGCAACCCAACCAAGCAAAGACTGGTGCACAGGGGAGGGTTCGAACCTCCGTAGGTCTAAAGACCGGCAGATTTACAGTCTGCTGCCATTAACCACTCGGCCACCTGTGCCCAAGTTACTTCCTGCCCTTAGTTTACCCTACTTTGGCGCATCGGTCACCCCTGCGAACCACGTTCCGGTTCGTCGGAGCACCACGCCTTGGGAAGGATTGCAGCCAAGGACAAGACTGGCGGTCAACAACAAGGTCCGCCTGCCCATTCTAACCGTTTCCGCGTTGCTTGTGGGGCCTCAAGTGGAGCTGGCGAAGGGATTTGAACCCCCGACCCTCTGATTACAAATCAGATGCTCTACCAGCTGAGCTACGCCAGCCCTAAAACCACCCGGAGACCCTCCGGAACGCAAAAAAATGTGTGGGCACAGTTCCACTCACACATCCACGGCACAGAACCAAGGTTAGCACAGAGGCGTGTCTGGAGCAAGGCACCTGGGGTGCGGCAGACGCGCTTCGCGCCTGGGGCCCCGTTCTCTCAGGATGACAGCTTCTGTAGGGGGCGTTCGCTCCGATAACAGGCGGCTTTGTTTGGTGGCGAGTTGGCGGGTTGGCGAATGGGTGGGTTGGCGGGGTTGATGGGATTCATTGGAGTTGGCTGTTTTCCACCGTTGCCCCCTAAAGAACGTGGTCAAGGATGGGGCACCCGTTCCTGGTTGACGAGTTGCCGGGTGCAGAAGAATAGATAGCAATGGGGAACAATGAGGGGGGGGAGAAAGGTGATAGGTGGGCATGAGTTTGAAGGAGTTGGAGGAGGTGGCATCGATCAAGAGGCGATTGATGCAGTTGTTTGCGCAGAAGCCAGGAAGAAGGTCGATGCCCTTGCTGGGGGCGCAGCGGCAAGAGTTGGACGAGACGCTGCTGTGGATGCGGGCCGCGCGGAGAGCGATGAAGGACGCAGGTTGCCCACTGGAACAGAGCAACTGGCTGCGCACAGTGCGGCGGGCGATCGGGATGCCGGTGAACGAGGTGGCGCGACGGTTGGGGATTACCAAGAGGGAGGTGCTCCGCCAGGAGCGGGGGGAGCAGAGCGCGTGCATCCAACTGAGTACGCTGCGGCGGGCGGCGGAGGCGCTGGGCTGCGAGCTGGTGTATGCGGTGGTTCCGAGGGTGGGATCGCTGGAGGATCTGGTGGAGGCGCAACGCAAGAAGGCCGCCGCGGAGCAGGAGCGGGCGAAGAAGAAGAACCTGACATTGGAGAAGGAGATTGACCAGGCGATTGGGTGGCAGACGGTGTTGAACAAGGCGGTGCGGAGCGAGTTGGGAAAGCAAGGAAACCGAATTCTGTAGGGGCGGGAAGGTGCGCTCAGGGCAGCACCAAAACGGGGGTGTTCGTTGTCGATCCGGCCCCTCAAATCGCGTCACTTCATCCCACCCATTTCCGCAAGATGAAGATCAACTTAGTTCAGGTTCGGTGAGCAAAGAGACAAGCAAACGGAGTTTCGCAACCGGACACGACTTCAGTTTCTGAGTCTGCCCTGAGCGAAGTCGAAGGGTGCCGCAAGAAGCTCTCTTCTCGATGGGCGGGCTTCAGCACTGAATCTACAAATACTGCCGGGACCAGAGGCCGCAGGGGCTGAAGCCCCGATCTTTTCTCGGACCGTTTTCGGCACGACTAAAGTCGTGCCCTGTTACAAAGCATGCAGGCTGATCGGTAATGTGATCTGATCGGTAAATTGAAGAGTTGCCGGATCTGCCTTGATCTTCATCTTTCTGAAATGGTGTAGACCTGAGTTTCTTGGGTATCCCACCCATTTCCGCAGAAAACGCGGAAATGGATGGGGCACGGAAGCGTTCTGCGCGAAGCGGGCTGGCCGCACCGCAGGTGCCTTGCTGAAGCCCAGATCTTTTCTTGGACCGTTTTCGGCACGACTAAAGTCGTGCCCTGTTACAAAGCATGCAGCCTGATCGGTAATGTGATCTGATCGGTAAATTGAAGAGTTGCCGGATCTGCCTTGATCTTCATCTTTCTGAAATGGTGTAGACCTGAGTTTCTTGGGTATCCCACCCATTTCCGCAGAAAACGCGGAAATGGATGGGGCACGGAAGCGTTCTGCGCGAAGCGGGCTGGCCGCACCGCAGGTGCCTTGGCCGCGTTGGGTGAGCGGACTTCGACGCATTGAGTGTCCAGACTTCGATTGCTGCAATGAACTCTGTCTATCGAACCGAGCCCGCCAATGGTAGGGTAATCACTAAAGGCCTTTGGGCCGCCCCCTGATGAACAGACGAACGCGTAGAACGCTTCTTATAGTGGCCGCGGTGTTGGTACTGCTGGCTGTTGCCGTCTTCCTGCGCTCCAAAGCGCCACCCGAGGCCGCGCGGCTGTTGCCGGAGTCGGACGGGATTGTGTATGTGGACTTCAAGCCGCTGCGGGCCTTTGCGCACAAGGCCTTGAAGCCGCCCAAGCACGATGCCGAGTATCAGCAATTTCTTGACGCGGTGGGAATTGATCCGGAGCAGGACCTGGATCAGGCCGCCGTGGCGCTGCATGCAATGCAGGACCCCTCGGGGCCGAATGGTGCGGTGGCCTACTCGATGGTGCTGGTGGGCCGCTTGACGGGCAAGCGCCTGAACGGCTGGCTGGAGAGCCATGCGGTGGCGCGCGAGGACTACGGCGGGCACACCATTTACAGTGTGCAGTCCGAGGGACGGACGGTGCGCGTGGCGCAGATTGGCTACGACATGATGGCCGTCTCCAACTACCCGACGCCGGAGAAAATTCATTCCATCATTGATCGCCACCGGACCGCGGCGCTTCCCTTTTCCGGCTCCACGCTGCTGGAGCACCACTACCACGACGTGCCGCTGCTTTCGCTGGCCTGGGGCGTGGGCAAGATCGGTCTGCCGTTCTCCGAGCGCGGGGCGTTGACGGTGTTTGGCCTCCGGCTACCGCTGGAGGCGGATGCCAACATTGTGGCCAGCGTGCGCTGGGCCGGATCGATGCATGTGCGGGTGGAGGAGTTTGCGCCCAACGAGGAAAAAGCACGGGCGCAGGCCGTGGCCCTGAGCGAGTTGGTAACGCTGGCACGCACGTTGACGGGTCCGCTGGGCAACAACGCCGCCAATAGCAGCTTCCAGGAGTTGGTGAACGACGCAACGGTGGAACAGAAGCACGATCGAGTGGTGGTGCGAGCAACACTTTCACCCTCGCTGCTGGCGGGGGTGCTGCAGTAGCGCATTGCCACCTGCGGTGGGGCCAATACGCTTCGCGGACACCCGCGGGTTCGAGGGAAATCAGAGTCGGTGCGTCCTGGTAATTCCCTGGGAGGTCGCTGCTTCCTGAGGGTCGCGTCGACTTGCCGATTTCGGGATACGGCAACTCTGGCTTCGCTCGGGCCTCGCCACAGGTGCTGCAAATGCCCCTCGGATTTGAGCTACGAAGCACGAAAACGGCTCCCGGGTGGGAGCCGTTTTTTGTTGTCCTCGGAGGGAGGAGGGCTACTTTTTGAGCGGGTTGGTCTCGCCCAGGCTGGCAACTTCACCGTAGGTGAGCCGCATGTACTTGTGAGGATTGACGGGGACGTTGTGGACGCGCACCTCGTAGTGGAGGTGGGGGCCAGTGGCGCGGCCGGTCATGCCCACGTAGCCGATGACCTGGCCGCGAGAGACGTGCTGGCCGGGCAAGGCAACAATGGCCGACAGATGGCCGTAGACGGTCATCATGTCGTGTCCGTGATCGATGACCACCTGGCGGCCGTAGCCCGCGCCGAGCATGGCGCCGGTGACTTCGCCGTCGGCGGTGGCACGGACGGGGGTGCCGATGGGAGCTTCAATGTCAATGCCGGAGTGGAAGGCGCCTTCCCCGTTGATGGGATCGGAACGGCCACCGAAGCTGGAGCCCACGCGGCCTTCGACGGGCCAGAGCGAGGGAGCATCGGCAAGCGAGGTCCAGTCGCCCACGTAGGCGGGCGAGAGTCCACTCTCCAGAGCGCGAGAGATGCGGCCACTCATGGCCTCAGCGCGGAGGGCATAGAACTGGTCAACCGAGGTGGTGATCTGCTGCTGGCTGGGGGAATCGGTTTGCGCCAGGGAGGCCGGCATGGGAGCGGCAGCGGCAGCCGCGGCCGGCGGCTTGGCGGCGGCCAGGCGGTTCTGGCGCAGGCCGTAGAGGGCCGTCACCTCATTGGCGAGAGCGCCGAGCGAAGCCACCTGCACGTCGCGATCATGGGCGATCTGGGCCATGTGCTGGTAGTTCTGGCGGAGAGTCTCGCGCTCCGCGCGCACCTGGTTGAAGCTCTCCGTCTTGAGCAGCATCCGGGAATAAGACCCGGCCAAGCCGACAATGGTGAAAGCGCCCAACAGCGCCGCGGCCACAAAGCCGTAGGCGTAGGGCAGGGGCAGAGAAATCTTGCGGATGTGTCCGTCTTCGTCCCTGGCAACAAAAAGAATGTAATAGCGCTTGCGCAGCATATGTAGCCTTCCATACCTGCTCGTCGCAGGATCGCAATTCGCCGTTACTGCTTGATGGCGTAGAACAACAAAGCCTGCCTCCGCGCCAACAATACGCGTCCAGCAGGAACCCAGATCGGCATGATCTAGGTCGAGGTTAACAAACCGCCCTTGGCCGGGTCAACGATTTCCTGACCAACTTGCGCGGAACTAGCCCGCCCAACGCCATTCTGGGCCCAGAACGATTGGGTCCACTCCGTGGCCGACAACCTGTGTCAAGTATCGACGACTGAAGGAGAACACTTTAGTTTGCTCTTTTGCCCAAGAGGAATTGTCGGCAGGGAGGAGGCGGGAATTTGTCCTATGCTCAAGCTATGACCACCATCAAGCGGGGCGGGAGCGGGCAGGCAACAGGCGAGCGGGAACTGATTGAGCGCATACGGGGGCGTGTGGCGGGGCTGGCCCGGGTTGGCCGCGGGGGATTGCGGCTGGGCATTGGCGACGATTGCGCCCTGCTGCGGATCAAGGCCGGGGAAGAGCTGGCTGTGACCACCGATCTGGCGCTGGACGGCAGGCACTTCCGGCTGGACTGGCATCCGGCCGAGTCCGTGGGCCACCGAACCCTGGCACGCGGGTTGAGCGACCTGGCGGCGATGGGGGCACGGCCGGTGGCGGCGTTCCTGTCGCTGGGTTTGCCGCCGGAGCTGACGCGCAGCCAGCGGAGGCAAAAGCCGTGGGTAGATCGTTTTTACGACGGGCTGTTGGCCCTGGCAGAGGCCTGTGAGACGCCTCTGGCGGGGGGGGATCTGGCCGAGTCGCCGCTGGCATTGGCCGATATTGTGCTGGTGGGCGCGGTGCGGCAGGGGCAGGCGCTGCTGCGCTCGGGGGCACGGGCCGGGGAGGCGCTCTACGTGACCGGGCGGCTGGGAGGCGCGACTCTGGGTCTGGAACTGCTGGCCGCCGCGGCGGGGAAACCGCGGCGACAAAAGCCTCCGGATGCGGAGTCGGCTCTGGGACCGCACCTTTACCCGCAACCCCGACTGGAACAGGGGCAGACCCTGGCCCGACGGCGACTGGCTACCGCGGCCATGGACCTGAGCGACGGGCTGAGCCTGGATCTGGCGCGGCTATGTGCCGAGTCTGGGGTGGCGGCGGAGGTGGAAGCAGAGCTGGTTCCCTGCTTTCCGGGGGCCACGCTGGAGCAGGCGCTGCATGGGGGCGAGGACTACGAGCTGCTGTTTACGGCACGGGCCGGGGCGCGGGTTCCCCGGGCGATTGCCGGGGTGCCGCTGACCCGGATTGGGCAGATGGTGAAGCCGCGCAAGGGCCGGCCGACGGTGACGCTGGTCAAAGAAGGACGCCGGGAGGCGCTGGCAGCGGGGGGGTGGGAACATTTTGCAAGTTAACAAGTCAGCAAGTTGGCAAGTTCGCGAGTTGGCGAGTTAGCCGCGCCCGCGGCGCGAGGTAGCGAAGCTGGCAAGCATAGCAGAGGCATTGCATGCAGCGGAGGGGTGCTGTGGAGAGGAATATGCCGAAGATCGAAATGCACTTCCCTGCCCAGTGGCGGGCGGAGATTCTGGCCGCGAGACCTCTGATCCTGCCGGGGAGGCACTTTGTGTATCCGCAGGCGGTGGAAGAGGTGGAGCGAGGGGCGCTGGAGGTGATGGTCTTTCCCCTCTGCCCTACCGCTGGCGAGCACTCCGCTGAATGGCGCGCGGAAAACCAGGAAAAGCTCTCGCAGGGCGCGGAGCCCTCGCGGGGCGCGGAGCCCTTTTTGGCGACATGCGCGCTGGGGTTTCGCGATCCAGCGGCGCCGACCGGGGTGTGGGCGTGCCCGCGGCCAGAAGAGCTCTGCATGGTGGCAGGCGGCTACGCGTACGTGGTGAACAGCAGCGCTCCGGAACAGTTCCAGATGGTGGAGATGCGGCCGGTCCTGGAGGTTCGGGCAGCGGTGGAGGTAGGGCTGTTGCTGTTTGTGGGCCACCGGACGGTGATGGCCTGGGGCGTGGAAGGACTGCGCTGGGAGACGGAACCGCTCACCGACGAGGGGCTGACCATTACATCCGTAGAGGACGGGCTGCTGCGCGGCCTGGGCTGGGAGATGCACAGCGACCGCGAACGGCCGTTTGTGGTGGAGTTGGGGACGGGGCATTGTCTCCAGGGTTGGCGGGTTAGCGGGGCAGCGGGTTAGCGGGGCAGCGGGGCAGCGGGTTAGCGGGGCAGCGGGTTAGCAAGTTAGCGGGTTAGCCGAGCCTGCGGCTCGTGTGGCGAGTTGGCAAGTTGGCAGGCAGTGGGCGGCGGGGGGTGGGAAAGAGACCTGAGGCTGCTTGGTTCTTTCCCCGGTCTCAAAATCGAGACCGGGGGCACCCAGGCCTGGTTGGCGGGGAGAAATGGGGAGAACCAGCTTCTTTCCAGTCCCACCCTTGCCCCCAACTTTCCTCCCCACCCTTGCCCCCAACTTTCCTTCCCCCCCTTGTCCCCAACTTTCCTCTCCCACCCTTGCCCCCAACGTACGTAAGGATGGGGCACGGCGGATTCAAGGTCCAAGTGCAACAACACATCGCAAAGAGC
>CAZYDF010000152.1:0-8099 GCA_964645855.1 uncultured Occallatibacter sp.
ACTCCAGTACAGTTGTTGCGTACCGCTACTGTACCGCAATTGTACCGAAAGCGAAGACTAGGCGCAAATGTACCGCAAAACCCGGGTACTTGCCTGGAGGGGATAGTCTATGTAAGTTGTTGTTTTTGTTTGTTTTATATGGGATGACTTTTGGTGGGCCCGGAGGGTTTCGAACCCCCAACCAAGGGATTATGAGTCCCCTGCTCTAACCGTTGAGCTACAGGCCCTTCTAATCTGTATCTTATGCTGAACGCGCCGGTTCTTGCACCTCTACCGGCGCGCCCTGAAGCTGAAGCCTAAACCCACTCGCCCTTGCGCATCAGCGGCTCGACGGTGCCGCTGGGGGTAATGCCGTCCACATCCAGCTCGCCCGAGCCGATCATCCAGTCCACGTGGATCAGGCTGTCGTTGGCACCCTTGGCAGCCAGTTGCTCCGGCGTCATGTGCTCCCCATCCTTCACACAGGTGGAATAAGCCTGCCCCAGCGCAATGTGCGAAGCCGCATTCTCGTCAAACAGCGTGTTCAGGAACGTCACGCCCGAGGCCGAGATCGGCGAGGAGTGCGGCACCAACGCCACCTCTCCGAGCCGCCGCGCACCTTCATCGGTCTCCAGCATCTTTTGGAGCACCTCCTGTCCGCGGGTGGCCTTAGCCTCCACAATCCGACCGCCTTCAAAGCGCACCTGAATACCCTCAATCATGGTGCCCAGGTGGCTCAGGGGCTTGGTAGCGGTCACCACACCCTCGGCGCGTTCCTTGTGCGGGGTGGTAAAGATCTCCTCGGTCGGCATATTGGGAATGCCGTAGATGCCGTTGCCCGCCGTTGTGCCGCCGCCCATCCACAGATGATCGTCGGCCAGGCCCAGCTTGAACTCCGTGCCCGGTCCCTTGTACGTAAGCCACGAGTAACGCTTCTCGTTCAGGATCGCCGCCCTCTGCTGCAGGCTGGCGTCGTGCTCCCGCCATGCGGCCACCGGGTCAGCGACGTCAATGCGGCTGGTGGCAAAGATCGCCTCCCACAGCTTGGCCTCGGCCACCGCAGGCTCCTCGCCGGGGAACATGGCGGCCGCCCACGCCGGGGTGGCGCTGGCCACAATGGTCCAGTTGATGGCGTGCTTGGTGATGTACTCCAGCGCCGGCCGGTAAGCCTTGGAGGTGGCGCGGTTGGCCCGCCCCACCTTGTCCGAATCCTCATTGGCCAGCAGCGACGGGTTGGCTCCGGCAATGCCCAGCCGTGCCGTGCCTGCCTTGAAGGCCGCTCCCATGCCGTCGTAGAGCCAGCTGGCCGCATGGTCAAAACTCTCGTCTGGAGCATACCGGTAGCGCGCCAGCGTGGACTCGTCGTCGGTCAGCAGCGTGGTCACCAGCGTTGCTCCCGCCTTGTAAGCCTGCTCCGTAATCCGCCGCACCAACTGGAGCGAGTCCAGCGAGGCCGTCATCAGCAGCTCCTGGCCTGGCTGCAGGCCCAGGCCCACCTTTACGGCTACTTCGGCAAGCAGATCCAGCTTCTCGGAAAAACTGCGGGGTGCGATGGTGGCTTCGCTCATGGTCTTGGTCGCTCTCTTTTGTGGGGATGGCAGGCTACGGTCTGCGTGGTTCTATTATCTCGCGGACGGCGACCGCGCTCCACAGGCGGGAACAGTTGTCCACCGGCAAAGCTTACCTGAGGGAGGATGGAACTCAGGGACGGAAGGAGCAGGGACCTTCAGGTCCCTGAAAACTCGTCCAAAGAGATGATTGAGGGGTTTCAACCCAGGACGAATTCGGTGCTGCACAGCGCCCTTTCAGGGCGCGAGGATCTTGGGAGATCGCAACCCAGGGCTGCGCCTACGGCTGGCCCTGGGCTACTCGCACCGCGCCCCAGACGGGGCGCAACGATTCATGATGCTGCAGTGGCAAAAACCATCGAGACCTCGATCCCAGCTTTCAGAATCGGAAGCCTGAGCACCCGCCTATCTCTGGTGAACCGGCCGCATTGCCCCAAGTCTCAACTTTGAAGCCTGGGGTAAAACAGCGTCCCTTCGCCCGAGACTTATACCCCAATCTCGTACGGATGCCGCTGATGCCGCGCGAGCAGGCTGGCGGCAATGTCGTCGCCCACAATCTTCTCCTTCGCCGCATCCCAGAAGATCGGATGCTGCACCTTCATCGCAATCCAGTGCAGCAGGCAGGTGGAGCAGGCGCGGTGGCCCACTTCCGCCGGAGCCACCGGCTGCTTGCGGCTATGGATGCAGTCCAGCCAGTTGCCGTGCTGATCGTCCGAGGTGTACGGATGCCACTCGTTCGGCCCAATCGCGGAATCCAGAATCTTCGCGTCGCTCGCGCGCAGCGCCACAATCAGCGCAGTGGGCGCGCCGTTGGAGGTGGGCGTGGTCATGCCGTCGCGGCACACAAAGATCCAGCCCTGGTCGCCGATCCACTTGATGCCATTCTCAAAGTCGCCGCTGATGCTCATCACCACGCCGTTGGCATAGCATCCGTGGGTCTTGAACGATCCATGCACATTCCACAACCCTGCGGTGGGAAACTCCGCATGGCCCCAGATCTCCACCGGCCCAGTCAGCTCCGTGTCCATGCCCCAGTGGGCTGTATCCACATGGTGCGCGCCCCAGCCAGTGATCATGCCCGCGCCAAACTGCTCCATGCGCAGCCAGCCGGGGCGATCAAAGCCCTTCAAGGGCATCACCCGATCCACGGTGTAGGGAACATCCGGCGTGGAGCCCAGCCACGCATCGTAGTTGAAGCCCGCGGGCACCGGCATGGCTTCCGTTTTGCCGCCAGCCGGATCGCCCGGCAGGCCAATCTCCACCCGCAGCACCTTGCCAATGCGCCCATTGCGCACCAGCTCCACCGCACGCGGAAACTGCTTCCACGAGCGCTGTTGCGAACCCACCTGCAGGATCTGCTTGCTGGCCTTCACGTGGTCGGCCATGATGCGACCTTCGGCAATGGTGAGCGAGGCCGGCTTTTGCAGATAAACATCCTTGCCTGCCTTCACCGCCGCCACCGCCAGCCGCGCATGCTGGTGGTCGGGCGTTGAAATCAGTACCGCGTCAATGTCTTTATCCGCCAGCAGCTCGCGATAATCCGCATAGCCCTTCGTCCCGGTATAGGGCTGGCCCAGGCGCTTGCTGTACTCGGCATCCACAAACTGCTTGCCCAGCTCCAGGCGCTCGACGCTCAGGTCGCAGACTGCGGTAATGCGGTTATCGCGCCCGGCCACGCCGGTGTATTGCAGCACCCCCGGCATGTCGTGTCCGCGCGAGATGCGGCCCACGCCAATGGCGCCAATGTTGATCCGATTCGACGGCGCGGTGGCGCCAAACACAGAACGAGGAACGATGGCAGGAAATGCCGCCGCAACACTGCTGGCAGCTGAAATCTTCAAAAATGCACGACGTGTGGGTTTCATCTTTGTCTCCGTGGCCGGTTGCCCAGCTCAAGATTGCACGGTTCGGTTGGCAGTGAAAAGCATGGAGGGAGAAGGACCAGTGACATAATCTCCCTCCCTGAAGGGGCAAGCCCTAGGGCTGGTTGCAGGCAAAGTGAGCAACCCGGAAGATCGCCCCCTCGATTGAACCCTGAGCCCACCAGAGGCCCATATTTTGTTTGCGTAGTGTATTAAATCACTGAAAGCGAGCCCTCCTCCAGTTGTTTGCCGGATCGATTCCCGGTCGATCCGGAAAAACGAGTCTGGGCCAAGAAGTTGTTGCCCGTCTTCCCACCCTTTTCGCATAAAACGCGAAAAGGGTGGAGCACCTTGCTTCATTTCCTAGCCCGCAGGAAGAAAAAATCCTCCCAGCGATCAGCCGTGGAATCCGTCCAGCGCCCGATCCGCCGGCAGGTCGCCGCCGCTCCAAACGTGCTTGGCGGTCCACGGCGTCTCCGGATCGCGCCAGAAGGGATCTTCCGGCTTCAAACCCAGCGGCAAAAACGCCTCCAGGCACAGATACAAGCTGCCGGTGGAGATGTAGAACTCACCCAACTGGGGCTGATGTCCGCCCAAACCGATGGTGAGCCAGCCATTGGCATCGTAGGTGCCGGGCGCACCCAGCGACGTCTCCATGGCCGCTGTCAAGGCTCCGCGCACCTGTGCCGGCTTCAATCCCTCCGGAAGAAGCTTGCGGTAGGCCATATCTGCCAGCGCATGGAAGGCGCCACAGCGGTAGGTAATGGAGCGGCCCAGCACCGGCCAGGTTCCGTCGCGACCAATCATGCGCTCCTGGATGGCGGCAAAGCGACGCGCCCGGTCCAGCTCCGCATCTCTCAGCTGCGGTCCAATGCCCACTTTGCCAGCAGGGCTTTCCAGAACCCCCAGCAGGAAGGGATGGATCACAAAACTGTCGTAATAATCGGCGTGATAGGTGGGGCCGTCCCGGTAGACGCCATCGCCCACATACCATTCGCTGTGCTTCTGGAGCGCGTGTTCCACCGGGCCCTTTTCCCAATCGGAGCCGAGCGCCGCTAGCGTGGCCTCCACCATGGCGGCAAACAGCAGCCAGTTGGTCTCCGGCGGGGTAATCACGCGCGTCTTCTTCAGCCCGTCAATCAGCAACTGACGCGTCCTGGCCGGCAGCCTGGCGTTCAGCTGCTCCGGCGCGCGCAGGATGCCAAGCCCCAGAAACCCCGCATCCACAAGCGTTTGCGCGATGGATCCAAAATTCATATAGTCGGGCGACGCCGGATCGAAGCCGGCCAGAAGCGCCTCCTGGGCCAGCTCGCGATAGTGGTCCTGGTCCGCGCCCGCCGCGCCGTTCTCCAGCCACGGTCCAATCCCGCACAGCGTCCTGCTCAGCGCCTCAAGATAGGTGCATTTGTGCCGACTCTCTTCCTGGCTCGGCTGGCACTCCACCGGAAAAACCTGCTTCAAACGCCGCTGGCTCAATGCGCTCAGCAGCGGTCCAGACGTCTTCTTCAAATATCCCAGCCAACGATCCGCGGTCTCCAACTGGACCTTCCCCTCTGCCTCGCTGCTAAAGGCAAGTGCCGCTGCTGCGACTCCAGCTCCCTGTAAAAATCCTCGACGATTCAAAATCAGTTCTCCCCGATCCGTGGCAACGGTGCGCAAGGTGGGCGCATTTCGATGCTCAGTTAAATTCGAGACTCGAATATACTCCCCGGCTCCGTCTCTTGTCGAGTCCTCCGAGCCTGGAAGTACACGTTTACTTTGCCTTCTAATTTAACTGTTCGCGGCCCTTTCTGGCCTTGAGACCGGCTGAATCCAGCAAGCCCTGTTCCCAGACCCCAGAATCTCCCTGCACACCCCGTTGAAATTGCGAAAGATACACTTCTTCCCCCGGGAGCCGGGTGCCCCATCCATCCCGCGTTTTGTGCGGGATGGATGGGATAGCGTGACGCTATTTTCGAGCCGGATCTATAACCGCTAGTGGTGTCCGCCATACAGATGGTCGTTTATGTTTTGAAAGGGCACGACTTCAGTCGTGCCGTAAAAAACATCAAACGTGCTGGGCTTTAGCCCCTGAGGGAAGGTTTCAGGGATCTCAATGTCAACTTGGTGCCGTTTGAAATGACTCTATTTGCGGCGGACACCACTAGAATCCAGGATCCCCCTACCCGTTCGGCCGCTCCGGCCACGCATGGCGCGGGTAGCGCCGCATCAGTTCCCTCCGCACCTGCGGGTACAGCCGGTCCCAGAATCCGGAAAGATCCTGCGTCATCTGCACCGGCCTGCGATTGGGCGCCAGCAGATGCACCACCAGCGGCGTTCGCTGGGAGCCAATCCGCGGCGTCTCCATCATGCCAAAAAAGTCCTGCAGTAGCGACGCCACCCACGGCGGCTTGCCTCGTTCGTAACGGACCCTGGCCCGCCGTCCAGAGGGCAGCTTGATCGAGTCCGGCGCGTCTTCCCGCAACCGGCCCGCCCCCAGCCTCTGCTCCAGCCAGCCCAGAAACCCCGCCCCCGCCGTTCGCAGCTCCGCAAAGCTGCGCATCCCGGTGCAGAACTCGGCAAACAGCACGGGCAACTCCGGTGCTGCGCTGCCGGCAAACTCCAGCCGCGCCAGCCACTCCTCCAGCTGCGCCCCGTCCACAAAGCGCTCCACGCCGGCCTCCAGCGCCTTCTCCGCTAGCATTACCCCTGCACGCTCCGGGTCAGGCGTGGCGTGCTTTGACTCTTCCATGACCAAGCCGTCGTAGAGCAGCCGGCTTACCGCATCCACCCGGTCCGCCTGCCGATTCCACTCCAACACGCTCTCTTCGCGCACCCGCTCCGGAAAGTGGTCCAGCAACCACTCCGGCTCAATCCGCGCAGCCAGCCGCACAATGGGCAGGGCCTTCTCGGTGCGATCCTCCACGTCCAGAGCCACAAACCACGCACCACCATGCCAGTCGCTGGCCATCTCCACGGCCACGCCATTGGCCAGCATCGCCTGGTTGCCCGCCCGCTGCTTGGCCACCCGGTCCGGGAAGCCGAGCAGAACCGAGGTGCACAGCGCCGCGTCGTCGTCTTTGCGCTCCGTGCCCGGCCGCGCCACACGGACCAGCGCGCGCAGTTGATGTTTGGTCCGCTCATCCAGCGGCTCGTCCAAGGCCTCCAGCAAGTCGCAATGGGCTCGCCGCGAGCCGCTTTCGAGCAGCGCCGCCGTCATGCAACCTGCCAACCCCACGCCACGCTGGGTAGCTTCCGCGATAGTCCGCGCCAGCCGCGGATGCACCGGCAGTCGCATCATCCGTTCCGCGCCCGTGCCGCTTGCACCTAAACTGTCCAGCAAGGCTTCCGCCTGATCCACCGACGCTGCGGGAGGCGCATCCAGCCAACCCAGCTCCCTCGGATCGCCAATTCCCATGACGCGCAGCAGCAGGCACAGCTGCGCCAGATCGCCGCGCGCAATCTCCGGCGTTTCGTGCGCCGGCCTCTGGTTGAAGTCCATCTGCGGATAGAGCCGCAGCACCCGGCCGGGCGCAGTTCGGCCCGCGCGTCCGGCCCGTTGTGTGGCCGAGGCCTGACTCACGCGCCCCACCGCCAGCGTCGGCAGCCCTGTCCAGCGCGACCAAGAAGCCTGCCTCGCCAACCCGCTGTCCACCACGGCCGTCACCCCATCAATCGTGACCGAACTCTCCGCCACGTTCGTCGCCAGAATGATCTTGGCCTGCTCGCTCGGTGCGACAGCTCGATCCTGCTCCTCGGGCGGCAGATCGCCATAGAGCGGCAAAAGCAACCGGCCAGAGCGCCGCGCCACCGGATCGCAGGCGCGCATGGCCCGCCGAATCTCCGCGGCTCCGGGCAAGAACACCAGAATGCCGCCCGTCTCGCCGCCTGCCACCAGCCGCTCCACCGCGCCGCGCACCTGCTCCTCCAGCGAGGCAGGGGAGTAGGGCAGGTGCTCCACCGTAAGCGGATACATGCGCCCCTTGCTGTGCACCACCGGGCAGCCGCCCAGAAACTCCGCCACCGGCTCGGCATCCAGCGTGGCGCTCATCACGATCAGCTTCAACGTCGGCCGCCGCTGCTGTAGATGGCGCAACAAGGCCAGCGCCAGATCGCTCTCCAGATGCCGCTCATGGAACTCGTCCAGCACCACCGCGTCCACGCCCTTCAACTCAGGATCGGTCAGCAAACGCCGGGTCAGCACGCCCTCGGTCAAAAAGTGCAGCCGCGTGGCCGGGCCGCCCACACGATCAAAGCGCACCTGGTAGCCAACCGTTGCGCCCAGCTCTTCGTCCAGCTCCCACGCCACCCGCCGGGCCGCCATGCGCGCCGCCAACCGGCGCGGCTCCAGCACCAGCACGTTGCCCGCCACCGCATTGAGCAGCACCGCCGGCACGCGCGTTGTCTTGCCCGCGCCCGGCTCGGCCACAACCAGCAGGTTCGGCACACGGCTGAGCGACGCGGCAATCTCGTCGAGCAAGCTGTCAATCGGAAGTTCAGGCAATCCAGGACGGCGCATCATCTTCTTCCATCTCATGGGATTGCTGCGCCGTCCGTCAAATAGTGGAGGGAGCAGGGCCTTTAGGGCCCGGAAAAGGCTGAATCGGCTCAGAAGATTCGCATCCTACTTTCCCACCCTTTCCGCAAAGAGCGCGACAAGGATGGGGCACGGCGGATTCAAGCTCCAAGTGCAACATTTCCGAAACCGGAG
>CAZYDF010000153.1:0-8097 GCA_964645855.1 uncultured Occallatibacter sp.
CCTAGGTGGATCGAGATCCTTGGTTTGAAGTTTTAGGGCCCCGCACTTTAAAAGGGCACTTGGCTCACCGTCTAGTATTAAAACACGACCCGCCTTCGCTAAAAACTCGCCCCACAGGAAGGGGCAAGATCTCCGCAAACCACCTGCAGCACACGGAGCATCGCCAAAGGCCCAGGCCATCCATCCGTTCCTCGAACTGGCATGGCAATCGCCACCCAACTACCCAGCAAAGCCGCCCGGGGTGACCTTGCCCCGGCAATATGTATCCCTTAACAGACTATTTTAGTCCGATAGGTTGGCGAAGGTGGCTTGGTCGAATCGGAGACGCTACACGCTTGAGCTCAAGTTGGGCTTGTGGCGTCAGGTCAGAGCCTGGCGGCAACACCGCATGGCCGAGCCACGGTTGAGCGGACCTTGGGCGATTAAGTCGAGGGGCATCGCACTGGAGCCTTGAAGGGCGCCAGCAGCAAGCCGCTTGTAACCGCCGTGCAGATGGAGGACGAAGTGAGAAGTACGGGGAAGATTGCGCAAGTCGCGCGTAACGTTTTGATATGCATATAGATAGAAGACAATACCTTCAAGAAGGATGGCCCCGCCGTTGGCGCGCGGCAAGGGAGTTCCCCTGGCGCGCGCGGCTGGAAACTGCATCCTGAACTTCGGCCCGACTGCATGGAGGCAACGGTTCGAGCACCTGTCCCGCGCAAATTCCCGGGAGTGCGCTCCCACCACAAAAATTCGTGGCAACCCAACAGAGTCCGTCCAAGCGACTCTGCCTACCTGGGCTGATTCTGACCATTACCCATGGAACGGGGAGGTTCTGGACCAGAAAAAACTACTGGTTTCCCATCAAATCAGGGCCGCATGAGACGAGGCTTCGCCATCCTCACTTAGATGAGGTTCGCATTTCCAGCGCTGCTTTCCCGAAAATTCCTTCCAACGCGATCTTTGATTCTCGTTATGAAACTCGACTCATGGTCTGCAACGCCCTGATTGTACGTGTCACGAATGGGCAGAGTCAATCCATTCCCATGTCAATAGTGGTCCGGGAATGATTAAAAAAATTCATGGCGCGATTCTGGCCGGATGCTATGTATAATGCCGCACCGTGGTACTACCCCAGAAACGGAGCCGTGAGAGCCCCCACGGCAGAGGCGGGGGGCCTCTTTTTGTGAGCCGCTCAAGGCGGCTTGTGGGGGGGGCTCACGCGGCCCAGTCATTTTGAGGCTATTTGGCTAGCTCCTGAGGGCCGATCTTTCGTTCCCTGGGGCACGGCGGCATTCTCCAGCAAGCGATCAAAGCGCACTCCCCGCTGCGATTTTGCCTTGAGAGCAACCGCCTCTCGCCTGCTCCTACGCTGCCGGCAACGTTTTGTACCATCCGACGGTTCGCCGCAGGCCCTCTTTGAAATCAATGACCGGTTCATATCCCATCAACTCCTTGGCCAAGCCAATATCCGCCAGGGAATCGTGAATATCTCCGGCGCGGTCCGGGCCAAACGCCGGAACTCCCTCAAATCCCGTCAATTCTTTCAGGATTTCAAAGGTCTGATTGAGCGTAATCCGCGTCCCCGTCGCTAGATTCATGACTTGCCCGGAGACCAACTCCGCGGTGGCCGCGGCCGCCAGAAGGTTGCCGCGCACCACGTTATCGATATAGGTGAAATCGCGGCTCTGCTCGCCATCTCCGTTGATCGTCGGCTGTTCCCCGGCAAGCATCATCTTGGAGAATCTGGCCAGAACGCCAGAGTAATCGGACTTAGCGTCCTGATAGGGACCAAACACATTGAAATAGCGTAATACCACGGTTTCCAAACCATAAACCCGCGCAAACACTCGCAGGTAATGTTCTCCTGTGAGCTTGGCCACGGCATAAGGCGATATGGGATGCGGAGTCGTGTCTTCGCGTTGGGGCAGTGTAGGTGTGTCTCCATAGGCAGAGGACGAACCGGCGTAGATCACCCGGCGAACTCCCGCATCGCGAGCCGCGATCAGCACGTTCAGCGTGGCGTTGGCACAGTGAAGATGGGTCGCCATCGGGTTGTCCACCGAGAGCGGCACCGAGGCGAGCGCGGCCTCGTGAAAGACAATCTCCATCCCACGGCATACCTTCGCGCAAACCTCTGGATCGGTGAGGTCACCCTCCACAAACTCCATCGCCTCAAGTCCGATCAGATTCGCGCGCTTGCCGGTCAGGAAATTATCCACTCCACGTACACTCTCACCCCGGGATAAAAGTTCCGCCGCAATCGACCGGCCAATGAATCCCGCGGCTCCGGTTACAAGGTACTTGCCCATCTACGCTCTCCCTGTGCTCTATGCAAGCACCCCTGGGATGATCTTGCGCCTGAAGGCCAAGATGCACCCTCTCGCGCTCTGAGGGGAGTTTGCTAGAGAACATGATAGCCTTTCCACCGGAACCCAGTACAGTTCCACACAGTCGCTGTACGCGTGGCGCCAGACCGGGCCCTGGCGCTAGCAGCGAACCACATTCGGGGCGTCCATCCCCTTGGTCGCATTGCGGGTATCCACCACCAACTGCGCCTCCCGCACGATGGCACCATAGTCATAGCTGGAGTGATCCGTAACAATCAACACCGCATCGTATTGAGTTAGATTCTCCAGCGGAGTATTGGTCATATTCAGATCGTAATGACGGCCGCGCCCCACCGTGGCGAAGAACGGATCGTTGTAGAAAACCTGGGCGCCTTTGGCCCGCAACAGCTCGATAATCGTCAAAGAGGGCGACTCGCGCAGATCGTCGATGTCGCGCTTGTAGGCCAAGCCCAGAACCAGGATCTTCGACCCCTTCAGCGACTTCGAGTGACCATTCAGCGCATCCGCCGTACACTGAACCACAAAGTAGGGCATGGCGTTGTTCACCTCACCCGCCAACTCAATGAACTTGGTGTTGAAATCGAACTGCTTGGCCTTCCAGGACAGATAGAAGGGATCAATCGGGATGCAATGCCCCCCCAGGCCGGGCCCGGGATAAAATGCCTGGAAGCCGAAGGGCTTGGTCTTGGCCGCGTCGATCACTTCATGAATATCAATGCCCATGCGCATGCAAAGCTGCTTGAGCTCGTTGACCAATGCAATATTGACGCAGCGATAGATGTTCTCCAACAGCTTGCTCATCTCGGCCACCGAAGGGCTGCTGACCGGCACCACGCGCCGGAAGATGGAGCCGTACATGGCCCCGCACAGCTCATTGGCAACCGGGTCACAACCGCCAATCACCTTGGGAATATCGTGCCGCTCCACCGTGTCGTTGCCCGGGTCCTCGCGCTCCGGCGAGTAGGCCAGATAGATGCCGCTTTCCCCTGCCGCGCGCACCACCTTCAACCGCCCCGGATTGCCCCGCTCCAGGAGCGGAAGTACCTCTTCGAGCGTGGTGCCCGGATAGGTGGTGCTCTCCAAAACGATAAGCTGACCTTCGTGCACATGGGACGCAATCGCCTCCACCGTGCCGGTCACATAACTCAAGTCCGGCTGATGATACTCATCCAGAGGGGTCGGCACACAGATAATCACCGCATCCATCCGTGCGATCAAGCGGTAGTCGCTGGTGGCGCTAAAACCCTCCTGTTGCATCTTCTGGATAACAGAGGGCTCGATGCGGACGATATAAGAGCCGCCCTTGTTCAGCGTTGCGATCTTGTTCTCGTCAATATCGAAGCCTGTAACCTGAAATCCCTCGCCGCTGAACAGAATGGCCAGCGGCAACCCCACGTACCCCATGCCCACAATACCGATGCGGGCATGGCGAGATACCAGTTTCTGCTTTAGCTCCATTTGCTTCTCTTGATGCGTTGGGAACATGCGCAGAATATACAGGATGCCGATTGCCGGAAACAACGGCAATCATCGCCCGGATTGTCGAACTTCGGCGTCCTTTGGTTGCGCATCGGATTCCCTTCTGCCCGCGCCCCCGTGCCCTGCCGGCATCAACTCCATGGCTGGGGTCTTGATTCGCCGCGCCCGTTGCTGGCACTAATCCGTATTGCGCAGCGCGGCGCGCGCCATCCACCCCAGCCCCGCCATCAACAGAAGCGCAATCAGGGTCTGCGAGATGACGCAATACAGACACCAGTAGTGCAGCACGTCCTTTTCAATGTGGGTCAGGTAGAGCGCAAAGCCGCAGCCCACCGCCGCCATCAAGGTAAAGCTCTTGCGCAGCCGCAGCAGCGCCACACCGGCCAGCCCCAGATAGCCCAGGATGCCCAGCGTCGCCACCGGCACGTGGTGGATCTCCGCATACGAACTGCGGTTCACAATCCCGCAATCCCACCGCTCGTTGATGCTGCAGGGCGCGGTCTCCGTGGAGTAATGCACGCGCAACGCCAATCCCGACACCACAATCCCCACAAACGCCAACAACGCCAGCACAATCCGCATCTTGATCTTGTTCCTCTCTGCTTGCACGCAGCCCGGGGCCGCTCCTTGATTAGACGCCTGCGGGGCCCCGCCGTAAACCGCCGCCCTCCTGCCCCGAGCCTGTCCTGCCCTTTCGTCCAAGGAACTCCTGCTATCCGTAGCCGGAACCGCCCCTTTTCCCGTCTACAATCAATAGAGATGTCCGACGCCTTATATCTGAGCCTGTGGTATCCGAACCTGCGCATGGAAGCGCTGGGTGACAAGCTGATCTCCGTTCTGGAAACCTTCCGCCATCATGGCGGCGAGGCCGGTGTGTACTCGGCCACCGTCTGGCCCGTGGATTGGAACGAATCTCCCGTCTTCCAGCACATCTGGGGCCCGGGCGAGCGCGCTGCCGAGCCGCGTGCCGCCGTTGAAGCCGCGCTGGAGATCTTCCACGACGACTACGCCTACGAGTTCCAGATCGCCTGGAACCTGTGGGAGCTGGAAACGCCCGAGCTGCTGGATCCGCGCTGGGCGCGTACGCCCCGCTTGGTCCGCGTCACCGCCTTCGGCTCCCTGTTTTCCGAGGCTTGCTACGAGCAGGAAGGCCACTTGCGCATCGACTTTGGCCCCGACGGCCCCTTCCTTGAAGAAGATGCCGATCTGGGCGCCGTGGGCGCAAAACATATCGAGGACAACGTTCGCCAGCTCATTGCCCTCGCCCAGGCCGCCGACAAGGACTCCGGCTCCTCGGCCCGAATCTTGTGGAGCGAGCTGGGTGAGAGCTTGGCCGCGCGGCTTGCCGCCCGGCTGGGCATGGAGAACTAGCCCGTGCGCCTGACCATTGAACGTTTGCGGACTCTGGTGGTGGTGACCGCGGTGCTGTTGCTGGCCGCCACGGTCGGCTTTCTGGCTATCGGAAAAATTCGCAATCCCTTCAAAACTCGTGACTTGCCGCAGAAACTTGGCTTCAACATTGAGCAGGAGTCCAACGGCGTCACCTTTTCGCACGCCCTGGGCGGCCACTCCCAGTTCAAAGTCCATGCCTCCAAGGTGGTCCAGCTCAAGCAAGGCAACGCCCTGCTGCACGACGTGCGGATTGATCTCTACGGCGAAGACGGCAGCCGCGTGGATCGCATTGAGGGCGGCGAATTTGAATACGACCAGAAGAACCGCACCGCCGTTGCCGCCGGGCCGGTGGAGATCACCCTGATGCGCCCCGGCGTGGCCCCGGCCATCGCTCCCAAAGCCGTATCCAGCCAGGTGCTGGCCAGCAAAGGCTCCCCCCTCAACTCCGCCGCCCGCGCCGCGGCAGCCGGTCAGGTCCACGTAAAGACCAGCGGACTCAACTTCAACTGGGACACCGGCATCGCCACCACCACCCAGCATGTGGACTTCTCCACCACGCAGGGCGTCGGCTCAGCCAGCGGCGCAACCTACGACTCCAAGCTCGGCAACCTGGTGCTGGAACGCGATGTACAGCTGAACACCGAGCACTCCGGCGAGCAGGTGATCCTCCACGCCGCTCACGCCGAGTTTGCGCGCGCGGACATGATCTGCGACCTGCGCAGCGCTATCGTCGACTATCGCGACGGCCAGGCCATGGCCAACCAGGCCCACATCGAGTTCCGCGAGAACGGCTCCGCCGTCCACATGGACGCCAACAACGGCCTCCAGTTCACCACCGCCAACGGCAGCACAATCCAGGCCCCGCGCGGCCACATTGAGTTCAACGAGCGCAACCAGCCGCAGCGCGCCAGGCTGGAGGGCGGCGTCACGCTCAACTCCGAGCAGCCCGGCCGCAAGGCGCACAGCACCGCGCCGACCGCCGATCTTGACTTTACCCCCAAGGGCGACCTCCGCCACGTCAAGCTCCAGGAAGACGTTGACCTGACCAGCGACGACGAGGGCCGCACCGCTGGCCTCCATCCCGAGCCCTTCCACATCCACCGCACCTGGCACTCCCCGGTGGTGGATGTCGACTTCCGCCCCGCGGCGCATGGCTCGGTTGAGCCGGCCACCGTCACCGGCGTCGGCGGCGTCGTGGTCCTCAGCCAAACCCAGCGCGGCAAGGCGGCTCCTACCACGGCGCGGCTGGCTGCCGATCAGGTAATTGGCCTGTTTGCTCCCGGCAACGTCATCAGCCAGATGAATGGCACCGGCCACGCCTCCATAGAGCAGACCCTGGCCAGCGGCGCGCATCAAACCGCCACCGGCGACAAGCTGGAAGCCCGCTTCGCGCCCCTCCACCCCGGCGCGAGCGGCAATCTGCAGGTTGACGTTGCCACCCTGGACGGCCGCGTGGTGCTCATCCAGCAGCAGCCCACCAAGCCCGGGGCGCAGCCCCTGGCCCCGCTCCATGCCTTTGCCGGCCACGCTGCCTACGCGGCCGATGGCCAGTGGCTGCACCTCACCGTCCATCCCCGCATGGACGACTCCAGCCTGCAGCTCACCGCCGACCGCCTGGACATCTCCCAGAATACCGGCGACGGCTTTGCCCACGACAACGTGAAAGCCACCTGGACCCAGACCTCCAAGTCTGCAGCGCCCGGCGGAGGCCTTTCGCCCACCGCGCAGGAGCCGACCCACGTCATCGCCAACGAGGCCCAGATCCATCAAACCTCCGGTAACGGGGACAGTGTGGCCACCTTCCGCGGCCATGCCCGGCTCTGGCAGCAGGCCAACTCCGTGACCGCGCCCACCCTTGTTCTCGACAAGATTCGCCAGACCCTGGATGCGCACAGCACGGATCGGGCTGAGCCGGTGCGGGTGATCCTGCTCAGCCAGACCGCCAAGCAGGATGCCAAACCGGCCGCCTCGACGCCCTCGGTCATCCGTGTGCGCGGCGGCGACCTGCACTACTCCGGTCTGGAGCGCATTGCCCTCATGCAGAGCGGCAGCCTGGGTCCGGTAGTGGCTGAAACCACCACCGCCAGCACCCAATCCGATCAGGTGGAGCTCAAGCTCGTCCCGGTGGGCAAAACCGAGAGCGCAGCGCAGGGCCAGGTGGAGCGCATGACCGCCCGCGGCCATGTCAGCCTGTTCTCGCAAGGCCGGCACGGCGCCGGCGAGCAGCTGGTTTACACCGGCGCCAACGGCGAGTACGTGCTCACCGGAACCCCAGCCACGCCGCCCCGCATCGTCGACCCGGCCCGCGGCTCGGTGACCGGCGCCGCTTTGATCTTCCGCAGCCGCGATGATAGCGTCAGCATTGAAGGTGGCGGCCACCCCACATCCACCCAGACCACAGCGCCGCGTTAAGGCGCAACCCGCCGCGGGCTTCAACCCGCCGCACACACAAAGGTTCCATGGAAACACTCAGAGCGATAGGCATCGGTAAGAGCTACAAGGGCCGCCAGGTGGTGCGCGGCGTCGATCTGGAGATCTCGCGCGGCGAAGTTGTCGGCCTGCTCGGGCCCAACGGCGCGGGCAAAACCACCAGCTTCTATATGATCGTGGGCCTGGTGGCGCCGGAGACCGGCTGCATCCACGTGGACGACGACGACATTACCCGTCTGCCCATGTACCTGCGCGCCCGCCAATACGGCATCAGTTATCTGCCCCAGGAGCCGTCCGTCTTCCGCAAGCTCACCGTGGAAGAGAACATCCTGGCCGTGCTGGAGGCGCAGCCGCTGGGCAATCGCGAGCGCCGTACCCGGGCCGAACGCCTGATCCAGCAGCTCAATCTGGGCCACATCCGCACCACCCGCGGCTACGCCCTCTCCGGAGGCGAGCGCCGCCG
>CAZYDF010000154.1:0-7604 GCA_964645855.1 uncultured Occallatibacter sp.
GGAACTGGCCGGTGAGCTTGCGGGTGCTCAGGGTGCGATGGCCGATGCGGAAGAAAAGCGTGTGCTCGTCGTCGGCAAAGTCGATGGTCTCGGCTTCGGTATTACTGAGCAACTGCTGCAGCTCCTGCAACGCCTTGCGTGGAACCAGAACCCGCTTTTCTCCGCTGATGCCGTGCAGGTTCTCGTTGATCTTTTCGACAAATGAGAGGCGGTGCCCGTCGGTGGCCACCATAGCCAGCGACTCCGCCTTGAGGACCAGCAGCGCGCCGTTCAGCGTGTAGCGCGACTCCTCGTTGGAGATGGCAAAGATGGTGCGAGCGATCAGGGTCTTCAGCGCGAGGACAGGAATGGTGGTAGCGGGCACCGAAGGAAACTCTGGCACCTGGGGGTAGTTGGCGCGGGCCATGCCCACCACTTTAGTGTTGGAGCGGCCGCTGCGGATCTGCACCCAGTGGTTCTCCAGCAGCTTAATGGAGATTTCACCATCGGGCAGAAGCTTGATGTAGTCATAAAGTTTGCGAGCGGGGATGGTGCAGGAACCCGGCTTTTTGACTTTGGCCGCAGTACTGGTACGGATGGCCTGGTCCAGATCGGTGGCCGTGATGTTCAGCCGGTCTTCGTCGGCTTCGATCAAGAAGTTGGACAGAATGGGAATGGTGGTTTTGCGCTCCACCACGCTCTGGGTGGCGGTCAGTTCCTTCACCAAATCCTGGCGGCTAACGGTAATTTCCATCACTGCCCCTTCCGCGGCCTGCATTTCCTTTTCCGTTTCAGCAATCGGCATAGCTCTGTCAACGCTCCAGATGCCACTTTTCCGTGCTGGCCTCACTCTACAACACTCAGCTGCCGGGCGGAAGTGGCTCTCTCTTCTTTCCCTTGATTCTAGCCATCTTCGCGGTTTCCGGTCGGGGTGGAAAACTGGTCGATTCTCTGGATTCCGGGGATAAGACGAAACGGTGGGTTGAGGGAGGTGCGGAGGTTGGGTCGGAGCGGGATGCGGATGCGACGGGTTTTACGGGTTGTGGATGTGTAAGAGAGATAGTTGCCCGTAGTAGCCGTAGATGGAAGTGGAAAAGTGGGAAAGCTTCCGAAATGGATGAAAATAAGGATTTTGGGTGTACGTCCTTTTTTCTAAAACAGGGCAGTGGATTTGAGGACATTTGGAAAAGGCGGTGGAAGGGTCCAGAACTTGTATTCACTTTCCCTCGATTCGCACAGTGAACCCGAAAACCCCTGCGGAAAGCTGGGAGTAATTGTGGAAACCTTGGCGAAGTATTTTGAACTGATGCGCTTGGAGTTGACCAGGTTTTCACAGGTGACGTTGTTTCCACAACTTCAACAAGAGCGCATATTGTTGTTGAATAAGGGAATGGGATTATTTCCGAGAGGCGAACAGAAGGCGATGTTTGCGGCTCGATCAAAAATTCATGGCTTGGATTTTGTCGCTATTCTTGTTCAGGTAGTCCTTTAGGAGTCAACAAATGGGAATTGATATTGGCCGCCTGGAATCGGAGCTGATGCGGATGTCCGCGGATGGTGCTCCGGGTCGGGTCTTTTGTGAGGCCATTGCAGAGCTGGCGCGGACGGGGCGCTTTGCCCAATTGAAGGGTGTGTTGCCAGGGGTTGTTTTTGAGGAATTGGAAGGCCGCTATCAGAACAACCCCGAGGCGTTTGTTTCCGAATGGAAGCGTTTGGGCGAGGAGATGCAGCTGGGTTTTGTGGAGCACGCCCGGCAGCGGCTTACTTCCTTGATTGGGATGCAACATGAAACCCAAGAGGGTACAACCCCAGCTTGGATGGAGATTCAGCGCGCTTTGGATGGGCAGGAGAACGATCTGCTACGGACGGCTTTTGCCATTGAGTTGCTGGACAAAGTAGAGCCTGCGGTGTTGCGGGCCACCCACTTGCGTGAGTGCGTGGTAGGTTGCAGCTGGTCAGAGGAGGCGGATCGCTACCTGGACGAGGCTACCCGCTGCTACTTCTATGGGATGTTCACGGCTTGCGCGGTGATGTGCCGTTCGGTTCTGGAGGAAGCGATCAAGCAGAAGCTGCCTCCGCAACTGACCAAGCTGATCAAGACGCGTTATCGGAATGCGGCTACCCTGGGGAATTTGCTGCACGAGGTAAACAACAATCTCCAGCTGACCGGCATCGATGCGGACTTCCCGCGTATTGCCAACCAGGTGAACGACACCGGGAAGAAGGCGGTACATCAAGGGTTGCTCTCCGAGGATGAGGCTCTGAGTTGTTTGCAGGACGCCCGGCGGGCCCTGGAGATGCTGCTGAAGCACTAGGTAAGGAATGGGTCAAGATGCCAGGCTCGTATACTGAATGCTCCATGTCCTACCAAGCTGCCATCGAACAATTGAATTCCATGATCCCCGAGCTGCATGTGGCCGGGAACGCTCCCCGTCGTAAGTTTTCACTCGAGGAGGTGAGGACTCTTTTGCACGCTTTGGGAGATCCGCAGCATGGATTCCCCAGTGTGCTGATCGCCGGTACCAATGGCAAAGGTTCTACCGCTTCCACATTAGTCAGCATTTTGACCTCTTCAGGTTTGAGAACCGCGCTCTATACCTCACCGCATCTTGCGCGCGTGAACGAGCGCATGCGGATTGCCGGGGTGGAGATTGCAGACGATGACTTCGGGCAGATCTTTTGGCGGGTTGAAAAGGTCGGGCGAGAACTGCTGGCCGCTGGCAAGCTGCCGCAGATGCCAAGTTTTTTTGAGCTGATCACCGCCATGGCGTTCTGCTGGTTCGGGAGCCAGGGCGTGCAGGTAGCAGTGCTGGAAGTTGGGATGGGTGGGCGGCTGGATGCCACCAACGTGGTCGATCCGGTTCTCTCTATTCTGACGGACATATCGCTCGACCACATGGAGTGGCTTGGCTCGACGGTTGGGGCCATCGCTCGGGAGAAGGCGGGAATTCTTCGCCCCGGTGGAGCGCTGATCCGGCTGCCGCAGGACGAAGAGATCGATGCCGTGCTGAACGAGGTGCAAGGAAACTTGGGAGCCCGCGCGGTTGATGCTGAAAAGTTTTTGCCACCGGCCGGTACCACCGGCCGCTATCCTCTTCTGGTTCTGGGGCAGGGAATCGAGATCGACTCGCCGCTGATCGGCGCGCACCAGCAACGGAATCTTGCGTTGGCCGTGGCCGCAGCCTCGGAGTTGGCAAACCGTGCGGAGTTCAGTTGCATCACGCCAGCGGCGATTGCCCTGGGAGTGAAGACTACGCGCTGGCCGGGTAGGATGGAACAGTTCCATGCCCTGGGCCGCGATTGGTTGTTGGATGTGGCGCATAACCCGGCCGGCGCAAGGGCACTGGCTGCGGCAGTAAGTACCATTATGCGAGACAAAGAAAACTCGCTTCTGCTCTTCAGTTGCCTGCGCGATAAGCCGCTGCGCCAGTTGGCGGAGATCCTGTTTCCGCTCTTCGGTCACATTCTGCTTGCCCCGATCCATAGCCCGCGCGCCACCACCCTGGATGAGTTGGCAGAGGTGGCACGTTCGGTTGGTTCGCATTGGGAGCTGACGCGCTCCGTGGAGGAGGCAATCGAAAAGGCTCTCGCCGCCGAGCCAGCCACCATCGTCGTCTCCGGTTCGGTTTACCTGGTGGGCGAAGTTCGCAAGTTGCTTGAGGAGAGAGAACGTTGAAACTGCATGTTCGCCGGCCTGCCAAAGTGTCCTGGTTCGTAAGGTGGAAGACCAACCTGTTTCATACGCCGCTGATGGCGGTGACCACGGTGGTCTTTGGATCTGTGGCGCTGGTCTTTTCGTTGCTTGAGAAGAATGGGCGCGTGCAGCACCGGATTGCCCAGCTGTGGGCCCGGCTGATGGTTCCGTTGGGCGGCGCCCGGTTGACGGTGGAAGGCGCGGAGAACCTGCGGAAGTTCCCCGTTGCCGTCTACGCCTCCAACCACACCTCGTATATGGACACGCCAGTCTTGTTTGCGGCGTTGCCTTTCCAGTTCAGGATTCTGGCCCGCAAGGCTCTTTGGCCAGTGCCGTTCATTGGCTGGTATCTGAATCGCTCTGGGCAGTTGCCCATTGACACGGATAATACCCATGCAGCGCTGGCCAGCCTGGGCGCCGGGGTAAAAGCTCTGCGCGCGGGAATGCCGTTGTTTGTCTTTCCCGAGGGCGGACGAACGCAGACCGGGAACTTGAAGCCTTTCCTTTCTGGCGCATCCTATCTTGCGCTTCGCTCGCAGACGCCTTTGGTTCCGTTGGCGTTGGTTGGGGTTTTCGACCTGCTGCCCATGCACACCCGTTATCTGTTTCCTACCCAGGTGAAGGTGATTGTGGGTGAGCCGATCGAGACCAGGGGAATGACCCTGCGGCAGACTGAAGAGCTGACCACACGGCTGCGCGATGAGATCCAGGCGCTGCTCGACCGGGATGCCGCAGCCCGGTAAAGGTCCGTGAATAGGACGAGGAGATCCCATGAGTGTCCGCATTGCTCTTCCAGTTCCCAGCTCCGACCCCGAGTACAACCACCGCTCGTTGACGCCTTACCTGCATGCGCTGCGTGCGGCGGGAGCGGTGCCGATCATCATTCCTATCGATTCAACCCAGGCGGAGATCGCGCGGATTCTTACCAGGACCCAGGGCGTTTTGCTGCCCGGCAGCCGCTTCGATGTGGAGCCAGAGCGCTACAACCAGGCACGCGAGCCCGCATGCGGCCCGGCCGATCCGGCCAGGACGGCAATGGACGAACTGCTGCTTCAGGACGCCTTCCATCTGAAGAAGCCGGTTCTGGGGATCTGCCAAGGATGCCAGTCGCTGAACGCGTGGTGTGGTGGAACCCTGATCCAGGACTTGAAGACGGTGGTCAATCACCGCGCCGGACGGGAAGTGATCGAGGCGCATGCGATCCGCATTGTGCCAGGGTCGAGGCTTGCAGCCCTGGCTCCCGGTGGCGCTGGAGTTGGTGAGCTGGTCACATCCACCCACCATCAGGCTATTGGCGTGGCCGGAGACCGGCTGCGGGTGGTGGCTGTCTCTCCCGACGACGGAGTGGTGGAGGCTGTGGAGTTGGAGAGTGCGGACCATTTTGTGCTGGCCGTACAATGGCATCCGGAACGAACCTACGATGTGAAGCCCCTTTCGCGAGACCTCTTCGCGGGGCTGGTTCGTGCGGCTGAGCAGTGGCGGCAGTTGCCGCAGCAAGAAGGAGATTCTTTTGGCAGGTGAAAAGGTGCAGGTGCGGTTGTCCGAACTGGTGGCAGAGGCAGGGCTGGCGTCGCTGAGTTCCCCGGAGTTGGAGCAGTTTGGGGCGTATTATGCGCTGTTTGTGCGCTGGAACGAACGCACCAATCTCAGCTCGATTCGCGACGAAGAAGGCATCCTGAGGAGGCATTTCCTGGAGTCGATAAGTTGCGCCCGGTTGCTGCCTGCAGGGATCGAATCGTTGCTCGACTTTGGTTCGGGCTCGGGATTCCCTGGGATTCCGATTGCGATCTGCCGGCCGGAGATCGCGGTGGTGCTGGCCGAGTCGCAAAACAAGAAGGCAGCGTTTCTGCAGGAAGCGGTACGGGTTTTGCGTTTAAAGGCCAAGGTTCATGCTGGACGGGCTGAGACTTTGAAGGAGCAGTTCAGCTGTGTAACTTTGCGCGCCGTGGACCGCATGGAAACTGCCGTGAAGGCGGCGAGTGTGTTGGTGATTCCCGGCGGGACCATGGCCCTGATGACCACCAGCGAGTACGCGACGGCCTTGGCCGTCTGTGCTGGTCCGGGGTTTGTTTGGGACCCGGAACTCCCACTTGCAGGCAGCGAGAAAGGAATTCTGGCTCTGGGACGACGACAAGAGAGTTAAGGAGAAGGAAGAGAGAGGCCGGCAAATTTCTGCCGGCCTTTCTGTTTTCTGCCTGCAAGAAGGTCAGGTTGTCCGGATCAAGACCGCGCTGAGGCAAGGGACGTAGCAGGTGATCAGGGCTCCGGAAGCGCTCAGATTGTAGGCTGAACCCGGAGCGAATGCTCCCGTCGCTGATATTCCAGCGTTCTGTAGGGTGACGCCAGCGGTGGCGGTCAGATCGGGACCGGTGTTGCCGGCGGTGAGTTGGCTCATCTGGAGGAGCGTAGCGGACGAGACCTGGCCTGGCATCCGGATCGTGACCTGCAGGTTCTGGCTGCTGTCCTTGTTGATCAGGACAAGGTTCGTCCCGGCGCTTGTCTTCACGGCATAGGCCGTTACGTTCAAGCCGCTGGCCGACAGGTTGGTCGTGTAAAGAGTACCCTGGCCGGCAAGCGAGAAGAGCAGCATCCCGTAGTATTCAGGTCGGGCAGCCACCACCGCGCCCCCGGAGTCCGCAATCGGCGTATAGCCCGTGCCGTTCCCGCCACCGTGCAGGTTCACGCCAGTCGCTCCGCCCTGTGCGCAATTGAACAGGTAGTCGAGAATCCATAGCGAGGAAGCGTAGGAATTGCTCACGCCCGAGGCCCCGCCGTTGTAGTAGGAGTTGCATTCGGCCATGCGGTAGGGAACTCCAACAGCCTTTGCTCCGGCGTTGAGGACGGAAAGATCGCTCACCAGGGCAGAGTCCGCCGTAACCAGATTGGCAGCCGTGGAGCTGGTCGATTGGCCATTTCCCCGGTAATAGTGTTGCGTGAGCAAGGAGATGTTGCTTTTTGTCGCCCACTGCCCAAAGGGCACCGTCCAGGCGGATTCGTTCCCGGCGTCGGCGGGGCCCGTGATGGGGATGCCCGGAGTTTTGGCCACAATGGCGGCTCGGTATTGCGCCCAGAGAGCCTCAAAGGTGGCCAGGTTCCAGGTGGCACCGGCGTAGTATGAGCTGCCGTAGAGGTCGCACTCATTGCCGATCTCCAGGCCAAGTAGCGATGATCCAAAGGCGGAGGCGGCATAGGCTGCCTCCTCTGCGGCCAGGGCCGGGGTTGTGGTGGCAGTGACCGAGCCGCTGGTGTAGGGTGAGGGTCCTGAACCTCCCAGGTTGACAGCGTAGATGCATTGCCATCCAGTGGCTTTGACGAAGGCAGCCAATGCGTCCACGTCGTTGGGTGCGATTTGCCCCGTTGTCTGGCCCGCGCCGGTTGGGGTCCAGGTGGCGCGGTCCACGGAGTTTCCTCCCACGCGGAGAACGCCTGGTCCAAGCAGTTGGAAGAGGGCAATGAGGTTGGCGTTCGAGGCCGAGAAGAGTCGAGGGCTTTCGACCAGGGAGCTTTTCTCGTAGGAGAGCCCTACGAAGGATGAAAGAAGTGTACCGAGCGAGGTGGCTGTGACGGTGAGCGAGGCCGAGGTGAGAGATCCCGAGGGGATTGGCTGCTTGTTTAAGCCAGTGCCGGTTGAGGTGGAAGAGGCGGAGGATGCGCCGGCGCATCCCGGTAGGAGGGCAGATGCAGTGAGGGCAAGGATGGAGTGGAGGGTGTGGCGGCGGGAGAACGAGGTCGGGTGCGAGCAAGGAGGATTCCACGTCGCGGGGTGCAGGTTCGGTTCGGAGCGGGGCAGAGGAGTATCTGGAGTTTTCAGTGTCATGGTTTAGCTCAAGGCGATTGCGGGTTAGGCCTGGAGCGTCCTCAGCAGGGGCCGGGGGTCAGGGCAATCGCATTTCAAAACATCTCCAGAAGCCGGTAGAGGAAGTCGTCGTCC
>CAZYDF010000155.1:0-7444 GCA_964645855.1 uncultured Occallatibacter sp.
CGCTTTCGACTTCGTACAACACTGGTCGGCTAAAATCACACCTGTTGCACTTGGACCTTGAATCCGCCCACCCAGACTCATTCTTTTGGGCCGGATCAATAGCTTTTAGCCATCGTGCGGGGTACCCCTGGTCTCTCGCTGTTGGGGACCAGGGATCGACCAAGCCTCAACTCTGCAGCATGCAATGCCCGCCGAAGGCGCGCCCGCCCCACCGCAGGTGGCCGCAGGGGCTCAGTCGAGTGGCTGATCCCAATGCTCCAGTGCGTGCTTGAAGATGGTCATGAACTTGCCTGAATCCGCACCGTCAATCAGCCGATGATCGAAGCCGAGGCAGTAGTACTGCACGGAGCGGATGGCGATGCTGTCGTTGCCGTCCTTGTCGGTCAGCACCACCGGCTCCTTACGCAGGCCGCCGATGGCCAGGATGGCCGACTCCGGCTGGTTGATCACTGGTGTGCCGTACTCGCCGCCAAAGACGCCGGAGTTGGTCAGCGTAAAGGTTGACCCAGTGGTCTCGGCGGGCATCAGCTTCTTGGCCCGGGAACGCGCGGCCAGATCGGCGATGGTCTTGGCCAGGTTCGAGAACGACCGTGCCTCCGCCTCCCGCACCACCGGCACAATCAGGCCCCAGTCCAGCGCCACGGCAATGCCCAGATTGATGTTGCGGTGGTAGCGGATGGAGCCGGCTTCGGCCGTACCCTCCAGCGAGGCGTTGACGATCGGGAACCGGCGCAGCGCCTCAACGATGGCGGCGGCAATGAACGGCATGTACGTCAGCTTGATGCCGTGCCGCTTCTCAAAGGCTCCGCGCTCGCGGTCGCGCAGCTGGGCCACGCGCGTCATGTCGATCTTGTAAACGGTGTGGACGTGGGGCGCAATGCGCTTGCTCTCCACCATGCGCGCGGCAATGATCGACCGCATCTTGGTGAGCGGAACCAGTTCGCCGGGCAAGTGGGACGATGCGGCCGGCTGCGGCGGATGGGCATTGCCCGGGCCGTAGTCGTGCAAATGGCGCTGCACGTCTTCCTTGGTAATCCTGCCACCGGAGCCCGTTCCTGCCACTTGGCGCAGATCCAGCTGATGCTCGCGCGCAATGCGGCGGACCAGCGGCGAGGAGCGCAGACGCCGTCCAGCCAGTTGCGGATCTTCCACCACCTGCGGTGGGGCCAAAATGGACTGAATTTCCGGCAGGTGCGCAGCAGCGGGGGCGTGGGCCACAGGAGCAGTCCCTGCGACACCGCCAATCATGGCTACAACCGTGTTGATGGCCACCGTTGCGCCCACCCCGATGCGGATCTCGGTCAGCGTGCCGGAGACAGGCGAAGGAATCTCCGCGTCCACCTTGTCGGTGGAGATCTCAAACAGCGGCTCGTCTTTTTCCACCTTGTCGCCCAACTGCTTGAGCCACTTGGTGATGGTGCCTTCCACAATGGACTCGCCCATCTGCGGCATCACCACTTCAACGCCTTCAACGGCGGCGGGCTCGGCAGCAGCGGGGGCTTCGTCTTCGCCCAGGATCAGTCCGACGACGGTATTGATGCCCACGGTAGCGCCGACTGCAACCCGAATCTCGGTGAGCGTGCCGGCCAGGGGCGAGGGAATCTCCGCATCCACCTTGTCGGTGGAGATCTCAAACAGGGGCTCGTCCTTCTCGACACGGTCGCCGGGCTGCTTGAGCCATTGGGTAATGGTGCCCTCAACAATGGATTCGCCCATCTGAGGCATGATCACGTCGGTCGGCATAGAGCTTTGTTCTCCGCTATTCGGGACGCCGGTCGCGCTGGGGTCCAGCGTGGATTATAAATCGCAGTGCGTTCAGAGTAGATAAAGGAGGCCGCGGTATGGACGTCGGCTGGCCTTGGTTGCCCGGTTCCAGCCCCACCGCCCTGGGAACCGTACCCTTTGACGTGCGCCAGGGCAAACCCCTCCAAGCTCAGTTAGATACCGGAGTAAACGGAGAGCAGGATATTGAATTCATGAGTCTTGTGACAGGATATGACTCTAGTCGTGCCGCATGCCAGGTACAGGAAGTGGCAGGGCTTTAGCCCCTGCCTGCGCTCAGTTGTGAAGGGTCGCTCCCAGAATCCCAGACGGAGACGCGGACAGGACTCCGCATCCGCCCCGTCTCAGGCATGCGACTGGTGGGAGACGATCTCCTTCTCCTTCGCCAGCAGCTCGGCCAGCGCCTTCTCCGGGCAGATGTGATGCTTTTCTGCCGCCGCTAGCTCCTGCTCGGTCTCCAGATAGGAGGCCACGGTCATGAAGCAATCCAGGCAGCGCGTGTTGTAGCTTCCGTTGTCGTTCTGCGTTCGGTTGTACATCGTGCCTCGCAAGAATTGAGCGATTCAACGATGCTAGCCACTGTTCCGCATTCTGGTAGTGATTTACGTCACGTACTTCTGTGACGTGTCCATCCCGCAGCAACCCCCACCCCCAAGAACATCCCCCACGGGGTTTTCCATCGTAGTATTTTGGGGTACAGACTGCCTGCGCCAGCAACATCCGCTGGCACGCGCGCCTCAGTCTCTGGGAGCTCTCCATGCCGTTAGCTTCAAGATCAAAAAAAGACCGTCCGCCACTCGACGAAGCCGGGCTGCTTGACTACGCCGTCAAGGCGCTGGGCCGCCGCATGCGCTCAGAGGCGGAGATTCGCCACCTCATGGCCACCCGCATCGAGCCCGGCTCGGCGAGCGACGAGCTCATCGCCCGCGTCCTGGTCCGGCTCAAGCAGTACGGCTACCTCAACGACACCGTCTTTGCCGAGGCCTACACCCGGCTCCGTCAGGAGAACGAAAAGTTCGGCCAGCGCCGCGTCCGCCAGGACCTGCACCAGAAGGGCGTCCAACCGGCCCTGATCGAGGAGACCCTCGCCGCCCGCTACGGCCAAACCGACGAAGCCGCCCTGGCCCGCCAGCACCTGGAGCGCAAGCGCCTCAAAAAACCCACCAACGAGAAGGAAACCGCCCGCATCCTCCGCCGCCTGATCGGCGCCGGCTTCTCCACTACCGCCATCTATAAGGTGCTCCGCGAGTGGGACGTGCCCGAAGAATCCCTGGCAGGCATCGAATCGGTGGACGTAAGCGAAGAGGGCGGCGAACTGTGACGTATTTCCTGCAGGCTATTCTGAGGTTTCTCCTCGTCGCTATTTGGGCCACGACTGCTTTCTGCTTTGGCTCTTGGGCCTCTGGCTGGCTCTGCATCTGGTTTGTGCTCCCTCATTGGGCGAAAGAGTATCCACACGATGGCCAGTTGGGACTCGGCGTTCTGGCCTGTGCCCTCGTTGGCGGCCTACTTACAGCAGGATTTTCCCTCGCTTTCGCTTTCTTTTGGATTGCCCGCGTCCTGCCTGCGCGCCAAGCCGCGCGGGCCGCCAAAGGATGAAACCTCCAGACCGCTTCCTCGCCATCGACTGGTCCGGAGCCGCCTCCGCAGCGCCACAACGCAAGCACATCGTCACCGCAGAAGTTGACACTGCCCACATCTACGCCCTTGTCACTCCCCACTAGACCGAGAATGTGGGCAGTAGCCACATCGCCGCGTATCCTTTCGCTTGTCGAGCCGAGAATATGGACAGAAGCCCGATTCTTCTCCACTGCGTGCGCGCATGCTAGGGAAGCTCCAACAGCACCAGGCCTGTACCTGCAAAATCCTTGCGATTGTCCGTCGCCAGATCCAAGCCATTTTCAAGTGCCGTTGCTGCCACAATCATGTCAGCAAGGCTGCGTGTATGCCCCTGTCTGCGCAAACTAGCCTTCAATCCGCCAGCTCGCTCGGCAATCGCTCCAGAAACTGGATACCAAATCAGGTTGTTCAGGAAGCCTTTGGTTACCTTCTCCTCACCGGGCCGCAGTCCGCTATGGATCTCCGCCACGCTCATGGTGGAGATGGCAAGTGCGTGCCCTGTGTTCAATAGTCCAGCCAAATAGCTGCGCCGCTGGTTGCGGTTGCGCAGCACATCGATCAGAACCGAGGTGTCCAGCAGAACTCCAGCGGGCGTACCCATGGCGCGCTCTATTCCGCGCTCCGCAAGGTCCTCAATTCAGACTCGTTGCGGAGACCTCTTACCCAATCTGCACTTCCCGCCTCCGCTATCTCCGGATGGTTGGCATCGCTCCAGGCAGGTTGATCGCCGGTAAGAAACGCCATCAGTTTGCGGCGTTTCACCTCGCGGCTGGCCGTTTCCACCAAAAAGGCGCTGCGGCCACGAGGGCCAACCAGGTGGTCGATCTCTTCAGCCAGTTCGACAGGCAACACAATGTGGGTTCTCACAGTAGCCATAGTGAAGACCCACTCCATATGGGCCTACCTGGATTGTACCCCCGTTTCTGCCGATCCTGATGCCCTTCCACCCCCTGCCCCATTACACTGTTAACGTCATGCAATCCCGCTCTGGAAACGAAATTCGCGAGACCTTCCTGCGCTTCTTCGAGTCGAAGGGCCACCGGCGCGTTCATTCCTCTTCGCTGGTACCGGCCAACGACCCCACCCTGCTCTTTGCCAACGCTGGCATGAACCAGTTCAAGGATCTTTTTCTTGGAGCGGAGAAGCGGGACTACAGCCGGGCTACCACCTCGCAGAAGTGCGTCCGCGCTGGCGGCAAGCACAACGATCTGGAGAACGTAGGCTTTACCCGACGCCACCACACCTTCTTTGAGATGCTGGGCAACTTCTCCTTCGGCGACTACTTCAAGCGCGACGCCATTGCTTTTGCCTGGGAGCTGATCACCAGCCCCGAGTGGCTGGCGATCCCCAAGGACAAGCTCTACGTCACCATCTTTGAAGGCGCCGACGGCGTGCCCCGCGACGACGAGGCCGAGCTCTTCTGGATCAAGGCTGGCGTCCCCAAGGACCGCATCCACCAGTACGGGCTCAAGGACAACTTCTGGCAGATGGGCGAAACCGGCCCCTGCGGCCCCTGTTCCGAGATTTTTTACGATCTGGGGCTTGAGGCCTCCGAGCACGGCAAAGACCTGCCTTTTGGACAGGACGACGCCCGTTACGTGGAGATCTGGAACCTGGTCTTCATGCAGTTTGACCGCTCCGCCATTGTCGAAGGCGGCAAAACGGTTGGCTACAAGCTCACCCCCCTGCCCAAGCCCTCCATCGATACCGGCATGGGCCTGGAACGTTTGGCCGCCGTGCTACAGGGCAAGATCTCGAACTTCGAGACGGACCTGTTCACTCCGCTGATCGTGCGAGCAGCGGAGTTGACGGGACAGCTGGTCAGCAAGCCAGCAAGCCAGCGAGCCGACGAGTCAGCAGGTAGATCTTCGGCAGAGGGTCTCGTATCGGAGGGCCTTGCAAATAGTCTTGCGCAAGAGGGCCTTGTATCAGGGCACGACTTCAGTCGTGCCGAAAGCACGCCTCCCGAAACGCGGGCTTTAGCCCCTGAGGAATTGCAGCGGCTGATCGATATTGCCAGCCTGCGCATCATCAGCGACCACGCCCGCGCCGCCACCTTCCTCATCAACGACGGCATTCTGCCCTCGAATGAGGGCCGTGGCTACGTCCTAAGAAAAATTCTGCGTCGCGGCATCCGTCACGGTAGACTTTTGGGCCAAGAAAATCCCTTCCTCTGCCAGATGGTCTACGCCGTTCGCGAACTGATGGTCGGAGCCTATCCCGAGCTGGCTGACTCCGCCGACCGCATCGCCAAGGTCATCGAGGCCGAAGAGCGGCAGTTCGACCGCGTGCTGAAGGTCGGTCTGGTTCGGCTGAACGAAGAGATAAACGCAGTTCCACCTGTATCCCGTCCACCCGGCAGTATTACTGCAGGAAAGGACATAAGGGCAGGTTCTTCAATCCATGCTACTGGAAATGTCGAAGCTGGCGGAGACATCGCAGCCGGTGAGGACATCATTGCTGGCGGCCATATTCGCGCTGGCGTTTATGACGGCGAAAAGGCCTTCCACCTTTACGAAACCTTCGGCTTGCCGGAGGATTTCATTGCCGATGCCTGCCACGATGCCGGGGTCGTCTTCAATCAGGTCGGGTTCAACGCCGCTCGCGACGAGGAAAAAGCTCGCGCCCGCGCCAGTTGGAAGGGTGGCAGCCAGAAGACCGCCAGCCCCGTCTTCCGCGACCTGGCCAAAACCGATTTCTTTGGCTACAAACAGCTTGCTGTGAACGGCGCCAAAGTCCTGGCGATTGTCAAAGAGGGCGTCGGCGTTCCCGCGGCTGCGCCGGGCGAAGTTGTTGAGGTCGTCCTCGACAACACCAGCTTCTACGCCGACTCTGGCGGCCAGGTGGGCGATATCGGTCTCTTCCTCTCCACCGACGGCAACTCCGTCGTGGCAGAGATTCAGGGCTGCGTGGCTCCGGTGCAGGGTGTCCGCGCCCATAAAGCCCTCCTCAAGCAGGGACTTGCGGTGGGCGACGCCGTCAACACCGTCGTAGATGCCGATTGGCGCAACGCCATCAGGCGCAATCACACCGGAACCCACCTGCTGCACGCTGCCCTGCGCGAAGTGCTCGGCACCCACGTAAAGCAGGCCGGATCGGCCGTGCACCCGGATCGCCTTCGCTTTGACTTCTCCCACTTTACCCAGGTGGCCGACGAGGAGCTGGAGCAGATCGAAAGCATCGTCAATCGCGAGGTTTTGGCCAACGCTGTTGTTGAAACCATTGAAGATGTGCCCATTGACGTGGCCGTGAACGAGTACCACGCCATGGCCCTCTTCGGCGAGAAGTACGGCGACAAGGTGCGCGTGGTCAAGGTGATGGACGGCTTCTCGACCGAGCTCTGCGGTGGTACACACACACAGGCCACGGGCGAGATCGGACTCATCAAGATCGTCGCGGAAAGCTCGGTCTCCTCCGGCGTCCGCCGTCTGGAGGCCATCACCGGACTCGGGTCGCTGGCCACCTTCCGCAACGACTTTGCGCTCTCCAAGTACGTCGGCCAGCTGGTCCCCGCAGGGGGCAATCTGCTGGAGCAGCTGCAAGGGCGCGTCACCACGCAAGAAGACGAGCTCAAGAAGCTCCGCCGCGAGCTGGACGAGATGCGCATGAAGTCCGCTGCCGGCGGGCTGGAGGAGGCGCTCGCGAAGGCTTCTGACATTAAGGGCGTGAAATTCGTCTCTCTCCGAGCGGACAATCTGGATCGCGGCCAGCTCCGCACGTTGGTAGACAACCTGAAGCAGAAGCTCGGTGAGGGCGTTGTCCTGCTCGCATCGGCTCAGCCGGAGGGCAAAGTAGCCATCATTGCTGGCGTCACGCCGGGGCTCATCAAGCGCATCCAGGCTGGCAAGCTGGTGGGCGCGGTGGCCAAGCTAGTGGGTGGATCCGGCGGCGGCAAGCCGGAGATTGCTGAGGCTGGTGGCAAGGATCAGGCGCAGATCGACGCAGCCCTTGCGGCCGCGCCCGGCATCGCCTCCGACCTACTCGCGTAGCCTCCCTAAAGAAAAACCCCCACTTCTGCCCGCGCAGGAGTGGGGTTTTTCTT
>CAZYDF010000156.1:0-7373 GCA_964645855.1 uncultured Occallatibacter sp.
CAATGGCCGCAAGCTCGGCCGCCTGCTCTACCAGGGCCGCTGGTTCGACTCCCAGGCCATCATGCTCCGCGAGTCCGCGCAACGATGGGTCGCCAAACCCATCACCGGCGAAGTCACCGTGGAGTTGCGTCGCGGCAACGACTACTCCATCCTCAACACCGAGTCGCCCAACCTCACCTTCCAACCCGAGCGCCTGAGCATGGAGAAGACCGAGTCCACCTTCTCGCCGCGTGATCGCATCGGCCAGCTCACCATGCGCAATCTCGACATCACCGACACCCGCGCCAAGCTGCTGACCTACGCCGCCAGCGGCCTGCTCACTCTCAGCACCGGCAACGAAATGCCCCTGCTCTCCAGCGCCAAGGAGCAGAAATAACGTGTCCAAAGAATCGAACGAAGAACAATCCGTCAAGATGTGGTCGGGCCGCTTTCGTGAGCCGCTCGACCCCGAGTTTGAGCAGTGGCAGCGCTCCATCGTCTTTGATTGGCGCTTGCTACCGCAGGAAGTAGCCGCCAGCAAGGCGCACGCCTCCGCCCTTTGCGCTGCCGGTATTCTCACCGAAGCTGAAACAGCGGAGCTGCGCGCCGCGCTCGATGTGATCGCCGCTGCGTTTGAGTCTGAGGCTGGCAAAGCCGAAGTGCGCGAGCATCCCGACGCGGAAGACATCCACCACTTTGTTGAGATGAAGCTCGTGCAACACGTTGGCTCGCTCGGCCGCAAGCTGCACACCGGCCGTAGCCGCAATGAGCAGATCGCCACCGATCTTCGTCTGCATGTGCGCGCGCAGATCGATCAGGTCATAGGCGGTCTCGCTGCATGGGCTCAAGCTCTGATTGAACAGGCCAAAGCCGCGGGCGAAGCCCCCATGCCCAGCTATACGCACATGCAACGTGCCGAGCCCGTACTGATTGCGCACTGGCTGCAGGCCTACACGCAGATGGCTCTGCGCGATACTGCACGGTTGAAGGATTGCGCAGCGCGGCTCAACTACTGCCCGCTTGGTTCCGGCGCAGTGGCGGGCGCAACCTTGAAGCTCGACCGCACCATCGCCGCGCGCGAACTGGGCTTTACCGCGCCCACCGCGAACTCGATGGACGCCACCAGCGATCGCGATTTTGTTCTGGACTACTTGCAAGCTCTCACGTTTGTCGGACTGCATCTGAGCCGCTTTGCGGAAGAGATCACTCTTTTCGCCACTGCGGAGTTCGGTTTTGTCGTGCTGCCAGAGGCCTTTTCGACAGGCTCCAGCGCCATGCCGCAGAAGAAGAATCCCGATCTTACGGAGTTATTGCGCGCCAAGGTTGGCCGCATCAACGGCGCCGCGCAGACCGTGGCTATGCAGCTCAAAGGTCTTCCTCTGGCCTACAACAAGGACATGCAGGAGACGCAGGAGCCGGCCTTCGCGGCTGATTTTGTGCCCCAGATGCTGCGCCTTGTCGCCCGCTTTACCAACGCCATTCAGTTCCAGCCCGCGCGCCTGCTGGAGGCCGCGGAGACTGGCTATTTGAACGCCATGGCTGCGGCCACATACCTTGTTTACAAGGGTGTTCCCTTCCGCACCGCGCATGAAAAAGTGGGCAATGCCGTCCGTTACGCTCTTGAAAAGGGCGTGGAGCTGGGCTCTCTCTCACTTGACGAACTGCGCCAGTTTGGCGAAGAATTCAGTCAGGATTTCTATCCCGCGGTTGCACTGAACGCTACGCTCGACTGCCACGATGTGATCGGTGGAACGGCGCGCGCACAGGTGAAGCTGGCGCTTGAGCTCGCATCGGAACGTGTAGCCGCGCTCACTGCCCAAGGAGAATGCTGATGCTCGTGCGGAAGGCCCGGTTGCAGGACGCCTCCAACGTCTACGACCTTGTGAACTCGCTCTCCGGCGATGGAACGCTCTTGAAGCGCAACTTTGCAGAGATCTGCGAGAACATCCGCGACTTCACGGTTGCGGAGTCCGATGGCGGCGTTTTTCTGGGCTGCGGCGCGCTGCACTTCTACGGTCCGCATTTGTGCGAAGTGCGCTCCATTGTGATGCGTCCCGAGGCCAAGGGACAGGGAGCCGGTGGCCGCATTCTGAAAGGCCTGATCGAAGAGGCCGAGGAGCACGGCATCCAGTCCATCTGCTTGTTCACGCGCATTCCCGACTTCTTCTTCAAGTATGGATTCCGTACGGTAGAAGAAAAGTCAGAGCTGCCCGACAAGATCTTCAAGGACTGTCAGAACTGCCCGCGGCTGCACCGCTGCGACGAAGTGGCCATGGTGCGCGGACGCATTCCTCGCATGTCGATCTTGGGGCCCCGTAGTGAAGCACAGGAACTGGTTCGCCTGCTTGGATAGTTTTGCTCGATTCAAACCAAAGAGAAACTGCATCCACTACGGATGCAGTTTTTTGTTCATAACTTCAGCTTGAATTGTGGCGGGCGGCCGAGTGCAGGACTGTGAGTTGAACAAAGATGGGTGGGTGCCCCGGGTCCCTCGCGTTTGGGGACCCGGGATAGCACGAACCTTCATTTGCCGCCGTTTCCCTTCCTCAGCCGTTCCGCAGCAACCGCTGCCTGTCCGTAGCTGAGTCCTCCATCGCCTGGACTGACGCGCAGATGCGAGAACACCTTGAAGCCCTCGCGTTCAAGCCCTACACGCAACAGATACGCCAGCCGCCGATTCGCCATGCATCCGCCGGAGAGCGCGACCGTCTGAATGCCCGTTGCAGCCCGAGCCAACACAGCAGCACGCACAAACGCCGCGGCCACCGCCGCATGGAAGTGTGCAGCGATCCGCGGCTTGCTGACGCCCGCGCGCAGATCGTCCACAACCGCACGAACCAAAGGCGCGGCAGAGAGAACGCTGGGAGCGCGCCTTACACACTCGCCAGCAACAATGTCGCGTGTGTAAGGCGAATCCAACTCCAGCGGCTCGTCAACAGCAAGACCTTCCAACTCAATGGCTGCTTGCGCCTCGTAGTCCACGGTGCGACGACCCAACACGATGGCTGCTACCGCATCAAAAAGACGTCCGCAGCTTGAGGTGAGCGGCGCGTTGATGCCGCGCTCGATCATGCGCGCCACAATGCGCGCTTCTTCGGCACTTGCGCCGACGAGTGAGGCGATTGCTGGATCGTGGATGTCGATGCCCGCCGCGGCCAACGCGCCCAGCGCCATGCGCCACGGTTCGCGAATCGCCTTCTCGCCGCCGGGCAAGGGTGCATAAGCAAGATGCGCAAAGCGCTCAAAGCTGTCGAGTTCCGCGATCAGCATTTCCCCGCCCCAGATCTTTCCGTCGGTACCGTAGCCGGTGCCATCGAGCGCGAGCCCGATCACGGGCTCTGTTACGCCGTGCTCCGCCATGCAGGCCGCAATGTGCGCATGATGATGCTGCACGCCGATCAGCGGCAAGCCGCGCTCCGTAGCCCAACGCTTGGCCCATTCAGTCGAAAGATAACCGGGGTGCAGATCGTGCACCACTGCCGTCGGCTCAATCTCAAAGGTGCGCATCAGGTGCGCCAGTGACTCTTCGAAGAATTCGAGTCCTGAAATATTTTCGAGATCGCCCAGATGCTGGCTTTGATACACAAATCTACCCTTCGCAAGGGCAAAGACACTCTTCAAGTGGCCGCCCACCGCAAGCAACGGCGGCGTGTCGATAGGAAGGTCGATGGCCAGAGGAACAAATCCGCGCGCACGCCGCAGCAACTGCGGTGAGCCATCCACAACTGCCGCCACCGAATCGTCGCAACGCTGCAGAATCTCACGATTGTGCATGAGAAAGAGATCGGCAATTGCGCCCAGGCGCGCACGCGCTTCGTCGTTATCAATGCAGATGGGCTCTTCGCTCAGGTTGGCTGAGGTCATCACCAGCGCCCGAACGCGTGCGTCGGCAAAGAGCAGATGCTGCAGCGGAGCATAGGGCAGAAAGATTCCAAGCCAGGGAATGCCGGGTGCGACCGACGGCGCAATCACCGAGCCCTCACGGTAACGCGCCAGCACGATGGGCCGCGCAGGCGTCAACAGCAGCTGCGCTTCAGCATCGGTCAGCGCGCACAACGCGCGCGCAGCATCCAGATCGCGCACCATCACCGCCAGCGGCTTGCGGTAGCGGTGTTTGCGTTCTCTGAGCCGTTGAACGGCCTCTTCACTGGTGGCATCAACAGATAGATGAAAGCCACCAATGCCCTTGATGGCGACAATCTTTCCATTCACCAGCGCATCTATTCCAGCCTGCACCGGATCGGCAGCCGGAATCTCAACGCCGTTGACGTCGGCCAGAGTCACACGCGGACCGCAGACGGCGCAGGCATTGGGCTGCGCGTGAAAGCGGCGATGGAGCGGATCATCGTACTCGCTCTGGCACTCGGGGCACATGGGAAAGACGGCCATCGAGGTCTGCGGGCGGTCGTAGGGAATGCGGCGCGTGATGGTGAAGCGCGGGCCGCAGTTGGTGCAGTTCAAGAACGGATAGCGATAGCGGCGGTCGGCAGGATTGAGAAGTTCACGCAGGCAATCGTCGCAGGTGGCGGCATCGGCCGGAATGCCCGTAGCCACGGAGCCGTGTACCTCGCTGGCGATGATGCGAAAATGGCTCTCACCTGTAGGCTCAAGCGCGCGCACGGCAACCGCATCGATGCGTGCCAGCGGCGGCGTTTCAGCACGCAGACGCGCTAGAAACGTGTCGATCCGCTCCGCGCGGCCTTCAAGCTCAATGGTCACGCCGTCGGTGTTGTTGCCAATGGAGCCGGCCAACTGTTCTTCGAGCGCAAGCCGGTAGACAAAGGGACGGAAGCCCACGCCCTGCACTACACCGCGCACCACGACCTCGCGCCGCGCTCTTCGCGGCGTCTCCGACAGTCCTCGCATTGGTGCAGCGTCACGGCTCACAGAGAGTCCTTTGCAGAAACCCAGCATAGCGCATTGCGTGGCCATCGGAGGAAAGGATTCCCGCGACCATCGCTCGGATGAGAACACAGCGACAACTTCTTCCCACCCTTTCCTGCAAAAAGCGCAGGAAAGGATGGGGCACCCAGAGAGTATTTGCCGAATCGGCATGCAACTCCGTGGAGCAGCGCCGATTCCCGGAGCAAACACAGTCCCGAAGCCCGTAGCATATTTTTTGCTTTCGTAGCACGATGCGCCTCCGCTATACTTGGCACGTGATCCTCTCTCTCAGCGACTGGAGAATCGATGCAGCGCTAGGCAGCTGTTTGCTGCTGGGGCTGCGCCATGGTTTTGATTACGATCATCTGGCCGCCATCAGCGACATTACCGCCGTGCAGCGCAGTTGGAAGAGTGGGCTGCGCCTGGGGTTGACCTATGCGCTGGGCCACGCCGCCATGATTGTGGCCATGGGCGTAGCAGTGCTGCAACTGCACCTGGGCCTCCCGCGGGGCATCGACGCCTGGGGCGAAAAACTGATCGGCATTACGCTGATCGTGCTGGGCATCGGCGTGGTGGCCTCGTCCCTGCGCAAGCACGATCACGCCCACGGCCATCCTCGCGTGGAGAGCCGGCTGGCCATCGCCATCAACGGCGTGCGCTGGATGGGCTGGAGACTACGCCGCCTCTTCGACAAGAACGCCGTGAAACCCGAGCGCTTCCAGTGGATGTACAACGGCAAATCGGTCTTCGCCATCGGCATGCTGCATGGAATCGGCGCGGAAACGCCCAGCCAGTTGACACTTTTTTTTCTCACCGCGAATCTGGGCGGCACCTCGCGCGGCATGATGGGCCTGGCCGCCTTCACGATCGGTCTGGTGGCGATGAATGGACTGATGACTGCGTCCGTGGGTGGAGCCTTCCGCGCCAGCGGACATCATCCCCGCTTCTATCAAGCGATTGCCTGGACTGGCGCCATCTATAGTTGCACCCTTGGACTTATCTTCCTCTTCGGGATCTCCGACAAGCTGCCTTCGCTCAGCTAACGTGTTGATGGTCACAGGATGTTCCCTATCTGCAAGAGACAGGGTGAGCACGATCACCGCATACCTAGCCGTAAGTTCCATTATTTCACCACTTGGGAAAACATATTCCATCCGCGCCATTCCCGTGACCACAGTCACCGCCAATCGATACTTCAATCCGGTAGAAGTTGGGTGACCCCGAAGGGGATGAGAAAACTCGCTCAAACTTATTCGGACGTCAAACATCGGGAGGGAACCGTGCCAGCCTTTACGCCCCCGCCGCTACCGAGTGACGATAAGAGATGGAAGATCGTCAACGGTACCATGCGCAAGAACGGCTTTGCCCGTCATGCGCTGATTGAAACGCTCCACACCGTGCAGTCCTCGTTTGGTTTTCTGGACGATGACGCGATTCGTTTTGTCGCCAAGTCGCTCCGCGTGCCCCTCAGCCAGGCCTACGGGGTTGTGACTTTTTACCACTATTTCAGTTTGAAACCGCCCGGCAAGCACACCATGACGGTATGCACCGGCACCGCCTGCTACATCAAGGGCACCGACAAGCTTCTCGCCTCAGCCGAAAAACACCTGAAGGTAAGTCAGGGCCAAACCACGCCGGATGGCAACATCAGCCTTGCTGCCGCGCGTTGCGTGGGAGCCTGCGGACGTGCGCCCGTGGTGTTGGTCGACGGTGAGCTCGTGGGCAAGATGACCAACGAGCAGATGATCGAGCAACTGGAAAGGTGGGCGGTCGAATGACGATTGAAGAACTAGATCAAATCGCAGAAGCTGCACGCGCCGAATACGCCAAGTTCGATCACGAGATCAACGTTTGTATGGGCACTGGCTGCATGAGCCAGCACTCCGACCAACTGAAGGATGCACTGGCCAAGCAGGTCGAAGCGCAAGGCAAGAATGCCTTTGTCCGCCGCACCGGCTGCATGGGCCTTTGCGCTGCCGGTCCGCTGGTTCTGGTGGATCCGGAAGAGATCCTCTACCAAGGGGTGAACGAAAAGAACGCAGAGGCGATTGTCAACAGCCTGGGCGGCGAGCCAATCAAGGCTCTGCAATGCGACCTGCGCGACCACTTTGACCAGCAGGTCCATGTGGTGCTTGAGAATTCGGGACAAATCGATCCCGAAAGAATCGACGACTACATTGCGCGCGAGGGTTATCGCGCCCTGTTGATCGCACTGAGCGATATGACCCCGCAGGGCGTCATCCGCCAGATCACCGAAAGCGGCCTTCGTGGCCGTGGCGGCGGCGGTTATCCTACGGGCCTGAAGTGGGGCACCGTCTCCAAAGCTGTTGGCGACATCAAGTACGTCATCTGCAACGGCGACGAAGGTGATCCGGGCGCGTTCATGGACCGTTCGATTCTGGAAAGCGATCCGCAGCGCGTGCTGGAAGGCATGGCCATTGCGGCCTATGCCGTGGGCGCCAGCAAGGGCTACATCTACGTGCGTGCCGAGTATCCGCTCGCGGTACAGC
>CAZYDF010000157.1:0-7334 GCA_964645855.1 uncultured Occallatibacter sp.
CATACTCGCGCACCAGGTCGCGCCCCGGCCCCTGCTTCACGGCGTTGTAGTCGGTGAGCTTCGAGTCCCAGTGGCAAAAGCCCTCGTGGTGCTTAGTGGTCATCACCATGTACTTTTGCCCGGCCTTCTTCGCCAACCGCGCCCAGTCGCGGGCGGCATTCGGCTTGGGATGAAAGTGTTTGGCGAGAATCTCGTACTGCGCAAGCGGAATGCCTTCGGTTTCCTTGGCCCACTCATGCTGCCCAATCACACTGTAGAGACCCCAGTGGATGAACATGCCGAACTTGGCTTCATGCCACCATTTCATGCGCTCTTGGCGCGTCGCGGCCTGTTTCTGGTCTGCGGGGGAGTTGGCAGCAGGCGCGGCATTCTGCGCGCCTTCAAGGCTCAACCCCTCAGCATTTGCGGCGGTCAGCGCCAGAGCGCCGGCTGCGCCAAACTGCTTGAGGAACGATCGTCTTGTACTCTCAGTCCAGTCCATGGTTTCTCCTGTTTTGTCTCGATATGCAAGCCACCAACACCGTTTTCGTTAGCGTTTTCGAAAATGGGGAAAAACGGCGTCGAGAAACTATAGCAGAGCGGCCAAGGTGGCCGCTTCAAGAGCAATAAGACGTGACCCGACTCACGCAAAAGCAGAATGGTCGGTGCAATGCGGGTTATTGTTTTTCAGTAGCCAGGTAGACAACCACGCCGCCCAGCAACACCAGTGTGGCGATGGCGGGAATCATCACCAGTGGGCTCGTCATTGAACTGAGTCCGGCACCGAGCAGCTGGGGAGACCAGAGAGAGTCAAGATGGAAAACGGCCTGCTGACCCTGCGCAGGGCCCGCAGTCGATGAAAACCATGAGAGCCAGGCAAGGCCATGGCGGGCTTGCCACAGGATGAAGGCAACCGCCAGCATGAGATTGATGGCGAGCGCGAAAATCTGCGCGCCCAGAATCGGCCTGCCAATGCGCTCGACCGCTGCATTACGCCGGCGAAGTTGTGCGCGCCACCAGAGAACGCCCGGAGGGGGCAGCGTGACGCCCGCCACAGCTTCTGCGCGGGCCCTTCGAAACGCGGTTGTGATCAAGACTTGATCGGCGCAGGAGCGGCAGCTCTCAACGTGCGCGCGCAGCTCGGGTGCACAAGCCTGCGGCCACTGGCCCCCCTCCAACAGTTCCCTCACTTCGTTTTCGCGCGAACAGGAGTTCAGCATTTCTTGTCCCTCCCACGTTTTTCATCCGTGAGCAGGCGCGCAATCTTTCTGCGCGCTCTGAAGAGCAGCAGACGAATGCTGGCACTGGCCAGGCCTGTAACCTCGGCAATCTCGCCGTGGGAGTAGCCCTCAGCATGGGCAAGCCAGAGCAATTGGCGCTCGCGTGGCCGCATCTTCGCCAGGGCAGGCCCTAGCGTCAACTGGGAATCGGACTGCGCCGCGTGGCTGGGTCGAGCGAAAAAGTTCTCGGGGATTCCTTCCATCGAGGCTGCCTTAGGGCGCCGCCAGTGGTCGCGCAGCAGGTTCGTCGCAATCCGGAACAGGTACCTCCGGCACGCAACCTCGCCCTCCTCTAGATGCGATGGAGCGCCCGCCGCGCAGAGAAACCGCACGTAGCTCTCCTGCATCAGATCCTCAGCCAGGGCCGGGTCGCCTGAGGTCCGTGCCAGGTACGCCCAGAGTGACCGTGCCGAGCGTTCGTAGAAACCCGCGAACGCCTCATCATCCATGAGAGGCTGCGCAACGTCGGCCTGCGCGTCGCCGGCAAAAGCACTCGGTAGGTAAGATTCCCAGAACATTCGCGTCACGCGCCTCTTGACCACTGCCGGATCCGATCCGGCTCACGGCCTGTCCTGCGGGTTGGTTTCGTTCGCTGCCGAATGGCTTTCGGGAATAAGACCCAGCCGTCCCGCCAACACCCACGTAATCCCTGCGGACAGGATAAAGCCAATTCCGGGCATCAGCACTACCGTACCCGTGACCAGCATGGGAATATTCATGTCGGGGCCTGCCGAACGCAGAAAAAGCAGTCCAACACCAAGCAGTACCAGCACCACACCGATTTGCAGCGGCCAAAGCACGCGGGACACGGCATTCGGCATTCTTTGTTCGGGCTCGAACCCCACCGGAATCGGAGCCGCTTCAAGAAACCGTCTGCCAGCCTCCGTGCCCATGTACGATGCAAGCTCCTGCGTCGTACCGAATTTCTCTATTAGCCTGCCGTGCACGTCGCTCTGCAGCTTGAATATGCGTGACCAGCGGCGATTCTCAAGGAATTGCCGAATCAGCCAGACCAGCGCCGCGAGAAAGGTAGCGAAGGCCGCGAAAGCCGTAATCGGTTCGACGATTTGATCGGCTCTCGAGTCATTGGGCGCTTGCGACATGTCCGGCCAGACCTCACGCTCCAATGCTTGGTCTCGCCTTCCGCCGCGCGATTCGAGATGGGTGAACAGGTAGTACTCCGGATTGCGAGCGACGTCCGGGTGCTGGACCAGAAACTGCCCCAGCGCCGGATTGTTGCGGTTCACATATTCCTGGTTGGACAGCAGCGATGGATCGCGGGCCACCACGGACGTGAGCGTTGGGCTCGTCCGCAGAAGCTTGATCAACTGATCCTGTGTGTCAGACAGTTCCTGGTCGCTGATAGGTGTTGCCGAGGGCTGCGTCCGGGCCTCGGGCGTCGTCTGCGCCTGGGCGATCACCGTTGCCGGGCCCGCGATGAACGCACATAAAATGATCGCCGCAGCCACTCCAAAAATCCGACCCGAAACTCCTTTTGTTTGCCGCATGTTAGAACCACCTCGCTCAGTGAAGCCTGAAGGCCTCTTCCTGCACCTACAACGAAGCGGGGGTGGGGGTGGTTAACAGGGTGCGAACATTCGCGCACTACTTATTTTCGCTCGGCTATGATTGCTCGTTCCGGAATCCTCATCTAACCTGAAAGACTCGCCGGCCGGAAAGGAGCCCAGCCATCGCGCTGCGGCCTCAATCTCAAACGGTTGCACGTGCGGTGCAAACAGCGCGCATCGCGGGATTCTGCATTTACGTGGCTGCGTTTTTTCTGCCGGCGTGCAGGCAAGTAGCCACCCCGGGAGCATTGCCCCCGGAGGTCTATCGCGGTTGGTTCTGTGCCTGGATTACGCTGATGAACACGTTCAGCCGCGATGTATGGCATTCAAAGGACTTCCTGGCCATTCTGAGCGGCTGGATCAATCCTCTGATTCTCTTCTACCTGGTGTTTCTCATCCGCCCCCGGCTGGTGTGGACGCGGCGCATCATGGGCGGCGCCATCGTGGCGTTCATGGCGGCCACCTGGATCTATTTTGCGCTGGTGCCCATGGTTCCGCTGATTGGCCATGTGCTTTGGATCGCGGGAATCCTGATGATGCTGGCGGGCGAAGCCTTCGGCCATGAACCGCTTGAGTTCAACGCCCCGGGGCCGGCGCCCCAGTAGCTCTGTCGAAGTAATTCAGCAGAGATTAGTGGTGATGCCCTCCACTGCTGTGGCCGCTGGAGTGACCGCCCCCACCACCGTGGCTTCCGCCGCCGTAGCTCTTCGGCGGTTTTCCGCCGCCAAAGGAATGTTCAGAGCCGTGTCCACCGCCAAAAAGGTGGAAGCCGCCGGACCGCTCCTGTTTTGGGGCCGATTGCATGAATCCCCTGCTCGACGGCGCTGCGAAGGCGCGCTGTTCGAATCCGCCGCGCTGGCTGGGCATTGCGGGAGCGCGCCATGACTGCTGAGGAACACCGTAGTTGCTCCCCTGCTGGCGACCGTAGCCGTAGGCATGCCCCGCTCCGCCGTAGAAGCTGGACCCGTAGCCTGGCCTGGCGTAAGCCTGCTGCCGGGCAGGCATCTGTGGCTGAGTTCGCTGCTGATCTCGGCTGTAGGCGTAGTCCTGGAAGGCCGGGCGAACGGCGTTTTCAGGCCGCGCCGAATAACCTCTGTTTGAGCCTGCCGCATACTCGCTTCCCATGGTTGGCCGGGTTGATCCATACCCTTGCTGCGGACGCGTAGATTCCCTGTTCTGCTGGTAGCCGCCGCTGTAGCCGTAGCCCCGATTGTTACCATAGGCGGAGGAATCGCCTTGGCGGCCCCAGCCGTCGCGTGACTGACCCGTCTGACCGCGTTCCATTTGGCCGCGTTCATAGCCCGGGCCCGATCCACCGTAGCCAGCCCTGCCGTAACCCGGCCAACCGTTGGAAGCCCAGGCTTGCGAGCCGTAGCCTCCGCGGCCAAATCCGCCGTGACCGTACCCGCCACCCCAGCGAGCCACCGAGGTGCTTCGCGAAGAGTAGCTGGAGTGATTGAACAGAATGGAGCTACCGAGCCAGTCCAGCGCCCAACTGAGCCATCCGAAGCCCGTGTGCATAAATGCATTCATGGCGATTCCCATACCGAACTGAAGGACTCCTGATCCGGCAAACGACTGCAACGCACCGAGGAGTGAGAAGCCTGGGTAGGGCGAGATCGGCTGACCGTAAACGTCCCACGGGTTATAGGCAGGCACGTACACCACCTGCGGATTCGGGGGAGCCAGTTCGATATTTCCCTGGTCGTAGCTGATCGTTTCCTGGGGCGAGTTCTCAAGGGTTCCAGCCGCCTGCGCGCGCTGGCGAAGAACCTGCACGGTCTGCATCACATCCTGCGGCTGGTTGTAATAGGCATTGCCCATATCGGTGGTCCACGCGAGATTCTGGTTCATCTCGGCCAGCACCTGCGGGAATGCCGTCAGCGCCTTCACGCTGGGATCCCAATTCTGCGCCTGCGCAGCGCCAGCGATCTGGTAGGCGGAGGCGTATCCCTGAGCGCGCATCCACTGATCGGCCACTGACACTTGATCAGGATAGGTGGCTGCGGCCAGCACCTGGGCCAGCAATCCGTCAGGATAGAGCGCGATGGGCGCAAGCATCTCTTCAAGCTGCTCGGCCGTAAATGGCTGAGCGGCAGGCTGCGGCTGTTGATACCCGGGCGCATATCCGCCGGGGCCTGCGTCAGCATAAGGCTGGCCGGGGGCCGGGGTCTGCTGACCGTAACCAGGCTGCTGACCGTAGCCCGGCTGCGCGTAGCCTTGCGGCTCACTGGGCGCGTACTGGTTGCCATATGGCTGACTCTGAGGGTAGGTGGTCTGCGGATATGCGCCGCCGTTGGACTGACCCTGCGCATACGGGTTTGCCTGCGGCCAACCGGGCGCCTGCTGGGCCAGAACTTCTACCTGGGCCAGCGGCAACAGGAGAGCCGCCATTCCGAGAGCCACCAAACGCCTGATTGTCAGGGCCGCAGAGCCGGTTCTTTGGGATTTTGGGGTCGGGTAGGCGCGGAGAGCTGGGAAAACACGGGGAATGGCGGCAACGCGGGGTGCCTGCGGACAAGCCTGGGGTTTCATGTGCCCTCGCTGTTTCCTGGGCCTCGGGACCACCCCGGGGCACGACTTTCTGTGCCCTCGACAAGGGCATGACCTTTCTAGACCCGGCAATCCCCGGTTAGTTGCGCGAAATTATCCGGGCAGGGTTGAAAACCAGGGGACGAGGCCTCAAGAACCTGGCGCCGGGGGCAAAAGTTGCCTTCTTTTCGTCCCGAGGGCCGCCAAGGCGCTCAGGGTTTATCATCAAACGTGGTGCGGGGTTAGTGGACCAGCGCCTTCGTGTTGCGGCCCCTGGAGTTTCTGGCGCCGGCTTTTTTTTGGACGCCGGTGCTGCATCTGTGCTTCTTTGGGCGACTCAGGATTCGAGGATTGGAACGAAATGCGAGCAAAGACGGCTGTGGTACTGGGCGCCCAGTGGGGCGACGAAGGCAAAGGCAAGATTGTGGATGTGCTCAGCGAGCGGTTCTCAGCGGTGGCTCGCTACGCAGGCGGCCATAATGCCGGTCATACCGTCATCATTGGTGGGCAGAAGTTTGTGCTTCAGCTCATCCCCTGCGGCGTACTGCGTCCGGGCTGCAAAGGCATCATCGGCAACGGCGTGGTCCTTGATCCGCTGGCCTTCCTGTCCGAAGTCAATCGGCTTCGCGAGCTTGGCGTTGGTGTGGATCAGCAGCTCTTTGTGTCTAACCGCACCCAGGTGATCCTCCCCTACCACCGCATGATCGAGCTGGCAGCAGAAAGCGCGCCGGGCCGGCAGAAAATCGGCACCACCAGCCGCGGCATCGGTCCGGCCTATGAAGACAAAATGGCCCGCAGTGGGTTGCGCGTCGTGGACCTGCTTCACCCTTCGCTGCTGAAGACGCATATTGAGGCCGCCTGCGCTGAGAAGAACGCCATCGCCCACGCGCTGTTTGGCACCGACCCCCTGGATCCAGCCAAAATGTACGAGGAGTACGCGGCGGCCGCTGAACAGGTTCGCCCGTTTGTAGCCGATACCGGGCGTATGCTCAACAACATCCTGGCCGAGGGTGGGAGCATCATGTTCGAAGGCGCCCAGGGAACCATGCTCGACATCGATCACGGCACCTACCCCTTTGTTACGTCGTCGTCTGCAACGGCCGGCGGCGCTGCGACGGGTACCGGCGTTGGACCCACCGCCATCGGCACCGTCATCTCCGTCACCAAGGCCTACGTGACCCGCGTCGGCGGCGGACCGTTTCCCACCGAGATTCATGATGCCTCAGGCGAGGAACTCCGCGCTCGCGGCAACGAATACGGCGCAGTGACAGGACGGCCGCGCCGCTGCGGCTGGCTCGACATTCCCCTGCTTCGCTATTCCAACCAGGTGAATGGCGCCGAGTGGTTGGTGGTGACTAAGCTGGACGTCCTCGACACTCTCGCCGAGATTCCCATTTGTATCGGCTACGAAATCGACGGCAAGGTCACCGACGAGATTCCTGCCGATGTGCAGGGCCTTGAACAGATCAAGCCGCGCTACACCAAGCTGAAAGGCTGGCGCGAGCAAACTGAGGGCATTAGCGAGTTCGACAAGCTGCCCCAGGCTGCGCGCGAGTATCTTCGCTTCCAGGAACGTGAAAGTGGCGCGCGCATCGGGATGGTCTCCACCGGCCCTGACCGCGATCAAACCATGGTATTGCCGGACTTTGCTGCTGCGCTCGACACGATTCACAAGTAGACTAAAAGTACGCACTGGGGCTCTTAGGCTCAGGCAAAGGGGAATCTGCGCTCATGGTCAGCTTTACTGCACGTTTCACCTTCGCCCCTGAAGATCGCGATGAGATTGCCGAAGTCCTGCGCCTCGTAACCAGCGAATCGCGCCGCGAGCCCGGCTGCGTAACCTACATCCCGCACCATGTTGAGGGCGATCCGGACACGATCGTGATTTACGAGCAATACGAGGACGCAGCAGCTCTGGCGGCGCATCGGGACTCGGCGCATTTCAAGAAGTATGTTGTTGGCGGGCTGCTGCAGA
>CAZYDF010000158.1:0-7078 GCA_964645855.1 uncultured Occallatibacter sp.
CGGGACTCCGAGTGGATTATTGTGGAAGCTTTCCCCACCTTGAAAGGTGGGGCTAACGTATTCTGCGCCTACGGCGCGGGGTTCTTGCGATCACGCGGGGTTCTGGCGGCTCCGCTTGGGGCTTGTGATCAAGGACCATTCTGCATCTTGAGCGAGGCAATCGGTCAGGCCCTTAGAGGGGGCAACAGCCGTAAGGCCCTGGCTTTGCTGTGGATCAGGCCTGTAAATAGGGTGTGGGTCTCCCACTCATTTCCGCAAAAAGGCCTGCGGAAATGGATGGGGCACCCGCTTCCAGTTTGGAGCCGGATCTATAGGGCATTTTCGGGAATGGTGTAAACCTGGATTTCATGGGTCTCCCACCCATTTCCGCAACGAACGCGGAAATGGATGGGGCACGGCGCTTCTGGATGGGGCAGGGAAGTCTGGAGCAAGCGGGGAAATGCTATTGTCCTGCTCCGCGTTGCTACTGCACGCGGTAAAGCACCAGGGTGGGCAACTCGGTCAGGCGCTGGTAGCGTGGATTGCGATCCAGATCTTCGATGGCAGGTTCCGGAGGCACATCCTCACCGTCGTCGTTGGCGCGATAGGCCACCAGCAGGCTTTTTGCGGGCATCGCCGCCAATGCGGACGGCAGCTTGGGGCCGCTCTCGGGAAGGTCCAGCACCTTGAGCCCGGAGTAGTAGGCGATATCAGGATAGTTCTGGTTGGCATAGAGGATCGCATCGGGATGGACGTTCGTCTGCAGCCACCCGGCCAGGGTCATCTCATCGGAGACCGAGTCGTCCATGAATCCGTCATCGAAGCGATGATGGGCGGGCCACAGAACTACCAGCAGGGCCATGGCCAGCACCAGGCGTCCTGCCCAGCGCAACCGCTGGTTGGCAAAGGTGGTCAGGGTCTCCAGACCCAAGCCGGCCAAGAGCAGCAGCGGCGGCGCAACCGGCATAATGTAGCGCGGTTCCTTGTGGTTCAGACTGCAGAAAAACACTGTTGCGGCCACCGCCCAAAGCACCAAAAAGAACTCCGGAATCGTCTTTGGACCGAGCCATCGGCGCCAGTTCCAGCCCGATCCATTGGCGGCCGCCCGGCGAGCGTCCAGGATGCGCCGTGCCAGCCACAGCACGAGCCCGGCCACCGCCACCCAGGTCAACATCTCCGGCACAACGCCCAGGTAGTACCACGGCGGATAGGCAGGACCGCCCAGATTGTCCCAGCCGTTGCTCAGGGTCTCCAGAAATCCTCCGTAATGGATCCGCGACCAGAGCAGATAGGGACCAAATCCCAACGTGAACCCGGCGCTGCAGGCCAGTACCGCCAGAATGCGTCGTTCCGCGGCCAGTGCCATCAGCATCAGAATCCCTGCCGAGGAGAGCGAGCCGAAGCGCATGAGAACCGCCAGCGCCAGAACCAGGCCCACGGGCAGAAACCGCCACGCCCTACCGCGCTCCAAGGCTCTGAAGCCCAGCCACAAGGCGGCGCACAGCAGCGTGACCGCCGGGCAATCGGCCAGCAGGCTGTGCCCATTGCAATTGCTGACAAAGCCCCCGTGGCCATCCGAGCAGACACCCACGAAGAACGGTCCCAACGCCAGCAGCAAGGCGGCCACCGCCGCCGCCGTGCGCGATCCAACCTTGCGCCCGGCCAGATAGAGAAACAGCGGCCCCAAAGCATTCAGAAGCGCGGTAACGATGGCGGCCGCATAGTCGCTGTGCCAGACGCGAAAGGTGGCCACATACAGCAGCGACAGCAACGGCGGTCGGGAGTCGATCTCGTCATAGCCAGCATGGCCGCCGGAGAACCGCTCGGCATTGAGCAGGTAGACGTTCTCGTCCCAGAAGTGCTGATGCGTCAAGCCCCACACCCGGACCGCAAAGCCCATTGCCACCAGCAGCAGAAGACAGGTCCACATGCACCGGCTGCCTCTCCAAAAGCCCAGACCCACTTCCGCTGGCGCTTTCACCGCGTCCCATCTCTGACTCTGTTGCTCTGGCATCGTTTTCCTCTAGCTCGAAAACGGATTCAGTTGATCTTCCTATGTGTTGCTCTTGATCGATCGATAGCCGGGCGCCCAGTTCTCGATCCTAAAAAGAAACCGGAATGCCCGTTGGACGGTTCGCCGCGCCCCTACAGGGCGCGAGGTCCATTTTGTACAGCAAACCCAGGGCTGCGCCTACGGCTTGCCCTGGGCTATTTGCACTGCGCCCCGCTGGGGCGCCACTCCGCCGAGGGTAGGACATAGAACGTTTCATCCATCGGGCTCGGCAAAAGCCTGTGGACGACGGATGCCGAGAAAGAACAAGGTCCGTCCCCAGGTGTCACTGGCTCCACGCAATGGCCGCGAAGCGACGTCTGCCGCACCGCAGGTGCCTGCCGCATGCAATGCCGCCTGCGGGCGCCCCACCGCAGGTGAGTTGGCCCCACCGCAGGTGGCTAGAAGCCGGCCGCCACCAGCCAGCCTTCGGTCATGTCAAACGACTGCTTGTGCTGGTCGTCGAGCATCTTCTGGTAGGCCAGCTTTACCACCACGTCGCCTTCCACGTTCAATGGCGCGCCCAGCTTGAGTACATGCAGATTGGTTCGCCAATACGTCAGCGGCAAAATCGCAATGGAGATGGTCTCGCCATCAAAGTCGGCAATGGTCAGGCTGATGCCTTCGACGGCCACGGAGCCCTTTGGGACCATCCATTGGCGGACGTTTTCCGGCACCTTGACCTTCAGGGTCCAGTCGGTGGTTTGCTCGTCAAAGCGCGGGTCGTCGCGGGCAATCACCGGCTCCAGAGCAACTAGCACTCCAGCGCCGTCCACATGGCCCTGCACCACGTGGCCACCCAGCGGGCTACCAGCGGCCGTGGGCAGCTCCAGGTTCACCTTGGAGCCCTTGTCCAGCGCGCCCAGCGAGGTCTTGTCGAGGGTCTCCTGGGCCAGGTCGGCGTGGAAGTAGGTCGGGTCCACATCGAGCGCCGTCAAACAGACGCCGGAGATACCCAGCGAGTCACCCTCGCGCAGTTGTGCGGCCAGCCCCGGGGCTTCCACCGTAATCCGCCGCACGCCGCCGCGGCTCTCCAAACTCACCAGGGTTCCCGTCTGCTCAATAATGCCGGTAAACATGTTTTCATTCTACGGGAGGCCGCCGCAGCTTCTCTATTTCAAAACCTTCAGTGCCTCGCAGGACTGCTTCAGCTGCAGGTTGCAGCCCTTCTGGTAGTAGTTTCGCGCCAGGGTCCGATCCTTGGTGACGCCGGTGCCCTGCTCGTAGAACTGGCCCAGATGCCAGCACCCATTGCCCAGATTCCCATTGCACGCCTGCTGGTACAGCTCGCGCGCGCGCCCCAGATCCAGCACCACGCCGGTTCCCACCTGGTACATGTAGGCCAGGTTGCTGCAGGCCATCATGTAGCCCCCATTGCAGCCCTTTCCGTAAAGCTGCACACCCTTTGCAGTGTCCGTCGTTACGCCCTTGCCCTGTTGGTACAGGTATCCCGCATCGCCACATCCGGCCGCATACCCGCCCTCGCAGGCCTTCATGTAGAGCGGCAGCGCATCGGAGTATTTCTGGTTGTCAAAGAAGGAATCGCCGGCCTTGTAGTTTTGCTCGGCATGGTCGTGCAGATCGGCCAGCCGCATAGCTTCCTGTAGTTGAGCCGCCTCCTGCTGCTGCCGCACCTGCTCAGCCGCCACCCGCGCATCCCGCACCGGCCCCAGTTCGATGTGGATGACCGCCTGATGCCCGGCCTCCAGCGTCACATCCTTCTGCAGGCGATCCGGGCTCCCCACGGCGGTAGCTTCCACAATGTGCTCGCCCGGACCGGCACTGGCTTTTGCCATGTGCCCGGCCTCAATTGGCCCTTTGGCCTCGCCATCGAGCGTCCACGTGCAGGCCAGATCGCAGGTTACCAACAGAGCGGTGTTGGCTGCCGGCTTGGGTTGCGGCTTGGGTGTAGCGTGGGGGTGCGGCGGGATCACCGGTGGTCCGTCCTGGGCTTGTGCTACGCCAGCCAGACACACAAACGCCAATCCTGCGGCAACGGTAAGGATGCGGTCTTTGCTGAGCATTCCGGAGTTCTCCCTTTACACCGTGGCTCACAGTGCGCAATAGGATGGGTGAAACTTTACCGCAATAGTAGCGCCTGGCGCGCAGCGGAGCAATGGCGCGCGCGTACGGAACAGTCAAGAACCCCGCGCCGTAGGCGCAACGCATGCTAGAGCGAAACCAGAGTCGGTGTGTCCTGGCGATTTCTTCCACGGGCGCTGATCCCTGAAGGTCGCGTAAACTTGAGTGCATTGGTTTCGGGATACAGCAACCGTGGTTTCGCTAAAGCCCACGTTTCAACGCGGGGTAGGCTGCACCTCAAGATCCCCCGGAGTCCCGTAGACGGCACGAATTGTCGCACATAGGCGTCTGGAGAAGCGCGAAGCGGGTCTGCCCCACCGCAGGTGGCCTGTGGGGACGGCACGAACCTCCGTACGAAGGCGTCGTGAGCGCCGCGAAGCAGGTGGCTGCATGCAATGCCCCCACCGCAGGTAGCTAGTCGGCGGCAGCGGCCAAGCGGCTTCGTACTCTGGCCAGCGGCGCGGCCACCAGCCAGTAGAGCATCGGGCCCAGCAGCGCCACGATTATCGCAAATCCCAGGGCGGGGATGGAGCCAAAGGTGGCACTCTCTGGCCACAGCTTGACTTCCCGCGAGACCCACAGCGCGTAGGCGATCAGCACCGCTGGCCCCACACCCAGCAGGCAGGCGCAAACAAAGTTGCCGGCCTTGAAGGGGCGGGTCAGCTTGGGTTCGCGAATGCGCAAAACCACCAGCGCCACAAACTCCAGCATCAGGCTGGAACCATACAGGATCAGGTCAATGGCGATGAGCCGCTCAAAGGGCAGCCCCAGAGCCAGGGCCCAGGCCATTCCGCAGCAAACCACGCTTACCCACGGTACGCCGCGGCGATTGGTGCGGCCCAGCGCCTCCGGCAGCATGCCATCCTCCGCCATCGCCATCGGCAAGCGCGTGTAGCTCATCACCAAAGCGTTGAACATGCCCAGGCCGGTGATGCATCCGCCCACCACAATGGCCACCGCAAGCGAGGGTCCGCCCAGTGAAGAGGCCACCTTGACCCAGTCGCCCGTAGCAAAGCCTTCTGCCTTGAACCCGGCAAAAGCCATGGCGGCGATGGGCAGAGTGTAGGTAACGGCCGTCAACGCCGTGGCCGCCACCATGGCGCGGGGATAGTTGTGCTGGGGATCTTCAACCTCCTGTGCCACCGTGGAGGCGTTGTCCCATCCCATGTAGTTCCACATGGCCACCAGCACCGCCGTGGAGAAGGCCGAACCGGCGCCAAAGCCGCCGCCCTGTGCCGACTGCGGCGCGCCCCACTCAATCCCCGGATGGCTGGTGAAGCCGCGCCACAAGGCAAACGCCATGAATCCGGCAAAGGGCGCCAGCAGCACCACAAACATGCGTACCGAATCATCGCCCACCTCGGGCGCTCCCAGCAGGTTCCAGCAACAACAAAGCAACACCACGGCCAGCATGAAAGCGTACCCATACCAGCCCGCGGTGAGCGCCGGACGCAGCTTGCCCAGATAGAGGACGAAGATGGCCGGATAGAGCGCCATGTCAAAGATGGACGCGGAGAGAGAGAGCCAGCTCTCCTGGTACCCCCAGAAGGGTCCCAGCGCGCGCCGCACCCAGATGTAAAAGCCGCCTTCAGCAGGAATGGAGCTGGCCAGCTCGCCGATCATCAGCGCCGTGGGCAGGCTCCACAGAAAGGGCAATACCAGCAAAATCAGTAGCGCCAGACCGTAGCCAGCGCCGCCCAGAATGTCCTCAATGCCATAGGGCCCGCCCGACACCATGAAGAAGGTGGCGGCGACCAGCGGCAACAGCCGCATCTTGGTCGGAACTGGTTTAAGTGCGAGGAGCATCAATGTGAATCTAACAACAATGAGCGGCTGCAAAAAGAAGATTTTTGCACTTTTTTCCCCCATCCGGCCGCAGGATGAAAAGCAGCCAAATTTCAGCCCTGTTTCCCACAGCTTCTGGCCATCCGCAACCGGATTTTCGCCATCCGCCTCCCACAGCGGATCGGTTTCCGTTATAATCGGGCTTGACGCGGAGAGATGGCCGAGTGGCTGAAGGCGGCGGTTTGCTAAACCGTTATAGGGCCTAAAAGCTCTATCGGGGGTTCGAATCCCCCTCTCTCCGCCAGAACCTGCAAGAAATCCTTCAAAATCAGTAACATATATAGCTATCAATAAGTTGCCATTGTCGGCGCCCCCGACAAATCAGTGCAAATTGTGCATATTCTGAACTGCTTCCAGCCTCTGAACCCCAAAAACCCGACAATCCGACAACAGCTTGGCCGAGCAATAGAACTGAAAAACCGGTAGGGTTCGTTGTCCTAAACTGCCGGTTAGATGGTGACCTCTAGATGAACCGATTATCAGCGGTTTGCCCGGGCGTCCGATTATTTGCGAGATCTGACCTCGTCAGCGCACTTCTTGCGCACTGGCCGCTTACGAGATGGTGAAGCCTACGGTCACTGCTGGCCGGGTAGACTGATGCTGGATCAGCAACCGCAATTCCGCCCCATGAGGGACGGAATTGCGGCGCTTTCTGGGAGTGATCCGGGAGACCTCTGCCGTGACAGTTAGACCCATGGTCGTAACTTATTGATTCTAGGAGCATCGGTGGCACCGAAAAGCATCTAAAATCACCCAAAAACAGAGTTCAGTACCGTGGTCCGTACCGTCAGAATGCCCCACTGACCTCTGCCCAACAGACAAAGGTCAACGGGCTGGCCAGGAGTTGACCGCTTTCCTGTACCGTCCCCGTACCGTCGAGTGGCACAGTGCATCAGCGGCCACAGACCTCAGCAAGCAACGCAAGAAGGCGAGTCCTTAAGGTGTCCCGGCGATAGAGCTAGCTGGCGACCAGCTCGCCGAGCTTGGCCGCGACCTCTCCCATCGTATTTTCTCCGGTGCTCAGGCCGCTCCGCGAGGCGAGCATTGGGCTGATTTCGCGGAGTGCATCGTACGTCGTGCCGTGCACAACGGGAACTAGCTGCTCACGCGCTAGGAGTACCG
>CAZYDF010000159.1:0-6954 GCA_964645855.1 uncultured Occallatibacter sp.
ACGAGATTCAGGAAGTCTACCGTCTGCAGGGCGTGGCCATCAGCGACAAGCACATCGAAGTGATTGTCCGCCAGATGCTGCGCTGGGTGCGCATTGACGAAGTGGGCGATACCAACTTCCTGGTGGAGCAGCAAGTGGACCGCTTCCGCTTCCGCGAGGAGAACGAGAAGGCGATTGCCAAGGGTGGACGTCCGGCCATTGGACGCCCGCAGCTACTGGGCATCACCAAGGCCTCGCTCTCAACCGATTCGTTCATCTCCGCGGCCAGCTTCCAGGAGACCACCCGTGTGCTTACGGAGGCATCCATCAACGGCGCAATCGATAACCTGCGCGGCTTGAAGGAAAACGTCATTGTGGGCCGTCTCATCCCGGCCGGCACGGGCCTGGAGTACTACCGCAACGTGCAGCTCTCACCGGAGCTCGAAGAAGCCGCCGCCCGCGTACAGCAGGAGGTCTCGGCTGAGATCGAAGCCGCCGAACGCGAGCTGGAAATGATGCGCCAGGAAGGCGAAGCCGAAGAGATGGCCGCCGAATAACAGCACCTGCGGTGCGGGCATTGCATGCAGCAGACGCGCTTCGCGCACTTGGGCGATGCAACGGAACTGGCTGCATAACCTACAGCAAAGCCCGGCAGTTTGCCGGGCTTTGCTGCGTTTGTGTACGGGATACGTCGCTCTTCTTCGTTATTGATTATGAAGAGATATGTAGCCTCAACTGGGCGCTGGAGCATTTTTCCGAAAGGTGTAGACCTGAAGTTCTTGGGGGTCCCACCCATTCCGCAAAGAACGCGGAAATGGATGGGGCACGGAAGTCTATTGCAAAAACGAAGATACTCTAGCGCCGGAGGGGCAGGTTCTGGAACCGTTCGTTCACCCCACCTGGATGGGTGCCCCAGGTCCGGATTTTCGGACCAGGGAAACCAGAGTTCTCCCCCACCGCGATCCCCAGCGAACTTAGGTAAGAAAATTTCCACAGGACCGTTCTTCCCAGCCCTTCAGCTAGCCTCGCGCCAGCGTTTGCGCTCCGCTTTGGAGGCGTACATGGCGGTGTCGGCATGGGTGAGCAGGCCGTCTTCGCTGTTGGCGTCGGCCGGGTAAAGAGCGATGCCGGTGGAAGCCGAACCAGGCAGTCTGAGGTTGCCGAAGCAGAAAGGCTCGGCGAGGCAACGTTGGAGGCGCAGCGCAACTTCCTCAACCTCATCGCGGCTGCGGATGTTGGTCACCAGCGCGGCAAATTCGTCGCCGCCCAGCCGCGCCAGCTGGTCGCAGGGCCGGAGTTGGGCTTTCATCCGCAGTGCCGCCTCTTCCAGAAACAGGTCGCCGGTGCGATGGCCGTAGGTGTCGTTGACCTGCTTGAAGTCGTCAAAGTCAATGTAGATGAGGGCGAAGATATTGCCTCGTTCGCGGGCAATCTCGATCTGCGCTTCCATCTTCTGGTCCAGGGCCGCGCGGTTGTAGAGCCCGGTGAGCTGATCGAACTCGGAGCGATGGATTAGGTCGGTATAAAGGCGTCGGGACTCAATGGCCACCGCCACCAGCCCAGCGCCCATGGAGAGCGCATCTTCCAGGTCGTCCGGAGGCTTGGCGGCTGTTGGCAAGCCCACGTGCAGTGAGCCCAGTAGACCGCCAGCGCGTGCCGGAATCGCGTAGTCCACCACGTGCAGCTTGGCCGTGCTGCTGGGATGTGGACCCAGGGTTGCGCCGCCCGTAATGTTGCACCAGCAGGGCGCATTCCGCAACTGCAGGCTCACTACGCCGGTGATCTCTTCCACAACGTCGGCCAGCGGGCGCATGGCGTTGATGCCTTCAAGAATGCGGCGGCGGCGGCGTTCAATCCTGGCAGTTGCTGCGGACTGCTGGCGGGCTCTGCGCTCAAACAGCAGCGTGCGTGCACCCAGGACCAGGAAGAACAGGAAGCCAACGCCCAGCGCAATGGCCAGGTTGCGTACGCTCCACAACGGCGGCCCGTGCAGCACCACAACGTCGTCTGGAGATCTGAGCAAAATATCGAAGGGCACCTGGCCGTTCTGGGGTGTGCCGACGGCAATCCAGCAGATACCGGTAACCCGCACTTGGCTGCCCAGTGCGAGCTGATGCAAGGCGGGAATCGGCGCGGGAGGCGCGCGATGGCGGAAGATGGCTGAGAACACCGATCCCCCGGCGTCCAGCACATAGCGGTCTTCGTGGTCGGTGCGCACCTGACTGACGATGCGGGCATCCATGGAGACCAGATCGAATCCGTGGCCAGTGGGAGCATTGCGGGTCCAGCCTGCCAGTTGGCTCCATTGGGCCTTGAGCGGGGCAACCGGAATGCGCACGCCGGTGGGACGCAGCTGGGCTTGGATCAGCATCAGGCGGCCCTCGTCGGCGACCGGAAATCCGATGGCGTCGGTCTGGTCGCCAATCTCCAGTTTGTCGATGCCTGCCGTATCGATCCACAGACTCTGTCGCCCACTCTGCAGCACCGCGCCAATGGTCGGTTCGTAGTAGGTCAAAACGCCTCGCACGTGCAGCCGACTGCTCTTGTCCACCACGTGATAGCCGGTGAAGATGGAGCCGAGTGGGGAGGCAGGCAGCGACCATGGATCGGCAGGAGCCGGATGCAGGACGTGAATATCGTGCAAGCTCAGCACCCGCAGCCTGACGCCTGTCTGCTGCATCTTGCTGTCAAACTTGCGGCCGGCCACTCCCTCGACTTCAACTTCTGTGTCCAGGAGGGCGCGCATGGCGGCCAGATCGCGCGTCTCCAACTCCAGATCGACGTAGCCGCCCTCCATGGCCATCTGCAGCCGCCCAGCCGGTACCGCGGAAGAGTCGACCAGGTCGGCGGCGCGGATGCGTCCCCGTACTTTGACGCGAATGCTTACGAACTGGGTGCGCACCAGATCGCCAAAGCTGACCGTCAGGGCGGCCGGGAGACTTCCATGGTGCAGAACCTGGACGCGGCTGGACGCCAGGTAAGGCAGAAAGCTCGGCATCAGTCGGCCTTCCACCCGAACCCGATCGCCGGGCATCAGATTCAGGTCGTCGGAGAAGTGGACAAAGATGCCGTCCCGGCCATCCTGCAGATTCAAGTCGTGGATGGCGTTGTCAAAGTAGACAACGGTGGCCTCAAACGAGACGAAGGGATTCAGGGCGACATCCTCGTTGCTCAGTGCGCGCAGGGCATGCAGGGTGGTCAGCGGCGTGGCCGCGCAGACCGCGGGCAAGGCCATCAAAATGAAGAGGAGACGCACTGCAAAGGAACGTTTCATCAGTTCGGATCCAGAGAAGGCTATGGTGGTTGCTGCCCTGTTCGGTATATCGGCAGGATTGCCCCATGCAATGGAGAAATCTTGGAGATCGGAGCTTTGCGGGAGCCGGCAGAGATCCGTGCCTGCAGCCGTCAAAATCGGAAAAGGGTGGGAAACCTACACACTCTTCAGGGGCCGGATCAACAGGAGTCGGATCAATCGTCGCCGTCTGTCACTCCGGCGCTTTTTGCCAAAGTCTTGCTGTGGCCGCTTCGGGCATGCTTCATCAGGTACATGGCGGCATCGGCTGAGCGCAGCAGGGCTTCGCGGCTGCGGCCATCTTCCGGGTAGAGGGCAATACCGATGGCGGCTGACCCCTGGATGCTGCAACCATCCGCCGCAAAGGGCTCATCAAAGCAGCGCTCCATGCGGCTGGCGATCTCCTCCACCTCCGTGCGGCTGTGAATCTCTGGTACCAGCACGGAAAACTCGTCGCCGCCCAGCCGGGCCAGCAGATCGCCGGGCCGCAGCTGGCGTTTCATGCGCAGAGAGATCTCCTGCAGGAAGCGGTCGCCCATCAGGTGCCCGTAAAGGTCGTTTACTTTCTTGAAACCGTTCAAATCAATATAGATAAGCCCGAAGATTCCAGCCTGGGCCCGAGCCTGCCGAATCTGCTGGTCCAAACTGCGCTCCAGCGAAAAGCGGTTCTGCACATTGGTCAGTTGGTCGAACTCGGATCGATGCACCAAGTCGGTGTAGGTCTTGCGCGTCTCAATGGCCAGCTCCACCAGACCGGCAGCCATGGACAGCGCATCCTTTTCCTGGAGCGTGGGGGGCGTCAGCTGATCGATGGCGGCATAGATGGTTCCAGCGGTTGCTCCGGAGCGGGAGGGAATCGGCAGCTCCACCACCCTGAATCCGCTCAGTTTTTTGGGATGGATGCCAAGATTTGCGCCGCCGTCAATGTGGACCCAGCACGGCGCGCCCTGCAGCCGGAACGAGACCAGCTCCGAGGTTTGTTCCACAATCTCCGCCAGCGGAACCGAGCCGTTGATCTGCTCCAGAATGCGACTGCGGCGGCGCTCGCTGTAGGCCAGCCGCGCCATCTCGCGGCGCACGCGGCGTTCGGTCCGCCAGAAGCGCGCGCTCAGCAGTACCAGCATAAACAGCAGCACAACCGTCAACACGCCCAGGTTGCGCGTATTCACCAGCGAAGGACCCTTGAGCAGTTGCACGTCGTCGGCCGAGCGCAGCATGATGTTGAACGGCAACTCGCTGGCATTGTGGTTGTAGGAGTCAATGGGGAAGCAGACGCCGGTGAGCCGGACCTGGGCGCCAATCGGGAGATTCTTCTCTACCGGCCTGGGCCAGGCTGATCCCGGGGGCGGGTTCGCGGGATGGCGGAAAATAGCGCCGAAGAGCTTGCCATCGGCGGCCATTACATAGCTGTCCTCGGTGGCGCCGTGCATCTCATGCACCACGTATCCATCGATGCTGACCAGGTCGTACGAGTGGCGGCCGGAGTAGATCGCGTTCCAGCTCTGCGGTTGGGCGCTTAGCAGATGCTGGCGTCCGGTGGTGCGCAGCTCGGCGCGGCTCAGCACCAGGAAGCTGTCGTTCACCAGCGGAAAGCCGATGGCATCCACTTCGTCGCCAACCTGGAGCGGTGTTGGGCTCTCCGTGTTCACCAGCAGGCTGCGCGGGCCTTCCTGTAACACCACGGTCCGGCCCGGTTCCACGTAGGTGACGGTGCCATGCACGCGAACCCGGCGGGTGAGACTGCGGATGAAGTAGGCGGACATGATGGTGTCCATTGCCGTGGGGGGCAGATTCCACGGGTCTGCCGCGGCACGGTGAAGCACGTGGACGTTGGCCAGCGAGCCCGCATAAAGCACCACGCCGGTGCGCTGCTGCTTGCCGTCCTGGCGGGCCTCGGCAATGCCGGTCACCTCCACATCGGCGTCCAGCAGGGTCTCCAGGGTATTGCCGTCGTTGTTGTGGACCACCACGTCCACCGGACCCCCGTCGGCCATCATGCGGATGATTGCGCCGTGGCGCGCCGGATCGGGGCCGCTGGAGGGGTCGGCGCTGCGCACGGAGCCGCGCAACTTTACCAGCACCGCATCGTAGCGGCCCTCGATCAACTGGCTGAAGGTGGCCGGAATGGGTGCCGGGAGCGCCGTGCGTCCCAGGCCAACGATCCTACTGGCATGGATGGAGGGATGCAGGTCGCAGTTCACCGAGCCTTCCACACGCACCCGATCTCCCGCCGCCACCTGCGTCCGGGTGGGGTTCTCCACGAAAAGTCCCGCGCCATCCTGCTGCACAAAAAAGTCGTTGGGCGAGGGCCTGGCGTGGGTCACGATGCCTTCAAAACTGACCAGCGGGCGCTGGCAGGAAGAGCTGTTCATCGTGGTCACGGCGCGCAGAGTGGCGGCGACAGGTTCTTCGGACGCGCAAAAAGGCCTGCCGCAGGCTAGCAGTACAGCCAGCGCGGGCAGGGATATCCTCTTCGCGGTCAGCAGGCGCAACATGTTCCCCTTGACTCTCTACCGGCTTATCGGCAAGAGGGTTGTTTTCAATGAAGAGGGGGAATGGAGAATCATAAAAAGCAGGAAAAATCAATTCTCCGAGTTGCCAATATCATACTCCGATGCCAACCTGTTCAAGCAGGCAGTTCGCAATGCGGAAAGCGCGGTGAGGAATTGAAAAGCAGAGATGGAGCGGTGAGCGGGGATCGGGACAAGACACGCAGGAACCTACCCGAGCGGGAGAATCGGATTCAGGTGGACCAACCCCGGCAGATTCTGGTGCTGGGGGTACCGCTGGATTTGGGCGCCAGCCGCCGCGGGGTGGACATGGGTCCTTCGGCGCTGCGTGTGGCGGGGCTGGAGGCGCGGTTGGAGAGTTTGGGCCATCGCGTTACCGACGGCGGCAACATTGAGGTGGCTATTGCCGAGACCCAGACGAGCGGCCAGACCGACGCCCGCTATCTGACCGAGATTGCCGACACCTGCACCCGCACTGCGGAAGCTGTTGCGCAGGCCATGGAAGAAGGGATGACGCCGCTGGTGCTGGGCGGCGACCACTCGGTGGCGGCTGGCTCGGTGGCCGGCGTGGCGGAGTTCCATCGCCGCCGCCAGCAGCGCATCGGTCTGCTGTGGTTCGATGCCCACTCTGACATCAACACCCCGGAGACCTCGCCCTCGGGCAACGTGCATGGCATGCCGCTGGCGGCCATCGTAGGCCTGGGGCCGGAAGCGCTGGCTTCCATCTACGGCGCGTGGACCAAGGTGGATCCGGCCAACGTGGTGGTGGTGGGCGCGCGTTCCATCGACGCTGGAGAACGCGAAAACATTCGCCGCGCCGGGATCGGCCACGTGTACACCATGCGCGAGATAGACGAGCGGGGCATGAGAGCGGTGATGGAAGAGGCGCTGGACCTCGTCAGCCAGGGCACGGTGGGCGTGCACGTCTCGCTCGACATGGACTGGATTGATCCCGAGGACGCGCCCGGCGTGGGCACTCCGGTGCGCGGTGGTGCCACCTATCGCGAAGCCCACCTGGCCATGGAGATTGTGGCGGACCACGGCGGCCTTACGTCGTTTGAAATTGTGGAGGTGAACCCGATCATCGACGTACACAACCGCACCGCCGAACTGGCGGTGGAACTGGCCTGCTCCGCCTTTGGGCAGAAGATTCTATAGCTGTCGATACTTTAG
>CAZYDF010000160.1:0-6743 GCA_964645855.1 uncultured Occallatibacter sp.
CCACTGACCACTGACCACTGACCACTGACCACTGACCACTGACCACTGACCACTAGAAAAACTACGCCAGCCACATCTGCGGATTGGAGGTAGAGATGGCGCTGAGGCCAAGGTTGAGCAGCTCTTCCACTTCCTTCAGGGTCTGGATCAGGCCGCCGCCCACCACGGGCAGGTCCTCGGAGATGGCGCGCACGCGGTCGAGCATCTTGGGAGCCACGGGCGCGGGCAGAATCTCCAGCGCGCTGACCGAGCTGTTGCGAAGCTGATTGGTGATGGCGTCCATGGCGCCGGAGTCCAGCAGGAACGTGCGCTGGATGCCGTAAAGGCCAATGGAGAGCGCATGGCGCAGCGGGTCCTGATGGGTGGAGATGATGCCCTGCGCGCCGGAGCGCTTCAGGTAGTTGACCGCGTAGCGATCCCGCGAGAAGCCGTTCAGCAGATCCAGGTTGACCACCGGAACCTTGCCCGCATCCAGCACCTGCCGGATCATGGCCTCGCAGTTTTCCGGATCGCCGGTGAGCAGATAAACGATCTTGCCGTGGGCGGCAATGGCCTGCGGTACCAGTTCCGGTTTGCGTACGGCGGGAATGATGAGGGTCTGCTCGCAGAGACTGCGAAAGGTGGGCATGGTTTCCGGCATATGGATGGCCTCTCCAGGCTCAAGCGTGGCCGCGCAACTGGCCGCAGGCACGATGACCAGTATAGCGCCTGAACGCAACGATTTGAGGCTGTTCTTGCGGAGCGCAACACGGACGAAATCTTGACATGACAGGGCTTTCAGCCGATAGTTGTGGTTAGTCAGACGCCGTTTCGTGAAGAGTATCCCAGAGAGCGCGAGCGGGCGACTCCATGCTGCTGAAGAGTTCCGGTCCGGTGCCAAAAGCGCTGGCCGTGGGATTGCGTTCAGGTTCGGGTGTCTGATTTTTTCTTTTCTTACTAGAGGCTTTAGCCTCGTTATCACACCCCCTCCTCAAGCTGCTTCTGGCGTGCGTCTGCACCCTGCGAACCTCCGTGGGCGTTTTCCACTGGATGGAGCGCACTGCTCCGCCGCTCTCTTCTCCGCGTTTTGAGTCTGTCCGCTTCCTGAGCGTCCTCAGTTTGCCCCCGTGTATCTGGAGCCGGCTGGAGGCACGCGGCGATCTTCAGGAGGAATCATGAGCTCCACTCAAGTTGTGATCCTGGGAGGCGGCGCAACCGGCGCTGGCATTCTGTGGGATCTTACATTGCGCGGCATTCCGGCCATTCTGCTGGAACAGGCGGACATTGCCAACGGCGCCACCGGCCGCTGCCACGGCCTGCTGCACTCCGGCGGCCGCTACGCCGTGAAAGACGTGCAAACGGCGCGCGATTGCCTGGCCGAAAATCGCATCCTCAAGCGCATTGCGCCGCATTGCGTGGAAGACATTGGCGGCCTGTTTGTGCAGCTTCCTGGTGACGATCCAACCTTTTTTGAACGCTGGTGGCGGGCCGCGCATGAGGCCGGAATTCCCACCAAAAGATTGACCGCCGAGGAAGCGCGCGCGCTGGAGCCGGGGCTGGCCGAAGGTGTGCTGGGCGCATTCACCTGTCCGGATGCGCACGTGGATGTCTTCCGCCTGGTGCTGGCCAATCTGGAGGCGGCGGTGGCACGCGGTGCGGGCTTCCGCAGCTATGCGCAGGCCACGGCAATAGAAACCGACGGCGGACGGGTGCAGGCGGTGCGTTACCGCGACACCCGCAGCGGCGAGGAGCATCGCGTTGTTTGCGAGATGGTGGTGAACGCCGCCGGCGGCTGGGCGCAGCAGGTGGCCGCGCTGGCCGGGGCCACGGTGCCGGTTACCTGCGACAAAGGCACGCTGCTGGTGCTCAACCATCGCTTCAGCCAGCGCGTGATCAATCGCTGCCGGGTTCCGGGCGATGCCGACATTCTGGTGCCGGCCGGGCCGGTGTGCCTGCTGGGCACAAGCTCCATAGTGGTGCCGGAGCCAGATGGCCTGACAGCCTCAACCGAAGAGATTGATGAGCTGCTGCGGCAGGGCGGCCTCATGCTGCCCTCGCTGGCCGAGGCGCGCATCCTGCGCACCTTCTCTGGAGTTCGCGCACTGTACACACCGCCCAGCGCCGCTACCGGCGGGCGTGAGGCCAGCCGCAGCTTTGCGCTGCTGGACCATGAAGAGCTGGACGGCGTAGCTGGATTTGTTTCGATTGTGGGCGGCAAGCTGACCACCTATCGCCGCATGGCGGAAGCAACAGCCGACTGCGTGGCCCGCAAGCTGGGCGTGGATGCAGCTTGCACCACCGCCACCACACCGCTGCGGCCCGCGCACCATGCGCATTTGCAGCAGCGCGCGGAGCGCATGATGGAGCGTCCCGTGGCCGAGAAGCTGGTGGAACGGCGCGGCGCGCAGGCGGAGCTGATTGTGGCGGCCATGGAAAAGCGTCCGGAACTGGCTGAGCTGGTCTGCGAGTGCGAGATGGTGACGCGCGGCGAGATTGAGTTCGCACTGGGCGGGTCCATGCTGACCCAGGCCCAGACCATTGCCGACCTTGGACGACGCACCCGGCTGGGCTTTGGTCCCTGCCAGGGAACCTACTGCGGCTACAAGGCCATGCTGGCCGGCTTTGCCACCCGGCGCTGGAGCGCGGAGCAGTCGGTGGAGGAGTTCACCCGCTATTTGAACGAGCGCTGGAAGGGGCAGGCCTTTCTGCAAGAAGGAAAGCAATTGGAGCAGTTGGAGTTGAGCAGGGGCCTCTATGGGGATGAGGCACTGGCCGCAGCCGCGGCAGGAGATGGCCATGCACGCAAATCGCTATGACGTGGTGGTGGTGGGCGCAGGCATTGCCGGGCTCACCGCGGCGTCGCTGGCTGCCGAGCAAGGGGCAAGCGTGGCGCTGGTCTCCATTGGCGCGGGAGCGTTTGTGCTGGGCGCGGGCGGCGTGGAAGAGCGCGAGGTGAAGGCGCTCAAGAACGATCCCGGCTTTGCCCCGGCAATGGATTTCTTTCTGGACCTGGCGGCATCGGCGGGCACGGCGTTGGCGGGCAATCTGGAGCACACAGTGCTCTTGCCCACCCTGCTGGGGGGATTCCAGCCCATGCAGCTAGCGCCCGCACTGGTGGCCAACTCCGCGTTGCATCCCTTCGTGAAGACGCGCGTAGTGGGATTCCGCGGGCTTACCGGCTTTGATGCCGAGTTCCTGGCCCAGCGCTTCAACCAGGAAGCGGAGAAGCGCGGCTTGGCCGCCAGTTGCGACGCCACGACCCTTCAGCTTCCCGTGCCGCTGGGCATGCCCCTCACCACGCTGCGTGTGGCCCAGGCCTTTGATCGCGATCAGGGTTTTCGCACCGCGCTGGCCGAGGCGCTCCGCGAGGCCAAGGGCGATTGCGAACGCGTGCTGCTGCCCGCGGTACTGGGCATTGAGGCCAACGATCTGAAGCGTGCCGCGTTTGTCGCGCAGGTGGGTTGCACGGTGGGCGAGCTGCCCACGCTGCCGCCTTCCATTCCCGGCCTCAGGCTGGCGCAGCGCTTGCTGGCCCATCTGCGCATGCGCGGCGTGACCATGCTGGAAGGCTATCCGGTGGAGCAACTTGATAGGGTGAATCGCACCTGCACGGGCTTGCGCATTGCATCGCCGGGGCGCGCCTTCCGGATTGCAGGCGACAGCGTTCTGCTGGCCACTTCAACCGGAATGCGCAGGTTGCTCGGCGACGCCATACAGGCCGTGGACGAGCAACAACGGCCTGTGGATACAGCCGGCAAGCCGCTGGCCAACAACCTGTTTGCGGCTTGCGCGCGTCCGCCCCACGTGAGCGAGCTGCGCGGACTGGCGGGACGCATTCTTGCCGGGCATCGCGCGGCTGTTTGCGCAGGGTCTGAAAGGGGCGCATATGCCGCACGATGATTTTGAACTGGACAACTGTCTCAAGTGCTCGGTGTGCAACACCGCCTGCCCGGTGTACGCGGCGTACCCCGAGTACCCTGGCCCCAAGCATCTGGGCCCGGAGCTGGAGCGGCTGCGCATGGAGGGCCTGGATGCCGATACCGGCGCGGTGGAGTACTGCCTGGGCTGCCACCGTTGTGACCTTGCCTGCCCACATCAAGTGGGCGTGAGCGAGATGATTGCGCGTGCCAAAGGCTCCCATCGCAAGACCCTGGTCCACACCGTGCGCGATTGGTGGTTTGCGCGTCCCGGACTGCTGGGCGAGCTGCTCTCCATTCTCCCCTCCGTGGGCAACTTCTTTCTCAAGCTCAGCCCGGTGCGCCTCATGATGGAAAAGCTGATGCGCATCACCGCAAGGCGCACCTTCCCGGCCTACACCCGGCCTTATCGCAAGTCTGCGCAGCAGCGCGTGGGCGAGCGGGTGCTGTTCTTCCCAGGCTGCTTTCTCACCTACAACCGGCCCGACCTGCTGGACAAGGTTCTGGCCCTGCTGGCCTGCAACGGAATCGCTGCTGAGGTAGTGGAGTCGGGGTGCTGCGGCGTTCCGGCCAGTGCCAACGGTGATCTCAAGGAGGCGCAACTGCGCGCGGAAAAGGGCCTGGCTGCCATGGCCACAGCCGTGGACGCTGGCATACCTGTGCTGGCTGCCTGCGCCAGTTGCGGCCACCAGCTGAAGACCGGCTTTGGCGGGGCACTGGCAGGCGACAACCAACGCGAGGCGCAGGCCAAAAAGCTGGCCGCGCAGACGTGGGATCTGGGCGAGTTTCTGGCCGCACGCGCGGCTGAGGGACTGCTCAACACCAACTTCCACACCCTGGACCATCGCGTGGCCTACCACACGCCCTGCCATCTCAACTCGCAGGGCATTGGGCGGCCGTGGGTGCAGCTGCTCAAGAGCATTCCGGGGGTCACCGTGGACGACCTCAACGCCGGTTGCTGCGGCATGAGCGGTACCTACGGCTTCAAGGAGGAAAAGTACAAGGTGTCCATGGCCATTGGCGCGGGACTGTTTGAACGCATTGGCGAGCTGAAGCCGCAGTTGGTGGCCACCGAGTGCGCCACCTGCCAGATGCAGATTGAGCACGGCACCAAGCTGCGCGCGGTAAGCCCGCTGGAGATTCTGCTGGAGGCCTACGACGGGCGGCCATTGCCACCTGCGGTGGGGCCATTGCATGGAGCAGACGCGCCTTAGGCGCATTCCCTGCCGCAGCATTGACAGGAATGCCGCCGGCGGTAGGGCCACCACCTGCGGTGGGGCCAATCGCCACCTGCGGTGGGGCCAGTCGCTTCGCGTGCTGTATAGTGAGCATCTCGCGCCCTGGTCCCCAAATGCGAAGGGCCAGGGGCACCAGTTTCTTATCTTGATTGCGCTGGTTCTCTCGGGTGGGTTGGTGCTTTGGAGGGTTGCTCATTGAGATTCTTCGCTCCCACCCTTCGAGCCAAGAACGCTCGAAGGATGGGGCACCCAACAGGGTTGCTGCATGCAAAGCCGCGAAGCGCGCCTGCCGCACCGCAGGTGCCTCAGCTGCGCACCGGACCGGTGGAGGCGCGAACGATCATTTCGGCGGGAATGTGGATCTGGGCTATGGGTCCCTCCCCCTTCATCAACTGCACCAACCGCTCCATGGCCAACTGCCCCATGCGGCGCATGGGCTGGCGGATGGTTGTTAGCGGGGGGTTGGTGTAGGAGGCCAGAAACAGATCGTCAAAGCCGGCCACGGAGATGTCCGCAGGGACGCGCAGGCCGCGGGCGTGGATGGAATGCAGAGCGCCCAGGGCCGTCATGTCGTTGTAGCAGCAAACGGCGGTGGGCGGAACGGCCAGATCGAGCAGGCTGTTCATGGCGCAGAGCGCCGCTTCCGGCTTGCCGTTGCCATGGACGATGAGCGCGTTATCGCGGGCAATGCCCGCGGCCTCAAGCGCGAGCAGATAGCCGGCCATGCGCTCGGTGTCAGACTGGTAGCCGTTCTCATCGCCAATAAAGGCAATGCGGCGATGGCCAAGCCCAATAAAGTGCTCGGTGACCATGCGCGTGCCGTCTTCGTTCTGGATGAGCACGGAGTGGGCCACGGAGCCGGGATGCTGATCGTTGACCAGCACGATGGGCACCATCATCTCCGTCAGCAGCGGCAGGTGCAGCGCGCCCACGCGAGAACTGGTGACGATGATGCCGTCCACGCGTTGCTCCGCAAAGGCCTGCACCACCTTCCTTTCGCGCTCGGGATTGGCAAGCGAATCGGCGAGGAAGACGCAGTAACCGTTGTCGCTGGCGGCCTGCTCAATGCCGGAGACCACTTCGCTGGTAAACGGATCGGCGATGGTGGTCACCACCATGCCGATGGTGCGGGTGCGGCGCGTCACCAGACCGCGGGCCACGGCGCTGGGCTGATAGCCAGCCTCGCGTGCGATTTTTCGGATGTTTTCAGCCGTCTTGGGATTGACGAGCGGCGAGTTCTGCAGAGCGCGCGAGACGGTGGGGTGCGAGACGTTCGCCAGCCGGGCAATGTCCTTGATCGACGGCTTGCGCAGCAGAGTGCGTGCGGTGCCGGGCTTCTCCTCTTCGAGAGGTCGCTTGTCGTCGTTACCGCTCATGATGCTCTTCCGGTCTCGGTGGGTCTGGCCTCAGTCCGCAGAAAGCACGAGGTTAAGTCAATGGTACCGTGCGGCTTCGTCAGTTCGGAAACAATTTCGCGGGTCTCCCGATTCAGGGCGTTTTCGTTCCACACCGTGAACCGGAAGCGCGACCGTATTGATCCGGCCCTTGAGTACTGACAACTGGGTGGGCGGATTCAAGCTCCAAGTGCAACATTTCCGAAACCGGAGAT
>CAZYDF010000161.1:0-6547 GCA_964645855.1 uncultured Occallatibacter sp.
AAGAACCATCCCTGTTACAGCGAAGAAGCGCATCATCACTACGCGCGCATGCATGTGGCCGTGGCGCCGTCGTGCAACATTCAGTGCAACTACTGCAACCGTAAGTTCGATTGCAGCAATGAGTCGCGGCCGGGCGTGGTGAGCGAGCGCTTGACCCCAGAGCAGGCCGCCAAGAAGGTACTGGCCGTGGCCAGCGCCATTCCGCAGATGACCGTGCTGGGCGTTGCAGGGCCGGGCGATCCGCTGGCGAATGCGGACAAGACCTTCCGCACCTTTGAACTTGTGCGGGCGCAGACCCCGGACATCAAGCTGTGCCTTTCAACCAACGGCCTGATGCTGCCAGATTACGCGGAACAGATTGCGGCGCTGGGCATTGACCACGTGACCGTCACCATCAATGCGATCGACCCGGCGATTGGCGCGCGGATCTATCCGTGGGTCCACTTTCGCAAAACCAGATACACAGGCGTTGAAGCCTCGCGGCTGTTGATCCAACGGCAGATGCTGGGGCTGGAAATGCTCAAAGAGCGCGGGATTCTTGCCAAAGTAAATTCCGTGATGATCCCGGGCGTGAACGATACCCATGTGGTGGATGTGAATCGCGAAGTGAAGAAGCGTGGGGCCTTCCTACACAACATCATGCCGCTCATATCAGCGCCGGAACATGGGACAGTGTTTGGGATGAGCGGACAACGCGGCCCCACTGCGCAGGAGCTGAAGGCACTGCAAGACGCTTGCCAGGATGGGATGAAGATGATGCGCCATTGCCGCCAATGCCGCGCCGATGCGGTGGGTATGCTGGGCGAGGATCGCAGCCCGGAGTTCACCACGGAAAAGATCATGGCGATGGATGTGAGCTACGACGCGGAGGCGCGCAAGGCGTATCAGGACGGTGTGGAAGCGCAGCGCAAGGCGATAGCCGCCGAACGCGATGCGGAACTGGCGGCGCTGGCGGCAAACAAGAATGCGATTGCGATTCTCGTGGCCGTAGCCAGCAAGGGCAAAGGCCGCATCAATGAGCACTTTGGCCATGCACGAGAGTTTCAGGTATATGAGGTGAGCGCCAAGGGCACGACCTTTGTTGGCCATCGCCGCGTGGATCAGTACTGCCAGGATGGTATGGGCGAAGAAGAGAGCCTAGATACGGTGGTGCGAGCCATCCAGGACTGCGTGGCCGTGCTGGTGGCGCGCATTGGAGCCTGTCCGCGCAAAGGGCTTACAGAAGCCGGCATTGAGGCGGTCGACGCGTTCGGACTGGAGCCAATTGAGCCCTCGCTGTTGCGCTACTACCAGAGCTACTGCCAGCGCATTGAAGCTGGCGAGATTGCACATCGCGACCGCGGCGACGCCGCCATCCGGCAAGGCGCGCTGACAGCCTGAGAGCCCGGGAATGCACGTGGACGAAGACAGGAGAACCACAAAAATGGCCTTCGAACTTACAGCATCGGCCGAACGATTCATGCGGCGCATGTTGCGCTTCTCAGCTACCCCCACATCCGCCTTCCGGTTGCGCGTGAAGCCGGGAGGCTGCTCGGAACTCTCCGCAGAGTTCGACATTGAAGAGCCGGCGTCAGACAGCGCGGAGCTTCTGTTGGTTTCCGGCATGCGCATGCTGGTTGACTTTCACAGCCAGGGCCTGCTGGCCGGCGCCACCGTCGACTTCTCCGAGTCCCTTGCGCAATCGGGGTTCATCTTCAAGTTGCCGGGCAAGCAGCAGGCTTGTTGCAGTTCGTCCGCGCCACCCCAGTTGGTCTCGCTGGGCAACGGAGGCAATCCCCACAACGTGCGGCGATGAGCATGTTGGGGCGCAAGCAGCAGGAGCTTGATTGGCGCGGCAAGCCGATCCGATGCGATCGTTGCGCCCACGCGCAAGCTCAAACGCTGAAGCAATGCGAGCCCGGAAAGATTTGTGTGCACTCCGCGCGCCCGAGCCGCATCGAACACTTCTTTGAAGCCAACCCGGGGACTGCAAGTGGCTACCTGACGAGTGAGCGCGGTGAAGTGCGGGCTGCCGCAGTGCGTAACGCAGAGGTGATCCATTTGCCGGCGATGCTGACCGACACAGACGCCGAGGTGCGGTGGAACACAGCGTTGCGATTGCCGCGCCGCTTCCTGCTCAGGCTGCGCGACGATGCGGACCGCGAGGTGCGTATCCGCGTGGCCGGAGCCATTGAGGGCGACGAACTGGCGCCGATGATGTCGGACCCGGATTACTTTGTGCGGCAGATTGTGGCGCGCCGCATCGCCGTACCGTTATTGCGGTCCATGTTGGACGACCCGGACCCACAGGTGCGGCGCGCAGTGGTGGAACGCATTGGCCCGGAGTGGCTCAACAGGCTGGCACAGGACGAAGACGAGGGAGTCAGGTCGGAAGTGGCACGGCGGATTCCGCTGCATCAGTTACATACGCTGACAAAGGACGCCGATTGCCGCGTCCGCTATGTGGTGGCGCAACGAGCCCAACACAGCGTGTTGAAGTTATTGGCCGCCGATGAAGACTCGATGATTCGAGAGCTGGTGCAGGAACGGCTGACAACCGAAAGAGATGTGAGTACCGCAGGTCATGTGCTGTTGCGCATGCCTGTAACAGATCGCGAGAAGGGAGCCTGACCATGGACACGATTATGCGGAACAGCTCGGAAGTGGAACTGGACGGACCGCCAGCCTTTGCGTATGGGGCCAAGGTTCGTTCGCGCAAAGTGGTCCGCAACGACGGCACATTTGCCGGAAAGGAGATTGGCGACCTGCTGACCAACAAGGGCGAGATTGGCTATGTAATGTCGATCGGAACCTATCTGCAGCAGTTTTATATCTACGGGGTCGAGTTCTTGGAGAGCGGCTATCGCGTGGGCATGAAGCGCACGGAGATTGAACTGGTCGACACTCCGTAGCCACCATTTTTGTTGATCGCAACAAAACCACACCAGCCAAGGAGGCCGCAATGAAAGTGATGATTCGCAAGATGCCGAACGGCACCCACTCCGCGTATTTCGCCAAGAAGGATCTGGAGGAGCCCATTGTGGCCAAGGAGAAAGATGAATTGTGGGGCGGCCTGGTGACGCTGGGCAATGGATGGAAGCTGGAGTTGCCCGTAATGGCGACGGACACGCGATTGCCGATTACGGTTGAGGCACGACGGTTGGCGGAAAAGGTGTGAGGATGACAGAACCTGGATTTGCAGAGATTCTTCGAGGGATTGACACCGGGGCCGTGATTCCCTATCTCGGCCCCGGTGTTCTTTCTCTGTGCACAGAACACTCCGTACCGAAGAGCCCCGCGGAACTGGTGGCGCGCATAACAGCGCAGAGCCCGGTGCCCGCCAAGCTGCGCAACAACCTGGGCGGCGCAACGCAGTTCATTGAGAACTTCAAGCATCGCCAGACGCTGCGACGCGCCATGAATACGGCGTTTGCTCCTGCCGCGAAGCCAAATGCGTTGCATCGCTTTGTGGCGGAGCAGACAAAGTTGCGTCTGGTTGTGTACGCATGGTACGACGCGCTGCTTTGTCAAGCTCATGCCGCGCGCAGTGACTGGGCTCTGGTGCAGGGCGCAAGCCGCGCTGACCACCGTGAGCTCTGGACCCGATGCTTTGATGCGAGCGGCACGCTGGCCAGCGATGCAATTGCCGAGACCGTAAAAGAGGATACGCTTCTGCTCTACATGCCGCTGGGGTGCGTTTGGCCTGAAGGAAATTATCTGGTCTCCGATTCTGACTATGTGGAGGTGCTGACCGAGATCGATATTCAGACGCCGATTCCGGCAGCAGTGCAGCAACTACGCGCGGGACGCAACTTCCTGTTCCTTGGTTGCCGCTTCAACACGCAACTGGAGCGGCAGATGGCGCTCCAGATCATGAAGCGCTCGTCGGATCAGCACTGGGCTGTACTGGCCGACGAACCGACGAAGAACGAGGCCCACTTCATGAAGATCTACAACATTCAACGCATTGCAGAGCCGCTGGAAGAGTTTGTTGCGCGTCTCACCAGCAAAGACATCGCGCAATGAATTGTTGCGTGGAGAACAGCTTTCGTCGCGATTGTCGGGTTAGGCACACAACCACGAGTTGCGACACGAGTAACTAACTTCCATCCTCCAAGTAAGTTAGATAATCCTCGAGTTTGGCACGCCGATTGCTATTAGTAGGGCGTACACCGGGTGAGCAGGATACGACAACTCCTCACCGCTTTACCGGCACGCACAGCACAGGGACAGGGTTATGCAGAGCGCATCCGAGCCCCGGCAACCCATCTGGAACGAGCGAACAAGGAGAGAACAATGGCTAAACTGCGGCAGATCGCATTCTATGGCAAGGGCGGTATTGGTAAGTCCACCACTTCACAGAACACACTAGCGGCGCTGGCGGAGCTGGGGCAAAAGATTCTCATCGTTGGCTGCGATCCCAAGGCCGACTCCACACGCCTGATCCTTCATGCCAAGGCCCAGAACAGCATTCTCAGCTTGGCTGCGGAAAAAGGCAGCGTTGAGGATATCGAACTGGAAGAAGTGATGAAGTACGGCTATGGGCGCATCCGCTGCGTTGAGTCGGGCGGTCCGGAGCCTGGCGTTGGCTGTGCGGGCCGCGGCGTCATCACGGCCATCAACTTCCTGGAAGAGAATGGCGCCTACGAGAATCTTGACTACGTCTCCTACGACGTGTTGGGCGACGTGGTCTGCGGCGGTTTCGCCATGCCCATCCGCGAGAACAAGGCGCAAGAGATTTACATCGTCATGTCGGGCGAGATGATGGCCATGTACGCGGCCAACAACATTGCCAAGGGCATTCTCAAGTATGCCAACTCGGGCGGCGTACGACTAGGTGGCCTGATTTGCAACGAGCGCCAGACGGACAAGGAACTGGAGCTTGCCGAAACGCTGGCACATCGCCTGGGCAGCAAGCTGATTCACTTTGTACCCCGCGACAACGTTGTTCAGCACGCTGAACTGCGCCGCATGACGGTGGTGGAGTACGCGCCGGATTGCAAACAGGCCGCTGAATATCGCTCGCTTGCCACCAAGATCCACGCCAACGCCGGCAATGGCGTGATTCCGACGCCGATCACGATGGAAGAGCTTGAGGAGATCCTGATGCAGCACGGCATCATGGACAACGTCGACGAGTCGTTGGTCGGCAAGAAGGCTGTAGAAGCCGCCTAACCAGCAACGGTCACGCATCACCCTTGGCGGCGTCCCGCACATCCACCGATGCCGCCAGCAATACCAGCAAAAGCACGGCAAGCACGACCAATTGACGAACAATCTTTGCCCCGCGGCGAAGCTACTGGAAGTGTATTCCGCGGCGGGCGAAGAAGCTTCACCATTGAACTCGTAATCCTACTTCATCCACGAGGTGCAATTGTATGAGCACAGGCATCGATGAACTGAAAGAGCGCAACCAGAAGATGATCGCCGAGGTTCTGGAGGCTTATCCGGAAAAGTCTGCGAAGCGTCGCGCCAAGCACCTCGGCACCTACTCGGAGGAAAAGGGCGAATGCGGCGTCAAGTCGAACATCAAGTCGCTGCCCGGCGTGATGACCATCCGCGGCTGCGCCTATGCCGGATCGAAGGGCGTGGTGTGGGGACCGATCAAGGACATGGTGCACATCAGCCATGGTCCAGTAGGCTGCGGCCAGTATTCATGGGCCACGCGCCGCAACTACTACAACGGCACCACCGGTGTGGATTCGTTTGTGACCATGCAGATCACCTCCGACTTCCAGGAGAAGGACATTGTCTTTGGCGGAGACAAGAAACTCGCCAAGCTGATTGACGAGATCGAAGAACTCTTCCCGCTGAACAAGGGCATCACTATCCAGTCGGAGTGCCCGGTGGGCCTGATTGGCGACGACATTGAAGCGGTTTCGCGCGCCAAAGCCAAGGAGTACAACACCACTATTGTGCCGGTTCGTTGCGAGGGCTTCCGCGGAGTCTCGCAGTCGCTGGGTCACCACATCGCCAACGACACCATCCGCGATTGGGTCTTCGAAAAGGGCGACAAGAATGTGCCCAAGTTTGAGAGCACGCCCTACGACGTAGCCATCATTGCCGATTACAATATCGGCGGCGATGCCTGGAGCTCGCGCATCCTGATTGAAGAGATGGGCCTGCGCGTGATTGCGCAGTGGTCTGGTGACGGCACTCTGGCGGAGCTGGAAGCAACGCCCAAGGCCAAGCTGAACATCCTGCATTGCTACCGCTCCATGAACTACATCACCCGGCACATGGAAGAGAAGTACGGGGTTCCATGGGTTGAATACAATTTCTTTGGCCCTACCAAAATTGCGGAGTCACTGCGGTCCATCGCCGCGCACTTTGACGACACCATCAAGGAAGGCGCAGAGCGCGTGATTGCCAAATATCAGGCCATGGTGGACGCCGTAATTGCCAAGTACAAGCCGCGTCTGGAAGGCAAGAAGGTGATGCTGTTTGTAGGCGGTCTGCGGCCCCGCCACGTGATTGGCGCTTACGAAGATCTGGCCATGGAGATTGTGGGCACGGGCTATGAGTTTGGCCACAACGACGACTATCAGCGCACCACGCACTACGTGAA
>CAZYDF010000162.1:0-6135 GCA_964645855.1 uncultured Occallatibacter sp.
TCAAAGCAGGTCATGAACATGGTCTTGAAGCCCATGAGCTTGGCCGCGATGCCGGCCCACAGAACGTGCGAGTGCAACCGCTCCAGCTCCGCCATGATGACGCGAATGTATTTTGCGCGCGGAGGAGCTTCAACGCCGGCCAGCGGTTCCATGGCTTGGCAGAGCGTAAGGGTGTGGATGAAGGAGCAGATGCCGCAGACCCGCTCCATGAGGGCGTTGACCTGGATGAAGTTGCGGGTTTCGGCCAGGTGCTCGATGTTGCGGAAGTTGAAGCCGATGTGCAGCTCGGCGTCCTTGACGGTTTCGCCTTCGCAGATCATGTCGAGCTTGTAGGGTTCTTCGAGGCCGGGATGATAGGGGCCCATGGGGATTTTGTAGCTCACTTGGCAACCTCCGTGGCGGCTTCAAGCTGGTTTGGATCCTTGCGCAGGTTGACGCCGGGCGTAACGCCGGGGAGCAGGAGCAGCGGATCGTAGGGACGGCCCACAAACTCGATGACGTACTCCTCGTAGATCTCGCGCTCGATCCAGTCAACGCCAGGGCAGAGGTCGAAGATGGAGTCGATCTTCTTGTCCACGACCTGGAAGGCAAAGCCAAGCAGGGTGCCGTCCAGGTCCCAGTGATACTCCAGGCGGAAACCTTCGTCGGCGGGCAACTCGTAGGCGGTGATGGTGATGAAGCGCGCACCGATCGCGTTCATGGTTTCAGCCAGGGTGCGAACGCCTACGCCCTCCACGTTGAGCCATTGGGCTCCGTGGCGGGCTTCAAACTGGGCGTCGATGCCAAGCTTCTGGGGAATGGATGCGAGATGGCTCATTGTGCGCCTCCGGAGGCGGAATCAGGAGCCGCAACGGGCGCGGCAGCAGGTGGTGCAGCGGCGTCAGCGGCAGGTACGGCTGCAGCAGGCTTGGCAACAGCGGCACGGGCCGCGGGCGGCTTGCGCTGGATGGTGTGCGTCTCTTTCAGCTCGCCATACGTAGTGTAGATGGGCGGGGTCTGTTCTTCCTGCCAGATGGCGCCGTCCTTGCAGCCCTCAATGCAGCGGCCGCAGAAGGTGCATTGGCCGGGATCGTAGCTCCAGGTGTACTCCGTCTTGCCGCCCTTGAACTCAATGGCGCGGCTGGTGCAGCGGTTCTTGCAGATGCCGCAGCCGATGCATTTCTCGGCATCGAACTTGACGAGGCCGCGAAAACGCTGGCCGATGGTGGGGCGGGCAGGGTATTGCAAGGTGCGGTTGCCGCCCCAGAGGTTCTTCCAGAGCAAAGTAAGGATGTTCATGGTTTAAGCCTCGCGAGGACAGGGGTGGCAATGGCGATCACAGCGGCCAGCCCTGCGAAAAGAAGTGTGCATTGCCAGTAAAAGCGGACTGAGGAGTCGATGGCCAGGCGAGCCGTGGCCGAGGCGACAACCGAGAGCAGCAGCACAATAGCAAAGATGATGCCTACAAAGACCAGAGCGGCAATCCACCAGGTGGCGATGGAAGGTACGATCAGGGCGGCGATCAGGCCGGTAGCGGCAATCCATTCCAGGCCGTGGGAGAGTTCCCACATGGCCAGCTCAGCGCCGACGTACTCGGTCATGGGGCCGGCGTAGATCTCCTGCTCGGCGTTGGGCAAGCTGAAGGGGTTGAGGTGCAGCTTGGCCGGCAGGCAAACGATAAGAGCGAGGATGCCCAGCCAGCGCAGCGGAGTGTGCGGCAAGGCAGCGAGTGCGCCCAGCGAGAAGGTGTTCTGCGCGGCCGCAATGGAGATGATGGCCAGCAGAAACACTACGTTGTAGCTGACGCTCAGAATGGCTTCGCGAGCCGAGCCGATTTCAGCAAAGATGGAGCGCGAGCTGAAGCCGGCGGCGATGATGCACATGGACGGAACTTCCAGCAGTGCGAGCAGCAGGATCAGGTCGCCCTGGAATCCGCCCTGCGAGGGCAGAACCGGGAGCAGACCCACGGCTCCAGCGGCTGAGGCCATGGCCAGCAGCGGCCACATGCGCATCAGCACACCGGCGGCGCCGGGGCGCTGCGGAGTGGTTTTGCCCATCATCTTCACAAAGTCGTAGAAGGGCTGCATGAACGGAGGCCCGATGCGGCCCTGCATCAGGGCCACGGCCTTGCGTTCCACCCAAAGGAAGAACCACGCGGCGGGAATGGCGAAGAGCAGACCCGGAAAGATGAGCAGACGGGCAAGGGCTGTGATCAGTGGGTAGTCAAAAGTCATTGCTGGCCCTCACTGGCTGCACGGGAGCAGGGTTCGCCGCAGGCATCGCCAACAATGACCGGGAGCTTGGCTGCCGGCTGGCCCTTGGCGGCGCGCTCGGCAAGAATTTCAGCAGCCTTGGCCACGCCCTGGATGATGGCATCAGGACGGGGCGGGCAACCGGGAACAAAGACGTCAACCGGGATATGCTTTTCGAGCGGCCCGTCGAGCGTACGGCTGTCGATGAAGACGTTGGTGGTGGCCGGGCAGGAGCCGATGGCGATCACCGCCTTCGGTCCCGGGATCTGGTCATACACGGTCTTCACCGCGCCCACGGCCTTGGCCGTAACCGGGCCAGTGACGCAGAGAATATCGGCATGACGGGGGCTGGTCTTCAGCAGGACACCCAATTGCTCGGCGTCGTAGCGCGGGCTGAGCGCGGCAATCAGTTCAATGTCGCAGCCATTGCAGGAGCCCGAGTTCATGTGGAACAACCACGGGCTCTTGCTACGGCAGGTGCACATCAGTTTCTTCAAGAGATTCACTATTTAACCCCCATCAGCAGCTCGACGGCCTGCGGCCAAATGCCGGCGACGAGCAGCGCGGCAACCAGCAGGACGATGACGGATTGGACGGCGAAGGGCTCGCGGGCTTCCGGAGCGTCGTCTGGAATGTCTTGCGGTTTGGGTCCCCACCAGAAGTTGGTGAGAGCCAGAACGTAGGCCACCAGCGCGGCAATCGACGAAAGGATGAAGATGGCCATGGGGCACAGGCCCATCTGATGCGCGGTGTAGTAAAGCCGCCAGCGCCCGATGAAGCCCATCAGCGGCGGAACCCCGAGCATGGCCAGCATGCCGAACAGGAAGCCAAAGGCCGAGACCGGATAGCGTGCAGCCAGTCCGCGAACATTGCCTTCTAGCGCTCCATCGGCCTCCGGTGAAGCCAGGCAGATGAAGAGCAGAGCCTTGGCCACGGCGTGCGTGGCGGCGGCGGCCAGAGCGCCAGTTGCGCCCAGCGTGGTGCCCGCCGTTACGCCCAGCAGCAGGAAGCCCACATCCTCAATGGTGCTGAGAACCAGGATGCGCTTCAAGCTCTTTTGCGAGAGCATGAGCAGCGCGCCCAGGAAGCTGGTGGCGGCGGCAATGTAGAGCAGCACTCCATGCGCTTGCAGCACGCCGGGTACTGTGCCCGCGCTCGCAAAGAACTCACCAAAGGCCGCCATGTCGAGCACGGCAATGATGAGCGCCAGCACCAGCGCGGGAAGTTCGTCCGCCAGGCTCAGCAGCCAGAAGAAGACCGGCACCGCGGCCAGCTTGATGCAGATGCTGGTAATGAGCAGGGCGCGCGCCAGTTCCGGTTGGCCATGAGCCAGTTCGCTGCCCACCAGAGTGAGCGCGGAAAGGACCACCGCAACCAGATACGTGAGTTTGGCCGACTGCGATTTGGCCGTGAGCCACACGCGCACTACGGTGAATGCGGCAGCGGCCTCCAGCAGCGTGATGCGCAGCATGGGGTTGGGCACCATCAGTCCCGCAACCGCCAGCCCGCCCACCACCGCCATGCAGATCCAGAGCGGCAGAACGCAGCCGCGGACCTTGATCGCCAGCGAGGTGACGAAGAGCGCAAAGGCGGCCAGCGCGATGCCCGCAACCAGCAGGTTCAACGGCGGCATAGCGATGGGCTCGGCAATGCCCGCCGTAGCCGGAACCACCCAGCGTACGCAGACAAACAGAGCCACGGCGAACATCGCCAGCATGGCGGCGGACTTCTTCTCCAACCAGCTGACCACCGCGCCAACCGCCGCGGAGATGGTCTTCAGAATGTCCCATGCGCCCAGATAAACGGCGTCGACGTTGGTCCAGTGAAAGAACGATTTCCAATTGTGCAGAAAGATATCGGAAAAATCGCCAGCGGTGAGGCGGGTTTGATCGGCCAGCGGTTCGCCGCCGGTAAAGATGCCGCCCCCCGCGCCCGCCATGGCCGCGGAGTTGGAGCGTGAGGCGTAAGCGATCAGATAAATCGCGCCGCCCAGTACCAGCGAAACGATGGCCAGAACCAGGCCGCCCACGGTGGAGAAGCTGCCCGCATCGGCCGAAAGGCCCAGCCAGGTAACGTGGACGCCAGCGCCCAGCTTGAGAGCCGCAACCACCGGGTTCAGGAAGATGTTGACCGCCAACTGCGGCGCAACGCCCAGAACGATGGAGCCAACGGCCAGGAAGCCCATGCCCCACACCATGGTGGGAGCGGACTCATGCGCGTCCTTGGTGGCGTCGGTGAGCGGGCCCAGGAAGACCGCGCTGGTGGCCTTGGCGCCCAGGAAGACGGTGCCCAGGCTGACGGCCCAGGCAATCATGGCGGGCACGGCCCAACCGGCCCGCAGCGCCGCGGCGTAGAGCATCCACTTGCTGGCGAATCCGCTCATCAGTGGAATGCCCATCATGGAGCCCACGCCGATCATCCAGGAGAGCGTGGTCTGGGGCATCTTCTGCGCCAAGCCGCCCAGCTTGTTCATGTCGCGGGTGCCGCAGGCATGTTGCACGGAGCCGGCGGTCAGGAACAATCCGCCCTTGAAGAAGCCGTGATTGAGGCAATGCAGCAGGCCGGCGGCAACGGCCAGCGGTGTGCCGATGCCGATGCCCAGCATCATGTAGCCAATCTGGCTTACGGTGGAGAAAGCCAACATGCGCTTCAGGTCGGTTTGGACCATGGCGTACATCACGCCCACGGCCATGGTGATGGTGCCTACCCAGATCAGCGCGGCAGCCCACTCCGGCTGCCAGGGGCAGAGGCTGTGCATGCGCGCGGCCAGGTAGACGCCAGCCTTCACATAGCAGGCGGCATGCAACAGCGCGCTCACCGGTGTGGGAGCGGCCATGGCCTCTGGAATCCAGGTGTGGAGGGGGAACTGCACGCTCTTGGCCACCAGTGCGATCAGCATCAGGATAAAGACGCCGGTGGTCATGCTGCGGCCCACGGCCGGGTCGGTCCAGATGGCGGTGCCGGCGCGGTAATAGATGATCAGGATCGCTGCCAGCAAACCATAGCCGGCAATATGGGTCATCAAGAGAACCTTGCGCGCGCCCTTGACTGCCTCTGGATTGGTGTACCAGAAACCGACCAGGGAGAAGGAGCAGAGGCCTACCAGCTCCCAGAAGAGATACAAGACGAAGAGATTGGCGCTGAAGACCAGACCGACAAACCCGCCGATGAAGATCAACATTGCGGTAAAGAAGCGGGTGGCGGCCTTGTCGTGGGCCATGTAGCCAATGGAGTAGAGCAGGACAAACCCGCCGATGCAGGTGCCCATGAAAGCAAACAGAATGCTCAGCGCATCCACGTGAACGGCAAGCGCCAGAGGGCCATCCCAATTGAGCAGCGTGAAGTCCACCGGCTGGCCGCCATGAATCGCGGGAAGCAGAGCGAGGACAGACAACATGGCTGGCAAACAGCACAGGAAGGCAAGGATGCCTTTGGTCCGGGCGGAGCAGAGTCGCGCGACAACGATCTGCAAAAGTGCACCGAGGAGCAAAGAGCATGGAGCGATCAAAATTAGGGTCGCAGCGGTCATGGTTCACCATGTTCTTGAAGCGAATGAACAACGCGATGTGATGAGGCTCACTGCGCCCGGTCTAATTCGATCCTAATTTAGCGATTGCACGATGTGGGATTTCAGAAGGTACGAACCCTGAATACGATGGACTTAGGGGAGAGTCTATTCGCTCAATCAGTAACAATATAAACGATAGAAAAATATCGATTACCGCCTTGCGGTATGCGGATTTGAACTGCGCAGAGTCTGGGAAACCCGTCTCTGCAAACAGTACGCATCGCAAGCCTCAAGTGGGCTTCAGGGGATGGGTCCGCAGACGCCGTTCTTTGCGAATCTGAAAGCGCAACTTGAGGTGCTCCGCAATGAACTTTACTTCCCCGTTCTTTGTGGTTC
>CAZYDF010000163.1:0-6117 GCA_964645855.1 uncultured Occallatibacter sp.
CCCTTTCTGCGCTACACGTGCATTCTGGCGGCCGGCCATACACGGCGTTGGTCATTGTGATTGCGACGATAAAATGGCCGTTTGGCCAGTTTACGGTTCCGCAAAGACATGGCGAGGTGTTTGTCAGCCGTGTGTGGATTTATTTTCGGACCTGGGCAATAGTGGATCGCATCAGGTAGCGTTCGGTGATGTCGTCGCACAGATCGTGACATGAGGTGCGTAGCCTAGCCTTCGATAGCCGAAGCCGCTTTGCGACTTCTGCCAAGCAGGGAGCGGGGTTTTCGGTGAGCACTGATTCGAGCGCCGTTCTCCGCCGTCGGCTCTCAGCAAGGCGAAAGGCCACCTGTCTTAAGGCAAGCTCTTGCGGTATGGTCGGGCGGTGCTTCTTAAGGGTCTTGAGAGTGCGGACTCCTATCCGTCTGGCGATCTGCATCAACGATGGCGGCGGCTCTTGAGCGAGGGATTCTTCGATCACCGGCTGGATTCTCGCAGGCAGGCCGGCTCTCCATTTCCGGCGTTTTGCGGTTACCGCAGCGCACAGCTCCGGAAACTTGTTTCGGATTAGCCGGTCGTCCGCGTAGCCCAGTCGTCTGGATAAGTGCTTCGTGGACGGTGGATTATCCGCAACCAGGGCTGTCTCCAATGAAATTCTCATCTCCTCGATGGTGCAGATCGGCTTGGCCCCTCGTCGTCGCCACCAATAGGAGCCCGCAGAGCCGCGGAAACGCTTTGCGATGCTCCTGCAGAGCTTCGCGTCAAGTTGGTAGAGGCGCGACACGTCCTGAAACCCAAGCGTATGGGCGAGAGCGGCCAGTGAGGGTGGCGGCACCTGCTTCAGGGCTTCTCGCATCAGACGCAGAATCTCGTTGGCCTTAGGGAACCGCTTGCGATGTCCCGGCCCGTCGCGCATCGTTCTTTCCACCTTCTCGGCATCGACGTTTTCTAAGGCAGATTCCGGCGTGATCAGGTGGATCGGCGCGACATTCAACTTCTCGGACAGCTGGAGGAGGTTGTCCATGCGAGCAACGAACTCACCTCTTAGCCAACCGTCAAGAATGGAGTAGCTGATCGAGAGCCCTTGCGCAAACGCAGCCGCATTTCCCGCCGTGAAGCGGCCAACCAGATCCCGCAGGTTCTTGCGAAACGCCGTTCTCATCAGGCCCTCAGACAACTGCGGAGCTGCTTCCAACAACCCACCCACAGCCGTGGCCACCCAAAATGCGTGGCTCATCTCCCGCTGATCATTGGGGCGCGGTGCGGCTCCGTCTTGGAATCGAACACCGAGCCAGCGTTGGCATCGGGAACAGTGCCCGGGACGGGTGTAGATAGCCAGTGGGCGGCTGCCGCGATTGCACCACGGGCAACGTTCTTGAAGCGGCCGCCGGTGCTGCGGGCAGATAGTCACGGCGCGAAACGACCACAAGAGAGGCTCGTATACAAGATGGCCATCTCTTCGCCATCCTCGGTAACAGTCAGGACACCAGGCGCGCCTCCTTCGGAAAAGCCCAGGATCGGGGAGAATTTCACGGAACGGAACGAGCGTGAGGAGTCGCAGATCACTACGGAGAGTCTTGGCCTCGAGAACCTCAATCCACAATCGCGGAGTGTCGCCGATGCCGTTTGGCGAATACGAGGCACCAAAGAAACAATGGTGCAGGGCCTTGCCGGGCAGCGACCGCTTGTTCGGGTAAACCAGGGGAAGTGGACCAGTGCCGTTGTCGCTCAGTTCGCGGCCGACAAGGTCCCCAACAGAAACCGAGTGGGCGGCCGCCAATCTTGATACGTAGCTGGTGAGCCCCTCGACGAATGCAGTGCCGACGCCGATCGGCGCCAGGCTGTACAGCCGGCTGCGTGGCGGCAGCGCCGGCGCAGCGAGCTCCCACGATTCAAACGGTTGCGGCTTGAACATGGACGTGGCTCTCGCCTCCTACCCTGTCGCGCACCGGCCGACGCTTTCCCGGCCGAGGCGCTCGTTTCGCAGGCCTGGTTTTTGTGACGGTCGGCGGAACCGGGGCCGATGGGCTTGGCTTACTCTGGCGGGTTTCCAGCCCAAGGCGGGCGCGGAGGCTGCAAACCTGTTCGCGGCGTTCAGTCATTTGCCGCTCTCCTTCCAGAATCTCGGCGACCATCCGGTCACACTGCGAAACCGAGAGTGCACAACCGTCGAGAGCCTCACGAGTCAGCTTTCGGCCGCCCTGTCTGGCTGTGGCAGCGAGCGCGCGATTCAGCCATTCTTTCAGGATTCCGACGCAACCGAGGCTCCGTTCGTACAGGTAGTCCCAATCCTCCAGCAGGTCCGGTGCCTCGGGCAACGGCAGGTTTTGCTCAAAGGAACGCAAAACTCCCAGAAACGTCCGTTTCTCGTCACCCAGCTGGTATCGTCGGAGATGAATATCGAAGCATCGCCGGCTGAGCTGCGCACTGAGGTTCCGGAACGCCAACAAATCGTAGGTGCCAAACAGGACGTGGACAGTGCCCGTGTGGCTGGCTATCGATTTGATAACATCCAATTGATCCGCGAGGCGCCGGCCAGAAGGAATCTTGGCCAGGTGCTGTGCCTCATCGATCAGCACCGCTACCGGCCTGCGATGGCGGAGCGCCTGTTCCACGGCGTATTGATAATCGGCACTGGTAGGTTGCGTCGCGGACCTAACGGATCCGACCAGTGTTCCGCCGTTTTCGTGGGCCCGATCCATTTTGTAGGGGACCAGTGGTTCGTGCATGCTCAAGAGCAGGCGGCGGAAATGATCCCGCCAGTTAAACGCGCCGGCGTCCGGGGCGACCGTTTCCATGCTTACGACAGGCACTCGTGTCGGGTTTATATCGAGCTCAGACGATAGACTCTGGGCCAGCATCTGCTCAATTTTGAGGCGGAGCGTTGTCTTGCCGACTCCCGTGGGGCCAAGTACCAGAATCAGCGAGTTGGGTGCTGAATCGTAAATTCCAGCGAGCAGTTTTTCTTTCGCCGCAATCAGCGCCGGATGTGCCACAGTGTAAGCCTGGAAATACGCCAATCGTTCGCTCCACGGCCGCGCGAGCAGCTCGCGGGGAAAACCGGCACTACCAATGGCATTAGAACTTCCCATATGCCTCGATGACTCCTTGCTGCTCCGGCGGGGGCGTCTGGCCTGCGCCGTTAGCATCGACCGAGCCGCTGCTTTCATGGACCACATCAAGGCCGACTGGACCAGGTCGAATTCCGGTGCACTCGCCGTCGCAGATCCGCTGCTTCAGCAAGAGTTCCTCGGCTTCCATCGATGTCAGGAAATCCGCGAGGCGCCGTCCTGTGATGGCGTACTCCCGAGAATGATCCCCGTGAATCCGCCTGATCTCTTCGGTAGCCAGCATGAGTTCGCGTTCCGAATGGCCACGCAGCGTCAGGTAATGCTCAGAATGGCAGAGGTGCCATTCATTATGAACGAAGGCGTAGGCTGATCCGATATCGAACGGATCAAAGCGGACGGCCACCTGCTTGTCCAGGCAGTCGGGGTAGCGGAATGCCTCGCACCAATAGAGAATGTGATTGATCTTCACCCCGCGGTTCGGGGTCACTTTGGCGATGCCCCTTGGGGTCGTTGGCAGCGTCGCTATCAGAAACTCGGAGTTATAAGCGACCAGCCTATGGCATCGCTGCCCGGTGCGAGCGAGCCCCAGCTCGAAGGCTTCCCGCGGACTTTGACCGAGCGCCATATGGGTGGACGAATCGTAAATACTGTAAAGGTACTCTGCCAGGTGCTGGTGAAGCCCGGCGAGAGTCCATACCCCATGCTGTTTCGGGTTGACGGACTGGGTGACTTGCCTGACGTTTCGGGTGATCTGGGTGTTGCCCGCCAGGTTGTAGATGAATGCCGTGTTCACGGTGCCGAACAGTCGCTCGCAAACGGAGCCAAAGCGGGCCTTTGCAGGTGGCCGCGTCTTCTTGAGGCATTCATATCGCGCCAATAGAGTCTCGAAATACACGCTATCGAACTCTCGGCCGCCATCCAGGACCAAGATCTGGGGAAGCCGCCCGTTCCGCCGAACGCATTCGCGGAAAACCATCATGCAGGAGCGATAGCTTGGCGGATCGAACGTCAGATAGAACGCGGGCACACGCCGCGAGAAAGCATCCGTGAGCAGCGTCAGCCACGGCCGGCCAAGTAGCCGGTTAGTGCGCGAGCTTCGAAGTTCGATATCGAGCTCGGTGTGGTCAATATGGGCGATCTCGAACGGGCGATCCCCATGCCGTGGCGTCCTCAGCTCCAGTTCCCAATAGAAGGGTTCCTCCTTGTAGGCCGACCGCTCTCCCTGGCGCTTCCGCGTTTGCACGCTGCCGGAACGTGCCCGGACTGCGCGGCAAAACGTCTTGAAACTCGGCACCGGGATAGCCTGCTGTTCACATGCCGAGCCAAGCGCACACCACACGGAATGCCGCGTGCGCTGCTTCAGGTTCTCATAGTGCTTATCAATGAACTCCAGCATCAACTGCTGAGAGGGCTCGGGCAGCTTCGCATTTCTATTGCCCCGTTCGGCGTAGCCCGGCAGCAGAGTGACATACCCATTCCCGAACTCTCGCTCGCCGAACCGGTAAGCAGCAACCCAGCGACGCAGAGTGCGGGCCGAGATTCCAAGATCGGAAAGCGCGGGACTGCCGTTCAGGCGGAGGCGCACCAGCTTCGCGCGCTGATTGGCGATTTCTAATGCACGTCGACTCGCATGCCGCAACTGATCCGCAACCTTGGCGCAGGGGTGTCCGTTCGTATCTGTTCGCAGGATGCGCCCTTGCGTTGCAAGGGCCTCGAATGCCTGCACTGGCAATTCTACAAACTCCTTCGCTGGTCCAAGCAAGCAGACGAGGCGCTCTCCGATGTTGGCGATCTGCCAGGCGCGGCCGTCCCAAGTCAGTGATGCGCCCATCTCGAACGTTTGCGGCGCCGAGCGAGACGGAGCTGGCGTCAACCGCCACTGAGCAAAGTTCTCGGCTACGTCCTTACCAGGAAAGACGATTACTTTATCGGGATCGGCAAGTGGTGCCGAGCACAACTCCACGTAAATGGTCTCATCGGCGATAAGGAAGAACACCTGATCTGGCGTGGCGATTCCGGCCGTCATTTCGAGGAGATCGCGTAACACGATTGCAGGTTGGGCGCCGACGTACCAAAGCACGCGCTCGCGGACCGTTGAGGGCACAATAGCCGAGTCACCTCGAAAATAGTCATCGAGGAACTGTATATTGCGCTGCAGCGTCCAATCGATCTCGGCCGAGGATCGGACTCGATATGAGAGCCCGAACCGAGCGGCGTATTCCTCGCCGGGAGGACACCTCCACTTCCCGTCTGCTTCCCTGTATCGATTCCGGTTGTGCCCGGCGAGCTTGTGCAGGTCTTCCTCTGCCTTCCATTCCTCCCATCCTGCGGAGTTCTCCCGCAATACGAAGAAGTCGGAGGTATGCAAGACGCCCATTCTGCGGCCACTTGCAGACTCATAGAGCAATTTGATCGAGGGCGGTTGGTCGTAGTATTCGAGAACATCCGGCGCGTGCTCCATTTCGTAAATGCCCGCCAGCTCGACGCGATGGCTCTCGAACTGAATCGTCACTCCCATCTTTTTGCTCGGGTATCGTCCAATCACATTGCGGCGTCCGCCGCCAACGCGGCGGGCCGGGTCCGAAGAGCGGACACAGTCAATGATTGCCTGCGCCTCCGCAGACAGCTTTAGGCGCTCATACCAACCGACGAGTTCGTCTCGACTGAGCATCGAAGATCACCGGGAATCATGACGGAAGTGGGAAAGGCGGCACGATCTGTTGTTCCGCATGCTGGAGAGTAATGGCACGAACATGACAAGGCCGGCTTGTGCTTCCGAGATTGTGACCTACGTCATTTCGACGCGGCTCCGGCTGGGCCGATAGGTCAACTGTCTGTGCTGTTTCGTTTGTTTGCACTTCTTTCAAGAAGGAGCGAAGCATGGCAATCCCCAACACGATTCAGGAGTACTTGCGTACGTTCGCCCCCGAGTTGGGCGAACGAATTCTGCAAAGCTATCCCGCGCTTCAAAAAGCGGACGATCCTCTATCGCCCCGGTTGGCGACCTTGCTTCGAAGACCGTTCCCTGCACAAGCTGTCGCCGCGATGGCGG
>CAZYDF010000164.1:0-5992 GCA_964645855.1 uncultured Occallatibacter sp.
ACATCGGCTCCGATCTGATGAAGATCGTCTTCAAGATCAAGGAAGACGACGCCCGCAACCCTGGCGTCATCGCCGACTGCACGGGCGACAACGCGGGCGACTCCGTTGGACCCTCGGCCGACGGCTTTGAGACCTACGGCGTCACCGGCGTGGCTCTGATCACCTTTATCCTGCTGGCCGTCAAGAGCCCTATCACGCAGGCGGAACTGCTGGTCTGGATCTTCGTCATGCGCGTGGCCATGCTCATCTCCAGCTCGGCTGCTTACTTCCTCAATGGCTTTATCGCCAAGGTGAAGTACGCCCACTCCGACGAGATGGACTTTGAGGCTCCGTTGACCTCCCTGGTCTGGATCACCTCCATCGTCTCCATCGCCCTGTCTTACGTTGTCTCTTACCTGATGATCCCGAACCTGGCCAATGACCCGACGTTGTGGTGGAAGCTGGCTTCCATCATCTCCTGCGGAACTCTGGCGGGCGCGTTGATCCCTGAGCTGGTCAAGGTCTTCACCTCCACCAACTCGGCTCACGTGCAGGAAGTGGTCACCTCCGCCAAGGAAGGCGGCGCTTCTCTGGGAATTCTTTCCGGCCTCGTCGCCGGCAATATGTCCGCCTACTGGCTGGGTCTGAGCATGGTCGCCCTCATGGGACTCGGCTACTACTTCAGCATGATCGGCGGCTCCATGGACCTGATCATGCTCGCTCCTGCCGTCTTCGCCTTTGGCCTGGTGGCCTTCGGCTTCCTGGGCATGGGACCGGTCACCATCGCAGTCGATTCTTACGGCCCGGTGACCGACAATGCGCAGTCCGTCTTTGAGCTGTCGCTGATCGAAACCATTCCCGGCATCGAAGCTGAGTTGAAGAAGGACTTCGGCATCGACGCCAAGTTCGAGCGCGCCAAGTATCTGCTCGAAGCCAACGATGGCGCCGGCAACACCTTCAAGGCCACGGCCAAGCCGGTGCTGATTGGTACCGCTGTGGTGGGCGCAACCACCATGACCTTCTCCATCATCATGGCCCTCACCCACGGACTCACCCAGGACGTGAACAAGCTCTCGCTGCTCCACGCTCCCTTCATGCTTGGATTGATCTGCGGCGGCGCCATTATCTTCTGGTTCGCCGGCGCTTCCATGCAGGCTGTCACCACCGGCGCTTACCGCGCGGTGGAGTTCATCAAGGCCAACATCAAGCTGGAAAACGTCGAGAAGGCTTCGGTGGAAGACAGCAAGAAGGTGGTCGAGATCTGCACCAAGTACGCGCAGAAGGGCATGTTCAACATCTTCCTCGCGGTCTTCTTCGCAACCCTCTCCTTCGCGTTCATGGAGCCGTTCCTGTTCGTCGGCTACCTGTTCTCGATCGCCATCTTCGGCTTGTACCAGGCCATCTTCATGGCCAACGCCGGCGGCGCATGGGACAACGCCAAGAAGGTCGTCGAAGTCGACCTCAAGCAGAAGGGAACTCCGCTCCACGATGCCACTGTCATCGGCGACACCGTCGGCGATCCCTTCAAGGACACCTCCTCGGTGGCCATGAACCCCATCATCAAGTTCACCACCCTGTTCGGCTTGCTGGCTGTCGAGCTGGCCGTGAAGATGACGGCCACCAACGCCATGCTGGTCCACGTGCTGACGGTCGTGTTCTTCCTGGTCTCCATGTTCTTCGTGCACCGGTCGTTCTACGGCATGCGGATCGAAACCAAGCCGACTGAGTAGTTCAGCTCCGGGGCAGCTCTGCTGTTCCTCGTAACGCAAAGGTCCTGTCTCCGCACCTCGGGAGACAGGACCTTTGCATTTGTGGAGAGGTCCTGGTGACGGAGGACGCGAAGCGCCTTGGCCCCACCGCAGGCATTGCATGCAGCCACTCGCTTCGCGCACTTCGCGGAAAGCTCTATCCACAGAGGGGCCGCAGGCGGATGACCTCACCGCAGGCAATGCATGCAGCAGACGCCTTCTGCACTTTGCGTAGAGAGCTTCCCACGGGGGACGCGAAGCGCCATGGCCCCACCGCAGGTGGCCGGGTGCCCCATCCTTGGCCGCGTTTTTTGCGGGCAAGGGTGGGAACGGAAGGAGCAGGGGTCTTTACAGGCAGCGGAAAAACTCAATTCGAGCCAAGCTTTGTACCAGGGCACGACTTCAGTCGTGCCGCAAACTGCCTAGAATCAACGAGGGCTTTAGCCCCTGCGGCATCTTTCCTGGGTCGTCATCCCGAAGCACCGAGTTTTTCCGCAGCCTGCGAAGGCGGATGGCCCCACCGCAGGCACTGCGTGCAGCAGAGCGCTTTCCGCGCTCTATGGAAGGCTCTATCCACAGAGGGGCCGAAGGCGGATGGTCACACCGCAGGTGCTGGCAAAGATTGCCAACTTGGCGCTATCCTGAACCCAGAGAGGTGTCCCATGCCAACCCGCAACGTGAATCTGACCGAGGAGCTGGACCGCTTTGTAGCCGCGCGCGTCCAGAGTGGAAGGTACGCCAACGCCAGCGAGGTGGTTCGAGCCGCCCTACGTGCCCTGGAGCGCGACGAACAGGTATTTGAGGAGAAGATGGCGGTCCTCCGCAAGGCTCTCGAAAAGGGCTTGGCGAGTGGCGTTGCCGAGCCGGGTGTCTTTGAGCGGATTCGCGCCAAGTATGGCCTGGCGTCCCGTGAGGTCTGACCATGCGGACGGTGATCTTTTCGCGAGAGGCCGAGGCGGACATCGATCAGATAGCCGCCTACACGCTGGAGGCTTGGGGCGTCACCCAGACCGATGCATATCTGGCAAAGCTCGAGGATAGCTTCGACCTCCTGGCCAGCAACCCGCAGATGGGCCGCGCCGCGGACGAGATTCGTCCTCGACTGCGGCGCTTTGAAATCGAGCGCCATATCGTCTTTTACGAAAACCGCGAGGATGCTGTGTTCATCGTCAGGGTTTTGCATCAAGCGATGCTTGCCGCTCCAGTCCGCTTCGAACTCTAATGTTCCCCGTCGTGCTCGGTGTGCCAACGTTTGATCTTTTCGTCCAATTCGGCTTTCTGTGCAGGGCTGAGCGATGCGGCGGCGCTGTCGCGAATTTGAATCGTCACCTTCAGGGCTTTGTCCTTGAGATGGGGAGCGACAAGACTGAGCCAGAAGTAAGTTTCGGACTTGTCTGGCTCGTTGTAGATCTGCATCGCAAGATTGAATTGAGCGGGGATGCTACCCTGTTCAGCGGCCTTGCGCAGCCAGCGGATGGCAGTTTCCTTGTCCTGCTTGAGGCCATGGCTGCCATCCAGGTAGTCCATGCCGACCTGTAGCTGCGCGTCTTCAGCACCGGCATCTGCGGCCTTTATGAACCAACCTTCAGCCTTTGCCTCGTCCTTGGGAACGCCCTGCCCCATGGCGTAGAGTAATGCCAGATTGTCCATGGCACCGGTGTTTCCCTGCTCGGCGGCCTTGCTGTACCAGCCGATGCCCTGCGCGTAATCCTGAGGCACACCCCAGCCGTGCACGTAGGCAAGGCCCAGCGCAAACTGCGAAGGTGCATAGTCCTGATCGGCCGCCTTGCGGTAGAGTTGGGCCGACATGGCCTGGTCCTTGGGGACGCCGTTGCCGTGCTCGTACATTACGCCCAAACTGTGCTGAGCGCTGGCAAGGCCTTGGTCGGCCGCCTTGCGATACCAGGCAGCGGCCTGAGCCTTGTCCTGGGGGAAGTAGTGGCCGCTGTCGTAGGCGCGACCCAGCTCAAACTGCGCGTAGGGCTCGCTGCCATTGGCTGCGGCGGTGAGCAGAGCGTAGGCCTGACGCTCATCTTTGGGAACACCGCGACCGGTGGCGTAAAAGATGCCAAGATGGCGTTGCGCATCGGCCTGGCCATGTTCTGCGGCCTTCGCGTACCAGGCGGCGGCCTGCTGGTCGTCTTGCGGAACGCCTTGACCGAGCTCATAGCAGAAGCCCAGGTTGTACTGGGCGTTGGGAATGCCGTGCTCGGCCGCCTTGCGCAACCAGGCCGCGGCAAGCACCTGATCCTTGGGCACGCCCAGGCCTTTGCGGTAGATGACTGAAACCTCGAACTCGGCCGCCGGATCGTCCAGCTTTGCCCGGTTGAGCAGGGCGGGGTCGATGCCGGTCTGGGGTGGGAGCGACGGGGCTTGGGCAAGGCTCGGAAGGGCGGCAAGTGCTACGGCGAGGGCAAACAGGGGCAGGGCCAACCGGACAGAGAGGTCTTTCATAGGGACTCCAGAGGTTGGCAACACCATACCAGATGGCGGGTGGGCAGTGGGGGTCGGAGGGGAGGGAATCGCCCCCCGTCCCACCCCCACCCATTGTGTCCCCGCTTATCCACCGGCCACCCGGTTTTCCATCCCAATTGCACCGTTTCTGTGCCTTGCGGCCAATCCAACAAGGCCCTACGCTAGTAGAGGCGGAGTTGCAGGGAGCCGCACGAACGCTCCTGCACCGGCAATGGTGCACCCCGGATTGTTAATTCCCGCTAAAAATCAGCCTCCCCGGAGCTTTCCACAGCCAAACGCTGGGGTTTTCGCTTTGGGGGCCGGGAACGCACTCAAAACACTAGATGTAGTGGTTTTTGGTTGACTTCTACCATAGACAGCGGTACTTTTTCATCTGCGGCTGTAAGAAGACTTTCATCCAACGACAGTGTGACACCTTGTCGGGAGGCCGCTTCAGAGCATTGGCTCGCGGTACTTTCCGGACCCCACCGTCTTTTGCGTTGCGTTTGGCAACAAAGGGCTCGATTCGTCTCCAGGCACACTGAGCCGTGGAGCGCGCGCCCCTCTAACTTTATCGATTGAGAGGATTTTAATGAACGAGGCTTCTTTGCAGAGTTCCCCGATGGTCCCCCAGGCCTCCTACAGCCAGCGAGGGCTGAGCTTCACGCGCCGTTTCTCGCGCCAGGGCGTCTCGCCCTACGACGAAGTGCACTGGGAAAAGCGCACCGCGTCCATCACCGACACCAAGGGCAACACCATCTTTGAGCAGCGCGACGTGGAGACTCCGTCCGACTGGTCCATGACGGCCACCAACATCGTTGCTTCCAAGTACTTGCACGGCCTGCAGGGCACCACCGGCCGGGAATCCGGCGTTCGCCAGCTGGTTTCGCGCGTGGCCGAGACCATTCGCAGCTGGGGCGAGACCGGCGGTTACTTTGCCAGCCCTGCCGATGCCGCCGTCTTCCACGACGAACTGGTGCACATGCTGCTCACCCAGAAGGCGGCCTTCAACTCGCCCGTCTGGTTCAACGTGGGCTGCGACAAGCTGGAGCCCGAGGCCGACGGCCAGAACTGGCACTGGGACCCCCAGACCGGCGGCGTGCAATATTCCGCCACCGGCTACAAGAACCCGCAGTGCTCGGCCTGCTTCATCAACGCGGTGGAGGACTCTCTGGACTCCATCCTGACGCTGGCCAAGACCGAGGGCATGCTCTTCAAGTGGGGTTCGGGCACGGGCACCAACCTGTCCTCCATCCGCGGCTCCATGGAGAACCTTTCGGGCGGCGGCCAGGCCTCCGGCCCGCTCAGCTTCATGCGCGGCTTTGACGCCTTTGCCGGAGTCATCAAGAGCGGCGGCAAAACCCGTCGCGCGGCCAAGATGGTGATCCTCAACGTGGAGCACCCGGACATCATGGAGTTCATCGAGTGCAAGGCCAAGGAAGAAGCCAAGGCCTTCAGCCTGATCCGCGCCGGCTACGACGGCTCCGGCCCCGACTCCGAGGCGTACTCCTCGATCTTCTTCCAGAACGCCAATAACTCCGTCCGCGTCTCCGACGAGTTCATGCGCGCCTACGAGGCCGATGGCGAGTTCACCACCTACACCGTGCATAGCCACGAGCCCGTCAAGACCTACAAGGCCCGCGACATCATGCAGAAGATTGCCGAAGCCACCTGGCTGTGCGGCGATCCGGGTATGCAGTTCGATACCACCATCAACAAGTGGCACACTAGCAAGAATTCGGCTCGCATCAATGCTTCGAATCCCTGCTCGGAGTACATGTTCCTGGATAACTCGGCCTGCAACCTGGCCA
>CAZYDF010000165.1:0-5976 GCA_964645855.1 uncultured Occallatibacter sp.
CTAGAGGAGGGTCTTTCATTGAGCACGAATGAGCTGCTTTCAGTTGATTACCAAGCGTCGGCCAGAAGGATAAGTGAAGGGAAGAGTGCGCCAAGAAATGCAATTGGTGTAGATCGTATAGTTTCTTATCACACGGAAGCCTTGAGCCCATGGACGCGTTCGCAGGCCAAACGCGTGTTCGATGTGGTGTGTGTCTTGTGTTCGCTTCCGGTTGTGATTCCGATCATGATCGCTGTCGGCTTGATCGTGCGTTGTACTTCCAAAGGGCCGGCGCTGTTCCGGCAGGAGCGCATGGGGCGCGATGGCCGAGCGTTCCAGATCCTCAAGTTCAGAACCATGGTGCACAGCCCCGTCGCGGTCGGCTGCCTGTTGACCACATCCAGCGATCAGCGTTTTACGGCGGTTGGTCCGCTGCTGCGCAGATGGAAGCTGGATGAGATTCCCCAACTGCTGAATGTGCTGTGGGGGGATATGAGCCTGGTCGGGCCACGTCCCAAGGTGTGCGAGCACGAGCCGGTTGGGTTGCAGTGTCGGCCGGGAATCACCGGTGCGGCTACCATTGCCTTCGCGCGCGAGGAGATGACCCTGGACTGCATTCCCCGCCATGAATTGAAGGAGTACTATTGCGAGGTTGTGTTGCCGGTCAAGCGGAAGATCGATGGGGAGTACATGGCGCGCGCCTCTTTCCGGACCGATTTTGCTCTGCTCTGCAACAGCCTACTCGGCCGTTGGGAAGGCTGGCGGATGCAATCGGCCCTGCAGGAGCACAATGAACAGATTTCCACCCTCCAGGACGAGCTGCCCGTTGGGGTGTGTCAGCTGGCGTACAAATCGCCTGCTGACCTGCGCGGGATGGAGGTTAGTACCGTGGAGGGCGACTCGGCCTGAAACAGGGCGCGCTCGGGACGCGTCCTAAAGCCTCTTGATGTAGGCCAGTGCCTCTTTGAGCTGCGGAAACAGGGCCTCTTCGGCCTTGAACTCGCGCGGGTGCACACAGCGGCGTACTCCGCGCATCTTCACCGGATGCTTCAGATGCAGCATCTCGTGGTAGAGAAGATACTCAATGGCATAGCGTGGACTGGAGGGGCGATCAAAGACGCGACTCACCACAATGGTGTTGTGGGCCGCATCGTAGTGGCCCAGGGAGCGGCGCGCATGATGCTCGCTCCAGGTAAGCTCAGGACGCCCGAGCATTCCGCCAAAGAAGCGCACATTGAGCGAGTCAAAGACCTCATCCAGATGATAGTAGTGGCCTTCGGGACCGAAGTAGCGCTTGGCTCCGCGGGCGGAGCGGATCACCTCCGTCTGCTTGGCAACGGCCGTCGACGAAGTAAACCGCTTGTAGCGCAGATTATGTCCTGGATCGATGGGTTTCTTGTAGAGCTTGGCCAGCAGAATGTGCGCAATGGCGCGCAACACCGGCTCCGGAGCGCCTTCCAAAAGATCTGAAAGGCTTACCTTCAGACTGCCTTCGCGCAGCCGAATTGTCGTGTTCAGCGAAACAAATCGCCGGAACCGCACCTCAAGGGGTGGCATGGGCGCGCGTGGCCGCAGAACCCGGTATTCCTGCTGAAAGATGTTTTCTGTGTCTGCGTTCACTTCAATTGGAGAATAGCACTTGAGGGAGCTAGGGAACGAGGGAACCAAGGGACAAGAGAATCCACGCCGGGACGGCCGGCAAGACCGCGCCCCGCAGATTGTTATGGAAATCTGGTCAGGAATTATCCGTGCCGTCAGGCCAAGAATGACCTGCCAGCGATGGGTCTGCATGATCGGTAGGGTGCAATAGAGACGCAACGGCCGCGGCAAGGCGGCTTTGCGCCTCGGGAAGAACCTGCTCGACGATGGGACTGAAGCTCTCGCCCAGCTCAACGGAGCCGGCGCCGATGGTGAGCAGCAGGGAACGGCTGGGCAGTGCGGAATAGTAGGTTTTGGCCATTCCCAGCAGGTCGGCAGCACCGCTCTGGTGGGTGCCACGGAGGTCGACTTCAGCGGCGGGCTCAACATCGCGGAGCCGGATCTCTCCGGGCTCGGTGTCGATGGAGCAATCGATGAACAAGGCCGTCTCGGCTTCCGAAAGATCCACGGCCAGGTCCGGCGTCCACTGGTGCCGAGTGATAACCACAATGGTCGGGTCGCTGGCGTAGTGCTCGCTGGCCCACTCGGAAAGATAAGGCCCAACGCCATCGTCCGAACGCAGTGTGTTACCGCAGGAGAGGATGAGGCATCGGGCCTTGGGTGTCATGGTGTCCTTCAGTTCTTCCTGTTGAAGCAGATCGGCGTCCCACCCTTTGAACACAGAACGTTGAAAGGATGGGGCACCCGGAGTGTGTTCCTGTAAGTTGCGGTTAGCGGATCACGCGATCGACGAGTTCGCCGGACGGGTTGACCAGGGAGACGACCAGCGGCATCTGGCCGAAGGCATGCGTGGAGCAGCTGAGGCAGGGATCGAAGCAGCGGATCAGAGCCTCCATGCGGTTCAACGCGCCTTCGGTGAATTTGCCGTCCTTGACGAAGGCCTTGGCTACCTGCAACACGCCGCGGTTCATGGCGTTGTTATTGTGGCCGGTGGCGACAACGTTCGAGGCCCAGGTGATCTTGCCGTCCTCATCCACGCGGTAGCTGTGGTGCAGCACGCCGCGCGGAGCCTCGATCATGCCCGCGCCTTCCTGGCGATTGACGCCAGCCACTGCGCGCACATGGGTGTCGAGGATCTGCGGATCGTTGAGGATCTGCTCGATCTTTTCGAGGCCATGGGTGATCTCAATCAGACGGGCATGGTGGTAGAAGAAGCTGCTCTCCACCGGCCCTGCGGCCATCTGCTTGAACTCCGCCAGTTCCTTGTCAGCCAAGGGCGTACCCATTTGCTTGGCAACATTGAGCCGGGCCAGAGGTCCGACACGATAGCTGCCCGCGGGGTAACCGAGTGGCTTGTAGTACGGGAACTTGGTGAAGGAGTAGGGCTCGACGGCCTCGCCGATGAACTCGGAGAAGTTGGCGGCCGTGATCTTGTCCTCGATCAGGTTGCCTTGAGGGTCGATCAGGCGAAGCGAGCCGTCGGTGATCTCGAAGCCCTCCTCGTCGTTGATCATGCCCATAAAGGCGGATGGGAAGTTGGCAAATGCGGCGATCTCTGCCTTGAAGCCGCCAGCAATCTTCTTGTAGGCTTCGAGCGCCATCTTCACCTGTGCCTGGGCTTCCGGCAACTGGCTCAGAATCTCATCGCGCTTGGCGGCGGTGAGGGGCGCGGTAACGCCGCCCGGAACCACCCAGCCGGTGTGGATACGCTTGGTGCCCAACAGCTCGATCACGTGCTGGCCAAAGCGGCGCAGCGCAATACCGGCCTTGCCCAGCTCCGGATACGCAGCGGCCACGCCCAGGATGTGACGATCCGCGGGCGAAGAGTCCATGCCCAGCAGCAGGTCAGGCGAGGTGAGATGGAAGAAGCTCAGCGCGTGCGACTGCACGTACTGGGCCAGGTTGAGCATGCTGCGCAGCTGCTGGGCGGTGTAAGGAATCTGCACCCCCATGATGGCCTCGCATGCCTTGGCCGAAGCCAACAGATGCGAAACCGGGCAGATGCCGCAGATGCGCGCCATCAGGGCCGGCATCTCGTAAAAGGGACGGCCTTCGGCGAATTTTTCAAACCCACGCACCTGGGTGACATGGAACATGGCGTCGGAGACCTGGCCTGCATCGTCCAGATGAACGGTGATCTTGCCGTGGCCTTCCACGCGGGTAACAGGATCGATCGTAATGGTCTGGCTCATGGCTTAGGCTCCAAATCGGGTCAACGCTGAAACATCCAGTGGTTGGCCAGTTACGAGGGCAGTCAGCGCCTGGTAGAAGGTATCCGCAGAGGGCGGGCAGCCGGGCAGGAAGACGTCAACTTTGACGAACTCATGCACCGGACGCACGATCTTGTTCAGCGTGGGCAGCAGCATGGTAGGAATCTGCTGCTGGCAGCTGGCGTTCTCAATGTAGATGCGATCCAGCACCGAGGCAGTATCGATGGGATTGCGCATGGCCGGCACATTGCCGGTCACCGCGCAGTCGCCGATCGAGACCAAGAGCTTGGAGCGCTCACGGACCTTCTTGATCTTGTGAACGTCTTCGTCGGAGCTGATGGCGCCTTCCACCAGAGCGATGTCCACGCCCTCGGGGAACTCCTTGGCGTCCACCAGCGGGCTGTAGACGATATCGACGAGGGCGGTGAGCTCGAGCAGACGCTCATCCATATCGAGAAACGACATGTGGCAGCCCGAGCAACCATCCAACCAAATTGTTGCCAGTTTCAGCTTGCTCATTGTGCCTCCCGCATCAGGTTCAGGTAGGGTAGAAAATCCGGATGCTTTGGATGATCCATGCCGACCTTGCTCTTGTCGAACAGGGCGCCGGTGGGGCACACCTGAACGCACTTGCCGCACTTGGTACAGGACGAATCGCCCCACTCCTCGTTGAGATCGCTGATGATCATGCAGTCTTCACCGCGTCCCATCAGATCCCACACATGCGCGCCTTCAATTTCGGCGCAGACACGCACGCAACGGGTGCAGAGGATGCAGCGATTGTGGTCCAGGGTGAAGCGCTCATGGGAGGCATCCACCTTCAGGTCCGGGTTGCGGTAAGGCAAACGAACATGGGTAAGGCCCTGCTGCTGCGCCATCGTCTGCAGTTCGCAGGCGCCGTTCGACACGCACACCGCGCAGGTGTGGTTGCGCTCGGCAAACAGGAGTTCCAGAATATTCTTGCGATAACGGTCGAGCCGTTCGCTCTTGGTGGTGACTTCCATGCCTTCGAAAATAGTGGTAACGCAGGCCGGAAACAGCTTGGGCGTACCCTTGACTTCGACCAGACAGATGCGGCATGCGCCTACGTCGCCCAGGCCGTCCAGATGGCAAAGCGTCGGGATCTCAATATCGTTCTCCCGGGCTACCTCAAGGATGGTCTGGCCGCGCCGTGCGCTCACTTCCTGCTCGTCGATGATTAATGTTTTGACTTCAACGGCGTCGCTCATGCGTGCACCTCCTGGCTGGCGGGCTTCATGTTGCAGGCGCCTGCGGTACAGCGCTTGTGCTCGATGTGGTCGATGTACTCGTTGCGGAAGTAGCGCAGCGTGCTCAGCACCGGATTGGGCGCTGTTTGGCCAAGACCGCAAAGGCTGGTGCTCTTCACCGTGTCGCAGAGTTCTTCAATCATGGTGAGGTCTTCCATGGTGCCGTCGCCAGCGCAAATCTTGGCCAGCAGCCCGTGGAGCTGAGCGGTGCCCGCGCGGCAGGGAATGCACTTGCCACAGGACTCGGTCATGACGAACTCGAGGAAGAACTTGGCTACGTTCACCATGCACGAGGTATCGTCCATGACGATCATGCCGCCGGAGCCCATCATGGCGCCGACCTTGATCAACCCGTCGTAGCTGACGCCGAGGTCGAGCATCGACTCCGGCAAGCAACCGCCGGAGGGACCGCCGGTTTGCACGGCCTTGAACTTGCGTCCGTCCGGTACGCCACCACCGATGGTCTCGATGATCTCGCGCAGCTTGATGCCCATCGGCACTTCCACCAGACCGGTGTTGGCAATCTTGCCGGTCAGCGCAAAGACCTTGGTGCCCTTGCTGCGATCCGAACCCATGCTCCCAAACCACTTGCCACCCTTGCGGATGATGGGTGCGATGTTCGCAAACGTTTCCACATTGTTGATCAGCGTGGGCTTGCCCCACAGACCGGAGACCGCCGGATAGGGCGGACGCGGCTTGGGCGTACCACGGCGTCCTTCAATGGAGCCGATCAGAGCCGTCTCTTCGCCGCACACAAATGCGCCAGCGCCCAGACGGATCTCCACGTCAAAGTTGAACGGGGTGTTGCCGATGTTGTTGCCCAGCAAACCGCGGCGGCGCGCATCGCGCAGGCTGGCCTGTAGGCGCTGTACCGCGAGCGGATACTCGGCACGCACGTAGATGTAGCCCTTGCTGGCGCC
>CAZYDF010000166.1:0-5622 GCA_964645855.1 uncultured Occallatibacter sp.
GCACTTGGACCTTGAATCCGCCCACCCAGACTCATTCTTTTGGGCCGGATCAATAATCCCCCCCCCGAATCACAGAAGGAAACTTTGAGCAACGATCACAACAATCCACTTTCCGCGAAATCTGTCCGTCTAGGCATCCTCCTCAGTGGCCGCGGCTCGAACTTCCTGGCCATTGCCGAGTCCATCCGCACGGGCAAGCTGGCAGGCGTTGAAATCGCCGTGGTCATCTCGAACCTTGGCGATGCAGGCGGTATTGCAGAAGCTGCCAAATTGGGGCTGCCCACCCAGGTCTTTGTTTCCAAGGGCCGCAAGCGCGCCGAGCACGATGCCGATGTAACTGCATGCCTCCATGAGCACAACGTCGATCTGGTGATTCTGGCCGGTTACATGCGCCTGCTCTCGCCGGAGTTCATTGCGGCCTTTCCGAACCGCATTCTCAACATCCATCCTTCGCTGCTGCCCTCGTTCACCGGGCTCGACGCCCAGACCCAGGCCTTTGAGTACGGCGTGAAGGTGGCCGGCTGCACGGTGCATTTTGTGGACGAGCATCTGGACCACGGCACCATCATCCTACAGCGCACTGTGCCTGTGCTCGACAGCGACGACGCCCACACCCTGGCCGAGCGCATCCTGGTTGAGGAACACATTGCCTACAGCGAAGCCATTGCCCGGGTAGTCAGCGGAGAGTACGCGATTGAAGGCCGCCGGCTCGTGCGGCGTGACAGCTATGGCTCGTGCGGCGGGATTGCTTTGTTCCGGGCCTGAAGGCCCTTGCTTCTTCACATTTGGGGCACCTGAGAGAACTCCCTCCCCACGAAGGGCGCGAAGCGCAGTTGGCCGCACCGCAGGTGGTCAGAACATGTCGGGAATGCTGTGGAAGGCGATGCGGGTGGGCGCGGCCTTGAAGGCTTCCAGCATGGTGGCCGGAGCCACGGTCTGCATGCCGTATTTGGTGTTGAGAACGTCCATGGCTTCGAGCAGCTTGGCCCGGCTCTGCTCCTCTTCGCCGCCCTCAAACAGGTTCATGGAGTGCAGACGATCCGGCACCAGGCCGCCCAACTGCACGCTCACAAAGTAGGGGTGCTTGTACTCCTCGCCCGCGGGCTGCTGCTGCCAGAGCTTGGTGAGCGCGGCAATCAGCATGGGGTTGTCACGACACTCGGCCAGCCGCAGATCGCTCTTCCAGCCCTTCGTAGGCACGCCAAAACGACTTATCGGCTTGTTCTCGCCGCGCGGAACCGCAAAGCCGAGGGCCAGACCAATCGAGGAGGCCCACAGGCCGTTCTGGCGCAGCCGCATGGCCGCCTTGTGCAGCAGCTTGTGGGCCACCGCCCAGGCCTTTTCCTGATTGCGCATCTCCGGTGCCAGTACATGCTGGTGGCTGAGCGACTTGAGGTGCTCAGCCTCGCCCATGTCAAAGTCTTCGCCGCGCAGCCAGTGCCACAGCCGCTGGCCCCACACCGAGCCCCACACCTCGCCGGAGTTCTCGCACCCCAGCGCCATCAGCTGGTCCATGGTGCGAATGCCCTTCTCGTTCAGCCGTTTTTCTGTACGAGCCCCGATCCCCGGCAAATCCCGCAGTTCCAGCGACGAGAGGGCGCGCGGCAGAATATCCAGCGGCAAGGCCACCAGCCCGTTCGGCTTCTCCATGTCGCTGGCAATCTTGGCCAGAAAGCGATTCGTCGCCAGGCCCACCGAGCTGCGCATCATGGGCCCCACGGCTTCCAGAATCCTGCGCTTCACCTGCAAACCCAGCTCCAGAGCATTCAAGAGCTTGCGCTCGCGTCCCATCAAGCGGCAGGCCATCTCGTCGATGGAGCACACCGCCGTCACCGGCACGCAGCTCTCCACCGCCTCCACAATCCGGTGGTGATACTGCACATAGAGCTCGTGCCGCGCCTCCACAAAAACAATCTCCGGACAGAGCCGCTTGGCATCGGACAAGAGCGTGCCCGTTTTCACGCCACAGGCCTTGGCCTCATAGCTGGCAGCCAGACAAACGGTGGTATCGGCCATCATGGGCACAATGCCCACCGGCTTGCCCCGCAGCTCGGGCCGCGCATCCTGTTCCACCGACGCAAAATAGGAGTTCAAATCCACAAACAGCCAGTTCACATAGGGCTCAGCCAGCGGCTGTTCCGCAGGCTTTTGCTCACTCTGCTGGAGCGCGCGCAGCTCTTCAGGCCACGATTCCGGCCCATCGGGTGCGTTCGTTGTCGGCTCCATAACCATAGTCACCTACAGTTTCGCCTTATCTTCTCTTGTTAGCAAGAAGATTCTCTGCACAAAGTCGATAGGGTCACTAACCGGTTTCGTCGGGACCGGCGTCTAAGTGATTGGTGCCTCCGGTCTGCAGGGCATTGCCGACAATCGCCTGCAGCCTCGAAAGTCGTCAGATGCGGCCTATCTTTCACTGGTTCATGATCAACGCGAGCGTGCTCTCCGTGCTGGTGACAGTAGCGGTCACCGTGCTGCTCATCTGCTGCCTCAAGTGCTCTGACTGTTCTTGCAGCGATGAGGACGATCTGTTCACCAAGCACAGTATCTAGCCTGGCGGGTTTGCTGTTGCACTGCGCCGCAGCTCTGTCACCAAGCGCTTGGTTCGCGCCTACTGTATCTGTGTTGGCTTCGGCCGCCCCGCACGCTCCCCTGTGCTCCGCCTCCTGGTCGCATCCCCATACCAGTGTGGTACATTGCCACTTAGTTGCGATGCGCGGCCGTGCGTGCTTGAGGCTGTAGAGATTACCGGATATCCAGATGGTCCTCCGCAGGCATCCACACAAGACCGGCTACGCAGCGCCATTGCCAGCTTCCAGCGCTCCACTGAAAGGCATACATTAATGCCGTCGCCACCTCGTCGCAGCAAGATCGCCTCCAGCGAAACCGCCCGTGAAATCAACCGCGATCTGCTTTTGCGCGCCATCCACCGCAATCAGCCCGTCAGCCGGGCCGACCTTGCCCGCCTCAGCGGTCTGCAGCCCTCCACCGTCTCGGTCATCGTGGGCCAGCTTATTGACGAGGGCTGGGTAGTGGCAGGCGCGCAGGGCCGCCTGCCCCGTGGACGCCGCCCCACCTACGTCATGCTCAACAATCGCCACGTCACCCTGGCCATCGATCTGCGGCCGGGGCAGACCAATCTGGCCATAGTGGACATCAGCGGCAAGCTCATCAGCAGCCAGAGCATTACCCTCCCGCGCCAAACCCACTCCCGCGACGAGGTCCGCCAGGTCCTGGAAAAACTGGCCAGCCTTGCTCAGACCCTCCGCGCTGACGCCTCCGACTACATCCTCGGCGGCGTGGGCGTCAGCGTCTCCGGCCGCATCGATCCCCGCACCGGCCAGCTCGTCTTTGCTCCCAACGTTCCCTGGGTTGTGGAAGATTTCCGCAAGGAGCTCGAAACTGCGCTCCACTCGCCCGTTGAAATTGAGAACGCCGCCAACGCCTGCCTTTATGCCGCACGCTGGTTCGGCTCCCTCGGCGACGTCTCCAATCTGCTCACCGTCACCGTCTCTGAGGGCATTGGCGCAGGGCTGCTGGTGGATGGCCGCCTGCTCCATGGCCACAACGGTCTGGCCGGCGAGTTTGGACACATGCCCATTGCGGAAGACGGCCCGCTCTGCGGTTGCGGCAATCGCGGCTGCTGGGAGACTCTGGCCTCCAATCCCGCCGGGTTGCGCTACTACAAGGAGCTTGTACCCGACAGCGAGATCACAACCTTCCAGCAGTTGCTCGACCTGGCCACGGCCGGCGACATCAACGCCCTCCGCTCCATTGACCGCATGATGCAGAACCTGGCCCGCGGCCTTGCGGTTCTAGCCGCCGGACTTGCGCCGGAGGTGATCCAGATTGTGGGCGATTGCACCGCCCTCTGGCAGCGCATTGCCCCGGTGCTCGAAAGCCGCCTCATTGCCAGCGCCTTCACCTCCCACACCCCGCGCGTGGTGGCCGCCCTGGAAGGCAGCGTGGCCCGGCTCCGCGGCGCTTCCGCTCTGGTCTTCCACAAGCTGCTCTTCCGCCACGCGGAGTTTGGCACCACCACCTCTCCCCAACCCCAGCCCGGGGAAGACTGATTTTTCTACATCCTCAGCATCAGGAAGAGCGCGCTTGGGACCATTGGAGCGCGCTCTTGCTGTAAGCTGCCGTGTGCACCCGGCGCGTCGCATTTGAGGGCCAGGTAGGTTTGGGAATACGTGCGCCGCAGGCGCGTCTGCCGCACCGCAGGTGCCCGCACCGTAGGCGCATCGCATGTTAGCCCAGCGCTTCAGCGCTGGGAGAGCCGCCATGGATTCGGCCGAGTCCCGTAGGGACGGCACGAACCTTCGTGCAAAGGCGTCGTGAGCATCGCGAAGCGGACGGCTGCATGCAATGCGTCCCGCAGGGACGGCGCAAACCCCAACGCCGTTCCTCGCATTCGGGGACCCGGGAAGCCTAGGCACACATGCGCCGCAGGCGCGTCTGCCGCACCGCAGGTGCCCGCATCGCAGGCGCTCAAACTCGAAGAAAAAACATCTCCTCCACTCCAACCAACTCTTTGCATCGCTCGCTATCATGGGAGTGACTAGACCACTTACGCGGAGACAACAATGAGAGTCGGCATCCTCGGTACCGGAGCCATCGCCTGGAAGCATGCCGATGCCTACAAGAGCATCGGAACCACCATCACCGCCTGCACCAACGGCAATGAGGAGCGGGGCCGCAAATTTGCCGAGGCCTGCGGGGCCGCGTTCGTGGCCACCCCCGCCGAGCTGGCCCAGCGCGCCGATGTCGACTTCCTCGACGTCTGCACCTTCCCTGCCTACCGTCTGGAGGCAGTGGAACTGGCCGCCAAATACGGCAAGCATGTGCTGGTGCAAAAGCCCATGGCCATTGACCTGACCACCGCCGCCAAGATGATCGAAGTCGCGCAGCAGGGCAACATCCAGCTCGGCGTGGTCAGCCAGCACCGCTGGGACGACTCCGTGCTCTTCCTCAAGCGCGCGCTCGGGGCCGGCAGGCTGGGCAAGATCCTCCAAGCCGACGCCTACGTCAAGTGGTATCGCTCCGCCCAGTACTACGCCCGCCCCGTCAAAGGCAGTTGGGACGTGGAGGGCGGCGGCGCGCTCATCAACCAGGCCATCCATCAAGTGGACATCCTGTTGCACCTGGTCGGCGCGGTCGATGAGGTCTTCGGCTTCTGGCAGAAGGGCTCGCTGCACAACATCCCCTCAGAGGACAACGCCAGCATCCTGCTCAAGTACGCCAACGGCGCAACCGGTGTGATCCAGGCCTCCACGGCCCTCTGGCCAGGGTACCCGGAACGGATTGAGATTCACGGCACCAGAGGCTCGGCGCTAATCACCGGCGACAAGCTCACCGCGTGGGACGTGCAGGACGACGAAGGCGAACCCGCGCCCGTCTCCAGCGCCTCGCAGTCCGGCGCGTCCGATCCTCTGGCCATCTCCAACATCCCCTTTGAGCGCCAGTTGGCGGAGTTTGGTGAAGCCTGCGCCGCCGGCCGCCTGCCTGCCTGCAGCGGCATCGACGGCTACCGCGCCCTGCAACTGGTGCGCGGCGCGTACGAGTCCTGCGAGACCGGCAACAAGGTCAAACTCGACCGGATATCGATCTAAAAGCACTCGGGTG
>CAZYDF010000167.1:0-5568 GCA_964645855.1 uncultured Occallatibacter sp.
GCAAGGGCGCGGACCTCTGCCTGGGCATGACGCACGAAGAGATCATGACCACCATTGCACGCAGCGAACTGCGCAGCTACAAGCAGTTGCCGCAGATCTGGTACCAGATTCAGACCAAGTTCCGCGACGAGCCCCGGCCCAAGTCCGGCCTGCTGCGCGTGCGCCAGTTCATCATGAAGGATGCCTACTCCTTCGACATCGACAAGGCCGGGCTGGACAAGAGCTTCGATTTGCACGATGCCGTCTACCGCAAGATCTTCTCCCGCTGCGGCCTCAAGTTTGTAGCCGTCGAGGCGGACTCCGGCTCCATGGGCGGCTCGCAGTCGCAAGAGTTCATGGTCTACACCGACGCGGGCGAGGACCTGATCGCCAGTTGCCCCCTTTGCGGCTACGCGGCCAATACCGAGAAGGCTACCTCTCTGCTTGAGGCGGTAACCGAACTGGAGCCGACCGGCGACGGCCAACCCGAGCTGATTCATACGCCGGGCATGGGCGCCATTGCCGACATCGCGGCCTTCCTCAAAATGAGCGAGGCGAATGACATCAAGTGCGTGGCCTACATGGCGCTCAAGCGTGGCACTGAGGGTAAGCCGGACACCTGGCACGCCGTTGCTGCTTTCCTGCGCGGCGACCACCAGGTAAACGAAACGAAGCTGCTGGGAGCCGTTGGCGGATCGGAACTCCGCACCATGCAGGCCGAAGAGCTGGCGCAGTATTTCAGCGGACCGGCGGGTTTCCTGGGTCCGGTGGGCCTCAAGCCTGCGGCCAAACTCCTCGAAGAGAACCTGACGGTGGTGGTTGATCTATCGCTCGAAGGCCGCAAGAACATGGTCTGCGGCGCCAACAAGCTGGACTACCATCTGCGCAACGTCACCCCCGGCCGCGACTTCACCTGGACTCTGCTTGCCGACATCCGCACCGTCAACGAAGGCGAGAACTGCCCCAAAGACGGTTGCGCGGGCAAGCTGGTGGTGGGCAAGGCGGTCGAGATCGGCCACATCTTCAAACTGGGCTACAAATACTCTGAAGCCATGGGCGCCAGGGTCCTCGACCCCAACGGCAAGGAAGTAACGCCCATCATGGGCAGCTACGGCATCGGCATCGAGCGCATTCTCACTGCGGCTATCGAGCAGTCCAACGACGCGAGCGGCTTCTGGCTTCCGGCCTCGATCGCCCCGTTCGCAGTGGTGGTGGCGGTGACCGACATGCGCGATGAGCTGCTGGTGGAAACCGGCGAGAAGCTGGCGGCACTGCTCGATTCCGCTGGCATCGATGTGCTTCTCGATGACCGAAAGGAGCGCGCCGGCGTCAAATTCAAGGATGCCGATTTGGTAGGTATTCCCTATCGCATCAACGTCGGCAAGAAAGCCGCCGATGGCCAGGTGGAACTGGTCACCCGCGCCACCTCCACCAGCGTGGATGTGGCAATAAGCGATGTGCTGGCTTTGGTAAAACAGCTTCTAGCTTCTAGCCTCTAGCTCCTAGCTGTTCCTGCAAGTATCGGCGGCTTCGGCTTCCAACCGGAGTCCATCCCAGCACGTAAAAGCTAGAAGCTAGCAGCTAGAAGCTACGACAACAAGGAGCGAAGATGGCGTTGAAGATCAGGCTGGCGAGACCTACGGGCAGGCATCCCTGGGCAACTCTGCTGTTGCGCATAGCCTTGCTCGCGTTTGCGGCCGTGGCGCTGGTGTTCTTCGCCGTTGGCGGTTGGTACTACTTCAAGTATCAGCGCATCGTGGACGAGCGGATCAAGCAGCCCATGTTTGCCAACACCGCCAAGATCTTTGCCGCGCCGCGCGAGGTTCGTCCCGGCCAAAAGCTCTCCGTGCGCCTCATCGCCAATGAACTGCGGCAGGCCGGGTACACTCCCGATGGAGCCTCGGACACTTCGCAGTTGGGCACCTATAGCGAGGGCGTGCAGGCCATCACCGTGCGTCCTGGCCCGCAGTCCTATCACTCGCAGGACGGCGCGGTGATCCATATCGGCTCGGGTGTGGTCGAATCCATCAGCGACGATCACGGTCAGCCGCTGTCGAGTTACGAACTGGAGCCACTGCTCATCACCGGCCTCAGCGACGACGCCAACCGCACCAAGCGCCGCCTGATCACCTACGATGAGATTCCGGCCAATCTGGTGCAGGCCGTGCTGGCCATCGAGGATCGCCGCTTCTTTGAGCACAGCGGCGTCAATTACTGGCGGCTGATGGCGGCGGGCTTTCGCGATGTGACCTCGGGCCAGAAGCAGCAGGGCGGCTCGACACTCACCATGCAGTTGGCGCGCGGCTTCTTCCTCTCGCCCGAAAAGCGCCTTAAGCGCAAGCTCATTGAAATCGTCATCACCTTCCAGCTCGAACACCGCTTCAGCAAGAAGCAAATCTTCGAGATGTATGCCAACCAGATCAACCTGGGCCAGCGCGGCAGCTTCTCCATCAATGGCTTTGGCGAGGCCGCGCAGGCCTACCTGGGCAAGGAGGTTCCGCAACTGGACCTGGCCGATTGCGCGCTCTTGGCCGGCATGATCCAGCGGCCTAATTACTTCTCGCCCTACCGCCACGCCGACCGGGCCATCGAGCGCCGCAACCTGGTGCTCGACTCGATGGTTGAGACCGGCGCCATCACCAAGGATCAGGCCGAGCGCGCCAAGGCCGAGCCGCTGCATCTCTCCGCGGCCAGTGTGGACGCCAGCGAGGCTCCTTACTTCGTCGATCTTGTGCACGAACAGCTCATGCAGAAGCTGGGCGAGCGCGACTTCAACACCGAAGGATTGCGCATCTATACATCGCTCGATCCCGACTTGCAGCGCGAGGCTACTCTCGCAGTCGAATCCACCGTCCACGTGGTGGATGAACGGGTTGACAAGCTGCATGCGCGTGACAAGAAGGCTGGCATCCCGTATGTCTATCCGCAGGTGGCGCTGGTGGCTCTCAACCCCCACACTGGCCAAGTGCTGGCGCTGGTGGGCGGACGCAGCTATGGGACATCCCAGGTGAATCACGCGGTATCGCACCGGCCCACAGGCTCCATCTTCAAGCCTTTTGTCTATGCCACCGCCTTTGCCACTTCGGTTGAGGGCACGCCGCTCTCCGGGCAGGACAAACTGTTCACGCAGCTCACCATGCTCAAGGACGAGCAGACCACCTACGACGTGGGCGGGCAGGAATATACTCCGCGCAACTTTGAAGGCGAGTACCACGAGCAGGTGACGGCGCGCTACGCCTTGCAGAAGTCGCTCAACAACGCAACCATCGGCCTGGCCTCGATGATCGGCTTCGATCGGGTCGCCGCGCTGGCCCGCGATGCCGGCATAAAGAGCGCCCGTGGAACCCCCTCGATGGCCATCGGCTCCTACGATGCGACACCCCTGGACATGGCCGGCGCATATACGATCTTCGCCAACAACGGCTTGCATCTGGACCCCTGGATGCTGGCCAGCGTGCGCACCTCCACGGGCGACATCGTCACCGACTACACGCCCACTTCGAAGCAGTTACTCGACCCGCGCGTTGCCTATTTGACCACCAACATGCTGGAGAACGTCATCAACCACGGCACTGGCGCCTCCACGCGCTCGCGCGGGTTTACCGCGCCTGCCGCGGGCAAGACCGGAACCGACCACGACGCCTGGTTCGCAGGCTACACCAGCAACCTGTTGTGCATCGTCTGGGTGGGCAACGACGACTACACCGATATCAAGATTCAGGGCGCAGACGCCGCCGCGCCGATCTGGGCCGAGTTCATGAAGAAGGCCGTTCTGCTGCCGCAGTACTCCGACACCCACGAGTTCTCCGTGCCGGATGGCGTAGAGATCGTCAAGATCGACAAGGCCAGCAACCTGTTGAGTGACGAGACCTGCCCCGACGCCGAAGAGGCGGCGTTCCTGGCAGGAACAGCGCCCACTGAAACCTGCGACCACCCCGCCGAACGCCGCAGCCTGATGCAGAAGATCTTTGGCACCGGCAAGGCCACAAACTAACCGGCGCCAAGGCCCGGGAGCCCCACCCTCGCCGCGTCTTTGTTTTCGCCGGGTGCCCCTGGTCTCGATTCTGAGACCAGGGAAAGCACAAAGGCCGATCAGCCCTCTCACCGATCCAGCACAGAAGCTCCGTGCCCCACCCTTCCGCGGCATCATCGCGGAGGGGTGGGAAAGCAACGAACCCCCACCAGCCTAGCCTCTTCCGCCGCTCTTCACCCGTCGATCTCCGCCCCATCCGGCATGGGCTGGCAGCGTGAGCACCAGAACGTGACCCGCGCATCCGGGCCCTGAATGCGCCTGCGAATCGGCTCGCCGCAGCGGCGGCACGGCTCCCCGCGGCGTCCGTAGACCCACAGGCTGGCGCTGGGGTCGGACTCATGCGTGGTGCGGCGCTGGCGGCCTCCGTAGGTCACGATGCTGTCGCTTGAGTCCTCCAACACATTGGCGGCCACCAGCTTTTCCGCTGCGGCGACGGCCTCGGCAACCTGATCTCGCGAGAGCGTTGCAACCAGCCGGAAGGGATGGAGCCCGGTGACAAAACAGACCTCGGATTTGAAGACGTTCCCCACGCCGGCCATCACCTCCTGATGCAGCAGCACGTCGGCGATCTCTTCGTTTCCATGAGCCATCACGCGGCGCGCCGCGGCTTCGGCGTCGAACTCCGGGCAGAGCACATCGATTGCCGGACGCGGAATCCGCGGGTCGCGGGCCAGCGACTGCGCCGTATGCATATGCGCCACCGGCACGTGAAAGCCTACCGCGACATACTCGCTGTTTTCGATCAGAATGCGCATCTGGCTGCGCGGCTTCTGCCAGCGCTCGCCCGGCCGATAGATGTGCCAACTGCCGCTCATCAGCATATGCGTGGCCAGCGTTCCGCCGCCGGAGAAATGAATGAGCAGCCACTTGCCGCGCGACTCCACGCTCTCGACCGTCTGCCCGGCGAGCGGGCTATCGTCGTCGAAGCGCGTCAGCAGCGGGTACGTCGAGCGAAAGCCGCTGATGGGCTTGCCAACGAGAGCGCGACCCAAGGCGCGCGCGGTGCGGAAGATGGTATCGCCCTCGGGCATCGATCGATTCTCCTTTTGCTGCACTTCGAACTTAGTTCCGGCCGCAAAGGTCTTACATCCTGTACGCTGTCATCTTGAGAGAAGCGCAGCGGAGTCGGAGGATCTGCGGTTGCTTTTCGATTGCGTCTCATCTCCGCCAATCGGTCCGCTCACTGCACCTCTCCCGCGTGCGGCCCATGCGCGTGTTGCCCCGCAGGCAGCAGAATCCGCCGTAGGTGCATGCCCAGCGGGCCGGGATGGAATCCCGCATCCATGAGGAAGCGCGCCATGGGATGCGCGGCGACCGGCTGACCATTGATGGTGGTGATGAGGACGCCCTCGTGGATGGAGCGATGCATGCGCTGCTGGCCGCGCGCGCAGAGAAAATGCGCCAGTCCCGCGGCGGTCTGCGAACGTTCGGGCTCATCGGTGGGAAGGAAGACGAGCAGGTTAGGATTGCTGCGTCGCAGCCACGCCACCAATTGCCCATTGCGCAGAATCACCTCGGCATAGGCTGCACGGGTCAGAATCCTCGGAGCCGATTCC
>CAZYDF010000168.1:0-5502 GCA_964645855.1 uncultured Occallatibacter sp.
CGAAGTGTAAAGGATGTCCGGAGACAATGTGTAAAGGATGTCATGGTACTGAACACTCGATTTTGAGACCGGGGAAAGGTAGAAGGTCACCATCAAATAGCAAAAGCAGATCCTTCGCCGCACCAGCACCTGCGGTGCGGCGGACGCTACGCTCCTGGGGCCCCGTTCGCTCAGGATGACAGCTACGCGGGAGGAGGCATCTTCGGTGATTGCCAGCAAAGAGAATCGCCACCAGGCAGAGTGCCGGGTGGCGATGAACAGCGGCGGGACACGAAAATCTATGCGCTGGGGGGCAGGCGCATGGTCTCCAGCGCCGCCGTCAGATCCTTGCTCAGAATCTCCTGTGCCTCTTCGGTAAGCTTGGTTCCATGGCCGGTCAGGTAAAACACGTCGATGGCGGTTTCGCCTTCGGTGTCAATCAGAGCGACCTTGATGCTGCACTCGTGGGCGTTGAAGGTGAGCGCGATCTGGCGCAGCAGGCCGGGAAGGTCTTGCGCGATCACCTGCAGCAGCGTGGAGTGGCTGGAACTGGTGGAATCGAAGGTAAGCCGGGTAGGCACCTCGACCTTCAGGTTCGAAGGGTGGTTCATGTGGCGGCGGGCGGCCAGCAGGGTCTCCACTTCCACCTTCTGCGCCACAACGTCGTGCATGTTCTGGAGGAAGCGCTCGCCCTCGCTGGGGTTTAGCTCCAGGGTGCGGAAGCTGTCGGTGAAATGGAAGCTGTCCACAATCACGCCCTGATCATTGGAGAACGCGCCGGCGCGGACAATGTTCATGCCCCAGGAGGCCAGCGCTCCGGCCACATCAGCAAACAGACGGGAACGGTCGCGGGTGATGATGGTCAGGTCCAGCAGCTGGCGATTGGGCCTCAGATCCAGCTGAACATTGTCATCGTCCAGGTTGAGGGCCATCTGGAAGTGGTTGCGGATCTGCTCGGGTAGCCGGGTTTGCAGGTAGCGCTGCGGCAAACCTTCCAGGAAGTGGCCCAGGGCGTCGTACTGGGTGGCCGGAACCATGGCGCGCAGGCGGTTGAGCAGGGTGGGATCGATGGCGGCGTGGTAGCGAACCTCATCCACCGAGCGATCCATGAAGTTGGAGGTGGCCATGTAGAACTGCCACAGGTTCTCCGCCTTCCAGGGGGTGAGCGCCTCGGGATTGACGGCCTTGATGTCGGCAAAGGTCATCAGCGTGAGCATCTTCAGGATCTCGGGGCTGGCCACCTTCTCCGAGAAGTTGCGCACGTTCTCCATGTCGAAGATGTCGCGGCGCATGGCGCTGGACATGTCCAGATGCAGCCGGATCAGGTTCAACACTGCTTCGCGCTCTTCGTGATCAAAGTCCAGTCGGGCCAGGAAGCTGTCCGCCAACTCCACCGACTGTGCGGCGTGCTCGCCGGTGCGGCGGGCCTTGCCGGTGTCGTGCAGCAAGAGCGCCAGCAGGAACAGGTCCATGCGGTCGACCTCCGGCAACAGCTGGGCCAGGCGCTGTTCAAACTCATGCGCGGGCTGGCGAAGGCCGTGGACATTGTCGATGGTCAGAAAGGTGTGCTCATCCACCGTGTAGCGGTGGTAGCTGTCGCGAATCACTAGGGCGTCAATGCCGTGGAACTCGGGGATCAGCATCTCCAGAACGCCCAGGGCATGCATGGTGCGGAGCGCATGAGCCGCGTGGGGTCCAAGCAGAACCTCGCGCAGGGCGTTCCAAAGGTAGGGTCCCTCGGGAATGTGGATGGCCAGCACCGGCAAGGCGTCGGTAATGCGGTCTTCAGCGGCTTGGGAGAGCGAGTAGCCATGGGTAGCCATCAGGCTGAAGATGCGCAGGATGGCGGAAGTGTCGTTGAACTGCGCGCCGGGCTGGATGTCGATGCGGCCCTGATCCAGCAGGAAGTCGGTGCCCGCAATGGGGGTGCGGCGGCGGCGGAACTGGCGGTAGAAGCTGACTGGGGCCGGCAAGTGCTCCATCAGGAGTGCGGCCCGGCGGTAAACCACGCGCGCATGGCGGTAATAGGTGCGCATCCAGTAGGAGGGGTCGGCCGTGCCGCGCGTCTCCAGGCCAATGGACAAGGTTGCGGCTTCGTCCTGCGATTGCCAGTCCAGCGCGTTGTCGTCGCGGCCGTGGCGGAAGTGCAGAAAACATCGGGCAGCGGCCAGGAAGTCAAAGGCCGCTTCTGCATCGCCGCGGGCGCTCTGGAAGACGCCGCCACGCTGGCGGGGCCATTCCTTGGTCTCTTTCAGGTGGAACAGAACGGCAAACCAGACGGCCAGCGAGTAGTCGCGCAAACCACCCGGACAATCCTTGATGTTCGGCTCCAGGTGGAAGATAGTATTGCCGAACTTGGAGTGCCGGGCGCGCGCAATCTCACCCAGCTTCTGGGTAATGGTGTTCCACTCGCTCAATACCAGGCCGGGAAAGGTCACCTGATGCAGTTGCTGGTAGAGCGGGAACTGACCGGCCAGAAAGCGGCGATCGAGCGTGGCCAAAGTGAACTCAAGATTGTCCGGATCAAAGCGCCCGGCTTCCTTCACAGTGCGCGAGGTCGGGCTGGCGCGCAGGCCAATGTCCCACATGCCCTGGATGAGAGCACGAATGGCGTCTTTGCACGCCACTTCGGTCTTCTCGTCGGCAAAGGCAAACAGCACATCGATGTCGGAGTAAGGAAAAAGGTCTTTGCGCCCATAGCCGCCCAGCGCCAGCAAGGCCGCATTGGGCGAGGGCTGTCCGGCAAAGACGCGCCGCCACATCTCAATCAGGATGCGATCGACCACAGCAGAACGGCGGCGGATGGCGGCCGTGCCATCACCTGTCCTCTCGCAGGTTTGGCGCACCAGCGCCATCTCCCGCGTATACTGCTCCCGAAGATCGTCTACCACTAGAACGACTTGGCTCATAGTTGGATTGTTCTTTGGCTCGCCGAGGATGGAAGGCGTTCTTAACAGCATAAGCGATTCCCGCTCAGAAGTGAATTCTCTGTTGCAGAAAACGGGACGGGTGGCGGTGGCAGCGATCACAAACCACCGGATTGGCCCGCACATCCGTCTGCTGGTGGGCGAGAATAAAGGAGTGGGCCGGGGTGCCCGGAGGAAGCTTATGAGCGACGGACGAGAAGAACGCGAGGAGCGCGAAAAGCGCCGGGAACTGGAACGGAAACGCGATCTGGACGACCGCGTGGATCGCAGCTGGATGGACGAGGACAAGCCGGAGCGGCAAGACTCCTAGGCACCTGCGGTGCGGCAGATGCGCCTTCGGCGCCGAGCATTGCACGCAAGCACCCGCGGTCTTGGCACTGCATGCAGTGGCCGCGCTTCAAGCCATTGCTCGCGCCGCTGATCCGCCCGGATGCCTCATCCTCGGGGTCCTCGCGGACAGGTCCTCGTTTGCGGGATGGTTGAGCGCGTTATTATTGATCCGGTCCATAAACACCGACAGCTGGGTGGGTACATTCAAATTCCAAGTGCAACAAAGAGCGTGAACAGAATCAAACAGTTCGTCGCAGCCGTGCCGTGGGAAAGTGGGAAACGCTCTTTGTTTTCCATCTTTTCCATGGCTTCCTACCAACCATCTCCTGTCGGCTCTTTGCGATGTGTTGTTGCACTTGGACCTTGAATCCGCCGTGCCCCATCCAACCCGCGTTTTGTGCAGGATGGGCGGGATAGAGTGACATTCTTTGAGGTCTGGATCAATAGGGACGGCGCAAACCGGTTGTTGCGCTCCACGCATTGCCGCACTGAAAGGGAACTGCGCAGACCCCCGACCCAGCGCTCAGCTACACTGGTCTCAGGCCCTTCGCACTGAATCCCACCACTTTCCCGGGCCGTCCGGACCTCATCCATGCTCGTGTCCATCCTGCTGTTCCTCGCCTCCGCCGTCGCCATCTATGCGGCCTGCGAGTACTTTGTAAATGCCATCGAATGGTGCGGCCACCGTCTGCGGATGGGCGCGGTTGCCGTGGGCTCGCTGCTGGCAGCCTTTGGCACGGCCCTGCCGGAGAGCACCGTCACCTTTATGGCCGTGGTTTTTGGCCGAACGGATGCCGAACGGCAGCTGGGCGTGGGCGCTGCCCTGGGCGGACCGCTGGTGCTCTCCACCGTGGCCTACGCCATTGTGGGCTTGGCGCTGATTGCCCGCGGAGCCCGTTCCACCGCCATCTTTCTGCCCGCGCCCAACCCCATTCGCCGCGACCAGGGCCTTTTCCTGGTTCTTTTTTCCGCCAGCCTGGGACTGGGGCTGGTGGATTTTCCCGGCAAGCGCTGGCTGGCCTTCGGCTTTGTGGCTGCATATTTTATTTATGCCCGCTCCCGCGCCCGGAACGCCGGCGCGGTGGTCGATCTGGAAGATCTGGAGCCGCTCAAGCTGCGTCCCTCGCACCCCACGCTGGGATGGGCGGCGCTGCAGGCCCTGGCGGCGCTGGCCGTCATCACCGTGGCTTCTCGGGTATTTGTAGCGCAGCTGGGCACCATGGCCGTGGCCCTGCACTGCCCTCCCCAGCTGGCGGCGCTGCTGCTCAGCCCCATCGCCACGGAGCTGCCGGAGGCCATGAACGCGCTCATCTGGGTCAAGCAGGGGAGGGTCCGGCTGGCGCTTGCCAACATCTCCGGCTCCATGATGATTCAGGCCACGATCCCGGCGGCGCTGGGCATTTATTTTACGGGGTGGCGTTTTGACGCAACCTTGGTGACCTCCGCCGTGATTACGGTGGTGGCCATTGCCTTTCTTTGGTGGGTCTTCTCCGCGGCCGCGGTCAGGCCCCTGGCGCTTTCCGCCGTACTGTTCTTCTATGCCATCTTTGGCGGCTCCGTGGCCTGGTACTTTGTGCACCGCTGGCAGCACGTTCCGGCCATCGATCACGCCCGCCTGAATCCCTGGGCAGGAAGTACCGCGGCGGTTGCGGATGGGCACGGGATCTTTGCCAGCCACTGCACCAGCTGCCACCACTCCGGCGGCCGGGGCCCCACGCTGGCGCAAGGCAAGCTGAAAGACGCCACCGACGGCGACCTGGAATGGTTCCTGCGCCAAGGCGATCTGGGCCAGGGCATGCCCAGCTGGCGCTCCCTCAACCAGCAGGACCGCTGGCAGGTGATCCGCTATCTGCGCAGCGTGCAGTAGCTTGCTCACCGCGCCCCATGGCACCTGCGGTGCGGCAGACCGCTTCGCGGCATTGCATGCAGCAGCCTTTGTGGCGTCCCTACAGGACTCGGCGTTTTCATGCGCGCATTCCCAGCGCTGAAGCGCTGGGCTAACATGCATTGCGCCTACGGCGCTGCCGTTTGTGCTTGTGCGTCTGCAACCGGTAGGTGCGTTGCGGGGCTTGCGCGTCTGCAGCCGGTCGCTGCGTTGCTGGACCTGTGAGGCTCCAAGCATTGCCTCAGGGGAACTCGACGGAGAGGGCGCCTCCCTATTGATCCGGCCCTCCAACCGTGTCACTCTATCCCACCCATCCCGCAGAAAAAGCGGGATGGATGGGGCACGGCGGATTCAAGCTCCAAGTGCAACATTTCCGAAACC
>CAZYDF010000169.1:0-5449 GCA_964645855.1 uncultured Occallatibacter sp.
ACGTGAACACCACCGGCCAGCAGTTGATCCAGGCGGAAGTGGCCATCAACCGCCACGTCTCCCTGATGGTGGCCCGCGACGAGTCCGGCGTCTTTTCGGTCGTCCTCAAAGCTACCCGCCGCTACCGGTAGGCTTTTCTCTTCCGGGCTGGATGTCCAGAGCGAAATCAGAGTCGGTGTGTCCTGGCAGTTTTCTACAAGGTCGCCGCTCCCTGGGTGTCGCGTCGACTTGAATGCATGGGCTTCGGGATACAGCAACGCTGGTTTCGTTAGAGTCGCCCACCGGCTTGTGCCGACCCACGGAGGGATAAAACGGGCGGAAGGAGCAGGGGCCTTTAGGCCCCTGACTGGAGAGCTTGAATAGATGGGCCTTTAGACCCGGAGCTTTTCGTCGCTCCATTGTTTTGGAGAACTGGCACTTTTGTTTCTTCCTATTCGTCCACCGGCCTTCGCCGACCCACGAAGGGATAAAATTCAATATATCCCGTCCTCGGATTTGCGCCCCACCGGGGCGCAGTGCAAATAGCCCAGGGCAAGCCGTAGGCGCAGCCCTGGGTTGGCTGTCCAAAATGGACCTCGTGCCCTGTAGGGGCGCGGTGAACCGTCAAAAGGGCATTCCTGTTTCTTATCCGTTCCCCACCGGCTTTTGCCGACCCACCGACGATGAAACAGGAGCGCCGACTTCCTGGCCCGCGCTTGCTTCTTCCTGGCGACCTTGGCTCTTTGGGAACCCCTGAGCCTGGGGTGGTGAGTCGAAGTGAACTTCCGTGCCCCATCCATTCCGCGTTTTTCAGCGGAATGGGTGGGATACCTGCAAAATTCCGGTCTACACAATTCCCGAAAATGCTCTAAAAGAGCCCCCACGCCCAAGCAGGCGGAACCAGCCAGCCACTTTCCATCCGCACCCAGTCCCCAGTCCCGAGTCCCTGCTCTACCGCCTCCGGCTCCGCTCTCTCTGCAGCTCCCGGTAGATCTCGCTCTTCGATTGCCCCATCTGCCGGGCCAGCCGCTTGAGCGCTTCCTTCTCATCGATCCCGTGCTCGGTTTGCAGGCGCGCCACGCGGACGGCAATCTTCTCATGCGCATCCGTCGCGGCTTCCGCCCCAGGAGTGTGTACGGGAGCTTCCATCAGCAGCACAAACTCGCCTCGCACCCGGTCCCGTGCCGCCAGGTTTTGGCGCGCTTCGCTCACCGTGGTGCGCAGAATCTCTTCATGCAGCTTGGTCAGTTCGCGCGCCAGACACACTCGCAGCGCCGGGCCAAACACGCTCTCCAGGTCGGCCAGGGTGTCCAGAATCCGGTGCGGAGCCTCGTAGAAGATCACCGTGCGCGCGGTGCTGCGTTGCTGGGCTGTTAGCTCAGCTTGCAGCTCTTCCAGCCGCGTCCGCCGCGCTCCGGCCTTCTCCGGCAAAAAGCCAAGGAAGAGAAACTCCTCGGTCCCCAGGCCGGAAGCAATCAGCCCAGTTAATGCGGCGTTGGCACCAGGAATCGGGATCACCGGAACCCCAGCCTCCACCGCCGCCGTTACCAGCCACGATCCAGGGTCGGAGATGCCCGGCATTCCCGCGTCTGAAACCAGCGCAATCCGCGCTCCGCCCTTGAGCGCCTCCACCAGCTCCGCCGCCCGCGCGTGTTCATTATGCAGATGGCAGCTCAGCGTGGGGGTAGAAATCTGAAAGTGGTTCAGCAGCTTCTGGGTCTGGCGGGTATCTTCGCAGGCAATGCGGTCGGCCCCGCTCAGCACCTGCAGCGCGCGTAGCGTGATGTCCCCCAGGTTGCCAATGGGGGTTGCCACAAGATAGAGTCCGGGGGCCAGGGGCCCTTCGGGAAGGGGATAGCTAGTCACTGGAGTTCAACCGTTCAATCCGCCGCTGTTCGGCCAGTAGCGGCATGCTGACCATCAGGTTCTGCACGCTCACCACGCCCACCACCCGGCCGGCGTCGGTTACAGGAATCAGCGAGAGCCCGTGTCCCGCGGTCAGGCGGCGGATAATCGCGCCCAGCGTGTCGTCGGGCCTGGCCACCTGGAAGACCCGGCTCATCACCGACTGCACGTAGCCATTGCCCTCGGAGCGCAGCGCCTCCAAAATCCGTTGCCGATTGATGATGCCCACCAGTTCCGCCCCGCGCACCACCGGAAAGTCGTCCTGCAGCGAGTGGATGGAGCGCGAGAGAGCGTCGGCCAGCGTGTCAGAGGGCGAGAGGGTGAAGAAGTCCGTCAGCATCACTTCCTTCATGCACACCGTGTCCACCACCGACTGGAAGAAGACGCCCTGATCCTCAATCTGTCCACCGATCATGATGAACAGGCCGCACAACCCCAGCCACGGGCTGCGCATCACCAGACTGCCCAGCATCATGGCCAGAGCCAGCACCTGGCCCATGCCGGAGGCGATCCGGGCCGCGGCCTCAAAGCCGCGCTTGTGCGTAAAGATGTTGCGCAACAGCCGCCCGCAATCCAGCGGATAGGCCGGAACCAGATGCAGCAGACCCATGAAGATCTGCATCCACACCATGCTCCGCACCAGGCAGGAGGTACACAGGTAGGGCGTTGCCAGCAGATTCACCTGGCCGCTCGCCCCCATCACCGTGGCCGCCAGAATCAGCCCGGTCAGCAGGTTGGCCACGGGGCCGGCAAAGGCCAGATAGAACAGCCCTGAGCCCTCCGCCGCATGTTCCTGGCTCTCCGGATTGGCGTAGGCAAAAAAGCTGCCGATGGGCAGCATCAGGATGGCGCGCAGGCGCAGTCCCAGGCAGGCCGCCACAATCAGCCGCGCCGCCAGCCGCACCCCAATCGCAAACAACAGCAGCATATACAGGGCAAAGCCCCGCTGCCAGCCATCGGAGCCGGCGATGCCGAGAAACACTATCGCTACCAGAGGTAGAAAGATGTGGACGCGCATTTCTACGCCCGCCCACTGGCCCAAGGGGATTGACCATCCGCGCATAGTGGAATTGTACGGCGTCCGGGTGGGTGGGCGTCTGCAGTATGCTGGTGGACGTGCGAGTGATTGCAGGAACCTACCGATCGCGCCCGCTGGAAGCCCCGGCCGGCCTGGACACCCGGCCCACCACCGACCGGCTGCGTGAGACGCTGTTCAACGTCCTGGCCCCCAGAATCGAGGGCTCCCGCTTTGCCGATCTTTACGCCGGCTCCGGCGCCGTGGGCATTGAGGCCCTCAGCCGCGGCGCGCGCGATGTGCAGTTTGTGGAGCGTGCCGAGCCTGCCCTCAAGGCCATCCGCGCCAACCTGGCCAAGCTCGGCATCCGCATCGGACCCAACCTCCACGCCAGCAGCGTGCTTGGCTGGATCAAGCGCAATCCCGCTCCCGGCTTTGACCTCATCTTCCTCGATCCGCCCTACGACGCGATGGAGGAGTATGAGGCGGTGCTCAACCAACTGGGCCGTCTGCTTGCCCCGGAGGGCCTGGTGGTGGCCGAACATCGCCGCAGAGACCGTTTGGCCGCCAGCTACGGCCGCCTGGAGCGCACGCGGCTGCTGGAGCAGGGCGATGCCGCCCTCAGCTTCTACGCCCTCGCTGAGCCGCCTCCCCTGGCCCAACTGTAGGCGCAGCCGCCGTACGTCCTGAAGTGGGGGACTGGGGACTTAATAACGAGAGGTCGAACCGGCCAAGGAGATCCAACCGAGCCAAGGCAGCTCGCTCCCGGTGATCTCTATGCCCCTGAAGTGAGGGTGCCTCATGTCTCGATTCTGAGACATGGGAAAGAATGCAGATCGTTCCCGGTTTTCCGCGGGGAGTTGAAGGATTCGCACAGCCACAAGAATGCCTACCCGCCCAAACCAGCAGATGAAACCAGTCCCCAATCCCCAGTCCCTAGTCCCTATTCCCTAGTCCCTTCTCCCTCAAAAAACCGCCCAAAAACCACACCTGTGCGCGGGGTCACTTGCAAGACCCTTGACGGCAGGGGAAAGTAAGAGAAAAATGGCGTGTCGGGGCATTTCATCGCCGACTGAAGCCGTTTGTGGAGGGATAGGAAGAGTTATGAAGAGTCTGAAGGTTTTTGGGGCCCTGGCCCTGGTGGGTGCGGGGTTGGTTATGCTCGGTGGCTGCAAGTCGGCTCCGGAGCTGGCGCAGGCCGACGCACAGAAGATGATTGAGGCCAAGTACAGCGCCCAGCCGGCCGCGCCGATCAGCGTCACGATCAGCGATCAGGGCATGCAGCAGGGCGCCAATGGTAAGCTCTGGGCTCGTACCAAGGTCTATCCCAACCGTTACTGGGCTGACTTTACGTTGACCCCGGACGGCAAGAAGGCCATTAAGCTGGCCAAGGGCGATGCCATTGAATGGCGTCCGGAGAGCACGGAAGACAAGAAGTATGTGGCTGTCGTGCAGACCGCGGTTGCCACCCGCCCCAAGGTCAAGGACGTGCAGCCGGCCCAGGATGCGGCCGGAACCAAGACCGTTCAATTTACGGAAGTGGTCAACCTGGACGGCGTGGATGCCACCCTGGCCGCCATTGCCCACAACCCGGGCAACAAGCTCAGCGCCTCCAAGACCGCCACCTTTGTCCTCGATGGCGACCACTGGAAGCTCGACTCCATCCAGTAACAGGCATCAGAGCAGGATCATGTGGGACCGTGCAGCCGGCAACCTAGCGCCGAGCTTCCGGTCCCACTTCCGCATGCCGCGCCATCCCCCGCCCTCCTTCCCTATTCCCTCGTCCCTATTCCCTCCTATTGACCTCGCCCGGATTTCTTGTTATTGTGAGAAGGTTCGCAAGAACGCGTCCTGTCGTGTGTCTCAAGGCAGGATGAGGTAGGGCAGAGCGGCGAGACGGATTGACGCCGACTGGTCCCAGGGCCGTTTACAGCTTGTGGCCCACAACGTCCTGAGTTTTGCTCTCTTCTTGCGGAGGGCTGGGGCAGATCGCATCGGAGTCCGCGCGTTCTCCACCTTGGAGGGCTATGCGGGCCGGAAACGGCGAAACGGAGTTGGCTTTCCCGGAAAGTCCAGGGAAACGCCCAGCCACCGTCCCGTTTCTCGTCTGAGATTGGATCGAAGGCAGACGCGAAGCAGCAAAGATGGGCTTTCGTGCGCATATGGGACGGGATGATCTGTCTCGTCAGGGCGCTACGAAGAGTCCCATTTCGCTGCTCGCGACGGCCAAACAGGGAATGCCAGCATTTGGTTGGCGGTTTTGCGAAGTAAGGAGTTTCGGTTTGCCTACTTTTAATCAGCTTGTCCGCAAGGGGCGTACGGCCCCCCGTTACAAGACGGCATCGCCGGCCCTCCAGGCCTCGCCGCAGCGGCGCGGTGTTTGCACCCGCGTTTACACCCAAACGCCCAAGAAGCCGAACTCGGCTCTGCGTAAGGTAGCTCGCGTTCGCCTGACCAACGGGATTGAGGTCACCACCTACATTCCCGGCATCGGCCACAACCTGCAGGAGCACTCGATTGTGCTCATCCGCGGGGGCCGCGTGAAGGATC
>CAZYDF010000170.1:0-5439 GCA_964645855.1 uncultured Occallatibacter sp.
GCATGATCGTGGTGCTCAACGACAACGAGTGGTCCATCGACCGCAACGTCGGCGCAATCTCCCGCTACTTTCACCGTATCGTCACCAATGAGCACTATCAGCACTTGCACGCCTCGGCCACGCGCATCATCGAGCGCTTCGGTGGCAAGACGGCGGCCAAAGTTGTGCGCCGCGCCGAAGAAGCCGCCAAGAGCATGCTCTGGCCCTCCATCCTCTTTGAGGAGTTTGGCCTTGAGTACTTTGGCCCCATCGACGGCCACAACCTGCCGCTGCTGATTGAGACCTTCAAGTTCCTCAAGACCATCGACCATCCGGTGCTCTTGCACATCCTCACGCAAAAGGGCCGCGGTTTTCAGCCCGCGCTTGACGGCCAAAAGAAATTCCACGGCCTTGGGCCGTACGATCCCGAGACCGGCGACACAACGCCCACCGGCCAGCCCACTTATTCAGAAGTTTTTGCGAAAACTCTGGCCATGCTGGCCAACAGCGATCCGCGCATTGTCGCCATCACCGCTGCCATGCCCAACGGCACCGGCCTTGACTACTTCCGGCCCTTCCACCCCAACCGCTACTTCGACGTAGGCATCGCCGAGGAGCACGCGGTCGTGTTCGCCGCCGGCATGGCCACGCGCGGCTTCCGTCCCGTCTGCGCTATCTACTCCACATTCCTGCAGCGCGCCTTCGATCCCATCGTCCACGACGTGTGCCTGCAAAAGCTTCCTGTCCTGTTCTGCATGGACCGCGCCGGCCTCTCCGGCGACGACGGTCCCACCCATCACGGCCTCTTCGACATCGGCTATCTGCGTTCCATTCCCGGCATCGTCCTGATGGCGCCCAAAGACGAAGACGAGCTCGCCGATATGATGGTTACGGCCTTGGCATTGCCCGGTCCCAGCGCTATCCGTTATCCGCGCGGCGTGGTCGCCGGCGTGGTGCGCAAGCCCGAACCAGTGGCGCTGCCCATCGGCAAGGCTGAAATTCTTCAGGACGGAACCGACGTGGCCATTCTCGGCCTCGGTCCGCTGGTCTCAATGGCCCGCGAGCTGGCAGAAAAGCTCGATCGCCAGGGATACTCCGCTGCCGTCGTCAATCCCCGCTTCGTCAAGCCCATCGATCGCGAGATGCTCGCCCAGTACGCGCGCCGCGTTACCGCCTTCGTCACCTTTGAGGATCATGTGAAGATGGGCGGCTTTGGCTCCGCGGTCATTGAAGCACTCGACGAGTTGGGAATCGCTGTTCCTGTGGTGCGCATCGGCTGGCCCGATAACTTCATCGAGCACGGCAAGGTGGAAGATCTGCGCGCCAAGCACGGCCTCAGCGTGGAAGCCGCATTGGCCCAGGTGCTGCCTCTGCTGGCCCTTCGCCGCCGTCCCACTCTGGTCGCCAGCTAGGGCATCTCAGCGCATGAAGTTGTGCAGAAGCGAGTGCCACTGCGTAACGATCAGCCATAGAAAATGGGTGCCCCATCCTTCGCGCAGCATTATCGCGCAATGGGTGGGATAGCACGAACCTCAACCGGACACGGTGGTCCCAACTCCGACCCTCTCACAAAGAGTGGGTGCCCCCGGTCTGGATTTTCAGACCAGGGAAATCACGAACGCCAACAATGCACAATCGGACCCTCAGGTGTATCCTTCCCACTATGCCGCAATTCAGCCGAACGTTGGGGTGGTCGTGTGCGTGTTCGCCGCCGTCCGCTCTTGGTTTGTTGCTGCGGCTGTTTCGCCCCAGGCGGGTCCGGCGCATGTGCGACAATCCAAAGCAGATCGTTTTGCCTATGCGCATCCATCGTTCGTGTCTGCTTTGGATAGGCTTGGTTTTGGCCGCCAGTTCGGCGTGGCCCAGGCCGGGACAGCAGCCCAATTCCAGCAGCGCGAGCCCGGCTCCGCTTGTGCTTACCGGCGGCACGCTCGTCGACGTAACCGGTTGGGGCCGCTCCGCCCGCGACCTGCCGGATGCGGTCGTCATCATCCGCGAAGGCCGCATTGCTGAAGTCGGCGCAGCCGGCACAATTTCCATTCCCAAAAACGCACGCGTCATCGATTGCGCCGGCAAGTTCATCCTCCCCGGCCTCATCGATGGCTTTGCCGGCATGAACTCCCAGGGCCAGGCTAATGCCAACCTCTACATGGGCGTCACTACCGTAGTGACCCGCAGCGACCACGAGCACGGCGTCGTGGATTTCTCCGCTAACCCGCGCCCCCATCTCTTCCTCATCGACTCCGTAGGCTCAACCGACAACTGGAGCCTGCTGGCCAAGCAGCCCGCATGGGCAGCCAAGCTGCGCGAAGGCGCACGGCCGGTCGAGCTTACCCCCGACGACACCAGCCAGCAACTCAATGACACTGCCAGGCTCGGCACGCGCGTTGCGCTGCTCGGCCACAACATCACCGCCGCCAACGCCCAGTTAATCGTCGCGCACGCTCACCAGTTGGGCTTGGTCACTTACGGCGAGTTCGTCTCAACACCCTACACGGTCGGCATTGAGGCCGGCGTCGACGCGCTGCCCCACATGAACATCTACGACCTCGGCGTCATTCCCGATGAGCTGCAGCGTCCGCTGGTCGACGATCCTGCCGGGCCCTCCGCGGTCACCGCCTACGACTACTCCGAGCGCATTCCGCCCACCGACTTGCACCTGCGCACCTACTCCCGCTTTCTTGCCGCGCATCATGCCGCGCTCATGCCCACCTTCAGCATGTACTACGTGGATCTGCCCGGCCATCGCAACCTCTGGAAGGAGCCTGCCGCCGCGGTCCTCGATCCCCGCCGCATGTTCAATCCCTCCAACATACTCACCGGCGAAATGGATTACGCACTCCCCACCTGGTCGCGCCACGCCCCCGCAATCACCCAGCGCTGGATGGAAGAAAATCTGCGCAAAAAGGCCGATCAGGATGCCATGCGCCTGTGGCTCATCAACCAAACCATCTTCACCGCCTATCCCCACTATCTTGCCGCTTCCGGTGCTCCCGCGCAGGGCGCTATGCCCGGCATCTCCATGCACACCGAACTAGAAATGCTGGTGCGTCTCGGTCTCTCTCCCCGTGAAGCATTGGCCGCCGCCACCTGCAACTACGCCCTCCAGTTCGGATGGACCGAAATCGGCCTCATCTCTCCCGGCCGCTTTGCAGACATCGTGGTTGTCGACGCAGATCCCACAGCCAACATCTGGAACGCCCGCCGCATCTCCCTCGTCGTTCTCGATGGCAACGTCATCGACCGCGAATCCCTTCTTCGCCTCAAGCGCTGAAGTCCCCGCCTTGAATCTTCGGTTCCGTCTCCAAAAACTCATCGCAAAACCAAGATTGTCATATGAGCGCACGGGGCCCCGAACGCTTTTCAGTTTGGGGGTGGTAAGCGAAGAATCTGCGGTTGTCTTTAGCGCATATAACTGAGGATTTCAGAGAGAGGGCAGTTGCGCAGAGCACATTTATCCTTGCATCGCTCTATCTTTCCGCCCCTGCAACCGTCCTAATAAAAGCCGTTGCCGCCCCAATCCGCAGCCAACGGGCTTCGTGGAAACAGGGGGGAGAGGATAGTCTATGAAGGTACTGTTCTATCAGCAGGGCGTCCGTCTCCGGGCCCATACCGGAACGCAAAATGATGCCACGGCCACCAGCCGAGGAGTGATTCGCGTTGAAGAGTAAGTTCGTGCTTTCCGTTTCAATTGCCATTGCCGCCGCCATCATGCCCTTGGCGGCTGCCGCACAAGTTTCCCCCGACAAGCCCAAGACCGAGAAGGACGAGCCCGCCTACAAATACGAGGGGTTTGCCATGTTCGGTTACACCAGCCTCAACCAGGTCAACCAGTCGCGCTACGGCCTTATGGGCGCAAAGTTTGGCGCTACCCGCGACTTTGGCAGACACTTCGGCCTCACTGGCATCGCCGACTACTACAAGCCGGGCACAGGCTCCCCCAACCCAGGCGATCCCTCTGTCTACGACATCCTTGCCGGCCCTGAACTGCACGTTCCACTCGTTGGCAAGGTCGACGGGATCATCCACGGACTCATGGGCTATGAGCACACAGGCGGAGAGGCCATGAGGCCCAGCGGTTCCTTTGCCGGCGGCTTTGGCGGCGGACTGGACTACAACGTCACCCCGCGCATCGCCATCCGCGCCTCAGGCGACCGCATCGGCGCATCCTTCTCGCTCAGCAACAATACGCCGCAGCTGGCCTACTCACCCCATCTGCACTGGAACGCCCGCGGCGAAATCGGCTTTGTCGTCCGCTTCTAACCCCGCTGCATCCTGGCCAGATTCCCATCCGCCCGGCTGCTCCACATCTCGTCCAAGCACAAATATCGGGTGCCCCAGGTCCCTCGCTTTTGGGGACCTGGGATAGCACAACACCCGGTCAACCAGCGGACCGAGTCTGACCCTCCCACAAGATAATGGATGCCCCATCCATCCGCGCTTTTTGCGGATGGGTGGGATAGAACGCACTCTGTCCAAATCTCTATCATGCGCAAATGAGCGTAGCCCCATTCGCCGCTGTAAAACTCAAACAGGAGTGCGGGAAGCGTGGGGGCACAGCTTCACCCAAGCCCAAAAGTGCCAATAAAACCGCGAGCTCTCAGCCCTCTTCCGCCTCGCGCAGCTTGGCGATTACGGTAAAGTCTTCAAGCGTCGTGGTGTCGCCCTTGATCTCGCCGTGCGTAGCCAGCTCCCGCAGCAACCGGCGCATGATCTTGCCGCTGCGCGTCTTCGGCAGCGCCTCGGTAAAGCGGATATCGTCGGGCCGCGCCAGCGAGCCAATCTCCTTTGACACCCACTTGCGCAGCTCGTCCTTCAGCGCCTCTGATGGTTCGTTGCCGCTTTCCAGAGACACAAACGCCGAGATGGCCTGCCCCTTCAGCTCGTCGGGCCGGCCCACCACCGCAGCCTCGGCCACCTTGGGATGCGCCACCGGCGCGGACTCCACTTCCATCGTTCCCAGCCGGTGCCCGCTCACGTTGATCACGTCGTCCACGCGGCCCATCAGCCAGAAGTAGCCGTCCGCATCCTGGCGTGCGCCGTCGCCGGTAAAGTAGCAGCCCGGTACGTCGCTCCAATACGTCTTCTGGTAGCGCTCCGGGTCGCCATACACCGTGCGCGCCATTGATGGCCACGGCTTGCGCACCACCAGCAGCCCGCCGCTGCCCGCGGGCACCTGTTCGCCCTCGCGCGTCACCACCGCCGGCTCAATGCCGAAGAACGGCCGCGTCGCCGAACCCGGCTTTGCCGGCACCGCTCCCGGAATCGGCGCAATCAGAATCGCGCCCGTCTCCGTCTGCCACCAGGTGTCCACAATGGGGCAGCGGTTGTGCCCAATCTTCTCGCGGTACCACATCCACGCTTCAGGGTTGATCGGCTCGCCCACCGTGCCCAGCAGCCGCAGAGAGTCCAGCTTGTACTTCTCCACGTGCTGGTCGCCCCACTTGATAAACGCCCTGA
>CAZYDF010000171.1:0-5423 GCA_964645855.1 uncultured Occallatibacter sp.
GTGTTATCGCCGTGAAAGGGCGGTGTCCTAGGCCGGGCTAGACGACGGGGACGCACTTGGACGCTCTGGATTGGCCAGGGTGGCCACATACGTCCATTCCAAGGCTATCAACTTGAGGCTTCGGTGTCAAAGCCTGGCCATCGTCGGCTCCTCAGACCGGGCCAGTGTGGGAATCCGCGCGGGCCTCCGGACCTCCAAATCCCCAACAAATCCGAAGACAAGGCGAAGATTTAACGTTATTCTGAGTAGATTGGAAGAGTGCCCCTGGCCGCTGCCAGCAGGCGCATTCTGGGATACGGCAGTCAGCGTTGGCCCATCATTTTGCGACAATTTGTCCCGCTCAGCCGTCCAATCAAAGTAAGCTATTGGCACCGAGTGCCTGAATGGCGGCTTTTTCAGGGCGATAGCTGGAACCTGAGGAGCTTGACCTGCGTAATTCCCTTTAGCCGCAACCCTGGGAGTAGTGTGCTTCCGGCCTGGCGGCATCACAGACAGAACGACAAAAGAGGGTCTAACGACCCCAGGTAAAGGATGTAGCGGGTGAGAAACTTCCGAGCAACACAGATTGCACTGTTCATCTCTCTGGCTCTGGTTGGATGGGCGGCCGCTGGCTGCCACAAGAAGGACGCCGCACCAGCCGGTCCGGCCATGCAGGGCCTGCCCGTGCAGACAGCCACCGTGGCTTTGCAGCAGGTGGAGCGCACCAATGAGTATGTGGCCACCATCAAGTCGCGGCGCTCGGCCACCCTGCAGCCGCAGGTGAGTGGCCAGCTCATCTCCATCCGCGTGAAGAGCGGCGACCACGTGAAGGCCGGGCAGACGATGATGGAGATCGATCCCCGCCAGCAGCAGGCCACCGTAGCCGCGCAAAAGGCCACCGAGCGACAGAAGAAAGCTCTGGCCGATTACAGCGGCTCTGATCTGGTCCGCCAAACCAAGCTCTTTGATGCGGGGGTAGTGAGCCGCCAGGTTCTTGAGCAGGCGCAGCAGGCAGCCGACAACACCAAAGCCGACTACGAAGCAGCCGCTGAAGCACGCAAGACCCAGGAGCAACTGCTGGCTTACTACACCATCCGCGCGCCGTTTGATGGCGTGGTGGGCGATGTGCCGGTGCATGTGGGCGACTACGCTTCCCCCACCTTGCTGCTGACCACCCTGGACGAGAACAAGGATCTGGAAGCCTACATCTACATCCCCACCGAGCGCGCGGCCGATGTGCGCATGGGACTGGGCGTGGAGCTTACCGACAACAACGGCCAATCACTGGAGAAGACCAAGATCGACTTTGTCTCGCCGGAGGTGGACCCCACCTTGCAGGGGATTCTGGTGAAAGCACCGGTCCATACCACGCTAGAGATGCTGCGCACCGCCCAGTTGGTGAAGGCGCGCATTGTGTGGGATACCAAACCGGCCGCGGTTGTGCCGGTGCTGGCCGTGGTTCGCCAGGGCGGACAGCCTTTTGTCTTTGTCATGGTGGAGCAGGGCGGCCACTTTTCCGCACTGCAAACCGCGGTGACTCTGGGCGATACGGTGGGCAACGTCTACGCCGTGAACTCGGGTCTGAAGCCGGGCGACAAGGTGATCGTCTCCGGTACGCAGTTCCTGGTGAACAATATGCCGGTGATCCCGTTGCCCAGCGGTCCTCCGCCCGCGGGGCACTAAGTTCTTCCCCCGGGTCTTGGAAATCAGGTCCGGGGCACCCGCTTGTCGTGCGAGAGAGCGACGCCTTCTTCCGACTCGAAACCGGAGCCAGGATGGAGCATTCCCTCTCAGGCGATGGTTGCACGCACATCCCTGCTAGCCGTGCATCACAGACCATCCTAGCGATGGCCGCAGCTCCGGCCGGAAAGTCCGCTATAGATCGTTCTGCCGCTGGAGCCAAGAAGAAAAGAGGAACTCGCTTGTTTGTCGATTTCTTTATTCGTAGACCGGTATTTGCCACGGTGTGCGCGCTGCTCATCATTCTGAGCGGCGCGGTGTGCATTCCGAATCTGCCCATTGCCATGTATCCGAATCTGGCTCCGCCGGTGGTTTCGGTCTCCTGCAATTACGTGGGCGCCAATGCCGAGACGGTCGAGAAGGCCGTGACCATTCCTCTTGAGGAGTCGATCAACGGCGTGGAGGGCATGCGCTACATCAGCTCGTCCAGCACCAACAACGGCGAGTCGGAGATCTCCACCACCTTCCAGACCGGCTACAACCTGGACATTGCCGCTGTGGATGTGCAGAACCGCGTGGCCAGCGTTGAGGGGCGTTTGCCCTCCGCGGTAAATTCCACCGGCATCAGCATCACCAAGTCGAACAGCAACTTCGTCTTTGGCGCGGGCTTTTACACGCTGGACGGCCGTTACTCGAGCGAGTTTATCTCCAACTATCTCGACGTCTACGTAAAGGACGCGCTCAAACGCGTACCGGGCGTGGGCGATGTGATGATCTTTGGCGAGCGCAAGTACGCCATGCGCATCTGGCTGGACCCGGTGCGTCTGTCAGCACACGGGCTCACCGCCGCTGACGTGATTGCAGCGCTGACCGAGCAGAACGTTGAGATTCCTGCCGGCCAGCTTGGCCAACCACCGTCCGACGCCAAGCAGGCCTATCAGATTCCGGTGCGCGTCATCGGCCGTCTGGCCAGCCCGGAAGAGTTCGACAAGATCATCGTGAAGAACGCCGCCACGGGTCTGGTTCTGCTTAAGGACGTGGGCCACTCCGTGGTGGGCGCTGAAGACTACAGCTCGGTGCTCAAGTACAAGGGCCATGAGGCGATGGGCATCGGCGTGCAGCAGCTCTCCAACGCCAACGCGCTGGAGGTGGATCGCCAGGCAAAAGCCGTGCTGGCAGAGCTTGCCAAAAACTTCCCACCAGGGCTGAACTACGCCATCGCCTTTGACGCCACCACGGTAGTCGGCGACTCGATTCGCGAAGTGATGACCACGCTGGCCGAAGCCATTCTGATCGTCATTGCCGTCATCTTCTTCTTCCTGCTGGATTGGCGCGCCACCATCATTCCGGCCGTTACCATTCCGGTTTCGCTCATCGGTACTTTTGCCTTTATCAAGCTCTTCGGCTTCTCCATCAACACGCTTACGCTGTTCGGCATCACGCTGGCCACGGGCCTGGTGGTGGATGACGCCATCGTGGTGATTGAGAACGTGCAGCGCCACATTTCCCTGGAGCACTCCAAGCCGCGCGAGGCCACATCGCGCGCCATGGGCGAAGTGACCAGCGCCGTCATCGCCACCTCGCTGGTGCTGATTGCGGTGTTTGTGCCGGTCTCGTTCTTCCCCGGCACCACGGGCATTCTCTACCGGCAGTTTTCGCTGACCATCGCCTTCGCAATCGCCATCTCGGCCTTCAACGCACTTACACTCTCGCCGGCACTTTCAGCGCTGTTCCTGCGCGGTGAAGAAGACCGTCCCAAGCAGCTCGACTTCCTACACATTGCGCCGCTCTCGCGTGCCTTTGCAGGCTTCGTGCATGGAACAGACCGCTCCATCACCTGGCTGGCCAGCTCGTATGCCAAGGCCATTCACGTGGCCATCCGCATGCGCTACGCCATGCTGCTGCTATTTGTCGTGGGCCTGGGCGCAACGGTGTGGACCTACAACCGCGTGCCCACCGCCTTCCTGCCGCAGGAGGACAAGGGCTACCTGATCATCATCCTTCAGGCGCCTCCGGGCTCTTCGCTCACCTACACGCAGTCGCTGGCGGATCGCGCCGAAGCCATCCTGGAGCAGAACCCTGATGTCGACGGCTCCTTTTCCATCATCGGCTACAGCATGGCCGGCTCGGCCTCGAACGGCGGGATGATGTTCGTCAACCTGAAGCCCAGCGACGAGCGGCGCGGCAAGGGCCACTCCGCGGGCGACGTGGTGAAGGCCCTCTCCAGGCCCTTCGGCAGCTTGATGTTTGCGCCCAGCGGCGGCCTGGTGATGGCAGTTGAACCACCTGCCGTGGATGGCGTGGGCAGCTACGGCGGCTTCCAGTTCATGCTCCAGGATCGCGGTGGCAACACCCTCAGCGATCTGGATCACATTGCGCACCAGATCGTGAACGCCAGCAAGGCGCAGCCCGATCTAACCAACCTGATGACCACCTTCTCGGCCAACGATCCGCAGGTGCTGGTCACCATTGATCGCGAGAAGGCCAAGGCCATGAACGTGCCGCTCTCGGAGATCACCACCACGCTCAGCGTCTTCATGGGTTCGGAGTATGTCAACGATTTTGACTACAACAACCGTACCTATCGCGTGTATGTGCAGGCCGACCAGCCCTTCCGCATGACCCAGAAGGATCTGCACAACTACTACGTCAAGTCCTCTGCAAGCCAGATGATCTCGCTCGACAATCTGGTCACCGTCAAGGAGAGCTCCGGTCCGCCGGTTATCACCCATTACAACCTGTTCCGCGCGGTCGAGATCGATGGCTCGCCGGCGGCCGGCTTCAGCTCCGGCCAGGCCCTGGACTCCATGGAAACTCTGGCTCGCAGCCAGATGACCCACGGCATGGACTTCCAGTGGACCGGCCTCACGCTGGACGAACTGGAGTCGAGCGGCAAGGCGCTGATCATCTTCGGCCTTGGCATCCTGGTGGTTTACCTGACGCTCTCCGCGCAATATGAAAGCTTCGCGCTGCCCTTCATCATCCTGCTGGCGGTGCCGATGGCTGTGCTGGGTGCACTGGGGTTTGTCTGGATGCGGGGCATGGCCAACGACGTTTACTGCCAGATTGGCCTAGTGATGCTGATCGGACTCTCGGCCAAAAACTCGATTCTGATTGTGGAGTTCGCGGAGCAACTGCGGCGCAAGGGCCACTCCATTGCGGAGGCCGCCATTGAGGCCGCGGAGCTTCGTCTGCGCCCCATCCTGATGACCTCGTTTGCCTTCATCCTGGGCGTTCTGCCGCTGGTATTTGCCACCGGCGCAGGCGCGCAGGGACGCCGTTCCGTGGGCACCACGGTGGTGGGCGGTATGTTGGTCTCCACCGTGTTGAACCTCTTCTTCATCCCCGTGCTTTATGTGCTGCTCAGCCGCATTCTGCGCCGCACAGCCGAACAAGAGGAAGAAGCCACTCCGGCTGAAGCGTGACTTCTTCAGCCTGCCTAAAACACAACGGGGATGAGCAGCAGCTCATCCCCGTTGTGTTGTGCGGTGACTCCGCACCATGAACGCTATGCCATTGCCCGGCACGAAAGCTGCTGCATGCAATGCTGCGAAGCGCTTTGGCCCCACCGCAGGTGGCAGTGCCGAAGTGCGTTGGCTGCACCGCAGGTGCCCGCCCCGTAGGGGCAGGAGGATGTTAGCCCCGGGTGGAGCGGTCTACGAGCAGCGCGAGGGACCGCGCAACCCGGGGATAGGCCCCCGAAAGACTCCTCGGAGTCCCGTAGATTCTCTGTTGCCCGTCAAGCTGATTTTCTATGCAGCGAG
>CAZYDF010000172.1:0-5351 GCA_964645855.1 uncultured Occallatibacter sp.
ACGGCGAGCAGTCGCCCGGCTGCAGCATGACCACGCAGGAAAAGCTGACCATGGCCCACGCGCTCGAAGAGTTGAACGTGGACGTGATCGAAGCCGGCTTTGCCATGGCCTCCGAGGGCGACTTTGCCGCCATCGCGACCATTACCCAGGCCGTTCGCGGCCCTCGCATCGCCTCGCTGGCCCGCGCCCGCTCGGAAGATATTGAGATGGCCGCTCGCGCCCTGCAGTTTGCCGACCGCGCCCGCATCCACGTCTTCCTGGCCTCCAGCGATCTGCACCTTGAATACAAGCTCAAGATGAGCCGTCAGCAGGCTTTGGAGCAGTGTGGCGAGAGCGTTCGCCTGGCCCGTTCCCTGGTGGACGACATCGAGTTTTCGCCGGAGGATGCCAGCCGCTCCGACCGCCAGTTCCTGATTGAGATGGTGCGCGTGGCCGTGGAAGCCGGCGCCACCACCATCAATATGCCGGACACCGTGGGCTACATGACCCCGGCCGAGTACGGCGCCATGTTCCGTGAGGTCCGTACCGCCATTCCGGCCATCGACCGCCAGGGCGTCATCCTCAGCTCGCACTGCCACGACGATCTCGGTCTGGCCGTAGCCAACTCGCTGGCTGCCATTGAAGGTGGAGCGCGCCAGGTGGAGTGCACCATCAACGGCATCGGCGAGCGCGCCGGCAACGCTGCCCTGGAAGAGCTTGCCGCGGCCCTCTACGTCCGCCGCGACCGCTACCCGCTGGATTGCGGCATCAAGCTGGATAAGATTTATTCCACCAGCCAGGTTCTGGGCCAGATCATCACCTTCCGGCCCTCGCCCAACAAGGCGATTGTGGGCGACAACGCCTTTGCGCATGAGTCCGGCATCCACCAGCACGGTATGCTGGCCAACCCGCTCACCTATGAGATCATGACGCCAGCTCTGGTGGGCGTGGCCAAAACCCATCTGGTCCTGGGCAAGCACTCCGGCCGCGCCGCGCTCCGCCACCGCCTGGAGCAGCTCGGCTTTACGCTTACCCGCGAAGAGCTGCAGCAGACCTACTATCGCTTTGTGGCCCTGGCTGATCGCAAGAAGAATGTCTACGACCAGGACCTGGTCGGGATTCTTCCCGACGAGATCCGCGAACGGCGGCATGAAGCGGTCGCCGAGCTGGACTAAGCAGGGTCTAGCGCGTCAAGCTGAAAAGATAGGCGCGTCATTGTTGGCGCGCTGGCATCACATCCACGAACGAAAGGGAGACCGTCGCTGACGGCCTGCCCTTTCTCTATCTCCGGAAGAAGAGAGAAACATGAAGCTGAAAGTTCTGGTAGTGGCCGGCGACGGAATCGGCCCTGAGGTGACGAACGAGGCAGTTGGCGTGATGCAGGACGTGATGGCCATCGGCGGCCACACCCTGGAGCTCACCCACAAGCGTATCGGCGGCATTGCCATCACCACCGACGGAACGCCTTTGCCGCAGGAGACGATCGATGCGGCTCTGGCCTCCGATGCGGTTCTGCTGGGCGCTGTGGGCGGCAACGAGTTCAACGCGCTGGCTCCCAGTGAACGCCCTGAGGCTGGCCTGCTCAAGATTCGCTCCGTCCTGGGCGGATTCGCCAATCTTCGTCCCGCCTTCGCCTTCAAGGAGCTGGCAGTCAACAGCCCGCTGCGCCCGGAGATCATCGACGGCGCTGACATCATGTTTGTCCGCGAGCTGTTGGGTGGCGCTTACTTTGGCCAGCCCCGCGAGTACAACAAGGAAACCGGCGTCGCCTTTAACACCATGATCTACACCAAGCCGGAAGTGGAGCGCGTGGCGCATGTGGCCTTCAAGCTGGCCCAGAAGCGCAAGAAGAAGCTCTGCAGTGTGGACAAGGCCAATGTGCTGGAGGTCTCCCAGCTCTGGCGCGCGGTGGTGATCGAGGTTGCCAAGCAGTATCCTGACGTTGAGCTCGAGCACCAATACGTGGATGCCATGGCCATGCACCTGATGAATCGGCCCAAAAGCTTCGATGTGGTGCTGACAGAGAATCTTTTTGGCGATATTCTGAGCGATGAGTCGGGTGTGATCACCGGTTCGCTGGGCATGTTGCCCTCGGCCACGGTGGGCGGCAAGATCAATCTGTACGAGCCCATCCACGGCTCCGCGCCGGACATTGCAGGGAAGGGAATTGCCAACCCCATCGGCGCCATCATGACCGGCGCTCTGGTGTTGCGGCACACGGCTGGTCTGGAGAAGGAAGCGGCCGCTATTGAGCAGGCTGTGCGCAAGCTGCTCGAACAGGGCTATCGCACCCCGGATCTGGTTCGCGGCATGGATCACAGCTATACCGTGCTGAAGACGCCGGAAGTGGGCGTCAAGATTCGCGCGCTGGTGAAAGAAATTCTGGCGTAGCCAATTACCTGGTTAGCGGTTAGTGGGATACGAGTCGGATATGGACTGCAAGGGACTGGACTGTGTTGAACTCGAAGGAAGAGCGCTCGAAATGGTTCGGGCGAATCGGCCTGCGGATGCAGTTCACCTCTTCGAGCAGTTGTTGGCAGTCTCGCCTGAATGGGAGCACGGAACTGGCTTTTATAGCCTTGCTTGCTGCTATGAAGATCTGGGGGAACTCAAGAAAGCGGAAGATTGCTTTCGAAAAGCGTTGAGCGTTCAGCCTAGATCAAGCATCTTTCAAGGCGGCTGGGCTTCATTTCTGTACCTTCATGGGAAGCCGCAGGACGCTTTTGAAGTACATCTAAGGTTGTTAGACCAAGGAGAAGACCTTCAGAGGATCATGCCCGCTCTTATGACTCTAGGTGCAAGATTGGGATATTCGGACTCCGGAGTTGAGAAGATCGTTAAGCAAAGAATTGCTCAACCGGAAAAACAATAGCGCACTTTCAGAGGTTGCCTCTGAAAATCGAATCGCGAGGAACGATGGAAATGACACCGAAGACGTTGTTCGAAAAGGTCTGGGAGCAGCATGTGGTGGCCGAGCCTGCGGGCGAACCCACATTGCTCTACATCGACCTGCAACTGGTTCACGAAGTCACCTCGCCGCAGGCCTTTGAAGGGCTCCGGCTGACGGGCCGCAAGGTGCGCCGTGCGGATCGCACCGTGGCCACCATTGACCACAACATTCCCACCACCAAAGAGGGTCTGCTCAACATTCTTGACCCCATTGCCGCCACCCAGATGGCCACCTTGCGCGCCAATTGCAAGGAGTTCGGCGTGGAACTCTACGACACGGGCACCGGCAAGCAGGGCGTGGTGCACGTGGTAGGACCCGAGCAGGGCCTCACCAAGCCGGGCATGACCATCGTCTGCGGTGACTCGCACACGGCCACCCACGGCGCGTTTGGTGCATTGGCCTTTGGCATTGGCACCAGCGAAGTGGAGCACGTGCTGGCTACGCAATGTTTGCCGCAGAGCAAGCCCAAGACCTTCCTGATTAACGTGGATGGCGACCTGCCCGCGGGCGTCACGGCCAAGGACATCATCCTGGCCGTCATCGGCCAGATTGGCACCGACGGCGCTACCGGCTGCGTGATTGAGTATGCAGGCTCGGCCATTCGCGCGCTTTCGATGGAAGGCCGCATGACGGTCTGCAACATGAGCATTGAGGCTGGCGCGCGCGCCGGCATGATCGCTCCGGACGAGACCACCTTCGCGTATCTCAAGGGCCGCAACCACGCCCCCAAGGGCGCGGACTGGGACAAGGCCGTTGCAGAGTGGAAGAAGCTCAAGACCGACGAGGGGGCGGCGTTTGATCGCGAGATCACGATTGATGCTGCCCAGCTTGCTCCTTACGTCAGCTGGGGTACCAGCCCCGGTATGGTGGCTCCCATCACCGCTTCGGTCCCCGATCCTGCCGCCGGCAAGACGGAGATCGATCGCAAGAACCTGCAGCGCGCGCTCGATTACATGGGCCTCACTGCTGGCACGCCGCTGACTGAGATCAAGATTGACCGTGTCTTTATTGGCTCCTGCACCAACGGCCGCATGGAAGATATGCGCGCCGCGGCCCACGTCGCCAAGGGCTACAAGGTGGCCGCCGGCGTCAACGTGATCGTGGTGCCCGGCTCGGAGATCGTCAAGCAGCAGGCTGAAGCCGAAGGCCTGGACAAGATCTTCCTTGAGGCTGGTTTTGAGTGGCGCGAGCCCGGTTGCTCCATGTGTCTGGCCATGAATCCCGACGTGCTGAAGCCGCAGGAGCGTTGCGCTTCCACTTCCAACCGCAACTTTGAAGGCCGCCAGGGACGCGATAGCCGCACTCACCTGGTTTCGCCGGAGATGGCCGCCGCGGCCGCCATCGCTGGACACTTTGTTGACATCCGCAACTGGCAAATCAAAGGGGAGGCAAAGGCCTAATGGAAAAGTTCACCACACTCACCGCCTTGGCCGCACCGCTGGACCGCACCAACGTCGATACCGACCAGATTATTCCCAAGCAGTTTCTCAAGCGCATTGAGCGCAGCGGCTACGGCGACTTTTTGTTCTTCGAGTGGCGTCAGCTGGCCGATGGCACGCCGATCACGGATTTCGTGCTCAATCTCCCCTGCTACAAGGGCGCGCAGATCCTGGTTGCGGGCAAGAACTTCGGCTGCGGTTCCAGCCGCGAACACGCTGCCTGGGCGCTCAGTGACTTTGGCTTTCGCGTAGTCATCGCGCCCTCCTTCGCCGATATCTTTTTCTCGAATGCAGCCAAGAACGGCATCGTTCTGGCTCGCCTCCCGGAAGACAAGGTGAACGTGCTGCTGGATCGTGCCCGCAACCTCCCGGCCTACCAGATCACCGTCTCGCTTGAAGCGCAGACGGTGACCGATTCGCTGGGCTTCAAAGAGAGCTTTGAGATCGATCCTTTTCGCAAGTATTGTTTGGTGGAGGGCCTGGACGACATTGGCCTCACCCTGCGCCACGCCGCCGCGCTCGATGGCTACGAGGCCGCACACAAACAGGCATTCTGGCTGCAGCCGAAATAAGCAAGCCGGCAAGTCAGTGAGTTAGCAAATCAGCCCGAAGTGGATACGCGAGGCCGACGCTAACTTGCTAACTTGCTGACCAGCTAACTTGCTGACTCGCTCGCACGTCAGCCCCAACCGCATGACGCCGATTCACCAAGGAGATCTGCATGGGAAGCAAACCGAATACGCCGTCCGCCACCGACCACTTGACCACGCCCACCCGCCTTACCGGCGCCGAGATCGTATGGGCCACGCTGGTAGGTGAGGGTGTAGAGGACGTATTCGGTTATCCCGGCGGCGCCATCCTTCCCGTCTACGATGCTCTGCGCAAGTTTCCCATCCACCACACCCTGGTGCGCCACGAGCAGGGCGCGGCGCACATGGCCGATGGCTACGCGCGCGCCTCGGGCAAGGTGGGCGTTTGCATTG
>CAZYDF010000173.1:0-5209 GCA_964645855.1 uncultured Occallatibacter sp.
TTAGAGAATCTCCTCGATCCCAACCTATTCATCCAGCCCTCAAATAGTGTCACTCTATCCCACCCATCCCGCACAAAACGCGGGATGGGTGGGGCACCCAGCATCGCTCTTGGGTGCCCCAGAGCCTGCCCTGAGCGAAGTCGAAGGGGCTCGATTTTGAGACCTGGGAAGCCGAGATGCCAATGTTCAAATTCATGCGGGTGGGGAGCTAGCGGTGTTCGACGAGCGAGCGCAGCTCAGCGGTAATGGCGGCAAGCTGGGCGCCGAGTTCCACTGCCGGCTCCTCCTGGACGGAGTAGAGTAACTCCAGCTCGTGCGCCAGCACCGAGCCCCGCGTCAGGTTGAAGCTCCCCAGCGAGCCGGCCAGCTTGTGGGCGGTGGCGTGCGCGTCCTTGATCTGGGCGGTATGCAGAGTGCCTGCGCCGCAGGCTGCGGCCGCGGCCTCCAACAGCGCAATCCGCTCCAGCATCTGCGGCAAAAAACGCTGCCAAAGCAACTCCAGTGCGGCAGCCAGTTCGGGCTTGGTGTCCATGCGCTCCTCCTGGCCTAGCTCCAGCCCAGCACGGCGGCAATCTGCGCCGCCAGGGTCATCGGATCAAAGGGCTTGAAGAGCACCGCCTTCACCCCCAGATCGGCAAAGGCGCGCTGATCGCTGGCTTGCACCTTGGCGGTGAGCAGCAGCACCGGGATCGCGGCCAACTGCGGCGTGGCCTGCATCTGGCGGAAGGTGGTGGGGCCATCCATGCCGGGCATCATCACGTCCAGCAGAATGGCGTCGGGCATCTCCTCCAGGGCGCGGGCAATGCCCTGTGCGCCGGAGTTGGCCGTAACCACCTGCCATCCGGCAACACTCTCCAGGCTCAGGGCGGCCACTTCGCGGATGTCGTCTTCGTCGTCAATGATCAATATTTTTCGGACCACGGCGGATGGAGCCTCCATGGACCATTGTCCGCGCTGCAAGCTGAGTTGTCGATGGGGGGGCGGGGATTGCCTGGCGACTCGGCTGTCTGGATGGGAAAGATGGCCTTTGCGTCCCGGGAGTGTACGGCGGCTGCTAGCGCCTCGGCCAACGGTGAGAGGGGATGCGTTTTCCCTCCGGGTTTGCTCCTGAATCAGCGCCGGAATTGCGCCCCTTGCAGAGATCGGTGTATACGGTTACAGTCGTTAACGGGGGAAATCCGCGTGGCTCATATACTTCAAAACTCTTGCCTTCGTTCTCTGCTGCTCTCGCTTTCGCTGGCTGCCGTTGGTGTGGCCTGGAACCCTGCCCGTGCTGAAGAGGCTCCGCGCGTGGAGCACAAGGACGGCCGCTTTGCGCTGCTCGTCGATGGCCGCCCGTATCTGGCCTTGGGCGGGCAGATCCACAACTCTTCCGGCTGGCCCAGCGAGCTGCCGCAGGTCTGGGAGTCGATGGCTGCGCTCCATGCCAACACCCTGGAGGCTCCGGTCTACTGGGAGCAGTTTGAGGCGCGTGAGGGCTCGTTTGACACCACCAACGTAGACGCCCTTGTGGAAGGTGCTCGCGCCCACGGCCTGCGTCTGGTGCTGCTCTGGTTCGGTACCTGGAAGAACGGCAACATGCACTACGTGCCGAGCTGGGTGAAGAACGACGCCAAGCGTTTTCCGCACACTATCCGTCCTGATGGCGAGCCGATTGATGTGCTGTCGCCGGTTTCGCGCAACACGCTCGACGCCGACAAGAAGGCCTTTAGCGCGCTGATGCGCCACCTGAAGCAGATCGACGGTGACAAGCACACCGTGATTGCCGTGCAGGTGGAAAACGAGTCCGGCAACGTGGGCAGTATTCGCGACAACTCGCCGGAAGCCAATCGCCTGTTTGCCGGCGCGGTTCCCGCCGATCTTCTGGCCGCCGCCAAGAAGCAGCCCGGCACCTGGCAGCAGGTCTTTGGCGCGGATGCCGATGAGACCTTCCAGGTCTACCATCAGGCTAAGTACATCAACGAAATTGCCGCTGCCGGCAAGCAGGAATTCCAGATTCCGCTCTATATCAACGTGTGGATCGACTACCCCGCGGCGGAGCTGCCGCAGCGCCAGATTGAACAGCCCGGCATTGCCTACCCCAGCGGCGGCGCGGTGCAGAAGGTGGTTGGATTGTGGCGTGCGCTGGCTCCCGCGCTGGACATGATCGGGCCGGACATCTACACCTCGAGCTCCGCCACCGTGCAGCAGGTTTTTGACGCCTACAACCGCCCTGACAATCCGCTCTGGGTACCGGAGACCGGGCGCAGCGACGACTACGGCAAGTTCTTCTTCTATGCGCTCGGCAAGGGGGCGCTGGGCTTTTCGCCTTTCGGTGTGGATCGCAGCGGATGGAACATTCTGGGTGACGAGCCGTGGAAGCGCCACGCCGCCAACTTTGCCTTGATTGGCCCCATGAGCCGCGAAATTGCCCAACTGGAGTTCGAGGGCAAGGTCAAAACCGCCGTCGAAGAGGTTGGCCAAACCGGCCAGGAGATCGACTTCGGCGAGTGGCAGGCCACTGTCTCCTACGGCTATCCGCAGCCCGATGGACGCCCCGCGCCTGGAACCAAGGACATGCACGGAGCTGCACTGGTGGCGCAGCTTGGCCCCGACCAGTTCCTGGTGACCGGAGTGGACGCCAGCGTTACCTTCCACCTGAAAGGTAAGCCAGCCTGGATTCATAGCCAGATTGTGACCGCCGAAGAGGGCGTCTTTGAGAACGGCGTATGGAAGCCGGTGAAGCTCTGGAATGGGGATGAGACGGATCGCGGCCTCTGCTTCCACCAAAAGTCCGAAGTGGTGAAGCTGACCATGGGACGCTTCTAGGCACCTGCCACCTGCGGTGCGGCAGACGCGCTTCGTGCACCGGGTGGTGAGAGCTTCGTTCCCGGGTCCCACAACGCGAGGGGGCACCCAATTTGAATGCCTCCGGAGAAATCCGGAGGCATTTGTTTCTGGTGCGCATGAACCAATCTGCGGAATTGTTTCTCCTTCGAGATTTTGGGCGCAGACAGTGGCCGCAATCCGGCAATACAATGGGACGGGATGAGCGGAAGCCGCTGGGAAATCGGCTGACGCGTGCGCTGAAGCAAGTGGCGAACAAATCTTGAAGTTAGGACCAGGAAAAAATGAGAGCAATGGTGCTGACCGAATACGGCCGGCTGGAACTGGCTGAGATGCCGGCTCCGGAGGCGGGGCCGGGCGAAGTGTTGGTGCGCGTGGAGGCCTGCGGCATCTGCGGCAGCGACGTGCATGGATTCGATGGCTCCACGGGGCGCAGGATTCCTCCCATTGTGATGGGCCATGAGGCGGCGGGCACGATTGCGGCGGTGGGAGCGCGCGTTATGGGGTACGGCGTAGGCGACCGCGTCACCTTCGACTCGACGATCTTCTGCGGCACCTGCGAGTTCTGCCTGCGGGGCGAGGTGAACCTGTGCGACAACCGCCAGGTGATCGGCGTCAGCTGCGGCGAGTTCCGCCGCCATGGGGCGTTTGCGGAGCTGGTGGTGCTGCCGGAGCGCATCCTGTACGAACTGCCGGCTGACTTCTCTTTCTCCGATGCCGCCATGCTGGAGGCCGTTTCTGTAGGTCTGCATGGAGTCAAGGTGCTGGAGCTGAGCGGCCAGGAAACGGTGCTGGTCATCGGCGCGGGCATGATCGGCTTGTTGGCTCTGCAGGCTGCCAAGGCGCTGGGATGCGCGCGCGCAATCTGCGCCGATGTAGACGCCACGCGTCTGGAGTTGGCCAAGCAGGTGGGCGCGGATGAAACCATCTGCGCTTCCGGCGACGAGCTGGTGGCTGCCGTTCTCACTCTCACCGCAGGCCGTGGCGTGGATGCGGTGATTGAGGCCGTGGGCCGCAAGGAGACCGTGGCCGCCGCCATCGATGCGGTGCGCAAGGGTGGACGGGTTTCTTTGGTGGGCAACCTCGCGTCAGAGGTCGTGCTGCCGCTGCAAAAGGTGGTCACGCGGCAGATCAGACTGCAAGGCTCCTGCGCTTCGGCCGGCGAGTATCCGCTGGCCATTGAGCTCATCGCCGCAGGCAAGATCCAGGTGCGTCCGCTGATCAGTGCGGTTGCGCCGCTGGAAGAGGGGCCGCGCTGGTTTGAGCGGCTCCACAGTCGCGAACCGAACTTGATGAAGGTGATTCTCAGCCCGACGGCGGGAGTGGAAGCACGATGAGCGAAAACTTTTTCGATCTGACCGGCCAGGTGGCCATTGTGACCGGAACCAGCCGCGGCTTGGGCCAGTACTTTGCCCGCGCCTTGGCGCGCGCCGGAGCTGACCTGGTGCTGACGGCGCGCAACGCTGCCACGCTGGAGCCCTTTGCAAAAGAGATTGAAGCGCTGGGCCGCCGCGCCGTGTGTCTGCCGCTCGACGTGCGCAATCACGTGAGCATTCAGCGGATGGCGGAGGAAGCGCTCAAGGCCTACGGGCAGATCCACATCCTGGTGAACAACGCCGGTTGCAACATCCGCAAGCCCGCGCTGGACGTGACCTGGGACGACTGGAACACGGTGCTGGAGACCAACCTGCGCGGAACCTTTTTTGTGGCGCAAGCCGTGGCGCGGGGCATGGTGGGTCACGGCTATGGGCGCATTATCAACATCGGCTCGGTGACGTGCGTGGCGGGCTACGCGGGTCTTGCTGCCTATGGCGCCAGCCGCGGCGGCGTAAAGCAGCTGACCATGAGTCTGGCCGACGACTGGGGTCAGCACGGCGTCACGGTCAACTGCCTGGCTCCAGGCTGGTTCAAGACCAACCAGAACCAGGTACTCTACGAGAACAAGGAGTGGGTCAACTATCTGGTGGACCGGATTCCGGTGAAGCGGCCCGGCGCGCCCAACGATCTGGATGGCGCGGTGGTGTTTCTGGCCTCCGAGGCCAGCCGCTACGTCACAGGCCAGACGCTGTTGATCGACGGCGGAATCTCGACCGGAGCGACGCGGGCGACGGTGGGGAAGTAGAAGAAGAGTGGAACAGGCTGCGCCCTGAAAGGGCGCGGTGCAAGTAGCCCAGCACGGAGCCGCGCGACGTGCTGGGTAAGCGTTGGAAAAGGTAGGCGCGCCCTGTAGGGGCGCAGTGCAAAGGGTGTGCACCGCGGTTTGGATGAGCCCGGAGTCGGTCTTCATTGCTTCCCACCCTTCGAACCAAGAACGTTCGGAAGATGGGGCACGCAGAGGTTGTTGCAGGGAAGACGCGGGAACTGGGAATGGTACTTTCCCCGG
>CAZYDF010000174.1:0-5160 GCA_964645855.1 uncultured Occallatibacter sp.
TACGGCTTCCCCTCGCTCAACCGTTACGCCATCGATCCCGCCAAGCCCATCCGCATCTCCGTGCAAAACGGACACGTGGAGCTGTTCGGCACCGTGGATTCCGAGATGGACAGGAACGTGGCCAACATTGAAGCCAACGGCGTGCCCGGCGTCTTCAGTGTGAAAAACTATCTGCAGGTGGCAGGCAAGATCACCGAGCGGCCGTAGGGTCCAGGATCCTTTAGATCCGAATCCTGCAATAAGGTACTGGCATCTGACTCCCACCCTTGCCCGCAAAAGACGCGGTCAAGGATGGGGCACCCGGCATGCAATGACTGCAAACGCTCCGGTAAACTGGAACCAGGAGAACAGGCAACCATGGCGGGCATTGTGCGCAGAATCGGCATCACTTTGGAGATGATCAAGTGGGAGCACTCCATCTTTGCGTTGCCCTTTGCGCTGACCGCCGCGCTCTTGGCCGCGAACGGGCTTCCGGCCTGGCGCACCCTGGGCTGGATCCTGGTGGCCATGGTGGCCGCACGCTCCTCCGCCATGGCCTTCAATCGCTGGGCCGACGCTGCGCTCGACGCCGAGAATCCCCGCACCAAAATGCGCGCCATTCCCGTCGGCCAGCTCACCCGCCAGTTTGTGCTGGGCTTCACCATTGTCACTACGATCGTCTTTCTGCTGGCTGCCTGGCGCCTCAACTGGCTCACGCTCTGCCTGTCGCCGCTGGTGTTGATCGTGCTCTTTGGCTATAGCTACCTGAAGCGGCTCACGCGCTGGTCGCATCTGGGCCTGGGCCTGGCGCTCGGCCTGGCGCCCTCCGCCGCGTGGATTGCCGTCCGCGGCTCGCTCGATCCCCGCATCCTGGTGCTCACCGCCGCGGTCATGCTGTGGGCAGCGGGCTTTGACGTGCTCTACGCCTGCCAGGACTTTGATCACGACCGCAGCGTGGGCCTGCACTCCATTCCCAGCGCCCTCGGCCTGGAGCGCTCCTTTCGCGTGGCGCGGATCATGCACTTTCTCATGCTGGCGCTGCTCATCCTGCTGGGCAGGCTGTTCAATTTCCACCTCGCCGGCGAGCTGGGCATTCTCGCCGTGGCGCTGCTGCTCGGCTACGAACACTCCCTGGTTTCCCCCCGCGACCTGAGCAAGCTCAACGCCGCTTTCTTCACCATGAACGGCGTCATCGCCATGGTGTTTCTGGCCTTTGTCTCGCTGGACCTGTGGATGAAGCGCTGAGGGAGCAGGTGACGAAGGGTGGGGCTCGGAAATAGGGACTCCGTGCCCCATCCTCTCGCCTTGTTTCTGACCAAAGGGTGGAAAACCTCAACGTTATTTTGGGGCCGGATCAATAAGGAACCTGCGGTGCGGCCAGCCTGCTTCGCGCAGAACGCTTCCGTGCCCCATCCATTTCCGCGTTTTTTGAGGAAATGGGTGGGATAGAATGGCCCAATTTATGGGCCGGATCAAGGATTCAGAACTTCCTACGGGTGTTCGGGAAATGATCTTCACGAGTCGCCGGATGCTGAAGAAGGTGTAGGCCCACCGCATCCACACACCCCCGAATCCAGGCCCACCACGTCGGTACACCCCGAAGGGGTGTTGTGCAAGTAGCCCAGCACGGAGCCGCGCGACGTGCTGGGAACCAGGTCCAAACCACGAATCGCGCCCTGTAAGGGCGCGGTGCATCCCCCTTGGAGTCTCGGTCTGCATCCAATGCCGGAGCGGGGAACTTGTGGTACGGTGACAAGTAGCGCCCCAATAACCGCGTTTTCAGGTACGTCCAAATTCACAGGAGCCTCAGCCGCCGCATGAAGATTGCCATTCAGGGAGAACTCGGTTCCTTCAGTCACGAAGCAGCGATGAAGCTGGTTCCCGATGCAACGATTGTGCCCTGCGCGCTCTCGCCCGACGTCTTTGCCGCGCTGGCCAGCGGCGACGCCGAGGCCGCCGTGATTCCCATCGAGAACAGCCTGGCCGGCTCCGTCAGCGAGCACTTCGATCTGCTGCTGGAGCACGAAGTCCGCGTGGTGGACGAGACTCTGCTCCGCATCCATCACAACCTGATCGCCATTCCCGGCGTTGAGATCGACGCCATCGAGCGGGTCTTCTCTCATCCCGTGGCTCTGGCCCAGTGCAAGCGCTTTGTGGCGCTCCATGAGCGCATGCGCGCCTACGCTTTTTACGACACCGCCGGCAGCGTCAAGCAACTCGTCGAGTCGCAGGAGGCCAATGCCGCCGCCATTGCCAGCGCCGCCGCCGCCCGCGTCTATGGGGCGGAGATTTTGGCCGCCAACATCGAGGACAATCCGGAAAACTACACCCGCTTCTTCCTGGTCTACACCACCGGCAAGGCGCGGATTCCGGATAACCCGGACAAGATCAGCCTGGCCTTCTCCGTGGCCAACCGGCCCGGCTCGCTGGTGCTGGTGCTCAATGAGCTGGCTGCCCTGGGCGTCAACATGACCAAGATCGAGTCGCGCCCCGTCCATGGCAAGCCGTGGGAGTACATCTTCTATGTCGATTGCCAGGTGCCATCGTCGGCGGTAGCCGATCAAGCCATCGTCGCCCTCCACCGTCACTGCGGCATGGTCAAGGAACTGGGCCGCTACCAGGCCGGCGTGCGCGGCGAATGATTTTATTGGGCACTCCAGCCTGCTGGATCTGCTGCACGAGCTGAAAGCTAGAAGCTGACGGCTAAAAGCTGCTTCGAACGCAAAACGGGGGACAGGCCATTAGCCCGTCCCCCGCTTGCTGTTTCTGCGCTGCTGCCTAGAAGTGGTATGAGACGCCGATCACCGGGTTGTAGATGTTGTACCAACGATTGGTAGTCAACTGGGTGTCTGCAAAGGTCGGAACCTTGGTCACCATGCCGCGAAACTCAGTGCGGATGTCAAAGCTGGGGCTGATCTCGTAGGCAATACCGGCACCGTAGATGCCGCCCACTTCGGTCTGCTGCTTCACGTCCTGCGTGGTGGTGCCCATGTTACGGATCGGCATGAAGATAAAGGCGGCCGGGCCCGCTTCAACGAATGGATTGAAGTTTTTGAACACGAACGACCGAACGTAAGCGGCCGACATTTCCTGCACGCGAGTGCTCACGTTGTAGTTGTTGGGGTTGGCATAAAAGTGGATCGTGCTCTGGTACGTCATGCCGTAGTTGGCTTCAAGGGCGCTGGTGGGCGTCAACATGAAGCGGTAGCTGGCCAAGGCGCCAAAGGCCCGCTGGCTATGGACCTGCACGTTGGTGGACGAGGCGATGAACGGCTCAATCAGAGTCGTTCCGCTCAGACTGAAGTCCTGGCGGCTTTCCTGGGCGCGGACAGTGGCTACGCAACCGGCCACCAGCATTGCAAAAATAGCGATCTTCTTCATTCGGTCCTGAACCTCACGACTGCACAACCGTCCGGCTGGCATCGAGCTTGTCGATTCCGGCGCTCCGGAATCGAACCGGGCTCCGCTCATAGCATTGTAACTGGCCGGACCGGGTCTTGGTGAATTCTCGCCCGTCCGACAGGTTTTCAAAGGGTGTTGCGAAGGTTTAGACGTGGCCCGAAGCGGTCGGATAGCGAAAAAACTGGGACTAGGGACTGGGGACTCGGGACTGATCCCGGACATCTCCACGTCCCTTGGTGGCGTATTGCAAATAGCCGCGAGGCCGTGCGCCGTGCTGGAGAGCGTCCCTCCCGATTCCCTGCGCCCCTAGGGGCGCTGTGCAACCACATCCTCGAACCATCCATCCGCCACACATGCCCCAGTCCCAAGTCCCTAGTCCCGAGTCCCTGCCTTTACGCCCCTTCCTCCTGGAAGTAGAACGGCGGCCCGGTCCGCAGCGCCATCTGCTTGAGGCTCTCCAGGAAGGCCTCCGCGGCGTAGCTCAGCGTGGCCCTCCGGTGGTGGACCAGGCGCAGAACTCGGCGCAGTTGCAGGTCATCCACCGCAATGCTGAGCAGGTCCCCGGCTTCCAGCTCTCTGGCTACCGTCAGGTGCGGCACCAGCGCCACCCCGTTGCCCATGGCCACGAAGCGCTTGATGGCCTCAATCGTGGGCAGCTCAATGGGCATGTTCAGCGGGGTGTGGTGGCGCTGGAAGGTCTCAATCACCTTCCGCCGCAGGGGCGACGCCACATTGTGCGCCACAAAAATCTCCCGCCCAAGGTCATGAATCGTCAGCCGTTCCACCCCGGCCAGGCGATGGCTGGGGCCCACAATCAGCTCCAGGCTGTCGCCATACACCGCAATGGAGTGGAACTGCTCCGGGTCGGGCCGGTAGCTGACCATGCCCAACTCAAAGCTGCGCATGGCCAGCTCGTCCGGGATGCGCGAGGCCAACATGCGGTGTACGGTCACGCCCACGTCTGGGTACTCGCGGCAGAAGACGTCCAGCACCGGCAACAGATACAGGCACGTATATTCGTTGGCCGAAAGCTGTAGCCGTCCCCGCTCCAGGCTCTTCAGTTCGCCCAGCGCGGCCGTGGCCTCACGTCTTAGCGTCAGCAATCGGTGGGCGTACTCGCGCAGCAACCCCCCGGCAGCGGTCAGCGAGCCATCCCGAGCCGCCCGGTCAAAGAGGATCTCGCCAATCTCCTCTTCCAGCTTGCGGATCACCTGGCTGATGGCCGGCTGCGTGCGATGCAGCCGTGTGGCCGCCCGCGAAAAGCTCTTTTCTTCCGCAACCGCAAGAAAAGTCTCGAGTTGGTTCAGTTCCATGGAACCTCCGCTTCCAGTGATCAGTGATCAGTGAACAGTGCCAAGTGAGCAGTGGTCAGCGCAGCGGGGCAAGGATGAAAGCGAAAAGGAGGGCTACGAATATGTCGCTGGTTCCAGAACGCACCCTCTGATCACTGACCAATATTTACTGTCCACTATAAATTTAACTTATCGAAACCAAAATAATAATAACTTTGCCTTATGCTGCTCATTTTGCGACACTATTTGTGTTTGAGATTTGTTTGTCCCCGATCAGCTATTGCCGGTGTCGCAGCTCCCAAAGCAAGCTAACAGGCCGCCGGCAGCCGTTTCCGCTGATCGCTGTTCACTGATCACTGTCCACTCTTTTTAGCAGGCGGAGAATGAGCGTAAATCCTAATCATGTAGTCTTCTTCGATACCACGCTGCGCGACGGCGAGCAGTCGCCCGGCTGCAGCATGACCACGCAGGAAAAGCTGACCATGGC
>CAZYDF010000175.1:0-5134 GCA_964645855.1 uncultured Occallatibacter sp.
TAGCCAAAATGACCTTCAATACATGGTTTATCCATGGAAATTGAGCGGCGCGGCAAACCATGCGCAAACCCGCATGAACAGGGCATGCCAGACCTTGCCACGCGGAGAAGAAGATCGCCTGGCGCTCTCCAGTTTACGGCAAGGGCCAGATTGGTTGCGGCAAAGCGCGGGCCGCGGACTTTACCGCGCGCGCACCGCTGTGGTCTGCTGAAGGCAACCGCCTATGCTGAAACGACTGGAATCCTACTTTGAATTTGCGCACCACCAGACCACCTGGCGAACCGAGATCCTGGCCGGTGCAACCACATTCTTGACCATGGCGTACATCGTACTGGTGAACCCATCGATCTTGGCCGCGGCCGGAATGCCGCTGGCCGCCGTCACCGCAGCCACCTGCCTGTCCGCCGGCTTTGCCTCCATCCTGATGGGGGTGGTGGCGCGCTATCCGATTGCGCTGGCCCCCGGCATGGGTCTGAATGCCTACTTTGCCTACGCGGTGTGCATGCGCCTGCATATTCCCTGGCAAACCGCGCTGGGTGCGGTGTTTCTGTCCGGAATTATTTTTTTGGCCATCACCGCCGCCGGCATCCGGCAGATGATTTTCCGCGCCATTCCGCAGGAGCTGTACGCGGCGGTGGCGGGCGGCATTGGGCTGTTTATTGCGCTGATCGGCTTCCACAACGCGGGGCTGGTGGTGGGCGACGCGCAGACCCTGATGAGCCTGGGCAGTGTCCGCAACCCCACCACGGCGCTGGCGCTGGCCGGTTTGGCGCTGATGGTGGTGCTGGAGGTGCGCAAGATCCGCGCCGCCATCCTGCTGGGCATGCTGGCGGTGACGGCTGCGGCTTGGCCGCTGGGGCTGGTCCACAAAACCGACACCACCGGAGGCCTGCTGGAGCTCGGCCAAACCGCCTTCAAGCTGGATATTCCCGGCGCGCTGTCCAAGGGGCTGGTAGAAATAATTTTTGTTTTCTTCTTTGTGGACCTCTTCGACAACCTGGGCACGCTGATGGCGGTGACCAAACGGGCCGGGCTATTGGGACCTGACAATACCATTCCGCGCCTGAACCGTATCCTGTTTGCTGATGCGCTAGCCACGGTGTTTGGATCGCTGACCGGCACCTCCACCGTGACCAGCTACGTGGAATCGACTGCGGGCGTGGCGGCTGGAGGGCGGACGGGGGTGACCGCGATTGTGACCGGCCTGCTGTTCCTGTGCGCGATTGGTGCCGCGCCCTATGCGGGAATGGTTCCATCGGCAGCCACCGCGCCGGCGCTGATTCTGGTGGGATCGCTGATGCTGGGCGGAATTACAGAGATCCGCTGGCGGGAGCCGCTGAAGGCCATGCCAGCCTTCCTCACCCTGGTGCTGATTCCCTTTACCGCCTCCATTGCCAACGGGCTGGGCTTTGGCGTGATTGCCTGGGCCGTGCTGCACGGCGCCACCGGCAAGCTGGAACGCAAGGACTGGTTCCTGTGCCTGCTGGCCGCGCTGTTCCTGGTGCGGTTTTTCTATATGGGAGCGGGGTGAGAGGAGGGACTTGGGAACAGGGAGTAGGGAATAGGGAACAGGGAATAGGGAACGAGGGACGCGGTCCCCTTCGGCCCTGCTAAGGCAGACCTTGAGGCCGTGCCCTTTCAAAAAGTCCGTTTGCACTGAACTGCGTGAGTTCCCCAATTCCCTACTCCCTATTCCCTACTCCCTGTTCTCTTGGTCCCTTTGATTCCTTTCCTTTGCGGTTGCCCAAAAAGTCGTACTCAACTGAGCCCCAGCCTGTACTATGTTGGAAAGGTCATGTGCCCGTTGAAGATGCGCGCCCTCAAGTCGGTAGTTCAGCAGTGGATGCGGCAGCTTGAGCTGCGCCCTTGGGCGCGGCTGGCTATGGCCTCCGTGGCCTCGCTGGCGGTAGCGTTTACGCTTTCGTCCTGCGTGAACGTGGCCACCTACGACCAGCCCAGTCTGGTCCGGGCGATTGACGCCTCTTATATTGCTCCGGCGGTCAATGTGGTCGTTGAAAGCATTCCCGTAGCTTCCAACATGGGCCAGGGATCGATTGGTATTTATGCCACGGTTCCGGCCAACAATGCGGCCCTGATCAAGATTACGGAAGCCACGGGCGGCGTGGCGCTGGTGACCACCAACGGCACGGTGCAGGCCGGCCATCACCACACCATCTTCCTGACCGACAACGGTGCGGCCCCGACCGGCTATGAGGTGACGATTCTTGAAGACCAGCAGGTGGCAGCGGCCAGCGGCCACTCCGCCTTCCGGTTCCTGAATCAAGCGCCAAAGATTGGCCCGGTGGATATTTACATGGTTCCGGGCAGTTCCACGCTGGCCAACACGATTCCTCTGGTCTCCGGGCTGGCAGTGGGTTCAACGGCTGGCTATGTGAGCTTCCCCGCGCAGACCGTGACCATGGTGATTGTGCCCAAGGGCCTGCTGACGCCCAAGTACACCTCCGCCTCCCTGGCGCTGGTGGGCGGCGAGGTGCGTACCATCCTGATTGTGGACACGCAGTTGACCAGCGATCCGCCCGTGAACGTCTACATGGCCACCGACGTACAGTAGCGTACCTGGACTTTCGGTACCCTTCCGGCGCAGATAACGCCCTTCCTATCCTGCCGACCAGCCTTCTGGCGAGACGGTGCAGGTGGCACAGCCCATCTTCCAGTTGAACCAGAAGTGCTCAGTCTCTTTTTCCGCAAAGAAGCCCTCCAGATTACGCGCCTTCACCACGTCGCTGACAAAGCGCCGCGGCCCATAAAAAAGGGTAAAAAAACTATCCCAATCCACGGTGAACAGGAAGCTGTGATCGAGGGCCAGCAGGGTGCCCCGCTCCGGCATTTTCTTGGCGCGCATTGCGAGCGCCTCCACCTGCAACGTCTCCACCGGCTCCTGCTCCGGAAACTCCGGCACGTGCAGGAACTCGGTATGGCCGGCCATCTCAAAAGCAGAAAGAAAATCAGCCTGGAGCAGCGGCTCAAAGCGGCCTTCGGTAGGCATCCAAATGGGCGCGGACTGCAGCAAGCGTTGCAGCGCCAAGGCGCCAGCCGGATCGCGCAGGCACTCTTCAACAGAGCCGATGGCGGTGAGCAGGGCCTGGCTCATGGCAGCGCAGTTGCGGATGCCAGCGCCGCGCGCGGCCTCTGCCCAGCGGCACTTGGAGCCCTGGGCGGCAAGGTCGGCGTCGCTGGGGTACTGGCGCGTAACAGCCCAGGCCAGCGCGTCGGGCACCCGGACAAAGGGGTGCAGCACAATGTAGACCGACTCAAAGGCCAAGCCATAGGCCTCCAGGAGCGGCTCTTTCAGCGCGGGATAGACGAACGTTTCCGGATGCACGGCATTGAGGATAACAAACAGGCTTGCGCAGCACGTGTGAGCGCCGTCGCAGCGGCTGGCTTGCGCCCGGGCACCACGCAGCGGCCCAAGCCGGAATGCGAAGATGGAAGCAGGCTTGGGGCCGGAGGAGCAGGAACGAATGAAGGACATTGTGGCATGGATCTTTGGACTGGGGCTGATTGGCAATGCCCTGCTGTTTGTTCCGCAGGCGCTGGCCGTGTGGCGCAAAAAGACCGATGAGGGCGTTTCCCTGATCACCTTTGGCGGCTTCAGCCTGCTGCAGGTGGTGAGCGTGATCCACGGCCTCTACAGGCAAGACTGGGCCATGGTCATCGGCATGGGCGCAAGCCTGCTGACCTGCGGCACAGTGACCGCGCTGACCGTGTTCTACCGGGTGAAGAGGTTGCGGGGCTAAGCTCACTGTAGAAACATCTCACGGATCGCGGCCAAAGCTGCTCGCAAACGCTTCTTTACCGTCAGACGGACCGCTTGGCCGCGAGCCTGGCACAATCCGTAAGAGAAACCAAGAAACTTCTCTTCATGGCTCGTGCCCCCTACCGTCCTCCCCATCCAGGAGTTACTTGATTCTTATCACGGCACAAGCGCGACTCCAGAGGCCTCCCGTATTGCTGCCACTCGCGATCATGGTGGTTTGTTGAATCGGGGACGATGCGGCCAGATTGAACAAAACCGCATCGCTATTGCCTCCGCCCGTCGTCACGCCGATCTGCGCAGAGCTGGTCAAATACTCATTGGCGGCGCTTTGGCCGATCTGGGTGGCACGAACGTACTGATTCAATCGAACCGCGGTGCTACTGGCCGTTGTCCCGTAGAGATAACAGGAGATCTGATACCAACCCGGCACCTTGGTCGTGTAGATTGTCGAGTAACTTCCGCCCTGTGACGTGGACTCGGAGATATTGGGCTGATCATACAGAGTGCAGGGGAGATGATCGCCCCCATCCAGGCATCCAGATGAGGCATCAACTCCGGGCTTTTGATCGGGCGAGCGCGCAATTTCATAAGCGTAGCTAGCCCCGCCGGTGTACGAAAGATAGAACGAAATCGTGCCCGGGCCCGTAAACGCCTGCCCACCGGAAAGCCTTATGAGCGCTGAGTTTTGGAACGAACCGTTGGCGTTGGCCACACGCAGGATGAGCACGCGTCCATCCAGATTTCCACCTGCGAAGGAGTTAATCATGGTGGCCGTGGCCGGCGCAAAAGTCCACAGTGAAGCATAACTCGGAAGCGTGAGCGCATGGCTTGCTACACTGGATTCCGTCAATGCAGTTGGTTCCTCGAAAAGCGCCAGCGCACCTCGGCTCAGAAGCGGAATCTGGGCCGCTCCATTCGCCACAACCGTCTGCTGAAAGCCCAAGGCTGCAGCCGTGCTCGTAGTGCAGATTTTTTTCGTTCCTGTTCCACTCCACGGCCCCACGGGGTCAAAAGAATTCCCCGTCACGTCATACGTCGGAACGAACCCTCCCAGGCGAATCCCGCACACTCCTGCGGTTCCCGGCGCGTAGTGGATCGTATTGCCCACCAGCGTTTTGGCGTTGCCATAACTGCCTGCGCTGCTTCCCAGATCAATGCCAACCTCATTCGCCGTGGATCCCTCGCTGATGTAGTTACCGGAGATGAGCGTCCCCCGGTTGCTTGTCGAAGTATCTGAGATGCCTGTTGCAAAACCGCTGAACATCATGTTGCTACGGATGTTCGTTACGTTTCCAGAGTTGCTATTGATCCGGCCCTGAAGTATTGCTACGCAGCGGCATAGTAGACATCTTTCTG
>CAZYDF010000176.1:0-5127 GCA_964645855.1 uncultured Occallatibacter sp.
TGCTCGTCCGCCTCACCGAAGAGCGCACCGGCCTCAAGGTCGAGATCGGCCAAACCGAGTCCACCACCCTCGGCAACCTTGCCGTGCAGTTGGCTTCAGCAGAGCTCGGCGGCAAGCCCGTCGATGCCGAGTCCATCCGCAAGTGGGCAGAGGTCCTCTGTAAGGGGTGATGTAGGAGGTTTACGTTGCGAGGCTCAAGGGTGCGGCTCATCTTCGACTGATCTAATAGAGTCGGGTGCCCACTATCCCTCGCTTTTGGGGACCGAGGATGGAATTTCACTTTACCCTTTCCTCCCGTTGTTCATTGGAGTGGACAGCCAGCGAAAGAGGTTGGCAACTGCCGCATGGATGCTGGCCCCTCCGCCTCAATAGAAATCCCCGGTTCCAAAAAGCGAGAGACCAGGCCATCCGCCCGTCGGCCACCGACCAGCCTCGTATTTGAGGATGACATGAAACAAAAGGAAGATCTCGTCAGCCAATGGGTGAGTGCGCCGATTCCCGATGCGCTCTGGCATTACACATCGATCAATGGGTTCCAAGGAATCATTGAGAGCCGTAGCATTCATGCAACCGATGTCCGCTTCCTGAACGACACGGAGGAATTCGTACACATCCGAAAAATGGCGTATGAACTGGTGGACGATGCACCAGAGCTCGACGGCAGATTTCAATTTAGGTTGCGCGGTAGCCTCAAGTGGGCAGTAGATACGATTTTTGGGTCGGAGTTCCTGAATCCCAATTCCGCACAAATCTTCGTGGCGTCCTTTACGGATTCAAGAGATGACCTGAGCCAGTGGCGCGGCTACTCTCACGGTACCCATGGGGCAAGCATCTCCTTCGACCTTAGGGGGATCAGAGTCGTACTCGATCCCGATTCGGGCGTGACATTCGCGCGGTGTGTCTACAAGGACGCGGACAAAAAGGAGTTAATTCAGAGCGCACTTAATTATTTCATTAAAGTGAGTCTTGGATACTGGAATAAGGTATGTGAGGAATTCATGCAAACACTTTTACACGGAGCAAGACCTAGTGACGATGAGCAAAGAAAGTTCGTAACATCAATCTCCACAAGCGAGAAATTTGAAGAACAACTTCAAATCGGACTAACTGAGGCCCGCAAAAGGATTATCCGGCTTGCTGGACTTCTTAAACACCGCGCTTTTTGCAATGAAAACGAGTGGAGACTTGTCCTTCCAATCTCACCGAACAAAGATAAGACAAATCTGATCCATCCGATTCGATTTAAGCCCAAAAATGCAGGTCTGGTCCCCTTTATCGCGTTTCCCCTAGATCTCGTTCCTGATCCATCCCACCCAGGAACCGTGTACCCCGCCATTAACGAGGTGATGCTCGGTCCGGGTGCTGGCAAAGACGCTGAGAACGCCGCCCAGGCTTTCTTGAAATCAAACTCGATCAACGCGGTGGTCCGAGGTTCCGATATCCCATACCGGCAAGTCTGAAGGGCCGCTGGCGGCGAGTGGGAAACATCTGACCATCCGAAAAGCGCGAGTCTCACAGGTTTGAAAACCCAGACCTGGGGCAACCGGCGGCTAGACTAAGAAAAAACCGCCACGCCGCCCACGGCCTCATCGATGAGCTTTAGCGCCTCGTCGGGAATCGTCACCCCCACCGCGCGCACGTTGTCGGCAATCTGTTCCGGGCGCGATGCGCCGATGATGGCCGAAGCCACCTCCTTGCGCCGCAGCACCCAGGCAATGGCCAGCTGCACCATGGAGAGCTGGAGGTCGGCGGCAATCGGCTGCAGCTTCTCCACAGCTTCCAGCAGAAAATCGGAGCGGAAGTGCCGGCCCGCGCTCTCCATGAACTGGTTCATCTCGCTCGATGCGGCGCGGCTCCCGGCCGGCGGCGGCACGCCCGGCTTATACTTGCCGGTCAGCACGCCATGCGCCAGCGGCGAAAACGCCAGGTTGCCAATCCTCGCCCGCGCACAGGCCGGAAAGACGCCAGCCTCGGGCTTCCGCCACAGCATGGAGTACTGTGGCTGGCTGGAGCAGAAGGCGGTCAGGCCCAGCTCGGCGGCCACCCGCGTGGCTTCGTCAATCTGCTCGCCGGTCCACTCGCTGAAGCCGATGGCGCGCACCTTGCCGCTCTTCACCGCCGCGTCGAGCGCCGTGAGCGTCTCGGCGAGTGGTGTTTCTTTGTCAAAGCGATGGCACTGGTAGAGGTCGATCACATCCGTGCCCAGCCGCTCCAGCGAGCGGTCCAGCTGCTTGGCAATTTGCGCCGCGGAAAGCCCGTGATCCGGCTCGTCGCCCACCGGAAAATAGAGCTTGGTGGCGATCATGTATTTTTCGCGCGGGTAGCTGCGGAGAGCCTCGCCCAGCACCCGTTCCGCCTCGCCCGCGCCATACTGGTTGGCGGTATCAAAGAGCGTGATCCCATGCTCCAAAGCCGCATGAATACAGCGGATGGCCTGCTCGCGGCCCACGCCGCCCGCCACCGTCAGCCAGGTTCCAAAGCTCAACTCCGAGACTTCCAGCGGTCCATTGCCCAAACGGCGAGTTTGCATAATTTCTTCCTTTTCTGTGTTGCCTCCATTTTACAGAGGCTCGCGGGACTATTGATCTGGACATTCAATAGAAGTTCCGTGCCCCATCCTTTTCGCTGGTTCTATCGCGAAAAGGGTGGGAAGCCACGACTCCATTTACGGGCCGGATCAATAGGGTGCAGATAGAAAGAATCCGCACCAAGGCGATTGGAATCCGATGAGGGAGAAGCAACCTCGGGAGAACCCCGTCGCTTCGTATTCTCTAGGCAGTTTTTAGGAGAGTCATATGCAGAAGATCTTTGGTTTTGCCTTGTTGGCCGCGGTTTGCGCAGCTCCGCTTGTTATGCAAGCCCAGGCTCCGAAGAAGGTGGAAGTGCAGTTGAAGTCCGCCACCGGTGCGGATGCGGGCAAGGTCACCCTCACCGAGCAGAAGGATGGAGTGGAGTTCGAGGTGGTGCTCTTTGGGCTCGAGCCGGGCGAGCACGCCATCCATGTGCATCAGAAGCCGTTGTGCGAAGGCCCTGCCTTCACCACGGCGGGCGGCCACTTCAACCCCGCGGGCAAAAAGCACGGCCTGCACAATCCCGATGGCCACCACAACGGCGATCTGCCGCTGAACCTGACGGCGGATGCGGAGGGTAAGGCTCATGCCACCTTCCTGGCGCCGGATCTCTCGCTCGATCCCGTTGCGGCCAACTCGATGGTGGCCAATGGCGGCACATCGATTGTGGTCCATGCCAAGGCCGACGACATGATGAGCGATCCTGCCGGAAACGCCGGCCCGCGCATCGCCTGCGGTGTAGTGGCGGGTATCCAGTAATGCATTTTCTTGCCACAAAAAACGCCCTGCAGGTCAACCAACCTGCAGGGCATTTGTGTTTCAGAACCTCTTGCAAACTTCTATTGTGTCGGCAAGAAGCGCTGTGGCTAGAAGCGTCAGGGCACGACTTCCCGGGGTCCCCAGCGACAGGTCTTCGTCGCTGGGGTTGCTTGAGTCGTGCCGACACCCGCAACAAAAAGTCTCAGGGCTTCAGCCCCTGCATCTGCTTTCTTCGACGGCGTGCAGTTCCTCAGCGGCTAAAGCCGGGGTCTGTTTTGAGCATTTTGCGGCACGACTAAAGTCGTGCCCTGACGCTTCTTGCCACATGTCGGCTGGTAATCTTGCAAAAGAGGCCTCCACTCGCCGTTTATCCCAACGGCTGAACGGTGCCTTTGCCCACGATCTCTTCCGCGCGTTTGAGCCAGCCTTTATCGGCCGCCACGCTCATTCCGGCAGGCTCCAGCACCACCGCGTATTCGCCCTTCTTTTCCAGATGCAGCATGACCTTGCTGGGACCGGGCGCCTCATCGGCAGTGTTCTTCAGATCCTGGAACATCTGCTCGTGGGCCAGGTCCAGGTTGATGCGCACGCGCACGCCGGAGGGCATCTTGATCTTGACCGCCTCCAGCGACAGCACGCTGGAGACGGAGATCTTCGGCGGTGAATCTTCGTCGCCCATCAACACGCCGCGCACCAGCACCGGCGCTTCCATCTTCAACTGCTCCTGGATGCGCTCGTAGTCGCGCGAGAAGCAGATGATGTCGATCTTGCCGGTGGAGTCCTCGAGCGCCCCCATGGCATAGAGTTTCTGATCGCGCTTGCTCTTCTGCACGCGCAGCCCCATGAGCTGGCCTGCCACCTGCAACTCGTCTGCGGGATCGGTCTCCTTGCCCCAACGGCGCTCCGGCGGCTTGCGCTCCAGAGCCTCCGCCACGCTGATCACACCAGGCAGATTCCTGATCTTCTCCGCGTACTTGTCCAGCGGATGGCCGGAGACGTAGAAGCCCAGCACTTCCTTCTCAAACGCCAGCCGCTCGCCCTCTTCCCAGTCCGGCACGTGGGGCAGATCGGCCCCAGCTTTGACCTTGGGCGCGTTCTCTTCAAACAGACCAAAGAGCCCTGCCTGCCCGGCTTCCATGTCCTTCTGTGCCTTCTGCGCCTGCTCCATGGCCTTGTCAATGGCGGCCATCAGCGGTCCGCGCCGTCCCAGCGAGTCCAGCGCCCCGGCCTTCACCAGCGACTCAATCACGCGCTTGTTCATCAAGCGCAGATCCACCTTCTCGCAGAACTGCCAGATGTCGGTGAAGCGTCCCACCTCTTCGCGAGCCTTCAGAACCGATTCAATCGCATTGCCGCCCACGTTCTTCACCGCGGCCAGGCCAAAGCGGATGGCCTCGTTGTGGGGCGTGAACTGGGAGAGCGAAATTTGCACATCGGGCGGCTCCACGCTGATGCCCATCTCCTTGCACTCGGCAATATACTTCACCACATTTTCGGGCTTTGAAGTTTCCGAGGTGAGCAGCGCCGACATGAACTCCACCGGATAGTGCGTCTTCAGATAGCCGGTCTGATAGCTCACCAGCCCATACGCCGCGGAGTGCGACTTGTTGAAGCCGTACCCAGCAAACTTCTCCATCTGGTCAAAAATTTCAGTGATGGTAGCCTTGGGATGCCCATTGGCCACGGCGCCTTCCACAAAGCGCGTACGCTGCTTGGCCATCTCCTCGGGCTTCTTCTTGCCCATGGCGCGGCGCAGCATGTCGGCTTCGCCCAGCGAGTAGCTGGCCAGCACGTTGGC
>CAZYDF010000177.1:0-5029 GCA_964645855.1 uncultured Occallatibacter sp.
GACGAACTGCCATCCGGTGATGCCGCGCGGAAAGGTATCGAACTGGGTGCAGTAACCTACGGCTGTAAAGAACTCGGCCGCGTTACCAGGAGTTAGACCCAGCACCGAGATGGTGCCGCTGGAGGGTTGCACCAATCCCGTCAGCAAGTTCATCAGCGTGGTCTTGCCGGAGCCGTTGGGGCCGACCAGCGTGGTGATTCCGGGGGGAATGGAGAGCGAGATACGATTCACGCCGAGCACTTCGCCATAGAACTTCGACACATTCTCGAAAATAATTCGGTCACTCATCCGCGCACCACCTCCCGGGCGCGTATGCGCGCATTCAACATGACGACGAAGACGAGGCAAGCCAAGACGAGCATGGCCACGATAGCTCCCGAGGGCAATGAATAGAAGGCCCTGATGGGTTCGGGCGCGCCCACCAAGCGTTGCCAGAGACTGGTCATCATGAAGGGAATGTTCAGCAGGAATCCCCACCTGGTGCGCAGAACGCCGGTAACAATTCCGCCCACACCCGCCGGTACCAGGATGGCGGCAAAGATAATGCCCGTGGCCACGACTCTCCACTTGACCCAGGAAGAGAGCGCCAGCCCCAGCAGAGAGAGGAAGGCGATCCAGATTACCGCACCCGCGAACATGCCGGCGGCGATGCGCATGTTGGCAGCGGCCCACGGTGTCGGCGACGAATAGCTCTGATACGCGAAGAGCAGAAGCGCGGGAATCCAGGTGACGACCGAGAGGGTGGCGAAGAGCGCGAGGAACTTGCCCAGCACATAGCCGAAGCGCGTGATGGGATGACTGAGCAGAATGGGCAGCGCGTTATCGGCAAGATCGAAGCTGACGATGCGGGGCGCGATCCAGGAAGCCAGCACCAAAGCCAGCCAGCACTGCGATTGTAGAAACTTCAAAAAGAACACCGCATCGATGGTCAGAAACCTGGTGTTTTGCCCGCCCACCAGCGCTCGCGCGATGGGGTTATTGGCAAGGTAGATGCCCACCAGCGAAACGAGGCAGGGCAGCAGGCAGAAGGTGAGCAGGCCTATGGTGATCTTCGAGGCCCAGGCTTCGGCGAGGGCATAGCGGACGAGGACGAGGATGCGTGTCCATAGCGGCGTCAGCGTTCCCTCGTAGGCCCGGTAGTTATGCTTATAGACTGCCACGCGGCGTCCTTTCCTGATTGTTTTCCAAGTCGTTTTCCATGGCGCGGAGGAAGATGTCTTCGAGCGAGTCGCGGCGCTGATTCATGCGGCGAATCTGGACGCCCTGCGCGGAGGCAATGGAGTAAAGATCGCGAGCCTCAATGTGGTCGGGGATCACGAGCTTGATGCGGCCGCCGGGGAAGCAGGCGCACTCGCAGCCGAGGCCGCGAATGCTCACGGAAAAGCGCTCGGTTGCGCCCACCGTCTCCAGCTCCATGAAGCTGCGGTTGGAGCGGCGCTCCTCTTCAATGTTGCAGAGCGCGGCGATGCGTCCATCTTTGAGAATCAGCACCTCGTCGCAGGTCTCATCGATGTCGCGCAGCAGATGCGAAGAGATGAGCATGCGGATGCTGCCCTCCTTGCGAATCTCCTGAATGAGCTGGATCATGCGCTGGCGGGCCATGGGATCGAGGCCGTTGGTCGGCTCGTCGAGAATCAGCAACCGGGGTCCATGCACCAATGCCTGGGCCAGTTTGATAAGCTGCTTCATCCCCAGCGAATAGCTGTTGACCTTGCGATAGCGCACCTCACCGAGTCCCACATAGAAGAGAGCTTCATGGGTGCGCTCCAACGCCTCTTTGGCGGGCAAACCCGCCAGCTCCGCCATGTAGCGAACAAAGCGCACCCCGCTCATGTTGCCAATGAAGGAGTCGTTCTCAGGCATGTAGCCGACGCTGCCGCGAATGCGCGCCCGGTCCCGATGCGTGTCGAGACCGAAGACATGAGCGCGGCCTTTCGACGGCTCATGAAAGCCCAGCAGTGTATTGATGAGCGTGGATTTTCCCGCGCCATTGGGGCCGAGCAGGCCAATGGCCTGCCCTTGCAAGGTGCCCGTGAGTCCGTTGAGGACAGTCCGATTGCCGAATCGGACCTCCAATCCATCCAGATCGATGATGCCCATGTTACTCATGTACGCTCGCGCCGGGATGCTTGTTCCCGGAGTTGATGAAAGCTTGCAGGGTCAGAAAATCGAAGCCGAAGAGGCGGCTATCGCTGGCGACTTCGATGCGGCTTTCCTTGCCCCAGGCACAGAGCGCGGTCGGTTTGGAGTCCGCCGCCAGGCTGCTCAGCGCCTCCGCCTCCTTGCCACTCAATTGCGTCAGCAAAGGGGTCAGAACCGGGCTCAGGTTCTGGTAAGCCACGGCCGAGTAGTTCTCGTTCTCGTCCCTGGGAAGTAACGCCTTGAAGGCTGCTGCATGGGCAAGCGAGTTTCCCGTCGCGTAGGTGTGAATAGCCTCCATGAGCAAGGCACGATTGGGGGCCAGGATCATGTAGCCGTCCGCAAAAGTGTAGTGAACCGGCGTCAGGCCCGTAGTCTGATCGTGAACCGTATAGAAGGTGTGATTGCCGCTCTGCGTCGATTCGATGGCGATCTTATGAGCACTGGCGCTGAGGCCTTGATTGCGAAGGTCCGCCGTCAAGCGCTCCAGGGTTTGCTGCAGACGCCGCGAGTCGTTGACTTCAATCACGACCTTCCAGGACGGCGTGGGAAGGACCGGTCCATCGAGCGCAAGGAGGAAGTCCCCACCTAGGCAGGCGGCCAGATCGTCGCGGAAGTTGACTTGCAGCTTCTGCTCCACCTCATTCAGCTTTTCGGCCTGATCGGCTTTGTCTTCGCCGGCCATGGCCAGAATGTCGTCGGCAATCTCCTTGGGGTCTTTGGAAAGCCCGGCCACGGCAATCGCCGCATTGGGAGTTACGAAATTGAGCGAGCCAATGGGAGCAGGCGCGGCCAGCCACGAGGCCACCCGCTGCCTTGCCCCGGTGAACTGAAGGTTCAGGTGATTCTCCGGCATTCCATTAGCTTCGCGATGCTCGGCAATCAGATATTGGACGTCAGCGATGCCACTGTTTTCAAGCGCCACACGGGCCTGTCGGTTGCCCGTTGCTTCATGCATCATGCGATGCAGATCGGCGGCCAGAATCACTCCCGCGCCGCGCGTGTAAGCGGCCTGAATCTGCTTGCCGAACTCTCCCGTGGCAAAGCCGGAGTTGCCGGCGTCCAGTTGCGCGTTCATCTGCCGCAACGTTTCGATACTGTTGGAGACCACCACCTCATGCTGCCGGATCAGTACGAACCCGCCCGACGCATTGGAGGTGCCAACCGCGGAGGAAAGTGCATCCTCATTCAATACGGTTACGCCTGCGCCGCCGTTGGAGGTCGGGAGTTGTGCTTTGAGAAAGGCATCCAGACCGCTCCGCTTCAGATCGGCGACGAGGGCGAAGCTGGGATTGTTACCCTGCTTGAAGCCCACCACTACAACTTCCTCGCCCAGATACTGGCTCATGCGATGCAATTTGCCCACCAGGGAATCCAGATCGGCGGTATTGCGATGCTTGCCACTCGTCCACCACTGCTGTAACTCCGGACTCTGCTGCAACTGTTCATGGAAGATCTGGTTGGCTTCGCTTAGAAACTCGCCGAGGTTGGGAATGCTCACGTACAGCAGCGTATTCGAGGGCACCCGCTCCAGCAGGTCGCTGCTGTAACGAAGCGGCGGCACGGGGATATTCTCGATGTGGTGCTGGAAGGCCGCCAGTTGCGCCAGCAGCGGCAGGTATTTGGCGCGATCCTGACTCCAGGCAATCTGACTTTCGACCGGCTCGGAAGTCAGGTTGTCGTTGGTGGCCAACTGGTCACCGGCTTGCACCACGGAGTCAATGCCCGCATGGGCCACGTGGACCGTTCCTTGCAACACGGCCACGCGTGAACCCTTGATGCCTGCATTGACCGAGAAGACCGTACCGGTGACCGCGACCCGGCAATCGGGCGTCTTCACATACAAATGACCCGAACTCCGCTTGGCCGCCTGCACAATCACCGCGCCGTTGTCGAGGGTGACGGTCATGCTGTGCCCACGTGCGCCTACGCCCAGCACACTGCGCTCGTTCACTTCCATCGTGGAGCCGTCGGCCAGGCGCAGCACCGCGTGAGCGCCACCGCTGGTGCGCAGATGGTCGCCTTCGACGAGCGTTGCTCCCGGAGTGAGCCGTTGATCGCCACCGTCGGAGATGCGATAGGCCGAGCCATCGATGGATTGCACCTCGGCGCGAACTCCCGGAGGAATCTGCCAGAAGGCTCGATAGAGAAAGAGCGAGCAGACCATCAGCGCCAGCAGCGAAGCCAGCGCCCAGCCAAAGGCCCGCGGACGAATCCGTGGACGAACCGCCACTGCGCGTGTCCTTGAGGGCGTGAACCAGTTGACGGTGTTACTGCTTCCGCTCTTGTACTGGTGACGGCAAGCGCCGCAGTCGCGCAAATGAGCCTCAATCAACAGTGAACGCGCTGCGGGCAGCGAGCCCGCGCGGTAGAGGTTCAGCAACCGCCGCACATCGTCGCAGTTTTCGATGGTTTCAATCTTCATCTCGTTCATCCCTTCGATTCCCAGCCGCGCGGCTACGCGCATGGCGGAGGCGGTGACCAGCTCAGCCTTGGGTTCAGCGGATTGAAGTGCTTGCACGGCATCGCGGAGCAGTGTTTCCTCATCTCGTCTCATTTCGTCCCCCATCCATAGTCCCCGAGTCGTCTCTTCAGTTTGAAGCGTGCATGATGGAGCGTCACGGCCACTACGGCCTGTGAGGTGCCCATCATGGACGCAATCTCGCGGTTGCCCAGCTCTTCCACATAGCGCAGGATGAACATCTCGGCCGCACGCGGAGCCAGTTCGCCAACCGCCGTCCTCAGTAAGTCGCCGAGTTCGCGGCTGGAGGTCTCTCTCTCGGGCGAACCAGCGAACCGCGGCGCGGCCAATCCAGCCGTATCATTCAATGACTCTAGGGAACCTCTGAAGAACTCTTTGATCTTTATGGGTATTGATTGAATCTGTCTT
>CAZYDF010000178.1:0-4965 GCA_964645855.1 uncultured Occallatibacter sp.
TCGAGAAGGTGTCGCGCCCTGAAGCGACAAGAATGATGTACTTGCGGCCCTCGACGCGGCTGAGCCGGTCAAGCGCCTCGTAAAGCGCATCGAAGACGTTGGTTTCGCTGAATCCGGGGATGCGCATCGAGTTGATGGCTTCCAAAATCTGGCGCTTGTCCTGGGTGAAGTCGCTGACCAGCTGGGTGCGCATGTCGAAGGTCATCATGGCTACGTAGTCCTGGGGCCGCAACTGCTGCGCAAAAACGAATGCGGTGTTGCGCATGTCATTGATTGAGAAGTAGCTGGTGGCGGCGAACTCGCACAGGAGCAGGGCTGTGATTGGGGCCTCGACGCGCTTGAATCCGGCAACTTTCTGCTCGACGCCATCCTCATAAACGCGGAAGTTCCCCGGTTTGAGGCCGGGAACAAACTGATGGGTCTTCTCAAGGAGCACGCCCACATCGACCGTGACCTCGGGAACCTCAACGCGCAGCGAGTAGGTTGGCGCCCCCTCGGGATTCTTGAACTTGGGCGCGACCGGAGCGGGAGGCGGCACGTCGTCGGGCTTGTCTTTCTTCTTGGGGAGCGCGATGACCCCGCTGTCTCCGCCTGGCCCGCCCGCGTCCGGCGTAGCCTGGTCGGGCTGCTGAGGCGGCGGCGGCGAGTTCTGCGCCCGGCCTAGCGGCGAAGCGACAAGAGCAAAGAGCGCAAGAAACAGAACAACGAGCCAGGTACGGCGAAGTGCGGGAACGGTCATACGCATCTTAGACTTGACGACCTCTTTGGACATGACGACCTCTTTGCTCAACAGCATACGGGAAGCGGGTGGGAGTGTGACAGCTTCCGATTCTCAGCTTCTAGCTGCTAACTTCCAGCAGCCAGCCGTTTGCATTGCTGTTCACACGGAACGGAGCGTTCGATGCTCCCGAACAACGCGCTCCGGTCAGTGCTCGGCTAGAAGCTCAAAAGCTAAAGGCTAGAAGCTGCCTTATACCGGCTGTACTCTTATAGACGTGGAAACCCGCTTGAAGGAAATCCGATTCCGCCCCGTTGCGGCCGCTGCCGCGCTCGGCCTTGCCTGCCTGCTGGCGCTGTGCCCTGCCTCGGCTCCCGCTCAGAACGACGCCGCCCTCGCCACTCCGCCCCCGTCCAGCGGAGGATTCTTCCCGCTGAGCGAGGTACGTGCCGGCATGAAGGCGACCGCATGGACGGTTTTCACCGGCGTAAAGCCGGAGCCGATGGATGTGGAGATTCTCGGCGTTCTGCGCGGTGCGCGCGGCCCCGGCCAGGATATGATTCTGGCCCAGCTCCACGGGACCAAGCCGGAGTACACAGGCGTAGTGGCCGGAATGAGCGGAAGCCCGGTGTATATCGGCAAACGGCTGCTGGGCTCGCTCTCTTATCGCGTCGGCCAATTCAGCAAGGACCCCATTGCCGGGATCACGCCGATCGAGCAGATGCTGGAGGTGCGGGAACTCCCGATAGGGACTAGGGACTCAGGGATAGGGACTAGGGAGCAGATAGGGCAATCCACGGCGGGGGAGACCATGCAGGCCATGGAAACGCCGCTGGTGATGAGCGGGTTCGCACCAGAGGCCGTGAAGTTGTGGCAGAAGCAGGTGGCCGGGACAGGACTGGAGATGGTGGCGGCCGGGGGTGGTTCGGCCCGCGCAGAACCAGGGAAGGAGTCCCTGCAAGCTTCGGCGGCCAGCGTAGTGCCGGGGTCGGCGGTCAGCGCGCAGTTGGTGCGAGGCGACCTGGAGATCGCAGCCACCTGCACGGTAACCTACGTCGACGCAACGCAACTGCTTGCCTGCGGCCACCCCATTTTGCAAGCCGGTCCGGTTTCACTCCCGATGACCGCAAGCGAGGTGGTGGCCACGCTGGCCTCGCCGTTCAACGCCTTCAAAATCGTCAACACGGGCGCCACCATCGGCGCGTTTACAGAAGACCGCGAATCGGCGATCCGCGGCGTTTTTGGCGCACAGGCGCGGATGATCCCCCTGCACATTGCGATTCATACCGAGAGCGGCGAAAAGAAGCTCAGCATCGAGGTGCTGGACCTGCCATCGCTCACTACACAAGCCGTGATCGTCTCGCTGTTCCAGGCGCTTCTACAGGCCAACGAAAGCACCGCGGAGACTAGTTACCACTTGACTGGGACAGTCGAACTGGGTGGATACCCGCCTGCGCCGCTGGATGTGTGGGCCTCGACCAACGACCAGATGGCTGCGCCCATGATGGCCGCGCTGCTGGTTGGCGAACGCTTTGGGCGAATCTACTCCAATGGAACTCGCCAGGGCGCGGTCAAAGGAATCGATCTGCACATCGAGGCGATTCCGCACCGCGTTCAGGTAGAGTTGGAAGCCGCGCGTCTGGTCTCAAGCAGCGTTGTCCGCGCAGGCGACACGGTGGAGGTGGAGGTGACGCTTCACCCATGGAAGCAGAAGGCACGCAATCTGCGGATCGCAGTCAAACTGCCCCCACGGTTGAGCCAAGGGACCTTGCGGCTGCTCGTCTCGGATGCCGGTACGTTGGACCGGACCCTGGATCAGCTGAGGAACGTTGTCCATCCGATTTCAATCGAGAGCGTCTTGGCAGACGCTCACAGGCAGCATCCGGCAGACCGCGTTTACTTGAGCCTGCTGGTGCCAGAGACTCAAGCCGAGATGTCAGGCCAAACCCTTACAAGTCTTCCACTTTCAGTAGCCAATGCGCTGGAACCATTACGCGCGGCCCAGGATGCAAGCCTCAATGGGGAGTCGGTGGAATTGTCCGCGGAGGCACCCGCCGGTGGAGTTTTGAGTGGCTTCCAGGTGCTAAACCTGCGCATAGAACAGGGAGGCGGTTTAAACTAAAGGCGGGGGAGTAACTTTTCACCCGCTTGCGGGCCGGCGCCTTTGAAGTGATTTCAGCCGGTTTGACTCTCCCGGCGAGGATTCCAGAACGAACATGACCCAGATTCAAGGACTTGCAGCTCATGCGGCGGGAGCCGAATTGTTGCCTTTTCGCTACGACCCAGGAGCATTGGGTACGCAAGAGGTGGAGATCGGCATTACGCATTGCGGCATCTGCCACAGCGACATTCATCTGATCTCGAACGACTGGGGCATCAGCCAGTACCCGTTCATTCCCGGTCACGAGATCGTAGGCACAGTGACGGCGGTGGGCGCCGAGGTGCTGTCGTTGCAGGTGGGTCAGCGTGTTGGCCTGGGGTGGCAATCGAACTCCTGCGGTACCTGCGAGTGGTGTATGCGGGGCATGGAGAATCTCTGCCCCGCGTCGGAAGGTACCTGCGTCCATCGCCATGGCGGCTACGCGAACCGTGTGCGCGCCAACCATCGATTCGTCATTCCCATTCCCGAGGCCCTGGAGAGCGCGCATACCGCCCCGCTGCTGTGCGGCGGAATCACCGTCTACAACCCGCTGCGCACGCACGGAATCAATCCCTCCTCGCGGGTGGGCATTGTGGGCATTGGCGGACTGGGACACATCGCCATCCAATTTGCGCGGGTCTTCGGCGCGGAAGTGACGGCATTTTCGACCTCGGCCGCCAAGGAAGAGGAGGTTCGCGCGCTGGGAGCGCAGCATTTTGTCAACACGCGCGAGTCAAAGGCGCTGAAAGAAGTAGCCGGCTCCTTCGATTTCATCTTGAGCACCGTCAACGCCGACCAGGACTGGGGGGTCTTCATCCAGGCTCTGCGGCCCACCGGGACACTGTGCTTTGCGGGTGTTCCGCCCTCGCCGATTTCGGTACAGGCGTTTCCGCTCATCTCAGGGCTGCGCTCCATTGCCGGCAACCCCACAGGCAGTCCTTACCGGTTGAAGGAGATGCTGGACGTGGCCGCCCGCCACGGCGTGAAGGCGCAAACCGAGTCCTTTCCCATGGCCAAGGCCAACGACGCCATCGAGAAGGTGAAGAAGAACAAGGTACGCTACCGGGCCGTGCTGGCGAACTAGAGCCGCGACCGCGTAGATTTCCGGGACCCAAAAGCGGGAGTTGGGGCAGCCAGCGGTTTTTGAACCGCGGAAGAAGGCTATTGTGAACCCTGTCCGCATCACCAAAAGGCTCCGGGCTGCGTTGCTGCTTTTGGCGGCGCTGGCCATCTCAGCCGCGTGCGGGCGCGCAATCGCGCAGGCGACGCCGTCGCTCTACATCTACTCGACCCTCGATGCGCTGCTGGCAGGAACCTACGACGGCGATCTGACCGTCCGCGATCTGAGCGCGAAGGGCGACCTGGGCATCGGCACCTTCAATCGCCTGGATGGCGAGATGGTGGCCGTGGACGGGGTGTTCTACCACGCCATGGCCGACGGCTCGGTAGTCGTGGCCGACCCGATGGACCAAACGCCGCTGGCCTATGTCACGCGCTTTCATCCCACCCAGAGTTTCAAGGATGAAACAACGCTGCAGCTGGCCGAATTGGAAAAGTGGCTGGACAACCGCCTGGCCAATCCCAATCTTTTTTATGCTGTCCGCATTGAGGGCGAATTTCGCGACGTGTCGGTGCGGGCCATCGCGCCCCAGGTGAAGCCCTACAAGCCGCTGGCCGAGGTCTTCAAGACGCAGTCGGTCCACACTTACCCCGCCACGCGCGGAACCCTGATCGGCATTCGCAGCCCCGCATTCAGCAAGGGCATCAGCGTTCCGGGCTATCACTGGCACTATCTGACCGCAGACCGCCAGCACGGCGGGCACGTGCTGGCGCTCACGCTGGTGGAGGGAAGCGCGAAGGTGGAGTCGATCCAGCGGGTGAACCTGGAATTGCCGGGCAATGAAGCTTTTGCCCATGCGGACCAGACCAAAGACCGAAGCGAAGAGACACGGCGGGTCGAAGGAAAATAGCTGCGAAAGCCAAGCTCCCGTGGTCTGAAGATCCCGGTCAGAGCCGGTCAATTTGTACGAGAATAGAGCCATGAACTCCGTGCGCATCGACAAATGGCTGTGGGCGGCGCGCTTCTTCAAGACGCGGGCGCTGGCCT
>CAZYDF010000179.1:0-4767 GCA_964645855.1 uncultured Occallatibacter sp.
TGCCCAGCGACGACAAACGATGGAAGATCGTGAACGGCACCATGCGCAAGAATGGTTTTGCCCGCCACGCGCTGATTGAAACGCTACACACTGTACAGTCCTCGTTCGGGTACCTTGACGATGACGCCATCCGGTTTGTGGCCCGCTCCCTGCGTGTGCCGTTGAGCCAGGCCTATGGAGTGGTGACCTTCTATCACTACTTCAGCCTGAAGCCTCCAGGCAAGCACACGATCACCGTGTGCGCCGGCACCGCCTGCTACATCAAGGGATCTGACAAACTGGTTGCCGCTGCCGAGAAGCGCCTGGGCATTCCTCAGGGGCAGACGACCAAGGACGGACAGATCAGCCTGATGACGGCCCGTTGCGTGGGCGCTTGCAGCCGCGCGCCCGTGGTGCTTTGCGACGGAGAAGTGGCCGGTGAGGTCACTGCGGAGCAGATGCTCGAGCATCTGGAAAGGTGGGCTGTGGAATGACAATCGAAGAGCTCGAACAGATCGCCAAAAGCGTCTGCCAGGAGAACGACAAATACGATTTTGAAGTCAACGTTTGCATGGACCTGGCTTGCGCGAGCCAGGGCGCGGACAAGCTGCGGGAAGCTCTGGTGAAAGCAGCTGAGGCCTCCGGCAAGAACGTTCTCGTCCGCCGCACTGGATGCATGGGGCCTTGCTCCTCCGGTCCGCTGGTGCGTGTCGATCCGGATGAGACCCTCTATCATCATGTGAATGCCGGCAACGCGGAAGCGATTGTGTCTAGCCTGGGCGGCGATCCCGTGCCTGAGCTACAGTGCGACTTGAACGAACACTTTGATAAGCAAGTACGGGTGGTGCTGGAGAATGCCGGCCACATCGACCCGGAAAAGATTGACGACTATATCTCCCGCGACGGCTACAAGGCCCTGTTGACGGCGTTGACCGAGATGACACCGAGCGGCGTGATCCATCGCATTACGGAGAGCGGGCTAAGAGGACGCGGCGGCGGCGGTTATCCCACCGGATTGAAGTGGGGTACCGTAGCCAAGGCCGGCGGCGACCTGAAGTATGTGGTCTGCAACGGCGATGAGGGCGACCCCGGCGCGTTCATGGATCGCAGCGTGATGGAAGGCGATCCGCATCGCGTGATCGAGGGCATGGCCATCGCGGCCTATGCCGTGGGCGCCAGCAAAGGCTACATCTATGTGAGGGCCGAGTATCCGGTTGCGGTATCCCGGCTGACCACCGCGCTGCGCGATGCGCGACGCCGGGGTTTGCTTGGAAACGGAATCTGCAACACACCCTTCAGCTTCGACGTGGAGATTCGACTGGGCGCGGGAGCCTTTGTTTGCGGCGAGGAAACGGCGCTGATTGCCTCCATTGAGGGCAGGCGCGGCACGCCGAAGCCACGGCCTCCGTATCCGGCCGTGAGTGGCCTGTGGGGCAAGCCAACGCTCATCAACAACGTTGAAACCTATGCCAACATCGCGCCCATTGTCCGCAATGGCGGCAAGTGGTTTGCCAACATGGGCTCGGAGAGAAGCAAGGGCACCAAGGTCTTCGCGCTCACCGGCAAAATCGCCAATACCGGCCTCGTGGAAGTGCCCATGGGCATCAAGCTGCGCGAGATCATTGAAGTGATCGGCGGTGGCGTACCCGGCGGGCACACCTTCAAGGCCGTGCAGACCGGCGGTCCTTCGGGCGGTTGCATTCCCGCTGAGATGCTCGATGTAGGCGTCAGCTACGATGCGCTGGTCCGGCTCGGCTCCATCATGGGTTCGGGCGGCATGATCGTCATGGACGACACCTCCTGCATGGTCAACGTCGCTCGCTTCTTCGTCGAGTTCTGCATGACCGAGTCCTGCGGCAAGTGCATTCCCTGCCGCGCCGGCACAGCCCAGATGTTTACCCTGCTGAGCCGCTTCTGCGCCGGCAAGGGAACCATGGAAGATCTGGATTTGCTGGTGGGCCTGTGCGACACCATCAAGGAAACCAGCCTGTGCGGACTGGGCATGACGGCTCCCAATCCCGTGCTGAGCACGCTCAAGTACTTCAGGAACGAGTACATCGAGCACATCGTTCACAAGCGCTGTCCGGCTGGGGTCTGTACCATGGAAGCGCCCGCGCCTGCCGCCGTTGAAAAAGAGGTGTTGGCATGAGTGAAAATGTGGGCGTCAAAACTCTTCAAATCGATGGGCAGGAAGTCAGCGCCCGCTCTGGCCAGACCATTCTGGAGGTGGCGCGGGAGAACGACATCGATATTCCCACGCTCTGCCACCTTGAGGGCCTGAGCGACGTAGGCGCATGCCGTCTTTGCCTGGTGGAGATCAAAGGCAGCAACAAGCTGTTGCCCGCCTGCGTAGCCACTGTGTATGAGGGCATGGAGGTGAGCACCAAGACTGAGCGGCTCCAGAAGCATCGCCGCACGATCCTTGAGTTGCTCTTTGCCGAGCGCAACCATATCTGCTCCGTGTGCGTGGCCAACGGCCACTGCGAGTTGCAGGCGCTGGCCCAGGATCAAGGCCTGACCCACATCAGCCTGCCCTATCGCAACCCGGAGCTGACCGTGGATGCCTCGCATGAGCGGTTTACTGTGGACCACAACCGATGCATCCTTTGCACCCGCTGCGTGCGGGTTTGCGCCGAGATTGAAGGCGCGCATGTGTGGGACGTGATGGGCCGCGGCATCAACTCCATCGTCATTACCGATCTGCACGATCCATGGGGAAGCTCCAGTTGCACACGCTGCGGCAAATGCGTGCAGGTATGCCCCACCGGAGCGCTCTTCGACAAGAGCAAGGTTGGCTCCGATCACCCCAAGTATCCCGATTTCCTGCCTTACCTGAACCTCATGAGGGGAGCGCAATGAGCAAACTGAAACTGGCGACAGTCTGGCTGGACGGGTGTTCCGGCTGCCATATGTCGTTTCTTGACATGGACGAACGGCTCATCGAGTTGGCGGAGCTTGTCGATGTGGTCTACAGCCCCATCGTCGACGCCAAGGAGTTTCCCGACGAAGTGGATATCGCTCTGGTCGAGGGAGCCGTAGCCTCGGTGGACGACGAGAAGAAGATCAAGAAGGTGCGCGCCCACTCCAAACTCCTGGTCGCCATGGGCGACTGCGCGGTGGCGGGCAATGTCCCGTCGATGCGCAATCCGATCGGCCCGGAAGCGATTCTCGAGCGCGCCTACATCGAGAATGCCACCGCGCAGCAACAGATTCCCTGCGTCGTCGTGCCCAAGCTCCTCCGGGTTGTGCGCCCTATCCACGAGTTCGTCAAAGTGGACGTCTTCCTGCCCGGCTGCCCGCCTTCGGCTGACACTTTCCACACGGCGCTCACCGCGCTGGTTACCGGTGAACCGCTGGATATTCCAGCCCTCACCCGTTTTGGAGCCTGAGCCCTCCAGGAGCCTTATTTATGACCCAGACGATCATGATCGATCCCGTTACGCGCCTCGAAGGCCACGGCAAAATCACCATCCAGCTCAACGACCTCGGCGAGGTTGCGGACGCGCACTTCCACGTCACGCAAGTGCGTGGCTTTGAGCGGTTCTCTGAAGGCCGGCCGTTCTATGAGATGCCCAGCCTGATGGCGCGCATCTGCGGCATTTGCCCGGTCTCGCACCTTATCGCCTCGGCCAAAGCCTGCGAAGCCATCATGTCAGTCCGCATTCCGCATACCGCCGCGCAACTGCGGCGCATGTTGAATCTGGCACAGATGGTGCAGTCCCACGCGCTCAGCTTTTTCTATCTCGCATCTCCCGACCTGCTGCTTGGCATGGAGTCCGATCCCAAGGCCCGCAACGTCCTCGGCGTTGTGGCCTCAAAGCCCGAGCTGGGCCGCGCCGGCATCGCGTTGCGCCGTTTCGGTCAGCACATCATCGAACTTCTCGGCAACAAGCGCATCCATCCCGGATGGGTTGTGCCCGGCGGCGTCACCGAGCCGTTGGCCCCCGCCAAACGCGATGAGATTCTGGCCATGCTGCCCGAGGCCTACGCGAACATTGCCCTTGCGCTGGCTGCCTACAAGCAGATCGCGGACAGCTTCAAGCAGGAGATCGAAGTCTTCGCCAACTTCCCGTCGAACTACATGAGCCTCATCAACGAAGATGAGTCCATCGAGTTTACCGACGGCGCGCTGCGCATGATCGACCCCCAGGGAAAGATTCTGGACGATGGCATCACGGCCGACAAGTTCAGCCTGTTGATCGGTGAGGCAGTCGAGAACTATAGCTACACAAAGTTCGCCTATTACAAGCCGCTCGGCTATCCCGAAGGCAGCTATCGCGTGGGCCCGCTGGCGCGGCTCAACATCGTCAAGTCCATGGGCACCCCGCTGGCTGAGCAAGAACTGGCGGAGTTTAAGCAGCTCGGCAAGGGGCCGGTCGAAAGCTCGTTCCACTATCACCACGCGCGGCTGATCGAGATTCTCTACGGCATCGAGATGATTGAGCGCATCCTCACCGACCCGCTGATCCTCGACAAGCATGTGCGGGCTACCGCGGGCGTCAACCGGCTCGAAGGCGCGGGCCAGGCCGAGGCTCCGCGCGGCACGCTCATGCACAATTACAAGGTGGACGAGAATGGCCTAATCACCTGGGCCAACCTCGTTATCGCCACCGGTCAGAACAACAATGCGATGAACAAGGGCGTCTTGCAGGCCGCGAAAGCCTACGTCAAAGACAGCAAGTTCACTGAGGGGACGCTCAACCGCATCGAGGCCGTGATCCGCACCTTCGATCCGTGCCTGAGCTGCTCCACACACGCCTTCGGCCAGATGCCGCTAGCTGTCACGCT
>CAZYDF010000180.1:0-4608 GCA_964645855.1 uncultured Occallatibacter sp.
GCATCTGAACGGCGGGAAGCTTTCATGCAAGCGGAGTTTTTACTGCACAGTCCCCTGCGGCCTCAGCCTGCGCAGGTCCAGGGCGCATTGCACGGCATTCTGCGCGCCCAGGCGCAGATTGTCTGAAGCGGCCCATAGCCAAAGGCGCGTTACCTGCACGGAGTTGCGCGGGCCGGGCTCGGTCCTGAGACGCACCAGCACATCGTTCTGCCCCGTAGCGGCCAGGTTCGAGGGCGAATCCGTGTCTTCCAGGACCAGATCCACATGGTCTCCGCTCAAGGCGTCTTCAATGGCCGAGACTTCTACCGGCCGCTCCAGCTCAACGGCAATCGAGAAGGTGTGTCCGTGGAAGACCGGCGCGTGAATCACTTGCAACGCCAGCGCCGGCCAGCGACCGGCAGAGAGTGCATCGTAGTGGCGGCGAATCCGCGCCTCCGTAGTATTGAGGCTGATGGTTGCCAGCTCTCCCAAACCCGCCAGCAGGTTATAGGCTGCCTGGGCGTCGTAGATGGCACGCGGCAGACCCTGGAAACTGAGCAGGCTCACCGTCTGCTGATGCAACTCGTCCATGGCGGCGCGCCCAAACTCGCTGGCCGGCTCAAGCAGCGTGGCAAAGGCTACGCGCACCGCTGCCGCCTGCTGCAGCCGTTCCAGCACCAGCGCCAGCGCCAGCGCCGCAGGGTGGGCGGGAACCACGGCCGGAGTAAAGAGGTCGACCGCTGCGGCCTCAAAGCCCAGCCACGGGGCACGCACCAGGACTCCCGTCTCCTGATCCAGCGCTCCGGAGAGATCGAGCACCGTTGACCCGGCCCGCAGCGCCTGCCGCCAGTGCTTGCGCGTCAGGCTCTCAGAGCCGCAGAAGAAGGTAAAGTCCATGTCGTCGAAGGTATCTGCGCCAATGGCCTGGATGAGAGCGATTTCGTCTCCCACCTGGTCGAGCTTTCCCTGCGCCTCCCCCTCGTCCACGAGCACAAAGCTGGACGCGGCCAAAGGCGACTCCTCAAGCGCTTCTTTCAACTCCCGGCCCACCAGGGTGGACGCTCCGGCTATGGCGATCTTGAACACAGGCATCCTTTGGCTGAATTAAGATCCGCTTGGCGGTTCTGGCTCCACAGCGGCAACTGTCCCGGCCCTGGGCCCGGCCCGGCGCCACCGTCTGCGCCGCGACCACGAATACGCGGCCCGCGCCCAAATGCCCGAAAACATGTAGATCAGCGCCATTGAGAACAGCACCACGCGCGAAAACTGGTACATGAGGTAGACCACGATCAGCAGCAAAAGCAGCAACTGGAAGGGATGGCTACGGGAGAGATTGATCTCCTTGCCCGACCAGAAGCGCCAGGTGCTCACCATCAGGAAGCCACCCAGACCAACCGTGACCAGCCAGATGATGGCTACCCACCATGCCTCCACCGGATAGCCGTAGCAGAGATGGACGGTGGCAGCCAGGAGTGCGGCGGCGGCAGGAATCGGCATGCCGACAAAGTACTTGCGGTCGGGGCGTCCCGGATTGCGCGGCTGCGCGTCGTGGCTGATATTGAAGCGCGCCAGCCGCGAGACACCGCCGATGAGAAAGAGGAAACAAATGAAAGCCCCGGCCTGCCGCAGGTGCTGGTGCAACTCGGCGTTGATTGAGTCGGGAAGGAAATGGAATCCCCAAATGAGCGCCAGCAAGCTGGGCGCCACGCCAAAGGTGATGGCGTCGGCCAGCGAATCCAGTTCCTTGCCAAACTCACTGCAGGTGTTGGTCATGCGGGCAATGCGCCCGTCCAGCGAGTCCATGGGGATGGCAATGAGGATGGCGATGGCCGCCATATCCAGGTGCCAGGCAGCACTGCCGATACCGGCAACGGCCTTGATGGTCTCGGTGATGGAAAAATAGCCGAGGGCGATATTACCGGCGGTAAACAAGGACGGCAGCAGAAACATGCCGCGGCGCAATTGCGCCTGCGCTCTGGCTTTGGCTAGCGCGGGATTGAGGCCGTTCACTGGGCATCTCCTTGGGGCATGGCCGCCAGAATGCTGGCACCGCCCCTTACCCGCTGTCCCACCTTCACGCGCAGGGTAGCCTCAGCCGGCAAAACTACATCCACTCTGGAACCAAACTTGATGAGGCCCACGCGCTGGCCGCGCTCCACCGTGTCGCCTTCGCGGAGATTGAAGACGATGCGCCGCGCCAGAAGGCCGGCAATCTGCTTGAAGGTTACTTCAATGCCCTCGCCCTCGACAGTGACCGCGTTCTGCTCGTTGCGGTCCGCCGAGGCGGGATTCATGGCGTTCAAATACTCGCCCTTGTGGTAGCGCACACTGCTGAGCACGCCGCCAATGGGCGACCGGTTCACATGCACATTGAATACGCTGAGAAAGATGCTGATCCGCTGCCGCTCGCCCTGGGGAGTAGAGATGACGGCGGTTTCGGTAACCAGCCCATCTCCTGGCGACACAATCAGCCCCGCACCCGCCGGAATGGCTCGCCGGGGGTCGCGGAAAAACCACAGAAAAAATGCCGCCAAAAGCACGGGCGCAATGCTCCACGCCCAGTTGCCCGTGGCCCACGCCAGCAATACCGCTACCGCCAGCAAGCTCAAACCGTAGATGTAACCGTCACGAACCATTGTCCCCAACGATTATACGGTGATTCCGCTCGCTTAGCCGATTCTGCACCGCCGGCCGCTCTAAGCTCCGCCCCCGGCACACACTTCCCGCGGCGTGCCGCGCGAGGCGAACACTCAAGCAATACGCCTGCAACACGACAAACTACTTCAATCTCTAGGCCACGGCCGGTGCTCGGCGCTCCAACGCGAAGATCAGGTCCTTGGCGTGCAGTTTGAGTTTCTTCAAGCGCACTTCTTCGAGCTGTTCATCCTCTGAGAGATAAGGTTTCTGAAGCAATTCTTCCAGCCGCTGAGCGTAGCGATGATGTTCGGCCTGCAGGCGATGAAGTTCTTCGCTCAGCGTGGAATCCTGTATTTCGTCCATCGAGCACCTCCGTGTGTAACAGAACATTTACATATATCGCTCCCGCAAGGCAATGGGCAAGCCCCAAGTTGATCTCAGGTGAAGAGAAGTTGTGGAATTCGCTCCAGAAACTCTTCAAGGGTGACGAATGTCACAGTCGGGCCGAAAGCGCAGTCAAGCACCAGGCAGGCTCAGCAAAATGGCATCTTCAACCGGATCAACGTAATAGCGCGGACGGCGGGCGGTCTCAACAAAGCCCATGGAGGAGTAGAACTGGAGCGCCGGCCGGTTTGAGGCGCGGACCTCAAGGATGACCTCCGTAATTCCCTGCGGCTCAAATTCAGCCCGTAAAGCCGAAAAAAGACGCCGCGCCACTCCGCGGCGCTGGCTCGCGGCTGCCACAGCGATACTCTCCAGCTCTGCCTGGGGAGGTATCAGGCTGGCAATGGCGAAGCCCCGCACGCCGCCCGGCTCGGCTTCAGTGGCCACCAGCGCGATCCTCTTGGGCTCGGCATCCGGGTCCAGCGCAACCGCGTAAGCCTGTCGCGGCCAGTGCGGCGCCTGCTTCAGCGCAGCGGCAATCTCGATCACCTGGTCAAGGTCCGCGGCCGTCATGCGGCGAATCTGATTCGTCCTGCTCATGGCCTTGGCGGCGCGTCCGGCTCGCCGAAGATCTCGGCATCCGAACGGCGCAGATAGTGGCCGTCCAGCAGCGCCAGATCGGCAAACTCCCCAGTCACGATGCGCGGCAAAGCCAGACTGAGCGCATCGGCGGCGGTCGGCGCGGCGCACCGGACAAGCTCGGTAGCCGGCCAGGCCGCAGCCAGGAGATCGGCGGCGGAATCGTCACAGACGGCGATGCACCGCGGCGCGGGGCTGATGGCTGCCAGCTCTTCCGCGCCGGCCAGCAGTTCCCTGGCCTCGGGCTTGCCGATCCGAAGAAAGACCTCGTGCCGGTGGGCGTCGAGCGCCGCGCAAGCAACCTGCGCCTTGTGGGCCAGCACGTCAAGCCGTGAAACCGCAACCACCGCAAGCCGGGCCGGCTCGGCCAGGCCCTTCACCGCGCTCAAGCCCACGCGCACTCCCGTGAAGCTGCCCGGCCCGTTCACAGCAACGATGGCGCTCAGTTGCGGCAGTTGCACTTTTGCCGCGCTCAACAGCTCGCCGACCGACGCCACCAGGTTGGCGGAGTAGGTTCGCCCGCCCAATGTTGATTCGCCCAGGATGTCGAGCTTCTCGCCCGCGAGTCGGCCCAACGCCACCGAGCCGGTGGGCCCGCAGGTGTCAATGGCGAGAAGATAGGCAGGCTCTTGCATGGCGTTAGTGTCCTGCCTCCAATGTTCCTACCATCACCGCGGCTGTCATTGTGAGTGAACGGGGCCCCAAACGCTTTTCGGTTTGGGGGTGGTGAGCGAAGAATCTGCTTTTGCCTTGCCGTAGTTTTACCATGATCCTTTGGGACACTAGGCTAGACGGCCCTCAGCGCCTGCTCCAAGTCTGCAATCAGATCTTCCTTGTCCTCGATGCCCACCGAGAGCCGTATCCGCCCCTGCGTAATTCCCATCGAGGTACGCTGCTCCTCGGTCACCGAGGCATGCGTGGTGGTGGCCGAGTGCGAAGCCAGCGACTCAACCCCGCCCAGCGACTCGG
>CAZYDF010000181.1:0-4366 GCA_964645855.1 uncultured Occallatibacter sp.
GATATCCCATCTTGGCAGATGGGATCAGCACAGAATCGGCGGAACGAGGACATTTCGGAGCAGGATGTGGACACAGGAAGGGAACCCAGCGCCTCAGACTACGGTCCACAATCCTTGGCTATCCTCTGATGCACTCTTGAGTACAAAATATCAGGAGTACTAAAAGAGCCACAGGATGGAACTTCTTCATCCTGTGGCTCTTTTTGCGTTTGTTTGCAAAAATCCTCAGATCTGCATCACTTCGATTTCCTTCTTCCGGCAGAGCTCTTCCAGGGTGCGGATCTCGTCGTCGGTCATCTTCTGGGTCTCTTCCAGGGCGCGCTTCTCGTCGTCTTCGCTGATCTTCTTGTCCTTGGCCAGCTTCTTCAGGGCGTCGTTGCCGTCGCGGCGGACGTTGCGCACCGCCGTGCGGTGATCCTCAAGGAACTTGTTCAGTTGCTTGCAGGCGTCCTTGCGGCGCTCTTCAGTCATGGGCGGCACAGGCACGCGGATGACCTTGCCGTCGCTGATGGGGTTAAAGCCCAGATCCGCGGTGCGGACGGCCTTCTCGATGTCCTTGAGAACCGTGGGGTCCCAGGGTGAGATGAGAATCAACTGCGGCTCAGGCGACGAAACCTGGGCCATCTGGCTGATGGGTGTAGGCGTGCCGTAGTAGTCCACCTTCACCTGGTCGAGCATGTGAACGCTGGCGCGGCCGGTGCGGGTGGAGGCGAGAGTGGCCTGAAAATCGAACACCGACTGTTCCATGCGGCGCTTGAGGTCGTTGTAAAGGCCTTTGGTTTCGATGTTGCCGGCCATAAAGGATGCCATTGTCGTTCGTCCTCGTGTTGGAATCAGCAGAAGTTATTCTACATCCACGGCGAGCCGGTGGCAGCGTCTTCCGTACCCAGCCTTTTTCTTGGTTAGGAGGAGAGGCCGGGGCCCTCAGCCACCCATCGTTAGCCCCGTCGACGCCGCCTGCTCGTGCGCGTGGTAGCTGGAGCGGACCAGCGGGCCGGACTCCACGTGCTTGAAGCCCAGTTGGAGAGCCTTGGTCTTGAGGTCGGCGAACTCGGCCGGTGTGTACAGCCGCGTCATGGGCAGATGGTTGCGGCTGGGGCGCAGATACTGGCCCACGGTCAGGATGTCGCAACCCACCGCTGCCAGGTCGCGGAAGACCTCCAGCATCTCCGCGGTCTCCTCGCCAATGCCCACCATCACGCCGGACTTGGTAACGCCTGCCGGGTTCAGCTCCTTGGCGTAGCGCAGCAGTTCGAGCGAGCGCTTGTAGCGCGCCCCGGCCCGCACCGCGGGATACAGCCGCGGCACCGACTCCATGTTGTGGTTCAGCACGTCCGGCCGGGCCTCGACCACCGTCCGGATCGACTCCTCGTCGCCCTGGAAGTCCGGGACGAGAACCTCCACCATGCACTTGGGCGCCTGGCGGCGAACTTCTTCTATGACTGAGGCAAAGACGTGGGCGCCGCCCAGCAGATCGTCGTCGCGGTTCACGCTGGTGATGACGGCATACTCCAGACCCAGGCTGGCGATAGCTTCCGCTACCCGGCTGGGTTCGTCAAAATCGATAGGCTCGGGCCGTCCCTTGGGCACGGCGCAAAAGCCGCAGCGGCGCGTGCAGATGTTGCCCAGCAGCATGAAAGTTGCGGTGCGATGGTGCCAGCACTCGCCAATGTTGGGGCAATGGGCGCTCTCGCACACCGTATTCAGACCCAGGCCGCGGGCCAGCCGTTTGAGCTCGTGGTAGTTCTCGCCCACAGGCGCGCGAGCTTTGAGCCACTCCGGCTTCGGTTCCGGGGCCTTGCGCACGGTCTCGATCTGCACCAGTTCCATGCCTTTCATTTTATCGGGGTCGACCCTGCCAACCTAGGAAGAAACAACTCTTCGCCGGATTGAGGTTCGTGCTTTCCCAGGTCTCAAAATCGAGACCTGGGGCACCCGCCCTCTTGGGTGGGCAGAAAACCCCAAGGCGACACTGACAGTTTCATCCGTCGAGGTCGGCAACACCGGTGGGGGACTGCGGTGGAAGTGGGGTTTTGAAAGGGCACGGCTTTAGTCGTGCCGAAAACCGTCAAAATAGAGGATGGGGCTTCAGCCCCAGAGGGCCGGAGCTTTTTGGGAGGTAGCCAGCGGCCTCCGCTGCACAGTTGTAAACTGCCCAAATGCACAGGAGGTTGGTTTCGATGAAGAGGTTTCTGGTTCTGGCGTTGGCAATTGGATCGGCTCTGGCGGCCGCGGCGCAGTCGTCGTACGCCCCGGCAGCGGAGAAACAGGATGCCGTCTTCAAGGCTCTGCGCACGGAGTGGGGCAACGATCTGCGGGAGAAGATGGTGGACGCCTCGGTAGCCCTCTACGCTCCGGATGCCGAATTCAACCAGCCCGACGGCACGGTTGTGCGTGGCACCGAGGCGCTGCGCAAGCTCTACACGACGGTGACTGCCACCTATGACAGTCGCATTCTCTTCTTCCTGAGCAAGGTGGAACTGGCCAGCGACAAGGCCACCGACACTGGCCAGTTCCGTGAGCTGCTGACCTCGATTGCTGACGGCAAGCGGCAGATGATCCAGGGCGGCTACACCACCGTCTACCACCGGACTGCGGCTGGCAAGTGGCTGATCGCAAAGCAGAAGTGGGAGATGTGGGGGCAGCCTATCGCGCTCGATCTGGCCCCGCACCCCACCCTCGCGCTCACCTTTGACGACCTGCCCGCCGCCGGAAGCCTGCCCCAGGGCATGACCCGGACCCAGATCGCTACCGAGATCACGACCCACCTGAAGGCCGCGCATCTGGAAGGCACGTATGGCTTTGTGAACGGGGTGAGGATGGTGGACAACCCCGACGCCCAGCAGGCGCTGCACGTCTGGGTGGACGCGGGCATGAACATCGGCAGCCATACCTGGTCGCATCCCGGCCTGCCCAAGGTCACCGCCGACGCCTTCATCGCCGACGCTCAGAAGAACGAGGCCACGCTCGCCGAGTACGGCCAGCTACGCGACTGGAAGTGGTTCCGCTACCCGTATCTGTGGGAGGGCGAGACGCTGGCCAAACGCCACGCCGTGCGCAAGTGGCTCTTTGACCACGGCTATCACGTGGCGCAGGTGACCCTGGACTTTGAGGACTACGCCTGGAACGACGCCTACGGGCGCTGCCTGGTGAAGAACGACACGGCCAGCATCCAGTGGCTGCACGACAGCTACCTGAGCAACGCCGCCGAGTACATCCAGTTGGGTCGTGAGGAGCAGATCGTCGCCTTTGGCCACGAAATTCCCAACGTGCTCCTGATGCACGAGACGGCCTTCACCACCCACATGCTGCTGGAGTTGATCGACCTCTTGAAGAAGCAGGGATTTACCTTCGAGCCCATCGCCCAGGTGGAGAGCGATCCGGTCTACGCCCAGGACCCGGATGCGGCGCTGGAGTACGGTGGCACCCTGCCCGACCAGTTCATGGATTCGAAGAAGCTGCCCTATCCGCCCTTCGACCCCAAGCCGTGGGATGAGCTGAACAGCCTCTGCAAGTAGCTTTTTCTCTACCGCTCTCTACCGGTGTAGCCCACCCGCTGGGAATGAGACGCAGCAGGCGTGGGACCAGGCGCGGGCATACCTGTTCTCCACCGGCGTAGCCTACCCGCAAGGAAGGAGACTTCATAAGCGCCGCCTGTGGGTTAGAGCTGTTCTCCTGATGATGTAGAGGGTTAAGCTCTCCCTCAGGGGCTAAAGCCCCACTCATTTTGCAGCGTTTACGGCACGGCTAAAGCCGTGACCTTTCAAAGCCACTCTGCACCGACGAGAGAAATACTCTAGCGCCCCAACGGGGCGCTGTGCGAGCAGCCCAGGGCAAGCAGCGCGCAGCCCTGGGTTTGCGCACCCAAATAGCTATCGCGCCCTGTAGGGGCGCGATGAACCTTCAAAAGAACATTCCAGTTTTTTTAGATATTCCTGACCATGGTCATCTGACTATGGTCAGGAGTAGAATCAACGCAGAGGAAAACCCCAATGCGCACCATGGCGGCAGGTGAATTCAAGGCCAAATGCCTGGCGGTGATGGACGAGGTGGCCGCCACCGGCGAGTCCGTCCTCATCACCAAACGCGGCAAGCCCGTGGCGCGCGTTGTGGCGCTGGAGCCGGTGGAGGCTGTGGCTGCGCCGTCGATCTTTGGGTGCCTGAGCTACATGTTTGCGCCCGGAGCTGATTTGGGCTCTCTCGTGGACCCCATCATCCCTGAAGAGGATTGGGATTGCCTGCGTCCGGACGGCGGCGAAGAATTCTTGATGAAATGATCCTGCTCGATACCCATACCGCGATTTGGCTGGTCGGCCAGCCGGCAAAGCTCTCCAAGAACGCTCGTGCCGCCATCGAGAAGGGCATG
>CAZYDF010000182.1:0-4237 GCA_964645855.1 uncultured Occallatibacter sp.
TTGACATCGCCGACACTGTCATACATGGGCTATCTTCGCAGCGCCCCGCTGGGGCCTGCGAACCATGCCCCCTACCGGGATTGCTATTGATCCGGCCCTCCAAGAGAAGCACCGTGCACCATCCTTTTCGCAGGCTCTATCGCGAAAAGGGTGGGAAGCCATGAAAGCATTCAAAGGTCGGCCCTTCAAGAACTTGTTGGAAAACGTCGAACACCCCACCGGAGAACAAATCGAATCGCGCTACAAAGCCCGTAGAACGATAGATGGCATTTCGGGAATGGTTTTGGCTCCCCGTTTTTTGCCGCATTCCGGGACTCCTAAGTGTTTTTCAACAAGTTCTTAAAGGCTCGCAGCAGGTGCTCCCGCTGCGGGGAACCGCACTCGCGCACCCCGTCAGGGGTGCAGTGCCAATAGCCCAGCACGGAGCCGCGCGACGTGCTGGGAACAGCGTTTAGGAAGATCCCGCGCCCTGAAAGGGCGCTGTGCCCCAACAGATGGAAGCCGGTGCCAGAACAAACCAACATCACATACGGCACGGAGACTATTTACCCTACATCCTTAAAGCATTTTCTGAAGATGAAGATCAAGTTAGCTCAGGTTGGGAGACCAAAGAGACAAGCAAACAGAGTTCTGAAATGGTGCGGACCTGGATTTCATGGGTATCCCACCCATTTCCGCAAAAAACGCGGAAATGGATGGGGCACGGTGCTTCTGATGGATGGGGACGGAAGTCTAGAGCAAAAGGGAAAATGCTCTAAACCCGACCTTCCGGCAACCACTCCTGCTTTTTTCCCCACGTTTTCCACAGGAGAAATAAAAAAATCCGCTCACCGTTTTTATGTGCTACTGTGAGTAACATTATGAACGGTAACACTGAGCAATCACACGATCCCTCTGACCTGGGCGAACTGGAACGCAGCATTCTGACCCTGATTTGGCGCTCCAGCGCCATGACCGCCGAGCAAGTACGCGAAGAGCTGGGGCGTCCCCTGAAAGATTCGACCATCCGCACGGTGCTGCGCCGGCTGGAGGAGAAGGGCTACCTCCAGCACAGCGTGGAGGCGCGCACCTTCCTCTACCAGCCGGCGGAGAGCCCGCAGAGGGTGGCCAGCCGCGCCGTGCAACGGATTGTGGACTGGTTCTGCGAGGGCTCCATGGAGTCGCTGCTGGTGGGCATGGTGGACGCCGAGGTTCTGGACAAAGCGGAGCTGGACCGCCTGGCGCGGCGCATTGCCGCCGCCCAGCGCAAAGCCGGAGAAGCGGCGGAAGGCGAGGAGAAGCCATGATTTCTGGATGGATTCTGTTGCTGGGGCAAGCGGCGTTGCGCGCATTGGTGGCCGCCGTGGCGGTGGGCGCGGTGCTGCGCCTGCTGCGCGTAACCAACGTTGTGGCAGAGAAAGCAGCCTGGGGGCTGGTGCTGCTCGCGGCGCTGGCGTTCCCGCTGGCTCCGGCGCAGTTCGGCCTGCCGGTCACCATGGCCAGCGGCGCCACAAAGATTACGCAGCAGGCGTGGAACAGCGCGCGGCATTGGGTGGCCAGCCGCCCCCATCCGCAACCGGTGGCGCAGCCGCTTCCAGCGCAAGCCCCCGTTTTGGCCGCCAACACCGAACCTGCGGCCAACTCCGAGGTTGCTTATGAGCTGGATGCGCAGCCGGTGGCTGTTGCCCCCGCATCCCAGCCCACACCGACCGTTCAGAAGCCAGCCAGTACGCCACGCGTGCTTCCAGGCTGGGCGAAAACTGCCGCGCTCTGCTTCTATCTGGCGGTGGCGGCAGCGCTCTGCTTTCGGCTGGCCATGGGGTTGATTGCAGCCTTCCGGCTGGGTTGGACCAGCAAGCCGGTGGAGTGCGCGGCAGGCGTCCGGGTGCGAGTTTCCAGCCGCATTGCATCGCCGGTGACGGTGGGCTCAGCCGTACTGCTGCCCGCCGATTTCCTGAACTGGAGCCCGGACAAGCTGCGGATTGTGCTGGCGCATGAGCAGTCGCATGTGCGGCAAGGGGATTTTTATCTGCAACTGGCAGCAGGCATCTACGCTGCGTTGATCTGGCCCAGCCCGCTGGGCTGGTGGCTGAAGCGCAGACTCTCAGAGCTGGGTGAGGCGATCAGCGACCGGGCCGGCCTGAAGGCCGCCGCCAGCCGCACCACCTACGCCCAGCTCTTACTTGAAATCGCGGCCCTGCCGCGCCCCACAGGACTAGGAGTTGCCATGGCACAGCCAAGCCGTTTGTCGCATAGAATTGAGCGTTTGCTCAATGAGACGAGTTTTACCAAGGCCTTTACGGCCAGCCGCCGGGCGCTGGCAGCCGTCGTGGTGGCGCCGCTGGCGCTGCTGGCCTCCGCCGCGCTGGTGCAGGTCCATGCCGCGGTTCCGCAGCAGGATCAGGCCAAGCCGGCCGACCAGCCCACCACGGTGCAGGTACAGGTGGAGACCAATCGGCCACCCGCGCCGCCAAGCGATGGAACAGGGCCGGGCATGACGGCGCCACCACCTCCGCCTCCGCCTCCGGGTGAGGCAGGTGGACCACCGTCGCCACCGCCGGGAGGGATGGAGGGTCACGGCATGATGCCGCCGCCTCCGCCCCCTCCGAATGGCATGGAAATGGACGCGTCTGGACATCCAGATATGCACCTGCAGATGAACGTGGAGACGGGCCCCGGCATGCACCAACGGCGGATGGTCTTCTCCATGCGGCCTCCGTTCGGCATGGGCCCCAACGGCGAACCCTACGCGCTGGTAAGCGATGAGAAACGGCCGATGCCCGGCTTCACACCGGAGCAGATGGAGAAAGCCCGCAAGTTGGCCCATGGCCACTTCCTGCTCTTCCGCAACAAGGGCAAGGTCTACGTGGTGGACGATGCGGCGACAGTAGCGCAACTGGAGGCCTCGCAGTCCGGCACCGCGGATCTGGAGAAGAAGATGCGCGAGTTGGGCCGTGAGGAAGGCGAGAATGGGCGCAAGATAGGCGAGCAGGCCCGCCAGATGCGCATCAATGTGCAAGTAAAGGTGCCGGACCTGACCAACGAGATGGCCGATGTGAACAAGGCGCTGGAGGAGCTGAAGGCCAAGCAAGGATCCAGCATTAGCCCGCGGGAGCTGGGTGAACTGGAGCGCAAACTAGGCGAACTGCAGCGCAAGCTGGGCCAGGCGCAGATGGGCGAATTCAAGCACATGGATTTCCACATCGACGATGCCCAAATGAAGCAGTTTGAAGAACAGATGGGCAAGCTGGGCGAGCAGATGGACAAGGCCTTCCACGCGAACGACGAGAAGGTGAAGAGCACGATTGAGGAGAGCCTGAAGAATGGCAAGGCCCGGCCGGTAGAGTAGCGCCGGACGAACAAAAGGGCAAAGAAACGGAGCGGGGCAGAGATGCCTCGCTCCGCTTTTTTTGGGGAGGGCTTGGGGCGTCCGGCTTCAGGGCTTTGTCCACACAAAGGTGTAGCGGAAGAAGAGCCTCCTGCGCAGTTCGCCGCCGGGCAGGGTGGAATTGAATTGGCCGCGCAACTGCGCCAGGGTTAGCGTTGGCTCGCAGAGGGGCGCACCAACCTCCTGCTCTGAGCAGAGGCTCCGAATTCCCCAACTCAAGGGGAGTGCAAGGCAACCCAAGACGTAGTCCAGCAGGTTCTCAATACGAAACAGGCCAACTACGGCGAGTGTGCCGCCCGGACGCAAAATGCAGGCGCACTTTTCCAGCGCGTTGCGCATGGGCAGGTGATGCAAGCTGGCCACGGCCACAACAAAATCGAAGCTGGCCTCAGGGAACGGGCAGGATAGAAAGTCGCCTTCAAGAAAGGTCACATTGGCCGGCAAGCCGGGAAGTTCCCTGGCAACGGCAAGGCAGGCAGGGTCGTTGTCGATTGCCAGCACCTTTGCACACAAACCAGCCATGCGGCGAGCAAGATCGCCCCGGCCGCAGCCTATCTCCAGAGCGCAGGCGCAAGGCCGCGGCATAGCGTTCAAGACGGCCTGATGGTAATGGACGTTGTGGTTCCAGCCCAAGGCGACCCTCCTCATCGATCTGGAAATTATAGAATGGCAACCCATTCCAACCCTCTTGCGCAAAGACGCGGAATTGGACGGGGCCTTCAGACAGTAATTGCTTGTCGAATCGGCATTGCATGCAGCGGACGCGCTTCGCGCAGGGGTGTCGCGATAGGGAGGCAATCAAAAAGCAAAAGCGAATTCTTCGACTCACCACCCCCAGGCTGATGAAAGCGCCTGGGCCCCGTTCGCTCA
>CAZYDF010000183.1:0-4219 GCA_964645855.1 uncultured Occallatibacter sp.
AAAATCACACCTGTTGCACTTGGAGCTTGAATCCGCCGTGCCCCATCCTTCGAGCTCCCCGCGGATAGATCTTCATCCGCAGGGTGGTTGACCGCGTTCTTTGCAAGGAAGGGTGGGAGTGAGATACCACCTTTTGTCGCCGTATCTTTAGAGCATTTTGTGGAATGGTGCAGATCTGATTTTCTTCGGTATCCCACCCATTTCCGCAAAAAACGCAGAAATGGATGGGGCACGGAAGTCAATACCAAAAAAAATGCTCTAGGCACACGGCAAGTACCCCTTGAGGGCACTGTGCCAATAGCCCAGCACGGAGCCGCGCGACGTGCTGGGATCGACGCGAGAGAAAGGAGATGCGCCCTGAAGGGGCGCTGTGCATTCCCCGCAACGAACGAAGAGTCTTCCCCAAGGAGGACGCTTGGCTTTCCGGAGCCTGAAGGCCCCCGTCTCCCTCCGCAACAACCGGAAGAGCTACCCCCGCCCCAACCACTTTTCCACCTGATACCGAATAAACGCCGGCAGCGCCTCGATGAGCGCGCGCCGCTTCATCTGGCGATAGTCGATGCGCCCCACGCCGTAGTCGCACAGCAACCGTCGTGCCGCCGGGCTGCGCTCGGCAAAGCGCACCACGCTATTCATCAGCCTGGGCTCCCGCATCAGCCGCTCCTGCAACTCGACGGACTTGCGCAACTCGTAGCCCATCTCCGTCTCGCAAGCGCGGTCGTAGCGCTCCAGACCGGCCTCAGACACATCACCAGCCTGCAATGCCGCCAGCGCCGCCTTGCCCGCCAGCTCCCCGCTCACCATTGCGTAGTAGATGCCCTCGGCCGTAAAGCCGTTCACAAAGCCCGCCGCATCCCCGGTGATCAGCACGCGATCCTTGGAGAGCTTGCGCAGCGGACCACCTACCGGCAGCACCCAGGGATGAAAGTTCTCCTTCTGCGACTCGCCCTTCACCACGCCCCGCGCCTTCAGTTGCTCCAGAAACTCATCGTGCATCTCCGCCGGCTTCTGCGGTATGTTCTTGCGCATGTAATCCAGCCGGTAGCCGATGCCAAAGTTCGCATGGGTAGTCTTGGGAAACAGGTAGCCATAGCCGTATGCGCCGCCCCGGCCGTAGTAGACGTACATGGTGTCTTGGTCCAGCTGCAACGCGCTCTGCGGACTCTCTTCGGTCCCATCCATGGCCAGCTTGTGGGGCGGCCACGGCCCGCGCAGCCCGGCCTGCACGGCAATCATGCTGTTCACGCCATCCGCGCCAATCACCATCTTTGCCGTGAAGACTCCACCGGCCACCGAGGTAACGCGCACCCCCTCCGCCAGCACTTCCAGCCGGGAGACGGTCACGTCCTCGCGCAACTCCACGCCGCCCGCCACCACATGCCGGATCAACGCATGATCGAACTCAATGCGGCGGATCATGGCGTAGAGCGGCTCATCGGAACGGAACTCCACGCTCTCCCCAGAGGGCGCTTCAAACACCAGGCGGTGCACGTAGTTGATGGGCACGCTCCGCATCACGCTGGCCAAGTACGGCAGCCGCGTGAAGGCACGGCAACTGATGCCGCCGCCGCAGGGCTTAAGCCGCGGAAAGCGCGCCCGGTCCAGGATGCACACCCGCAACCCCTTGCCCATCAGGTTGGCCGCGGCCACTGCGCCCGAAGGGCCTCCACCCACAATCAAAACGTCATATTGCATAGGAATCAAAACCGCCACGGAAAGGATTTTTTAGCAGGGGCCTCTTGCAGGATTTCATGGTTGTGGCAAGAAGCGTCAGGGCACGACTTCAGTCGTGCCGAAAGAGCAGCAAAGAATAAGTGGGCTTTAGCCCCTGAGGGAAAATCTCCATCCCCTCCGCAGCGGCTAAAGCCTGGGCACGGTTGTGCGTTCTAGCGGCACGACTCAAGCCACCCCAGCGACGAAGACCTGTCGCTGGGGACCCCGGGAAGTCGTGCCCTGACGCTTCGTGCCTTACCGTTGCCATTTCAGCCTCCCTGAAGGCTCGACTCAAGTCGAGCACTCGCACGATCAAGTGGAGCTGTTATTTATGCGCAACGCCTTGGTCACATCAAACTTACTCGTCGGCCTTCTGCGGCAAAAAAATGCGCAGACGTTCCACGCGGCGATCCGTGGATTCCAGCACCTCCATGCGCAACCCGGCCTTCTCCAGCACCACCACTTCGCCCGCCAGCGGAATGTGGCCAGCAACCTCACTCACCAGCCCGCCCAGCGTGGCGGCTTCATACTCGTCGCCTAATTCCAGCGGATCGCCAAACAAGTCGGCCAGGCGATCGATCGGCAGGCTGCCCGGAGCCAGCCACGAGCCGCCAGGCTCCAGCACCGGTGCTTCCTCGGCCGTCTCCTCGTCGTGCTCGTCCTCGATCTCGCCCACAATCTGCTCCAGCAGATCTTCAATGGTGACCACGCCCGCCACGCCGCCATACTCGTCAATCACCACCCGCATGTGCTGTTTTTCGCTCTGCATCTCGCGCAGCAGCTCATAGCCGCGCTTGGTCTCCGGCACAAACTCCGCGGGCCGTTGCATGCTGGCCACGGTGCGGGTCTTGGCATCCTCGTCGGAGATCTGCAACAGGTCATGCGCAAAGGCAATGCCCGTCACCTGATCGATCACGCCCTCAAACACCGGCACGCGCGAGTAGCTGTGCTCCTTGAGCATCTCCAGAAACTCTTCCAGCGTGGCGCTGCCTTCCACGGCAAACACCGCCGGCCGCGGGGTCATCACCTCGCGCACCAGGGTGTCGCCAAACTCCACTGCGCCGCGCACCAGGTCGCTGTCGCCCGCTTCCAGAATGCCCTCTTCTTCGCCGGCTTCAATCAGGTCTTCCACATCCACCAAGGTCTCTTCCTGCTCGCCCGAAGGCTCTTCCGCGAGCGAGGCCACGCCATGAAAAACGCGCACCAGCACACTGAACGGTGTCACCGACCACACCAGCATACGGATGGGCCAGATCAGCGTGCCGGCCCAATGGCCGCGGGTGCGATTGAAGAGGATGGATGGCAGCAGTTGACCGCACAACACAATCACCAGCAGCACACCGAGCGCGGCCTGCAGCACCTCACCGGACGAGAGCCTGCCCATCTGCGGATCACGATCCAAGAGCGCCACGGCAAACGCCAGCGCCAACAGTCCCAGCCCCAACTGCTCCAGCAGCGCCGCGCACAGCATGGCATGGCTGCGGCTCAATCCCAGCCGCGGCTCCACCATCTCTTCCCAGGCGTCCAGATTGTCCTGTTCTTCACGGGGCAGAATCTTGCCATAGTCGCGATAGACCCGGCGCATATAAGCGCCCAGCGTGGCCACCACGGCCAGAAGCGCTGTCAGCACGATCATCCAGGGGTTCATCGCCCGGCCTTCGCAACTTGCGTTTTTTTCTTGACGACCAACTTCTTCGCTGCGGTTTTCTTCACAGCTGCTTTCTTTACCGGGCTCTTCGTGATTGCGACCTTTTTGACAGCAGCCTTCTTCGCGGGGGCTTTCTTGGCAGACTCAGGTTTCCCGGCCCGCTCAATCAAGCCGACAGGCAGCCGCAGCCGCTCGCGCAGGGTGCGCTCGCGGCGCGCCATCTGGCCCTCGTCCGCCTCGTGATCGTAGCCTGCCAGATGCAGCAGACCATGCAGCAGCAGCACCTTCAGTTCGCAGGCGAGCGCGTGGCCCTGCTCCGCAGCTTGCTTGCGCGCGGTATCCACGCTGATGGCAAGGTCGCCAGCCATCTGCTCGGCTTGGGGGCCAACGCCGGCCATCAGCGCCGGAAAGCTCAGCACATCGGTGGCCTGGTTCTTGCCGCGAAAATCGCGATTCAGCCGGCGAATGGCTTTATCCGACGTGAGCAGTACGCTCACCTCGCCGCGCAACCGGACGGCTTTCTGCGCCGCCAACAAAAATTTTTCCAGGGTGCGCACGGACGGAATTCGCTCCGCCCACGCCACGCGCGCCGGAGCCGACTCTGCGGTGGCAGACGTCGGGCGAACCTCTAAATCGGGATCGAGCTGGATCATCACATGCGCGCAGCTTGCCTTTCCGAGGGCTTCACGCTGGCACCATTCTAGAGCATTTTCGGAATACAGGTAGCTTTTTGAGGGTTGTGAGTGGTGGCTCTTCCTTGAAGAGAAGCCACTTATTGATCCGGCCCATAAAAACTGACAACTGGGTAGGCGGATTCAAGCTCCAAGTGCAACATTTCCGAAACAGGAGATAGTTGCA
>CAZYDF010000184.1:0-4186 GCA_964645855.1 uncultured Occallatibacter sp.
GGTGATAGTCGATTTTGGAGAAAAGGAACATGGCCACCAGGCCGCCGGCGATAAAAAAGAGCTGCTTGGTGTGGAAGCCGGTGTACTTGGTGTGCAGTGTGGCGGAGTAGATTTCAAGCACTGAGACGGTGCAGAGCAGGAGCACCATGCTCAACAGCGCCCAGTCGAAGTCGCGGAAGCTCAGAAAGCGGCGCATCAGGGCCTTCCTTCCTTGAAGCGCAGGGGCATGGTCAGCAGCCAGGCAGGCCACGGAAACTGAGTACTGGCCACAGCCTTGGCCGGGGCCAGCGAACCTGAGGCAATAAGAAAATGCCCGCCGTGCAGTTGGGCAGCCTGCATAGTTCCATTGGTGGCGTGGCGCGGCTTCTGGCCGGCCGGCACAGGATCGGACCAGACCGCCCCCATCTCGACCGGCTTGGCTTGGGCCGCCGGCTCCGCTGCGTTATGGTCTTGCATCCTCTTCTTGTTCACATAGACAGTGGCTACCTGGGCGGCAAGTTTGGCCGCGTTTGAACCCCAGTCGCCGTGTTCCCAGAGAACAGCCACAACGAACTCCGGATTTCTGCGGGGGATGACGCCGACAAACCAGCCGTTGGGCAGGAACTGCTTTCCGCCGCCCAGGCGCTTGATCGCCTCGTGGCTGGCCACCTGCGCAGTGCCGGTCTTGCCGGCAAAATCCACTCCATCGATGTGCGAGGCCCCGGCCGTGCCGCCCATGGCCGGATCGGTGGCCCCGGCCATACCGTCGGTGATCGTCATCCAGTTGGCCGGATCGAGGGGAATCGTGGCCTCGCCGGAGCCGGGAAAGCTGTCCACCAGCGCCTGTCTGAACTGCGCTGGTAGCTGATCGGTGTTGACCACGTGCGGCCGCACAAAATGTCCGTCCGAGGCGATGCCGCCGATCATTCGAGCTAATTGGATGGGTGTCACCGTCACCGCGCCCTGGCCGATGCCCACCGAGACGGTCTCGCCCACATACCACTTCTCGTGGTAGTTCTTCAGTTTCCACTGCGAAGAGGGCACAATGCCCACGGCTTCGTTGGGTAGATCGATGCCGGTGCGCTGGCCCAGGCCCACGCTCTTGGCGTAGCGGGCGATGGTGTCGATACCCAGCTTGTCAGCCAGGGTGTAATAAAAAGTGTCGCAGGACCAGGGAATGGCGTGCTCGATGTCCACCATGCCGTGGTGACGGTCGCAGGCGTGAAACTGGCCATAAAAAGTGGCTCCGCCATTACAGAAGACATGCATATTTTGGGCCACGCCCTCCTGGAGGCCGGCGACGGACATGAGAATCTTGAAGGTCGAGCCCGGAGCCAACTGCGCCTGGATGGCCTTGTTCATCAGCGGGTGGTTGGGGTCGGTGATCAGATGGTTCCAGTCGGCGCGGTTGATGTGCACGGCGAAGGCGTTGGGGTCGTAGCTGGGATGCGAAACCATGGCCAGAATCTCGCCGTTGCGCGGGTCCATGGCGACCACGGCTCCCCCGCGGTCGCCCAGGGCAAGCTCGGCAGCTCGCTGGATGTCGATGTCGATGGTCAGCTTCAGGTCCTGGCCGGCGATGGCGTGCTGGGTGCGGAGGTGGCCCACCTCGCGGCCATGGCTGTCCACAACCACATCGCGGGAACCGTCCTGGCCTCTCAGCAACTGATCGTAGGTTTCCTCGACCCCCGCTTTGCCTACAATGTCCCCCGGCTCGTAGACTGCATACCGCGGGTTGTTCAGGTCTTCTTCGCTCACCTCGCCCACGTAGCCGATAAGGTGCGCGGCGAAGCCGTCCCGTGGGTAGAGCCGGCGCTCAACGTCCACCGTCTCCAGTTCGGGCAGCTCATTGCGGTGCGCCTCGATGAATGCCTGCTCGTCGGCGGAGATGTCCTGCTTGATGGGGATGGGCTGGTAAGCGGGCGCGGCCCGATAGTGCAGCAGGGTGGCGCGCAACTGCTCCAGATCCAGGTTCAAGCCGCGTGCGATCAGCGGCAGGTCTTCTTCCACGTTGCGATTCTGTTCGCGGACCAGGAAGCAGGAGACCGACGGATAGTTGTCCACGATCAGCCTGTTGTCGCGGTCGAAGAGCTTGCCCCGGCCAGCCATCACCGGAACCTTGCGGATGCGGTTCTGCTCGGCAAGCAGGCGGAAGTTCTCCGCGCCCAGCACCTGCAGCCGCCACAGTCCGGCAGCCAGGGCCAGCATCATGGCCAGAATGCCGTACTGTACCACCGTCAGCTTGAGGGTGGAGAGTTTTTCGCCGCGTGTGGTGCCGCTGGAATACATCTTCTGAACCTTAGAATACAGCTATGTTCCTCTTGCTTTGCGGCTTGCCAAGCCGGTAGGTGGGATGCATCAAACCCGTTGGCTGATACAGTTCCGTGCCTGCATAAATGAACCCGAGCTTCAATAACACCCGCCGCGACGCTACGTTGAAAGGGTGATGTCCCGCAAATAACGCATCAGCGCCCAGCGTCCCAAAGCCATATCCAATCACGGCGCGTGCTGCCTCCGTGGCCAGGCCCTGCCCCCAAAAAATCCGGCGGAAGTGAAAGCCCAACTCGTAAACTCGCTCTTGTTTGCCATAGGGCCTGAACCCCACACACCCAGCGTGCCGGCCGCCGTCCAGAAGAAAGACAGGCCAATACTGGATACCTTGATCCCTCATCTCAGCAATTTCCTGCGCCATCCGCGCACGCACTGTTTCCGCGGTGAATGGCCCTCCAATCAGGGCGGTTACTTTAGGATCGCCCCAGATGGCCATCGCCAGAGGAAGATCTTCCTCCTTCCAGCAACGGAACCCAAGGCGTTCGGAGGTCAGAAAGTAATTCATAGCGAAAAAGCCGTCTATCCGCGCTCTCTATCGGATCCTCATTCCGTGGAGTTTGGCGCGCTCATCGAGTTGGCACTGCCCTTCAATCCCTGATTTCCGTTCGGTCCAGCAGCGGATACAGCACCATGGCGATCAATGTGGTCCCCACGGCTTTGGCCAGTTCCGCTAGCCAGCTCCACTGGAGGTCCAGCCCCAGCAGGATGCGATAGATGAAGACGTAAATCGCGCCCGACAGGAGCGAAAGCAGAAAGGTGATCGTCAGGCGGATGGTGTGGTTCTCGACGTCGATGCGCCCGCCCACTGAGCCGGCCAGAAACCCGGCCACCGTCTTGGCAATTCCGTTGGCGCCGATGGCGTGGTGGGTGAGGGCATCTTCAAAGATGCCCAGCCCCGCGCCCATCAGCGTTCCCTGGATGGGGTCGCGCCGGACCAGGGCAAAGTAGACCGTAACCACCAGCGGCAGGTCGAACCAGGCATATCCGCGCAGCAAGTGCGGCAGCAGCGCTTGCAGCACCAGCGCCGCCAGCGGCGTCAGAGCATAGATCAGCAGCGGGTAGTGGCGAATCCCCAAATCGCGGCGGTAATCTGTGCCAAGAATGTTCATGGCTGTGGATTCCCCCCTGAATGAGCTGGCGAAGGGCTGGCCGGCGGACCGGGCTTCGCTACCGATTTTGGTGCAGGCTTGGTTTTTATGCTGGCCGGTGTTTGAGCCTTCTCGTTCTGCGATGGCAGAGACGTTGCTCCCGGCGTAAAGCGGTCAGGATGCTGCGGGTGCAGCAGCTTGGGAACCTGAGGTTCGGCTGCGGGCGCGGCCTGATCTCGCCCTGGCTGGGCCTTGCCGGGCGCCTGCCCGGAGGCCGGAGTCGTTGACGGCGGATGGGGTTCAGTGAGCCCCGGCAGCCGTTCCGCCATGATCTCGGATGCCTTTTGCTGCTCTTTGATAGCATCCGCCTCCGCGCCTTTCAGCGCCTCGCTGGTGGCCATGTCCTGCTGCTGGTCAGCCGGGAAGCGGGGCTCCGTGGAGGTAATCACTAGCACCTCGTCCAGTCGGTCAAGATGGGCAGCCGGCTTCACGATCACGTCGATGAAAGAGTCGCGGTCCGGGTCCGGCGCCACACCGAGTACTACGCCCACCGGCAACCCGCGGGGGAAGATCTGGTCGCCTCCGGCGGTGATGACCCTTTCACCTGGCTGGATGCGCTGGTCGGGCAGGATGCCCACAATCTGCGGCCGGCCGGCGGCGTTCCCGCGCAGAATGCCGCGAATCCGCGTGGTCTCCAGAATCACGCCCGCGCCGCTGGTCTGGTCATTGATGGCCAGCACCTGCGCGGAATGCGGAAAGACCTCGCGCACTTTGCCCACGATGCCGTC
>CAZYDF010000185.1:0-4086 GCA_964645855.1 uncultured Occallatibacter sp.
CGGTTTTTTCTGTTCCCTAATCCCTGTTCCCTATTCCCTGTTTTCCCAAGGAGGAACGTAATGCGCAAGAAGATCAGTATTATCGGCGCCGGCAATGTCGGCTCAACGGCAGCGCACTGGATCATGGCCAAGGAATTGGCCGATGTGGTGCTGGTGGACGTGGTGGAGGGCGTGCCGCAGGGCAAGGCTCTTGATCTGCGGCAGGCGCTGCCGATTGAGCGGTCGGATGTGCGCATCACAGGCACCAACGACTACGGCGAAACCGCGAACAGCGACATTGTCATCATTACGGCCGGCATTCCACGCAAGCCTGGGATGAGCCGCGACGACCTGTTGCACACCAACTTCAAAATCATGACGGATGTGGTGAAGAACGTTGTCGCGTACTCGCCGGAGTCGATCTTGATTGTGGTTTCGAATCCGCTGGATGCGATGGTGCAGGCGGCGTACAAGCTGTCTGGCTTCAATCGCGAGCGGGTGATCGGCATGGCCGGCATTCTGGACTCGGGGCGCTTCAAGAGCTTCATTGCCGAAGAGCTGAATGTGAGCGTGGAGAATATGAGTTGTCTGGTTCTGGGCGGGCATGGCGACTCGATGGTTCCGCTGGTGCGCTTTACCACAGTGGCGTCGATTCCGATTACCGAACTGCTCAGCAAGGAGCGCATCGACGCGATTGTGCAGCGCACGCGCGACGGCGGCGCGGAGATCGTCAAACTGCTCAAGACGGGCAGCGCCTACTATGCGCCGGCAGCGGCGGCGGTGGAGATGGCCGAGGCGATTCTCAAGGATAAGAAAAAGATTCTTCCCTGCGCGGCATTTTTGCAGGGCGAGTACGGCATCAGCGGCTACTACACAGGCGTGCTCTGCAAGCTGGGCGCGGCGGGTCTGGAGCAGATCGTCGAACTGCGGCTTACCGAAGAGGAGCAGACTGCGCTGCTGAAGAGCGCTGCCACGGTCAAGGAACTGTGCGACGTGATTGGGGTGTAGTGCAGTTGTCAGTTGTCAGTTATCAGTTGTCAGCTATCAGCTTTCAGCTATCAGCTCTCAGCCAAAAACTGAAAGCTGACGGCTGATAGCTGAAAGCTGATCTTGCTCCGTCTTTCGGTGGAGAGAAATCTCCATCCTCAGGCAGTTGTGGGAGCCGACTCTGTCCTTCATGCTCAATGAACCGACATGAGAAAGCTTCCCCTTTCCCTGTTCTTCCTGCTGACTGCGGCAAACATGATTGCGCAAGACAGTTCAGCGAGCGCCGCAACTCACGGCTTCTTTAACCAATGGCAAGCGCGCGCTTCTGCCACACAAGGCAAGCAGCCTGCCTGGGCGGTTCCACTGGTAACCACCACCACCGGGCTGATCCAGGTGGCGCGCACGGACGTGTTGCGGCAGATTGCGCCCGCGCTAACTACTACCTGGAACTTTGACAACAGCAAGGGCGTGAACATCATTCCCTGGGCACGGACGGAGATCGCGGTCAACCTGCCGCCGTACATTGAGCACAACTCGACGGCCAAGGACGGTGCGGGCGACGTTTCCTTCCTGGGAAAATACCGCTTGCTGAGCGGCAATGCACAGCAGGGCAGTTACACGCTGAGCGCATGGGTGCTGGCGACAATCCCCACGGGCAGTTACAAGAACGGCTCGACCGACGCAAGCATTGCGCCCAGCGTAGGCGGCGGCAAAGGCTTCGGGCGCCTGGACGTGCAATCGTCGCTGGGGGCGACGTTGCCCACCAACAATCCAGCCATTACTGCTTCGGGGCGTCCGGTAGCCTGGAATACCGTCGCGCAATACCGTATTGGCAAGCTGTTTTGGCCGGAGATCGAAAGCAACGCCACCTTCTACAAAGGCGGAACGAACGACGGCAAGATGCAGGAGTTTGTAACGCCTGGAGTGATCGTGGGCAAGTGCGCGCTGCATCCCGGCGATCCCAAGGCGCGCGCGGGGCTGGCCTTCGGCGCGGGCATTCAGATCGCCACCAGTCGCTTCCACAGCTTCAATCACGGACTGGTGCTGACGGCGCGTTGGGTCTTCTGATGTGTTCCATCACTGCGGCTTGTGGCCTGTCGCAGGGTCGGGCAGTTCCGTGGCGCGGACGTCAGCCGGCACCTTGAAGAGCGCGGGATCAGGCTCAGAGCGGTCGATGTTGCTCAGTTCAGTGGTCACCGTTCCGGTGCGCGGATCGCTGCTTACCTGGCGGACGGTGGTCTTCAGATCGGCTGAGGTCCAGGTCTCCGAAACAACGGTGAAGTCGCGGTCATTGTCCACGCTTCCAGCGGGAATCACCTGCGTGATGCGCGTTCCAGTGGCCTGAACACCGGCTACGGATTGCTCCGGCAGGCTTTCGGTTTGGAGGTTGCTAGAGCTTGGCGCAGCCTGTGTGCTTTGCAGCGGCGCACGCGTTGAGGTTGCGGGCGCGGCGGCAAGCGAGCTCAACAGGCTGTTGAGCTGTGCCTCGGGCAGATGCGTGACCGAGGCGAATGTAGCCGTCGGATTGCCGGAGATCCAGGTGATAGCCTTGCCGTCCGTGGGATTCCAGAGCGTGACCACACGGCCCCGCGCTGCGCCGCTCGCATCCGGCTTGAGCGCGCTTTCCGCACGCAGCCGGCCATCGGAGTCGCGCGCCAATTGCACTGCGACGACGCTCTTGATGACTGTGCCGTCGGAGAGGGTTTGCTCGCGGGTGGTGGTCAGCGTGGCGGAAAAAGGCAGGCTCTTGACCACGCCCCAGTTGGCAGCCTGTGGCAAGACGGCGGCGATGACCGCAGCGATGGCCGGGTCCGGCGCGCTGGCGGTGGCAGACTGAGATGCGAGAACGGCTGTTTTCTGGGCGCTCGCGAGAGGCGCAAAGACGAGGGCGGCGAGCAGTAATGGTGCGATGCGCATCGATTGTTCCTCACGGGAAGGCTTGATGAGATTCAAAGTAACCCAGGTCTGAAAATCCAGACCTGGGCATCTGGTCCCCAAGCGACAGAGCCAGTCTACTCTTTGCTTTGTCTGAGTTCAAACCCAACCGATGCCCAAGTTGGCAATCATGGGAATGCTTATCGAACCGTTTCCCCAACGGGATTGCATCGCTTCCATCAGCTTTTGGCGCGCTTCGTTCCAACGCTCCGGGGCCAGCGCTTCACGCATCGCGATCACCGGCGGCGTGCAGCGTTCCAAGGTCTCCCAATAACTCTCGATGGAGGGCGACTCAAGCACATGAGTCACTTCGACCACTTCGACACCGCGGAAGCCCGCAGCCGTCATCTCCGCGCGAAACTCCTCCGCATCGCTCAAAGCCCGTATCCGGCCAGCAACCGATAACTCTGGGAGCAGCGCAGCCAGCGTCCGAAACATATCCGCCCGCAACGGAACTCGCTCGTCCGGGAGCCAACTGCTCACCACCGCACGGCCCCCCGGCGCCAGAATGCGCAGCAGTTCGCAAAAACCTTTGGCGCGATCGGGAAAGAAGATCAGCCCAAACATTGAGAAGGCTGCGTCGCAGGAGCCATCGCCCAGCGGCAACGCCATGCCATTGCCTACCTGTGCGTCAATCTTCACGCCCTCGCGTTGTGCGGCATTTTGCAATTGCGCGATCATCTCTGGCGAAAAGTCTAGCGCCTTGACCGTTGCTCCCAGCCGCGCGGCAGCCAGCGAAAGCGTCCCAGTACCGCAGGCAATATCGGCGACCCGCAGGCCGGAGCCAACCTTCGCCATGCGCAAAGCATCCTCGCCATACAAAGCAAGATGATGAGCAATTTCCTTGGAAAAAGCCTCCGCAACTTCGCTCCAAAGTCGTGATTCCGCTAATTTTTCCTGCAAAGAAGGCAAATGAATATTTTCAGGCATGAAGCGATTATAGAGGCGCACGTGGAGGTTTATGGCAAAGGCAGATCCTTCAACTGCGTTGGGCACAAGAGTGTGCCCAACTTCGCTCAGGATCACAGCCCATTTTTAGATCAACTTCTTAGACCAGGCGCGGCTAGCTCCTCGGCCAGAAGTGCTGCTCGGAGCAGGCGCGCAGGCGCTCCGCCGCGCCTTCGGGTGTAATGTCGCGCTGGGGCATGGCCAGCATCTCAAAGCCCACCATGAACTTGCGCACCG
>CAZYDF010000186.1:0-3780 GCA_964645855.1 uncultured Occallatibacter sp.
ACTATCTCCGGTTTCGGAAATGTTGCACTTGGAGCTTGAATCCGCCGTGCCCCATTCTTGCCGCGTTTTTTGCGGTCAAGGGTGGGAAAGAACAATCTCACCCAAAAGGGCCGGACCAGTAAGAGCTGAAAGCTAACGGCTCGTTTACCACCAGCGATGCTCCACGGCTCCCGCCGGCTGGTGGTGGGTAATCTCGCGGTATTCGGCTTCGATGTCGGCACTCAGGTTGCGGGGAACCCAGTTTTCATCCCGTTCGGGAAGCGTCACCTCGATCTGTTCAAGGGCTCTGCCTGCCTTCACCTGCTCTTCCACTGCGTTGTAGAGATCCAGCAGAAAAGCTCTTTGGCCAGAGAGGATCTCTCCGCCGCCCATCTCCCCATGGCCGGGCAGGACGTAGGCGGGCTTGAGAGCTTCTACCTTTTCAAGAATGCGCGGCCAGTTGGCCAGCGACGAATCCTTCAGGTTGTTGCGGGGGCCGTTGACGGCGGCGTCGCCGGTGCACAGGATTCGCTCCTTGGGCAGCCACACGTAGCTGTCGCCTTTGGTGTGGCCCCAGCCAAAGTGTAAAAACTCCACGCGGCGGGTCGAATCCTCCAGCACCAAGCGCTCGCCGGAGTAGGTTTGTTTGGGCCGCTCGAGATCAGTCTCGCCCAGCGCGCGCACGTCCTCGCGCACCGTCATTGCCTGCTGCCAGCGGGCCGGCTCAAAGCGGTTTATCTCCTCCAGCACATCGGTGTGGGCCAGGGTGATTGCACCTGCCTTGGTCCAGACCGAGCTGCCGTAAGCATGATCGCCGTGGTGGTGGGTGAGGAAGACGTAGCGCACCGGCTTGGGCGAGAGGGTCTTTACGATGGCCAGCAGCTCCTGGGCGCGGCCGGGGTAGTTGGCATCGACCACGATGAGGTAGTCCTTCATCTCCAGGACGACGTTGTTGCTGTAGCCCTTGGACGAGTCGCCCAGCAGGAACCACACGCCGGGCACAACCTGCCGGGGCGCGCCGCTCTGGGCACGGCAGGAAAGGGCGAGGAGACCGATCAGAAAGACGAAGCGCAGCCGGGAAAAGAGCATGGAAACCCCCACATCAAGGTAATCGGAGTGATGCGGGAATGCCAGCGTTTTTGCTGGGGTTTTGGAGTTGCTCTAACTCGCCGAGGCCCACGGATCGTAGGTGCCGGCGCTCCAGGTGTAGCCTTCGGGATCGCGCACGGTGAAGTCGGTGCCGCCGTAGTCTCTCTTCGTGAGGGGCTGGATAACTTCAGCTCCGGCGTCAAGAGCGCGCGCGTAGGCAACCTCTGCGTCAGCCACCACAATGTACTGGCTGCGCGTCTCCATTCCGCCCAGTTCGGCGGGCGTTCGGAAGCGCTTGCTATACTCGTCGTCGCGCGCCGAGCCCAGCATCACCATGCCACCCCCGAGCGTAAGTTGCGCGTGCATTACCTGGCCGTCCGGCCCTTCGTAGATGGCTTGCTTGTGAAAGCCGAAGACTTTGACGAGCCAATCAATGGCGGCGTGTGCATCGCGGTAACGATGCCCTGCAATCACTGAACTGTGGGTATGAGACATCTGGGGAAGCCTCCAGGGGCAGAGTAGCTGGAAAGGTGCGGGCGCGCAATCCCGATCTGCGGGCAAAGGGTTTCCGCTATGCTTCAAGCTATGCAGCCTACAGGCGACGCCCAACTGGTGCAAATCATGGATGCGGCTCTGGCCGATGCGGCCGCGCGTGCAGGAGCGTGGCTGGCCTGCCGTCCCGGTTGCACGCAGTGCTGCCACGGAGCCTTTGCCATCAACGCGCTGGATGCTGGCCGGCTACGTTCTGCAATGCAGGCACTGCGTGCAGCGGACAAGGAAGCGGCGGTGGAGATCGAGAAGCGCGCCCGGGCGTGGATCGCGGACAATGCCACTGAGTTTCCGGGCGACGCTGTGACCGGTGTTCTAGGCAGCAGCGAGGATGAGCAGGAACGCTTTGAGGAGTTTGCCAACGACGCCCCCTGTCCGGCGCTGGACCCGGTGACGGGAAGCTGTGGCGTGTACGCGGGACGTCCCATGACCTGTCGCGTCTTTGGCCCTCCGGTGCGGAACGAAGGCGGCGGCATTGGCCACTGCGAGCTCTGCTTTCAGGGCGCGCCCACGGCTGAGGTAGTGACCTGCGAGATGCGGGTTCCGCATGATCTGGAGGCGGAGTTGGTGGCCGAACTCGCGGACGAGCGGGAGACAGTTGTGGCGTATGCACTGGTGGGATGAAGCTGGAGTTGCCCGGCGCTAAACTAGGGGTGTGAACATTCCCATGCAAAAACGGCCTTGCTGGCTTGAGATCGATACCCAGGCTTTGGAGAATAATTTCCGTCTGCTGGCGGCGCTGGCCGCGCCCCATGCGGAGCTGCTGGCCATTGTGAAGGCCAATGCCTACGGCCACTCGCTGGCGCTGTGCGCTCCGGCGGCGGTGCGCGCGGGGGCAACGTGGCTGGGCGTTACCAGTGTGGAAGAGGCGGTGGAGACGCGCGCGCTGTGCCCGGAGCCGTGCATTCTGGCTATTGGCAGCGCCTTCGCTGGCCAGGGTCAGGCTGTGGTGGAGCATGGCATCACCGCAGTGGCATGGGAGCAAGCGCAGCTGGACGAGCTGGAACAGGCTGCTCATGCCGCAGGGTGCGCGCGTGGATCGATCCCCGTTCATCTTGAGATTGACACCGGGATGAGCCGCCAAGGGGTGGCTCCCGAAGAGCTGGCTCCGGTGCTGGCGCGTTTTGCGCCTGCCTCGCCGCTGTGCTTGGATGGCGTGATGACGCATCTGTTTGCCGCCGATGAGGCCGATGGCCAGGTGACGGCGACGCAGTTGGAACGATTGAACATCGCGCTGAGCCGCGTGACCGCTGCCGGGCTGTTGCCGGATTGGCTGAGCGTGGGCAGCAGTGCCGCGCTGGTGGCCGGCAACGCCGCGCTGCTGGCGGAGTGCGCCGCCCAGCACGGTATGAAGCTGCTGCTGCGCCCTGGCCTGGCGCTCTACGGTGCTACGCCGCGCTTCGATCCCCCCTTTGAAGGCGAGGAGCCAGACACGCTGGTCCGGGCTCGCCAGCATCTGCGGCCGGTGATGGCGTGGAAGTCGCGCGTGATCAGCGTGCGTAGAATTCCGGCCGGCGCGGTGGTGGGCTATAACGGCACCTTTGTAGCTGTGGAGCCGATGCGCGTGGCGCTGGTGGCAGCCGGGTACGCCGATGGCCTGGACCGCATGCTGGGCAATCGCTTCAGCCTGCTGGTGCGGGGCCAGCGCGCGCCACTGATTGGGCGCGTCAGCATGGATCACACCGTGGTCGACATTTCCGAGATTGACGGAGTTGAGGCAGGCGATGAGGTGGTGATCCTGGGCGCGCAAGGCAACGAGCGCATCACGGCGCAGGACCATGCCGACGCGACCGGTACCATTCCCTGGGAGGTCTTCACGCGGATTGGAATGCGTGTGGATCGGGTGGCGGTGTAACGGAGTTTTTGGTTGAAAGGGAGTCTTTTGATCCCACCCGCAGATGCGCTTCGCGCCTAGGGCACCGTTCGCTCCGTCAAAAATCAACTTCTGGCCGGTGTCTTTGTGCTGTCCCTACGGGGCACCTGCGGTGCGGCAGACCGCTTCGCGTTTCTTCGAGTTTAGAACTTTGCTGATATGTGCCAACCCTACGGGACGCATTGCATGCAGCCATCCGCTTCGCGTCCTTGGGGCTGGGCTTGTGCTGCATCTTGCGTCGTCCCTTGTATGTTTCGTTCAGAGGCGTGAGGATGGATTCACGTTTCGGC
>CAZYDF010000187.1:0-3654 GCA_964645855.1 uncultured Occallatibacter sp.
AGTCACGGAGGCAAGGGCTTCGTTGCTGAGGGCCAGGCCATCGCCCTGGCCCAGCGCCAGGCCATTGACGGTGGCGGAGCCGCGAGCCACCTGCACCCAGCCGTATTTGCGGGTGTCGAAGGCGAACTCCACCAACGCACCGGGGGTGAGCCGGGAAGCGAAGAGGTCAGCGTCCGTGACCCAGGTGAGGCTACCCTGTCTGCCATCGGGCGAGGCCAGCAGGTGCAGCCGGTTCGTTTCCGTGGCGATGGGGAAGAACTGCTGGCTATAGCTGGGGGGAATCCCTTCCTTGGCGGGTTCAACCCAGATTTGCAGCAGGTGTACGGGAGCGGTCTGGGAGCCGTTGAACTCCGAGTGGCGAATGCCGGTGCCGGCCGACATATGCTGCAACTCGCCGGGGCGGATCTGGCCGCCGGGTCCGATCGAGTCCTTGTGGGCCAGCACGCCTTCCAGCACGTAGGTCACGATCTCCATGTCCTGATGGGGATGCGTGCCAAAGCCCTGGCCGGCGGCGACGCGGTCCTCGTTGATGACGCGCAGGCTGCGGAAACCCATGAATTTGGGGTCGTAGTAGGTGTTGAAGCTGAAAGTGTGGAAGGTGTCGAGCCAGCCATGGTTGGCGTGGCCGCGCTCACTCGAACGCCGAATGGAAAGCATGGGGAAGACCTCTGATTTCTGGCCGTATTAAGGTTTGCGTTTCGCCAACAATCCCGGGCGACTAGTACCTATAAGGTAACGTGGCGCAAGGAAAGTTGGCGAAACCGCCAACAGAAAACGGTTCCATCCAAAAGATGCGGGTACGACAAAAAAGATGCAGAGGTACCCGCTGAGGTCCGCGCGCAATGCGCCGGGAAAAACTACCTAACCCACCGATTCCAGGTCTCTTAGCTGGCCGGAGTAGCGGAGGCCGCCGCAGCCATTGGGCACGCAGCGCCGCAATTTCCGCCGCACGGGGGCTTGGTTTCGGCCGGAGCGGACTCGGGCGCGGGCACATTGCTTGTGCCGGCGTAATCCGTCTGATAAAAGCCGGAGCCTTTGAACTTGAAGGCAGGGGCGGTCAGCGGCCGCTCCAGAACACCGTGGCATTTGGGGCATTCCTGTTTCAGCTCATCACTAAAATGTTGAACGATCTCAAACCGGTAACCGCAGTCTGTACAACGATATGCATATAAGGGCAAGGCTCTCGACCCCTCCGCGAGGAATTGATCTCTGCCTCTATTGTATCGGCAGGGCGGCTATTATCTCTAAAAAAACCGCCCTGTCGGGGTGGAGGACGCTATTTCGCCGCGATCTGAACGGATCCGCAGAGATTTTCCCAGAGCAGGGAGAGGGTGCCTGTGTTGCCGGATGCCTTGATGCTGTATTTCAGGTTTTCAACCAGGGCGGGAGGCTTTTCCATCTTCATCGGCACCCGGCCCAGGTCCTTCGACTTGTCATAGCTCAGGCCCCACTGGCCGACCTGCTTGTTGACGATCAGGGTCCAGTTATCGGGGTCCGAGATGTCGACGAACAGAGTGTAGTCGCCCGCCGGTACGGCCAGATCGCCGATGGTCAGGTCTGCTTCTGTGTGGAGTTTGGTGGCGGAATTGGCGCCCGCACGCCAAACCGGGTAGTGGGGGTCGTGGCTGATGAGGCCGTCCTTGGTGAAGATGTGGCCGGCGCGTCCCTTGACGCCAGGGGACGCATAGGTGATGGTGACGGCTTTGCCGCCGAGGGTGGCCGATTCGGTGGCGGCCGGGCTGGCCGGCGCCTTCTGCTGGGCGGAAAGCGTGGCGGCGACGAGCAGAAGGCCCGCTGTGACCAAAAGACGTTTCATGACGATGATTCTCCTCCGGGCAGGGCGGTCGTGAATCGTGGGGCCGCCCCGTCGCGACGATTGTCGCACTGCGCGCCCCGGTGAGGGAAGCGGTTTCACGGGAAGCTGGATTGTAACTGCCGTGTGTTTTCATGGGGTTCCGCGCGGTTTCCACGGGCAAAGACGGCGGAAGGTACGGTATACTCCGGTACGCAGTAGAAAATGGAGGTTATCCGATGCGTTTGCAATCTATGAGTAAATGGGCGGCGGCCGGGATGCTGGCTGTGGCGATGATGATGCCGGGCGCAATGAAGGCCCAGGGCGGCGACACGGTTCTGAAGCCTGCGGATACGCATAAGATGCTTCCGGCCAGCGTGTATTACAAGGGGCAGTCGGCGCCCACACAGTTGCGCAACTCGGGCGGCGTCAAGTTTGCCGACGGCTCTTACCTGCTGGCCACCATGGTGGACACCAGCGGTTACTCGAGCGATGTCTCGACCAAGTACCAGGGCTACTTCATCACCGAAGTTCCCATCAAGATCGGCGGGCAAAATCTGCCAGCGGGTATCTATGGCCTTGGCTTCATCAGCGGCGACAAGTTTGTGATCACCGATGTGGGCGCCCATGACGTGCTGACGGTAAACTCCGCCAACGACGAGGGACTCAAGCGGCCCATGCCCTTGCAGGTGGTCGCGGACCCGGCCGGCGGTTTTCGGCTCTACGCTGGACGGAAGTATGTGATCTTCAGCCGGTAGATTTTTTCAGGGAACAGGGAACAGGGAACAGGGGGCAGTCTTCCGCTCATAGCTATTGATCCTGTGCCAGACCATTGCATCCCCCGAGAGCTGCCTTCCTGAGCGAAGCGAAGGATCCGCAGTTGCTCTTGCTCTGCTCCGTATCAATCCAATCGGACCGGGGCAATCACAGAAGACAGCTCATGACGATCAGAACCCAGGTTCCTCTCCAGGGACCTGGGTTCTGATAAGTACCGGCCGCGCCTACGGTCTGGGTAGCGAGGGACGAATCGATGCGGCTACCTGCACGGCCTGAATGCCGCTTCCCTCTTCATTGAAGTGCACATCGTCGGCGTGCAGGGATTGGTGCGTGAGCATCAGCGCGTGTTGATCGTCCACGGGAATCTCTTGACTGCCCATGCAAGCCGTCGCCAGGCGGTTGCGCTCATCGATGCGCGCGTTGGTCGACTCGCCCTTGGTGGAATCGTGCAGCACCGGCGTGAGGGTTGCCCACACCAGCGCCGCGTGCGGCTGATCGGCACGCAGCGCGGCGATCATCTGCGGGAGGCCTGCAGCATACTGCTGCTCCGTGTAACCCCAGCCGTGCATGCCGTTGTTGAAGTGAATCACCGCGAAGGAAACACCCATCATGCTGAAGTAGTCGTGCAGTTGGCGCGGCAGACGCGCATCGCCGCTGCTGGCGGAGGTCGCGAAAAGATACACGTTCGCCACGCCGCTCAACTGCTTGGCGACTGCAGGGTAATAGCCGCGAGTGATGGAGTCGCCCACCAAAAGCACGTTGGGCAGAGCGGGCGTTACGGTTTCCGGGCGATCGGTCCAGGTCCACTCGATTTTTTCGGTGAGGGGAAGATGGGCTTGCGCGCCTGCAAAAAGAGCGCAGAAAAAGATGGCCAGAAAACAAGAGATTGGTCGCATGTTGGGTCCTGAAGATCAGAAGGGTTCAGTGGCCTATCGCCTCTGAACCCTCTGGATCGAGTTATCCCGCGTAGTTACCCTTTGCGGCGATAGAGGATCTGGAACTCGTAGTTTGCATTGGCGGGGAAGAGGCTGGCGACGTGGCGGAGGCGCTCGGCGAGGGCGGGAGCGGCGAGGAGCGGGTATTCG
>CAZYDF010000188.1:0-1995 GCA_964645855.1 uncultured Occallatibacter sp.
CTGCTACAAGAAAATGCTTCATCATGCGCCTCATTTCGTAGTGATAGAGATCAGAGAACAGGGAACAGGGAACAGGGAACAGCCGCCTTGCCAACTGCATTTCTGCTGCCAAAACCCGGACTCCGCCAATCCCCGTGAACTTCGCCAATTGACCATCGTCTGCTGCATTCCTTCTGTCTTGCCTGTGTCCGGTTTTGAACAGTGGCGTCCGCCGATGAAGAGGGCGAAAGTAGAGAAGAGAAACCATGGAATCAACCGAAGCTCTCAGGGCCGTTCGCAGCCGCATCGTGCTTTCCTGATCCCTGTTCCCTGATCCCTGTTCCCTGCTTTACTGCTGCAACACCACCTGGTCGCCTTCTTTCAGCCCGCTGAGAACCTCGGTGACCGAGCCGTTCGACAAACCAACCGTAATGGGAATCTTGCGCTTTCCTTCCTTCTGTTTCTTGTCCGGAACCTCGACCGACGCCCTCTTCTGGTTGTCGTACATCACCGCGTTCTCGGGCACCGTCAGCACGCCCTTGTGCTCGTCCAGCAGGATTTCGGCGTTGGCCGTCATGTTGGCCTTCAACTCGCCGCCGGGGTTGTCGATCGAGACCCGTACCTCGAAGGTCGTCACATTGTCCTTTTCCACGCCCAGAGGCGCGATCTTGGTTACCTTGCCCTGGAAGACGCGGTCGCGGAAACTTTCCACCTTGATGCGCGCCGGCTGGCTCATGTAGACGTGCGCAATGTCCGCCTCGTCCACTTTGCCCTGCACGTACACTTCGTTGATGTCGCCTTCGGTCATCACCAGCGTGGCCGTCGAGCCCAGCACCAGGATCGAACTGACCGCGTCGCCAGTCTCCACGTCGCGCGACAGGATTACCCCATCCATGGGCGCCACGATGGTGGTGTAACTCAACTGCTCTTCAAGCTGCTTCAAGCTGGCCTGGTTCTGCATCACCTGCGCCCGCGCCTGCTTCAACTTGGCCGTGTCCACGCCGATTTGGGCCTTGGACGAATCCCGCCTGGTCAGCGCGGCCAGGTAGTCCTTGTTGGCGTCGTCCAGCGCCTGCCGGCTCACAATGCCCAGCTTTTGCATCTCCAGGTTGCGGTCCAGGGTGGCCTTGTACATGGGCAGGTCGGGAGCAGCGGCGTTCACCTTGTCCTGTTCGATATTGGCCTGGTAGGTGGAGACGTTGGCTTCCGCAGCGGCCAGTTGTGCCCGCTGCGCCTCAACTTCAGCCGTGATTTCCTGCTGATCGAGCTGCGCCAGTTGCTGGCCCTTGTGTACCTGGTTGTTGATGTCCACGAACAGCTTTTCCACAATGCCGGACGCTTTTGACTTGACCTCGACCTTGGTGATCGGCTGAATCTTTCCCGTGGCGATCACGGATCGCGCCACATCGCCGCGCGTCACCTTGGCCAGCTTGTTGGGGTCGATCGACGAACCCCGCGCCAGCCGCGTCAGCCCCACGCCCAACAGAACCACCACCAGCACCACGCCGGCAATCAGAACTATCCAGAATCGTTTGCTCCTGCGCGATGCAACCACCGGACCCTCCTAAGGAAAAAAGCGAAATGAAAATCGCAACTGTCTTTCACCCGGACGCGTTGCGCACCCGGACGCGTTGCGCGAATCAATCGATGAACTAGACCCTGAAATCTGAGACTGCGGCAGCCGCCATCCGTCAACCGCTGTTCCTTCATACGCACCGCGCGGCGGCTTGGTTCCAGCCAGCCTCGCAACGCAGGGCGATCGCATGAATCACCATCCGACCGAGATTTCACTGCCCTGCGCCGCCCCTCCGGGGCTCCGAGATGGTTTTTGGGCCCCGATTCCCCACGCTAAAGCGCGGAGCTAGCAGCCTCTGCGCCTCCGGCGCGAGAAAACCAGAATCAAATCCATCAACAAATTCATTCATGCGATTGCCCAGCTTCGCAATGCTTCCTGCCCGGTATGTTCAAATTCCTTGAGACGGTCATTACGGGAAGGGGAACGAATGCAATCTCGCC